>CP126168.1:2977500-3577500 GCA_032881465.1 Parvibaculaceae bacterium PLY_AMNH_Bact1
GGCGATACGTTCGAAGTGTTCTTCACTCGCGAGTATGACGAGGACGGAACCCCCGTGCGCGAAGGCGATGTTCTCTACGCATCAATGAATGTACGCGGCAAAGAACGGCGCCTGTGGCGGCATGAACCAACCGATGGCGGAAATTGGGATTACTTCGACGAACAGGGACGCTCCATGCGGAAGTTCCTTATGAAGACACCAATTGATGGTGCTCGCATTTCGTCAAACTTCGGCAATCGTCGCCATCCGATTCTCGGGTACACAAGGCTCCACGCCGGCACAGATTTCGCGGCGCCAAGCGGCACGCCGATCTATGCAGCAGGCAATGGCACCATTGAGATGGCCCAGCGAAATGGCAGCTTCGGCAATTATGTTCGCATCCGTCATGCCAATGGCTACCAAACAGCCTATGCACACATGCGAGGCTATGGCCGTGGCATTCGCAAAGGTGTGCGCGTACGCCAGGGTCAGGTCATTGGTTATGTAGGAACCACGGGACGTTCGACTGGACCCCATCTCCACTATGAAGTGATCCGCAACGGCAACAAGGTGAACCCACAGCGTATCCGCGTACCAACAGGGCGCACACTTTCAGGCGAGCAACTTGCCGCGTTCCAGGAATCGCGAAGCAGCATCAACACGCTGATGGCTGAGGCACCGTCTATGACCCGCCTCGCTGAAGCGGACATTGATAACTGACATCAAAACACCCCCAGGGCGGCTTGAGAAAGCAGCCTTGGGCGTCGCCTTCATTGGCGTGACAGGTTGGTCTGCTATTGATCCAGCGGATGGATTGACCTGGTGGCTTGAGGCGCTTCCCGCCATCCTGCTCTTTGCGGCCCTCGCCGCAACTCAGTATCGTTTTCCACTTACGCGCATTACCACTTGGGCTATCTGGGCCTTACTTCTGATGATGGTCATCGGGGCGCACTACACCTATTCCGGCGTACCACCCTTTGACTGGCTGAAAGAACAGCTCAACCTGAGCCGCAATCACTATGACCGCGTGAGTCATGTTCTGCAGGGTGTCACCGTGGCACTCTTCGCCAGAGAGATCACCCGTCGTACGATCGAGGTCCGCCGCAGTGCTACACTCTTTGCCCTGATAATCATGGCAACACTTGGGGTCAGTGCCGGCTGTGAATTGATCGAATGGCTGGCCGCGGAAATTTTTGACGACGGCGCGATGGAGTTCCTCGGAATGCAGGGAGACGTCTGGGACGCCCAAAAAGACATGGGCCTCGCCCTTATCGGCGCCTTTGTCACCATCGGCTTGCTTCGCAGAGCCCAGGACCGCCAGATTGACGGGACCTGACGACCCCGACCTCATCGCCAAAGACAAACGTCAAATATCGCAGGTTTGATCAAAGAGCCTTGAGATAGGCTGAGCGGAAGCTGAGGGAGCCGAATGTCTGAAGAAACAAACATGTCCGCACATAAAGCGCGCAATGGCGCGCCGCTCTTTGAGATCAATATGAATGATCCAAAGACGACGGCACCATCGGACCTCATCACAGATATCTACGTGCCGCTAAAATAGAGCAGGCCCCTCAGATCACCGACCGGTGAACACTGGCTCTCGTTTTTCGACAAATGCCTTGGTCGCATTCTGATGGTCTTCGGTCTGACCACAATGAATATGATGGGTCGCCTCAAGGTCCATGCAGTCATTCAGATCGCCGGAAGAGATCGCGCGGTTGAGGTTCTCTTTCATATAGCGATAGGCGACAGTTGGTCCCGTTGCCAGGCGTCGCGCAATCTCTTGTGCTTTGACCTGCAGCTCTTCAGGCTCACAGACCCAGTTCGTAAGCCCCAAATCCAACGCGTCGGCCGCAGAAACACGATCAGAGAGATAATAAAGCTCCCGTGCCTTAGCCGTTCCCACGAGCTGTGTGAGGAAAAATGTTCCCCCATAGTCGCCTGAAAAACCCACCCGAGCGAAGGCGGTTGTCATCACCGCATTGCTCGCCATGATTCGCATGTCGCAAGCCAACGCGAGACCAAGCCCGGCTCCCGCTGCGGCACCCGGAAGCGCAGCCAGAGTTGGCTTTGGCATCTCGTAGAGTTTCCCAGAGGTGCCCCGCTGATTGAGACGCTGCCGATGAATGCGGAAGTCGATTGTGTTTTCGTCCTGAGAACCATCCCCACTTGCAGCCATGCCTTTTACATCACCACCAGCACAGAAGCCCTTACCGGCACCTGTCAAAACGATGCAACGAACATCTGTATCCAGCTGCGCGGCTTCGAGCGTTGCCTGAAGCGCACCGGTCATCTCACCCGACATGGCATTGCGCGCCTCTGGCCGGTTCATTGTGAGCGTCAGCACGCCCTCATCCAGCTCGGCGAGAAGATGGTCTGTTCCTGTATCTGCAATGCTCATGAGCGCGCTCCCGGCTTTTATGGTTTGTTTCCCTAAACGCTAGGGCCTACGCACCATAGAGGCAACCGGGAAGCGGCATATCTACACTGCTATTGAGCACCCTCACCATTCCGTCGCAGATCCGGATGCAGACTGGCTCCCAGAATGTGTTCGTTGCGTCCAATCACATGTTCTGTGTTGCCAACAATCAAGGGGTCTGGGCCGCGCACCACATGATGGTTTTTGTCCGGATAGGGCAAGGCACTCAGAAAATGCTGCATGCAATTGAGCCGCGCCCGCTTCTTGTCATTGGACTTCACGATGGTCCAGGGTGCGTCCGCCGTGTCGGTGTAGAAGAACATGGCCTCTTTGGCTTCCGTGTAGTCATTCCATTTGTTGAGTGAGGCCCGGTCAATTGGTGAAAGCTTCCACTGCTTAAGCGGGTCAACCTCTCGGGAGGCGAAGCGGCGTTTCTGCTCTTCCTGCGTAACTGAGAACCAATATTTAAAGAGACGAATGCCGCTTTGCGTCAGCATGCGTTCAAGCTCAGGAGCTTCACGCATAAACTCCAGATATTCAGTCGGTGAACAAAAGCCCATAACCCGGTCCACGCCCGCGCGGTTGTACCAGGAACGGTCAAACATCACGATCTCACCGCCAGCTGGCAGATGCTCGATATAGCGTTGAAAAAACCATTGGGACTTCTGTCGGTCTGTCGGCTTTGGCAGCGCGACCACGCGAGCACCCCGCGGGTTGAGATGCTCCATGAACCGCTTAATCGTTCCGCCCTTACCTGCAGCATCACGGCCTTCAAACAGGACGACAATCTTCTCGTTGGTTTCCTCAACCCACTTCTGAACTTTCAGGAGCTCCACCTGCAGTTCGGCCTTATGACGTTCATAGGTGGGGCGTTTCATTTTTGTTTTGTACGGATAGGCACCGGTCTCGAAGGCATGCCGGATTGCCTCAGGATCATGCCGCATCTGCGCAAGGGTATGGAGCTGCTCACCGGTGGTCTGCTTCGGTTTTTTCTCCACCGTCTTCGCAACACGGGTGCTCTCTACCGGCGGCGCCGTGCTGGCACCCTTCTCCGGTCCGTCGACGACTCGCTCAGACGCCCCCGGAGGCGCACCCAGCACCTCAGACTCCCCTGCTGGTTTGCTTTCCAGCGCTTTCAATTCATCCCCAATGAGCTTGTCGTTCATGACCACCCTCCGTCTCATATTTCAATAAAGACATAAGGATATGTTTATATTGACATACTAGTCATTGACTCAGATCAAGAAACAACAGCCAACCTAAGTGCGGTCTCCGTAAACAATGATCAAAGCACCCAACGCCGAAACACCACCGCCAGCGAGATCCCAACGATCGGGCATTGTTCGCTCGACAACAAACATCCAAACGAGAGATGCCACGATGTAGATCCCACCATAGGCCGCATACGCCCGCCCGGCGAAGGCGCTATCGACCTTCGTCAGTAGAAAAGCAAAAAGAACGAGAAGCACAACACCTGGTGCTAGCCACCAGCTGCTCTGTCCGTCTCGGGCCCAAGCCCAGATTGCAAAGCACCCAGCAATCTCTGCTGCAGCGGCGGCCACGTAGAAGCCATTCATCGGGCGGCCTGCGAATTTGAGCGACCACGCCACCAGCGATACAGAGCGAAGGACCCCAGTAAGACAATGAACGGAATCAAGACAAAGTCGAGCCAAGCCAAGTCAAACCATGTAGGCAGGTAAGCCAGAACACCTGCTCCAAACATCACCACCAACACTGGCGGCAGCGCGCAGAGCACGACACCAAACACCGCCCCCAGCGCCGCCCGTCTGCCTGTTTGATCAAGCCCACTCATGCGCCAACTACAAACTCATCGGAAAGGCTGCGCACAAGCACCCCGAGCACCTCCTGTTCAGCGGTGAGTGTCAACAGAACTTCATTGCCTTCGACCCTCACATCCCAGGACACATGCGCACAGCAAACCTGTTCCAGCTTCACCAGATCTTGAAGTTCGGCGTCCAGCTCCGCGCTCTGCAAAAAACGAAACACAGCATGGTCAGGTCGGCGGTCATAGCCCAGCATCTGTCCAAACAGTACCTGCCACCTGCCAAGCCGTTCTGGCATCTCTGCCGGATTCAGCGTGCACCCAGCATCCACTATTTCGTTTGCCGACACACCGCCGCAACAAGACTTGTCGATGGCGCAGCTTGGCCCCTCGTTCTCATTTGTAGAAGCTATCTCTGTTTTCTCGTCCATAGCCGGCGTCCCTATTTTGTTGACCCGGCGCCCACCCTAATTGTTAAAGTAAACTTTAAGTCAAGAGGGTTTTGTGAATCAGGAGAGACACATGTCAGATCTGACGATTGGAGCTGTCGCCAAGGAAACCGGCCTCAACACATCATCCATTCGCTACTACGAATCCATCGGCCTGCTGCCTCCAGCACCGCGCAAAAGCGGGCGACGCCTCTACGACCCCAGCGTGATCGATCGCTTGCGCATCATCGAAGCAGCAAAAGCCCTCGACTTCACATTGGATGAGATGAAACTCTTCTTTGAAGGCGTGTCAGAAACGAGCCCTCCAAGCAAGGTATGGCGCGCCTTTGCCGACACAAAGCTTGATGCCATCGAAAAGCAGATTGCCCACGCCCAATCCTTGCAGCGCATTTTGAAGATGGGTCTGACTTGTGAATGCCTGAAGCTGAGCGATTGCATGCCCGTCGGGCCTGAACCTGGTTGGAACCCAAACTGCCGCCCAGTTTAACCTAATCCAGAACCTCGACAATGACGAGAGAGGCATCCGGAATGGACGCCGCCACGTCAGCGCCCGCTGAACCTGCCTATACTTGCGAGAGTTTGGACAGAGCCCCTATGTTGCGTGCACTTAACGCTTTTAGGGCCCCGGCCCCTGGCCGTCGAACAACCTAGCCTCTAGCAGCGACCGCTTGTTCAATTGCAGACTTCACCTTGCCCAAATGAACCATGTCTTTGGAAGTCAATGCCTGCGTGTCGCCACTAGCTGTCCTGATGACCAGGTGATGTTTGGGTTGAGCAGAATACAATAACCAACCGATTCCAGATGCTATTCCAAGAGTCACCAGACCAACCAGAACCTCACCGGCGCTTAGGAGACTCCATCCAAATAGTGCGAGGACAACAACTACAATCCAGAAGAAAACACTTTTGCTTTCCTCTTTGACGATCGAAATCGAGCCGATCCCATTTATTGGATAGGAAGTACCACTGATAGTCGCCATCGTCTTCGTGACAGAGATACTGCCTTGTTGGAAAATCGTCTCATCATCCATGTACTAATCTCCATCGAACAACCCGAGAAGGATAATAGGCATTTTACCCGAGTATCAAGCTTAAACCCGAGAGGCCCCTAAAAAGGAACACCTGCAACCTCGCCCCCTCTGCCAATCCCTACCTCAGAAAC
Source organism: Parvibaculaceae bacterium PLY_AMNH_Bact1 (assembly GCA_032881465.1). Taxonomy (NCBI): domain Bacteria; kingdom Pseudomonadati; phylum Pseudomonadota; class Alphaproteobacteria; order Hyphomicrobiales; family Parvibaculaceae; species Parvibaculaceae bacterium PLY_AMNH_Bact1. The sequence continues at coordinate 2,983,293 of CP126168.1, forward strand.
TCGACAATGCGCGGCGTGACCTTTTCCGGCGCCATCAATGGCGCGAAGTGGTCTTCACCTTCAACAATCACTAGTGTCCCGTTTGGAATAGATGCTGCCATCTCCCGCGTATGCGTTTCTTTGATGGAATCAAACTCCCCCGCCATGACGAGCGTAGGGCTTGAAACTCCTCCAAGGTCACCAACCGTGAAGGTCGGCTGGGTATCCCACATGGTCATGAGCTTGCCGTGAAACACCGGCCAGTGGTCTGGGTCCGGCGCGACGGACTGATAGAAGGAGCGCACAACCTCCCAACTCGGATCGTCCGGTGAAGAATTAATGCCTTCGCCTTCTTCATCAGGCACCAGACCATTCGTGTGAAAGTTGGAGCCGTAGGTCACAAGCTTTCCCACACGGGTAGGATAGCGGATCGCCATATCGAGCCCGATATTGCCCCCATCACTCCACCCGACAATGTCGGCCTTCTGAAGTCCCAGATGATCCATCAACGCGATCATATCATCTGCCATTTGCGCGTAGGAAAGGGGTACACCCTCAGCATCACTCGTCCGCCCATGGGCGCGACTGTCTGGTGCCACCACAAAATGGTCTTCAGTCAATGCGGTGATCTGATTGTGCATGGTCTCAATAAATGCACTTCCACCGTGCAGCACCAGGACGGGCGAGCCCTCACTATGGGTTTCCCCATAGGTTTCGTAATAGAGCGAGATGTCGTTGATATCGACACGGACCTCGTCCTGGACGTTCCCCGGGATCAGCTTCCAAGCATAGAAACCAACAATGCCATTGCTCGTGCGGTCAAGGTAGACAAACACACCCGCGCAGAGCGTTATCAGCACACCCAAACCCAACAGAAATTTATTCATGATCGCTACCTCCCAGTTCACCTGAGCTTACGCCCCTCCGCTCAAAACCCAAGATCCAATCGATCTACATCGGGGAACCGAACCTCATTAGACCACGAGCATTCCCGTCCGGGGATAAGAGACACACAAAAAAAGGGCCGTGCGCCAGGCACAGCCCTTCTTCACGCCCTAACGAGTGATAATTTACTCAGCTGCCTGCGCGGCAATTGCTCGGCCATTGATCACAAGACCATCAGGCCCTGCAGAAACAGGCACCGTCTCGCCATCCTTCACCACGCCTTCCAACAGCAAGTCCGCAAGCGGGTCCTGCACATTGCGCTGAATGACCCGCTTCAAAGGCCGCGCCCCATAAACCGGGTCATAGCCTTTATCCGCAAGCCAGCTGCGCGCTGCTTCGTCCAGTTCCAGAACAATCTTCCGGTCGACGAGCAATGCATCAAGACGCTGCATCTGAATGTCGACAATGCCGTCCATCTGCTCCCGCGTGAGACGATGAAATAGCAAAATCTCATCCAGCCGGTTCAGGAACTCAGGCCGGAAGCGGCTACGCACCACATCCATCACCTGGTCCCGCACAGCCTCTGTATCATCACCTGCCTCCTGGTCAGCAAGGAATTCAGAGCCGAGATTGGAGGTCATGATGATGAGCGTATTCTTGAAGTCGACCGTGCGGCCCTGCCCGTCTGTCAGACGGCCATCATCAAGCACCTGCAACAACACATTGAAGACATCCGGATGGGCTTTCTCGATCTCATCAAAAAGCACCACCTGATAAGGCCGCCGCCGCACTGCCTCGGTGAGCGCACCACCTTCCTCATAGCCAACATAGCCCGGAGGCGCCCCGATGAGACGCGAGACAGAATGTTTCTCCATATATTCCGACATGTCGAGACGACAAATCGCCTGGTCATCATCGAAGAGGAAGTCCGCAAGCGTCTTGGTGAGCTCCGTCTTACCGACACCGGTGGGCCCGAGGAACATGAAGGACCCGATCGGCCGTGATGGATCTTGAAGACCCGCACGGGACCGGCGAACGGCCCGCGACACAGCGCTCACAGCTTCTGCCTGTCCGATGACGCGCGCAGATAGCTCCTTCTCCATCTCAAGCAGCTTCTCACGCTCGCCTTCCAGCATCTTATCGACCGGAATACCCGTCCAGCGGGAGACGACTTGCGCCACATGGCTCGCAGTCACGGTCTCTTCGACCATGCCCTCACCTGGTTCCGCGTCTTCACTTTCAGACAGTCGCTTCTCAAGCTCTGGGATCACACCGTAAGAGAGCTCACTCGCCCGCTCCAGATTGCCACTCCGTTGGGCCTGGACAAGCTCGTTACGCGCCGCATCCAGTTCCTCTTGAACTTTCTGCGCCTGGCCGAGCTTATCTTTCTCCCGCTGCCAGACGGATGTGACGGACGCAGACTTAGACTCAAGATCCGCGAGATCTGATTCGAGTTTCTCCAGCCGGTCCTTGCTGGCGCTGTCGGTTTCTTTCTTCAGCGCCTCCCGCTCTATCTTGAGCTGAATGATGCGCCGATCAAGTTCGTCCAGTTCCTCTGGCTTGCTGTCCACCTGCATCCGCAACCGACTGCCCGCCTCGTCCATCAGGTCAATGGCCTTGTCAGGCAGGAAGCGATCCGAAATATAGCGGTCCGACAGGGTCGCGGATGAGACAAGCGCCGCATCAGAAATCCGAACCCCATGGTGGAGCTCATATTTCTCTTTCAGGCCACGCAGAATGGAGATCGTATCTTCCACCGTCGGCTCTTCCACCATGACAGGCTGGAACCGGCGGGCAAGTGCGGCATCTTTTTCCACATGTTTGCGATACTCATCAAGCGTTGTCGCGCCCACACAGTGAAGTTCACCACGTGCTAGTGCTGGCTTGAGCAAATTGGACGCATCCATCGCCCCGTCTGTTTTGCCCGCACCCACAAGCGTATGCATCTCATCAATGAAGAGAATGATCCCGCCATCAGCCGAACTCACTTCACTCAGCACCGCTTTCAGGCGCTCTTCAAATTCACCGCGATATTTTGCACCGGCGATCAGCGCACCCATGTCGAGGGACAGGAGCTTTTTGTCCCGCAAGCTTTCGGGCACATCTCCATCAACGATTCGCAGCGCCAGGCCTTCCGCGATGGCGGTCTTACCCACGCCGGGCTCGCCAATGAGCACCGGATTATTTTTCGTCCGACGCGACAAGACCTGCACGGAGCGACGAATCTCTTCATCCCGCCCGATGACCGGATCAAGCTTGCCGTTTTCTGCATCTTCAGTGAGGTCTCGCGCATATTTTTTGAGCGCATCATAGGCGTCTTCCGCCGATGCACTGTCCGCTGTTCGTCCTTTGCGCACTGAATTAATTGCCTCGTTGAGAGCCTGCGCTGTCACGCCGGCATTTTTCAAAATACCAGCTGATGCTGCGCCTTGTTCAATGGCCAAGGCCAGCAATAGTCGCTCAGCGGTTACATAGGAATCGCCAGCCTTTTTGGCGACCTGTTCCGCCTGGTCGAAAACGCGAGCAGTTTCTGGTGCGAGATAAATCTGACCCGCGCCATCCCCTTCAACTTTGGGCATCTTGCCAAGCTCAAGCTCAACCGCTTCAAGCGCCGCGTCAGGCCGACCACCGGCCGCACGGATGAGATTGGCCGCCAGGCCTTCTTCATCATCCAATAAAACTTTGAGAAGATGTTCCGGTGTGAACCGCTGATGTCCGGAACGCAATGCCAGCCCCTGCGCTGACTGAACGAAGCCGCGGCTTCGGTCTGTATATTTTTCAAGATCCATCTGGACCCCCATTTCAAGCACGCACCGCTTGCCCCATTTGCCAAACTGGCAGGCCACAAACGTACGCCTCAGCCATCTAACCGTCGGAACACTGAACCCAGAGCCCGCTAGGCGAAATGGCTTAGATCAAGACCAAACGCGATTGCACGGGCAGAAGTATGCCGCACAAACCGTTGACGACCTTCTTATGAAGCATCGACTTGAAATATATGGGTGTGACATCCGGGCAACACAAGAGGAAGCCCAGATCAATCATCAAAAAAATCGCTGAAACCAGCCGTAAAAGCCGAACACGCGCCGAATTACGCGGGCACGTCTTCTGATGCAGGCTTGTCATCGCCCCCATCTGAATCTGAGTCAGATTTGGCTTTGGCTGGAGCGCGCCGACGCCGGGGAGCCCGACGACGTGGGGCTGGTTTTTCTTCCCCATCACCATCAGCCGCATCGCTTTCAGCAACGGCCTCTTCAGTCTCAGGTTTCTCAGCTACCTCTGCGGCAGTCTGATCGTCTGCACCGGAATCTTCACCATTCGCCCGGCCATTGCCGCCCCGAGCCTGACCTTCACGACCTTGGCCATCACGGCCTTGGTTGTCCTGACGGTTCTGGCTTTCTTGGCGATTCTGTTCCTGCTGCGCCTGAGCAGCAACAATCAGCCGGTGATAATGCTCGGCATGCTGGAAATAGCTTTCCGACGCAATGCGGTCACCCGACGACTGCGCATCACGCGCCAGCGCCTGATACTTCTCGTAAATATGGCTCGCCGTGCCACGGATTTTTACGTCCGGCCCGTTGCTTTCCATACTCCGGCTAAGGGGATTTTGTGGTTTGCGTCCGCGCCCACGAGAGCGCTTCTGGTTTTGGCCCTGCCTCATATCACTCCGGCTCTGTTTACCAGTTGAAAATACACCGTCCATAGCGACCCAGCGGCTCGTTTCTGCGCATCTGCAGACAAAGCCACAAGACTAAATCTCGCCAGGACTAAGCGATTGCCCTTCTATGTGTGCCCGTTTTAAAGGCCTACACACTGACCCAACCCATGCTCAACACGCCCCATCAACAGACGGGACAGAAGTCATGAAAGAATGTTCCAGACGCTCAAGCTACAATTTCCACAGCTAGATGACGTCCAATGGGGCTTGCCACCATATTCTGCCCCTGCCCCTCATCTCCAGCCAAACCGGTCCCTACCGGCAGCGAAATGTGTCTAGAGGCTTGATTCTCTTCAAGGAACCTACCCTCTGAGCGCTCCATGTCCAAATGTTTTTTTGGATTTCACATTCCGCGTTTCACCTTGAGGACCCTGGGAATACCCGCAAGGTCTGAATGAAGCCCACAAACCTCAAGGCCCACACCTGCTGCAATCCCGGATACATCGTCCGACTGCCCAATACCCAGCTCCCAAAAGGCCACCCCCGCCGGGGCTAAAAGGCGCTGTGTTTCCCGCGCGATCTCCTGATACGCGGTCAGGCCATCATCGCCCCCATCCAGGGCAGTCATGGGATCATGCTCCCGCACTTCCTGCGACAAGCCAGCAATATCAGCCGACGGGATATAGGGAGGATTTGAAACAATCAGATCAAAGGGGCGGTCCAGCCCTGCGCCCCAATTGCCAATGCTGAACGTCACCCGATCTGCAAGACCAAGCTGTTCTGCATTATGCGTCGCCGCCTCGACGGCTTCGGGAGCACAATCAATGCCGCGCCCTCGCGCATTTGGTAGTTCGGAGAGTAGTGCCAACAGCAAACATCCCGTCCCGGTCCCCAAATCAAGAATACTGCTGGGAGCCCCCCTCGCCGTCACATGATCAAGAACCGCCTCCACCAATGTCTCACTGTCTGGGCGCGGATCCAGCGTCGCACCATTGAGTGAGAAGGTGAGGCCCCAGAATTCACGATGACCCAAAATGCGCGAAACAGGTTCACCAGAAAGGCGGCGGTCCACATAGGCCTTCAATAGTTCAAGGCTTGGATCAGCAATCAACTGATCGGGATCAGCAATCAGCGCGACTTCATCGACCTGCGTCGCTGCGGCCATGAGAAGCCGCGCGTCGAGCTCGGCGGAAGGAATATCGGCAGCGCGAAACTGGTCAAGAAGATCACGATAGACGACACCTCGCGGCACAGCGCCTGGATGCCCGTCGGCACTCACGCTTCGCTCTCTTCTCCCAGAGCGGCAAGACGCGCCGCCTGATCCTCAGCAATGAGCGCATCAATCAGCTCAGCAGCACCATCGCCTTCGATGATTTTATCAAGCTTGTGCAGCGTCAGATTGATCCGGTGGTCCGTCACACGGCCTTGCGGAAAATTGTAGGTCCGAATGCGTTCAGACCGATCCCCGGAGCCCACCTGACCCTTCCGGTCATCTGCCCGTTCTTTCGCCGCCCGTTCCCGCTCCGCATCATAAAGACGCGCCCGCAAGATCTTCAGCGCCTTCGCTTTGTTTTTGTGCTGCGACTTCTCATCCTGCTGTTGCACCACAAGACCGGTGGGAAGGTGGGTAATCCGCACCGCACTGTCTGTTGTGTTGACGTGCTGACCACCAGCCCCACTTGCACGGAACACATCAATGCGGATGTCTTTGTCTTCAATCTCAATATCAACTTCTTCGGGCTCAGGAAGCACAGCAACCGTCGCCGCCGACGTGTGGATACGCCCTCCGGACTCAGTTGTCGGCACCCGCTGCACCCGGTGAACACCAGATTCGAACTTGAGCTTTGCAAAGACACCCTTACCGCTGATAGAGGCAGTGATCTCCTTAAAGCCACCAACATCCCCGGCTGAAATCGACACGGGCTCTACTTTCCAGCCCTGTGATTGCGCATACCGCTCATACATGCGGTAAAGATCGCCTGCAAAAAGTGCGGCTTCATCCCCGCCCGTTCCCGCACGCACTTCCAAAATGACATTGAGCTCATCTGCTGCATCTTTCGGGAGCAGCAGGATTTGCATTTCCTGTTCAAGCTTCGGCAACGTGTCCGCGAGAGCATCCAGCTCCTCTCGGGCCATCTCCGCCATTTCAGGATCGCCAAGCATTTCTTTTGCGTCCTGCTCCGCGCGACGCGCCTCGCCAAGGCCCCGCGCTGCTTCCGCAACAGGCTGCAGCTCTGCAAATTCTTTTGAAAGCGCTACAAAACGGTCCGGCGAGACGTCGGCATTCATCTCTGCCTGAACAGCATCAAAACGATCGAGGACTTTTGCGAGTTTTTCGTGAGGGATCATGGGTCAGGCAGCCGATGTAAGAAGAGCAGGAAATCAAAGATAGACGGTTCCCAGCTAATCCCCCGCGAGGACTGCAGGCGCGCCTTCTTTCGCGGCATCTTCTGATGCACGTGCTTCCTCAATCTCGGCCGCTTTCTCTTCAACGAGTTCAACCAGATGATCAACCATCTTATCATTGGTCATTTTGTGATCTGGAAGCCCGCGCAGATAGACCATACCGGACCCAGCCCCGCCGCCTGTAAACCCAATGTCGGTTTGGGAGGCTTCGCCCGGCCCGTTCACAACGCAACCGATAACCGACAGCGACATGGACGTGGAAATATGCGCCAGCCGCTCTTCAAGAATCGAGACGGTCTCAATCACATTAAAGCCCTGACGTGCACAAGACGGACAGGAAATGATGGTCACACCACGGTGTCTCAGGTTAAGCGATTTGAGAATTTCAAAACCCGCTTTGATTTCTTCGACAGGGTCCGCCGATAAGGACACCCGGATCGTATCCCCAATCCCTGCCCATAGAAGCGAGCCCATACCAATGGCAGACTTTACGGTCCCGCTCATCAGCCCGCCCGCTTCGGTAATCCCGAGATGAAGAGGACAATCAACGGCGTCCGCCAGCCCTTGATAGGCAGCTACCGTCATAAAGACATCAGAGGCTTTGACGCTGATTTTATATTCGTGGAAATCATTCTCTTCGAGCAGCCGGACATGCTCCAGCGCACTTTCCACCATAGCATCGGGACAGGGCTCACCATACTTCTCGAGAAGGTGACGCTCCAAAGACCCGGCATTCACGCCAATGCGAATGGAACAGCCATGGTCCTTTGCCGCCTGCACCACTTCCCGCACCCGTTCGGCAGAACCGATATTGCCAGGATTGATGCGAAGACAAGCAGCGCCTGCTTCAGCAGCTTCCAGGGCGCGTTTGTAGTGGAAATGGATGTCCGCGACGATCGGCACCTCGGCCGCGCGAACAATTTCTTTAAGTGCAGCCGTTGAAGGCTCATCAGGGCAAGACACCCGAACAATGTCCGCGCCCGCATCCTCAAGCTGCCGGATCTGATCAATCGTAGCACCCGCATCAGATGTAGGTGTATTGGTCATTGATTGAACGGCAATCGGCGCGTCACCCCCGATTGGAACAGGGCCGACATGGATCTGACGGCATTTCCGCCGTTCAATATCACGCCAGGGACGAATACTCATGTCAGTCTGCCATTTCACCTGAAAAGAGGGACTGGGCTTCTATAGCAAATGCCGGAGCGGTTTTCAGGAAAAGTGCCAAATTAGATTTTGGGGTTTTCCGCCAAAAAGCCGCAGCGAAAACGCGGCAAAAAGACCCCCCGATCCCCAGCACGGAAGGGGGCATCAGCAAGAGTTGCGACATCAATTCGCAATAGGTTGGGGCTCAGCGGCGCAACAGATCGTCAGGATTGAGCGACTTTCCTGTCAGGACCAGACCTGAGGGTCCAGCAGCGCCCAAAAGCGCCCCATCAACAAAGACCTCAAAAGCGCCTGCGTCCCGTGCAACCAAAATAGCGCCGGCATCTACCGGGGCCCGATACATTTCACCCTCAGCCATTGTCTGATTGAGAAGAACGGAGCCGTCTCCTGCTTCGATACGAAGCCAGGCCTGTTTCAAAGCGCGAACAGTCACCCGCGCGCCTTCATTCTCAAGGCCATAAACACGAGCACCACCAACAGCCAGTGCCAGATCATCAGCAATCACGACCGCTGGTTCTTCGCCAGACGGCGGTGTGGTCGGCGTCAATGCTGCAACATCAATTTCGTTCGCAGCCGGTTCGATCGCAGATGCCGCTGGCGTTCCCTCAGCAATTGGCGCCACAGCCGCAGGCTCAACAAGAGGTGTGTCGGCAATCGGCTGGCTGATCACTGGAATATCACGCGTACTACCGGCCGCAGACGCACTGTCACCCGCAAGACTGGTGACCGGTTCTGCGCGGGCAATATCCGGTTCAGCTGCAGACGGCTGAGCAATAGTGGTTGAAGCAAGACCAAGACGTTCAGGTACGGGCGGAACTCGCTCCGTCACCATCCGGTCTGCCGAAACAGACAGGAGCCAGGCACCATAAACACCGGCGCCAAGCAAAATTGCCAGTATGAACAGAGAGCCTCTGGGAAGCCGCGCATCCTGGCGGACATCTTGATATGCATGTTGGCCGAGGTTCGTTTCCTCGGTCTCAGTCTCAGATTTGTAGAGAGCGACCATTTCTGCGGCATCCAGCCCAAGATATACCGCATAGGTGCGCACAAAACCGATGGCATAAGCCCGGCCAGGCAGATCATCGTGGCGACTTTCTTCGAGAGCTTCCAGGTAAGGGCGGCGAATCCGGAGCTTATCAGACACCGATTTGAGGTCTTCACCCGTCTTTAGCCGTGCTTTCCGCAGCACGGTTCCAGCCTCTTCACCATCTAGTGGCGTGTCTGCTGTGATATCACGCAGGTGAATACGTCGACCTTCCTCACCACCTTCAGCGGCAGCGGAAAACTTCGTCACAGTCGTCTTTTCAGTTTCCGAATTCATCGGCCTTCCCGGTCTCGCAGTCTGGTGCGAGTTTTTGGTCTCTTCTAAGCGGTTCACACCGCCCAATCCATTGCTTCCAACTCTGGATGTGACCCGCGCAAAATTTGCAAAGCATGGTCAATAGAAAAACCCAGAAAAACAGCCACTTTTAGACCGTCTGAACCTGAATTCCCCTCATCCGGAGACATCATATGCGTCAACATCTCGTCAGAATAATGACGCGGCACAATACTAAGCCCCAATTGTGCCTATCTGATGGTTAAATAAATCAAAAGATGTGAGGTCCTGCAAATAAAGAGTTGCTCTGCATACGGCAAATTCTTCTTAAATTGCAATTCCTTGAGCATCAGCATAGTCGCGAAGGGCATCTCGGACACTCGCATCTGGAAGGCTGTAGAGGCCTTCCATGAAACTTTCAAGATCTGCCACATTCAGAGACCGGACCATCATTTTCACCGGTCCAATGGCTGCCGGGGACATCGAAATGGTGCGAAGCCCCAGGCCGAGCAGCGCCATCGCCTCCAGCGGGTTTCCGGCCATTTCACCACAAAGCGATAGCGGAACATCATGGCGGGCGCATATCAGCACCACCTGACGCAGGAAATTGAGCGCACCGGGGCTCAGAAGGTCATAGCGGTTCGCGACCCGCGGATTCCCGCGGTCACTGGCAAACAGAAACTGGATCAGATCATTGCTGCCAATGGACACAAAATCCACCTTAGGAAGCAGCGCCTCCATCTGCCAGAACAGAGCCGGGACTTCCAGCATGGTTCCGACAGCAACGGAACGAGGCTTTTCCCGACCGTGCTGGTCAAGACGCGCAAGCTCTTTGTCCACCAAAGCCCGGGCACGCTCATATTCAGAGACGTCAGCAACCATTGGAAACATGAGACGTAAATCACGTCCAACAGCCGCCGAAAGCAAAGCCCTTACCTGGTGTCGCAAGAGCGCTGGGCGATCAAGCGCAATACGGATGGCACGCCACCCTAGCGCCGGATTTTCCTCTTCCGCCTGTTGCATGTAGGGAAGCATCTTGTCGCCGCCGATATCCAGCGTCCGAAAGACAACCGGCAAGTCACCCGCGCTGGTCATCACATCGCTATAAAGCTCCACCTGTTCACGTTGACTGGGAAGCTTTGAAGCGATCATAAATTGCAGCTCGGTGCGGAAGAGACCTATCCCATCTGCCCCACTCTCTTCCAAATGCGGCAGGTCGACCATGAGACCAGCATTCACATTGAGTGCTACCTGCACGCCATCCAGCGTTACAGATGGCTCATGACGAATAGCCTTATATTGTGCCTGGCGCCGCGCGCGGAAACGCGCTTTCTCAGAGTAGGCATCAACAATGTCCTGGCTCGGCCGGACATAAAGCTCGCCCGTATCCCCATCGACAATGACGGCGTCGCCATCCTCAACCCGGTCGGGAATGCCCTGCGCGCGTCCGATGGCTGCAATACCCAGTGCGCGCGCCACGATGGCAACATGTGCATTGGCGGAACCTTCTTCGAGAACCAGACCACGCAGGCGATCCTTCTCATAATCAAGCAGTTCAGCCGGGCCCATATTACGCGCAATAATGATGGCATCTTCCGGAAGGTCACCGCTCGCCGACGAGAGAGCGACACCGGTCAAGTGGCGCAGGAGACGATTTGCAAGATCATCCAGATCATGCAGCCGGTCCCGCAAATAAGGATCTGTCTGCCGCATCATCCGCGCCCGCGTATCATTCTGGACGCGCTCGACCGCCGCCTCTGCCGTGAGGCCCGTCTTCACCGCCTCTAACATGCGTTTAAGCCAGCCCCGGTCATTGGCAAACATGCGATAGGCCTGAAGCACCTCCCGGTGCTCACCTGCATGACTGAGGTCTGAGGTGGTCAACATCTTGTCGATAGAGGAGCGCAACTCATAGACGGCTTTTTCAAGCCGCTCTGACTCGACTTCCACATTCTCCGCAATCAATCGCGTCACATGAACGCGCGGCTCATGGAGAACCGCATGGCCAAGGGCAAGACCGCTAGAAAGAGCCGTACCTTCAAGGTAGTGCGGCTGCTGGGACGCCGAATCCTGACCATCATCGTCGAAGGCAATCAGATCAGAAGCTGCCGCAAGCTCTGCCAAAACCATCGCGATGGTTTCAAGGGCTTCGACTTCCTCTTCCGAATAATGGCGCATGGTGCGGTTTTGAACCACCAGCACGCCAGCGACCCGCCCGGACCGAAGGATCGGAACACCCATGAGGGATTTGTAGATCTCTTCGCCTGTTTCCGGCCGATAGGCAAAGTTCGGATGTGCCTGCGCGTCCGAGAGATTGAGAGGGCGGGCGTGCGCAGCAATGTCGCCGACGAGGCCGGTGCCGACTTTCAGACGGGTCTTGTGAACCGCAGAAGGTTTCAGACCCTCAGTCGCATAGAGCTCAAGCTCGGCACCCGACTGCATCAGATAGATCGAGCACACTTCAGCGACCATATTCTGAGCGATCAGGTGCGCCACCTGATCAAGGCGCGCCTGCGACTCACTCACCTCAGCCATTGCTTCACGCAAACGGCGCAGGAGAACGCGAGGGCCTGGTGTCCCGGGCATCAGGCCACCTCTCGCAAGGCTAGCCGCACACCCGCAAAGCGGGCTGCAATGATATGCGCCTTCGTAACCGACATCTTGTCTTTCTTATCTAAACGTGCCGTTTTATGCCGCAGCTTCGTCGTCAAGACCATAGGCCGAATGGAGAGCCCGCACCGCGAGCTCCGTATACTCTGCGGAAATCAGAACACTCACCTTGATTTCTGATGTGGAAATCACTTGGAGATTGATGCCCTTGTCCGCAAGCGTCTGGAACATTTTTTGAGCAACACCTGCATGTGACCGCATACCGATACCGATGACCGATACTTTCACCACATCCGTATCGCTCAGAATTTGCTCATACCCGATCATATCGCATGCTGCCTCAATAACAGCGACGGCCCGCTCCAGGTCCGCAACGGGCACGGTGAACGTCAAATCTGTGCGTTCGCCGTCCTCAGAAACATTCTGCACAATCATATCAACATTAATGGCAGCATCAGCCAGTGGACCAAAGATACGCGCCGCAACACCAGGCTGGTCAGCAACTTTGATCAAGGTGATCTTGGCTTCGTCTTTCGTATAGGCAATGCCACTTACGACTTCTTGTTCCACGATTTCTTCCTCGCCACAGACAAGTGTCCCCGGACCAACATAAGACGATCCGCTTCCGGTTCCTTGAGGTGAATCAGGTGCATCAAAACTTGAGCGAACCTGAAGGCGCACATTGTGCACCATTGCCAGTTCTACGGACCTTGTCTGTAGAACCTTGGCACCAAGCGACGCCATTTCGAGCATCTCTTCATAACTTATTTTATCGAGTTTCTTTGCTTTCGAAACAATGCGTGGGTCTGTTGTGTAGACCCCATCCACATCTGTGTAGATGTCACACCGCTCTGCATTGAGCGCCGCGGCCACGGCCACTGCACTCGTATCAGACCCTCCGCGCCCAAGCGTCGCAATGCGCCCGTCGGGGCTAATGCCCTGGAACCCGGCAATAACGGCAACCTGTCCCTGGTCGATCCTCTCACCGAGCTTCGTGGCGTCAATGTCAGCAATCCGCGCAGCGCCATGGGCGTCATCTGTCAGAATGGGGATCTGCCAGCCAAGCCAGGAGCGTGCTGATACCCCCATCTCTTGGAGGGTAATCGCCAAAAGCCCGACAGAGATCTGCTCACCAGCAGAAACGACTGCGTCATATTCCCGCGCGTCATGAAGAGAAGCTGCTTCTTTAGTCCATGTAACCAGCTGATTTGTTGTACCCGCCATGGCAGACACAACGACAGCAACCTGATGACCCGCCGCAACTTCACGCTTCACATGGGTCGCCACATTGCTGATCCGCTCTAGATCAGCAACTGATGTACCACCAAATTTCATGACCAGTCGGGCCATTATCTCTAACCTTCACGCAAGTGGCCCATACCCGGTAAGCTGACGCGGTAACTGGACCGCGTGGTCAGGCCATGCACATATACATAAACAAAAGCGGTGTGCTTCTGAGGCAAGGCCCTCATCAACCCATCCGCTTTTTGCGGGGCCATACATACTCGGATGCCCCCCCATCCGCAACATTGGCTGCATCAGTGGCCGCAGAAGGAGCGTTCAAGTGATCGACGTTGCTCAAAGCCCGACATCTAGCGTCGATAAGGACGAAATCGCCCGTTTTTCAGCCATGGCAGCCGAATGGTGGGATCCGAAAGGAAAATTCGCGCCACTGCACAAATTTAATCCAACGCGCCTGGCCTTCATAAGAGAACGTGTTGTCGATCACTTTGGCCTGGAGTCAGCAAAAACTGCGCCATTCGAGGGCCTCTCCTTGCTGGACATAGGCTGCGGTGGCGGTCTCTTGAGCGAACCCATGACCCGCCTTGGGGCAAGCGTGATCGGGGCTGACGCGGGCGACGCAAACATCAAGACCGCCAGCGTCCATGCGCAAGAACAGGGCCTCAATATTGACTACCGCGTCACCACTGCAGAAGAGCTTGCTGCAAGCGGTGCCCAATTCGACATCATTTTGAACATGGAAGTGATCGAGCATGTGGCAGACCGTGATGGGTTCCTCGTCTCCTGCTCTCAGATGCTGAAACCCGGCGGCATCCTTTTTTGCGCAACCCTCAACCGGTCATTGAAAGCCTTTGGTCTCGCAATCGTGGGGGCTGAATATGTCCTGCGCTGGCTTCCTCGCGGAACCCACGATTGGAACAAGTTCATCACACCCGCTGAGCTTTTCAAAAGCATTGAGCGCACAGGTCTCGAAGTCACCGAAGAGACCGGCGTGACTTACAATCCGCTATCTGACCGCTGGTCGCTTTCAACCGACATGGGCGTCAACTATATGATGGTGGCAACCAAACCAAAGCCCACCCCATGACCGACCCGAACATTGACCTGGAGCCAAAAAACAAGCCGCGTCAGAAACGCGCCATAGAGACCTATGAGCGAGTTCTGGACGTTGCGGCTCGTTTGCTTGAGGAAGAAGGGGTGGAGCGCATCTCCACCAATCTGATAGCTGAAAAAGCCGAAATCACCCCTCCCACTCTCTATCGCTACTTCCCAAACAAATATGCGGTTCTGCGCGCGCTGGGCGATCGGCTCATGCAAGAGCAGAATGAAATTTTCGAACGGTTTTTGACCGATGCCGGGGACAGCATCGAGGCCCAAATCGAGGGAACCTACGAAAACCTGATGGAAACACTCCGAGTGACCGAACAGCACCCAGGCGGTCTCTCGATCATGCGCGCCCTTCGTGCCGTCCCAACGCTGCAGCAGGTCCGGCTTGCCTCCCACCATCAGGTGACCGACGAATGGGCCGAGCATCTGAGCACACTTTTCCCCAAAATCCCCAAGGCGGAGCTCTGGATTAAAGCACGCCTGACTGTCGATATCGGGTATGCCGCCATCGAAATGGCGATGGAAGAGCAGGCAATCTCCTCTGAGACGGTACTCCGGGAGGCCACAACGGCCATTACCGCCTATTGGCAGCAAGTCATCTCCATTTCTAAATAATAGTCATAACTATTATTTAGTTGACCCCTGGGCACAAATGGGCTTTTATGTGCGGGCTGCACCATCGCTGCACATAGGGGACACGCAATGAAACCGGCCATATTGGGCGCAAAAGCCCTTCTGCTCGCAACCGCTATGGGCCTTGCCGCCTGCGGTGAGGCGCCTCAATCCGCCGAAGAACGGGCAGCAATCATCGCTGCTGCCGAAACACGGGTGCCGAGCGACGCTGTCCTTGCCGAAAAATATGAGCGCGCCTGCCAGGCCTGTCACGCTGACCCGGAAAACGGCGCACCCCTCTCTGGAGATGTGAGAGCATGGACGCCACGGATGGAGGCACGTGGCACAGAAGGCCTTCTGCAAAGCACGCTCAACGGGTTTGAAGGCATGCCACCGCTCGGCGCCTGCCCCGATTGCGGCATAGACGATTTTGAAAACCTGATTGCCTTTATGGCCACAAATGAAAACGGGGAAGAGAAATGAGCCTCAGCCGACGTGAGATGATGATGCAGGGCGCCGCGGTTGCAGCGCTCGCGACCGGAAAGCCTTTCTCTGCTTTCGCAGAAACACCAGCCAAAACGCAAGAACAGCGGATCAAGTGGCAGAACTGGTCAGGCGGTCAAAGCTGCCTGCCTGAAGCAAGACTTGCTCCGGCCACTGCGGCTGAAGTGGCTGAGATCATCGCGACCAGTACAAAACCCATCCGGCCGGTGGGAACCGGGCACTCCTTTACGGCTCTAGTCCCTACCGACGGCACCATCATGTCCCTCGACCGTTTAAGCGGTGTTTTAGAGACAAACGACGAGACCATGGAAGCAACGGTGGGGGCCGGAAGCAAGCTTGGCGACCTTGGCGCTCCGCTGGAAGAAAAAGGCCAGGCGCTCATCAACATGCCCGACATCAACCGCCAAACACTGGCGGGCTCTATTTCCACATCGACCCATGGCACAGGTGAGAACTTCGGCTCACTCTCAAGCTACGTCACCGGTCTCGAGCTCGTGAGCGCCGCAGGCGAGACAATCTGGTGCGACAAGGATCAACAGCCAGACCTCTTTCAGGCAGCACGCGTCTCTCTCGGGTCACTCGGCATCATCACAAAAATTCGCCTACAAAACCGCACGCCCCACCGCATCAACAAGCGTACCTGGGTTGTGCCCTTCGATGAGATGATGGAACAAGCCGACACATTCGCGGCAGAGAACCGTAATTTTGAATTCTACTACATTCCCTTCTCATCCATGTGTATGGGGATCAGCCACAACGAGACAGACGAACCTCTCGCCCCCTCCAGTGCCGAAGACGATGACGGTGTCATGACCCTAAAAGCGCTCGCTGACTATTTGGGCTGGGCACCATCGCTTCGCGAATATTTCATCCGGTCTGCCCTTGAGGATCTGCCGGAAGAGACGTTCGTCGACACCTCCTGGAAGGTCTATCCAAGCGACCGCAATGTGCGCTTCAACGAAATGGAGTACCACCTGCCGCGGGAAAACGCGCTTGCTGCACTCAAAGAGATACGCACGCTCGTTGAAGGAGAGAATATTGATCTCTTCTTCCCTTGGGAGTTCCGATATGTGAAGTCAGACGACATCTGGCTTTCTCCCTTTCAAGGACGAGAAAGCTGCTCCATCGCCATTCACAGATATTACGAAGAAGACTACAAACCGCTCTTCTCAGCAGTAGAACCCATTCTGCAGAAACATGGCGGCCGTCCGCACTGGGGCAAGCTGCACACGCTGAAAGCACCAGATTTCGCGACGCTCTATCCAAACTGGAATGACTTCTTGACTGTCCGGCAAGCGATGGATCCAGACGGCGTGTTTCTGAACGACCATTTGAGGGAGGTATTCGGCCTTGCATGATCTCCTCAATCAGCTGAAATCTCGTTTCAATGGCTTGAGCAGGCGCTCACTCATACTGGGGAGCGGCGGCATCGCAACGCTTGGTCTGTTGGCACTATCACGGCCGGCAAAAGAAGGCGGGCCTATTGAGCCATATTTCGAAAAGCTCGGAGCCGCAGTGTCTGAGAAAGGGCTGGCGCGCCCCACCCTTGTGGTTGATCTCGCCCGCCTCGATCAGAACATTGAAGTGATGAAATCACATCTGCGACCGGACATGGGATACCGCATTGTCGCGAAATCACTGCCATCATTGCCACTCATTCGCCATGTCATGGCAGCCGCTGACACGAACAAGCTGATGCTGTTTCATCAGCCTTTCGTCAATCTGGTGGCAGAAAAAGAACCAAGCGCCGACGTGCTTTTGGGAAAACCCATGCCGGTTGGGGCCGCCGCTCGTTTCTATGACGAGCTGGGACCAACATCCTTTGACTCTTCCACACAATTGCAATGGCTCATCGACACACCGGAACGGCTCGCAGAATATCAAGATCTCGCGAACGCCCGTGGACAAGCAATGCGCATCAACTTGGAGTTGGATGTGGGCCTGCATCGGGGCGGTCTCACTGATCCGGCAACATTGAAACCCATCCTGGAAACCATTGACGCAGATCCACTGCTCACCTTCTCCGGCTTCATGGGCTATGACCCCCACCTGGCATCTGTGCCGGATCTCATGGGCTGGCAGGGACGGGCGATTGAAACCTCAATGGACATCTACAAGGCATTTGTCGATGCTGCGGCTGAGCACTATGGAGACGACTGGAAACCGAAAGAGCTCACCCTCAATACCGCTGGCAGTCCCACCTACCAGCTCCACAAGGAGACAATGCATGCCAATGAAGTTGCTGTTGGCTCCGCTCTTGTAAAGCCCACCCATTTCGATGTCTCGACACTGTCAGACCATGTGCCAGCGAGCTTCATCACAACACCGGTCGTGAAGACTGCAGAGCGCACGGATATTCCAGGCCTTGAAGCACTTACAGGCCCGACCCGCCTCTGGGACCGGAACACGGCACAGACCTTCTTCATCTATGGCGGCAATTGGCTGGCAGAGCCAGTCTCGCCACCGGGCCTACGCACCAATGGCGTGTTTGGCCGGTCCAGCAATCAGGAAATGTTGAACGGATCAGACATGATCGACCTCGCCGCGAACGACACGGTCGTTCTGCGTCCAACACAAAGCGAATTTGTCTTTCTACAATTTGGTGACATTCAAGTATTTGATGGCGGAAAGATCACTGAAAGCTGGCCCGTCTTTACGCAGGGGGCATAAGGTCAGTTCGCCTTGCTCTTATCGTCCCCGGGAAGTGGCGCAACGGAAACGCCTTCATCTATCAGGTCTTTAGCTTCATCCAGTGTGGCTTCGCCATAGATTTCGCGCTCATCCGCCTCGCCATAGTGAATGCGGCGCGCTTCATCGGCAAACTGGTCGCCCACATAGTCGAAATTGGATTCAACATGTTCCCGCACCTTGCTCATGAACATCTGCACTTGTTCAACTGCTTCTGTAGGAGACGTGCCACCGCTCTTTTTGCGCTTTGACGTTACAACAGAAGGGGCCATGAGTGCCTTCTGGACCTTCGTGCTTTCACAATAAGGACAGGCAACTTCCTTCGCGGCAACCTGGGCATCAAACGCGTCTGATCCGGCAAACCAACCGTCAAACTCGTGATCCTGCTCACAGATAAGGCGATACTTAATCATTGCTCATTCACCAGTGAATTTCTCTGGCGCCATGGTAGCACGGTCATGGACAAGACTTGGAATGCGGCCTCGTGCCTCATCAATCTTCGCCGGATCAATCTCAGCCAGGATCACGCAAGGATCCGTCCCGGCTTCTGCCAGGACCTCGCCCCAGGGATCGACAATCAACGAGTGACCATAGGTCTCTCGACCATTTTCATGGGTTCCACCCTGGGCCGGCGCAAAGACAAAGCACCCTGTTTCAATAGCCCGTGCGCGAAGCAACACATGCCAGTGCGCCTCACCGGTGGGCTTCGTGAATGCCGAAGGAACGCTCAGATACCCGCCCCCCTCCTGAGCGAGCTGCCGATAGAGATGGGGGAAACGCAAATCATAACAAACCGTCATGCCTAGTTTGCCCCCCGGACAAAGCGCTGACAGGTCCGCCAGAACCGACATCTTTCCCGCCTGATAGTTCTTTGACTCCCGGTACGCTTCGCCATTCCCAAGATCCACATCAAACATGTGGATCTTGTCATAGCGCGCCGCGATCTCACCCTCAGACGAGAGGAGAAAAGACCTGTTCGCAGCTTTGCTGTCGGCCACTTTCACGGCCAGCGACCCAATCAGAAGGTGCACGCCAAGCTCAGAGGCGAGGCCCTGAAACGCCTTGAGCGCCCGGTCCTCATCTTCAGCAACAATGTTGGCGAAAAGCCGTTTGGCCCCGAGCTCCATCAGCGCAGTTGTTTCAGGTGTTGCAATGAACCGTGCTCCACGTCGCGCTGCCTCACGGATAAGCGCAGTGGCCTCTTCAATATTCCGGTCAACATCAACACCAGTACGCATCTGCACGCAGGCCGCGATGAACTTGTCTCTCAGAGCGCTCACAAATCACCCAGCTAGAATGGGGTCAAGCGCCCCCTTGGAATCCAGCGCGTAGAGATCGTCACAGCCACCCACATGGGTGTCCCCAATAAAAATCTGCGGCACTGTGTGCCCACCCCCTGAACGCGACATCATTTCCCGTCTCAGATCAGGGTCCATGCCCACATCAATCTCTTTAACGTTAGCGCCTTTTTGCGAAAGTAGCTTCTTCGCCTGATGACAGTAGGGGCACATCATCGTCGTATAAATCGTCACGTCTGCCATCGGGTCACTCCTGGGTGGTCTTCAGATTGCGCGGGATCATATAGGGGCTTCGTCCTGCGGAACAACCCGAGCGAGCGTCAGGACATCGACACTCAAAGCCCCCTCAGCCGCCAAACGCTTCGCGCAGGCTTCCACAGTCGCCCCAGTAGTGAGCACATCGTCTATGAGCAACAGGCGTTTTCCCTCAACATCTCCGCCTTTTCCGGGCGTTAACGCGAAGGCACCCGACACATTGCGTCGTCTGGCGGTCGCTGACAGCCCAACCTGTGCTCGTGTCGCCCGCGTCCGGATCAACAATTCGGGAGCGCAAGGAACACCCGTCAGGCGTGAAACGGCACGCGCCATCTCCGCTGATTGGTTAAAGCGCCGCTGAAACAGCCGCGCCCGGTGCAACGGCACGGGCACAATAAGGTCCGTTTCTGCAAGCAACTCATGCCCGGCACGCACCATCCATTTTGCGAAGAGAGGCACTGCTTCCAGACGATCTCCATATTTCAACCGAGAAACAAGCCGACCGCTGACCTGATCATATTGAAGCGCCGCCCGCGCCCGCCCGTAAGCAGGCCTATGAGCCAGCACTTCCGCGCTCAGTGCCCCAGGTCCCGGGTCAAAAGGAAAGGGAATACCACTTACCTCGCAAAGAGGCGCCTCGACAAATGTCAGACCCTTCCAACAATCGGCGCAAACCTGCGTTTCCCCCCAAAGAGGGGCCGCACAGGACACACACCGAGGCGGCAACAGAAGATTGGCCGTCAACCGCAGTGCTTCGCGAACGGTCCGGCCAGAATGCACGATCTGCGGTCCAAACATTGCCATGGACGGAGCATAAGCTGAGACGCTCACAGTGCGAAAGCAAACTTGCACGGGCAGCCCAGATTGCCATAGTGCGCAGTATGACTTCTGCCGTTGCCCCATTTGACCGCCAACTTGTCGCCCGCCATCGTGCGCGTGCGGCAAAAAACTTTTCGGCGGCGGATTTTCTGGTCCGCCGGGCAGGCGAGGAGATTGGTGGGCGGCTAGAGACAACCAACCGCACCTTTCAGACAGCTCTTGACCTCGGGTGCCACAATGGCCTGCTTGCCCGTGACATTCTTAAAGCCGCCGGTGTGGAAACAATCATCTCTGCCGACCTGTCTCCATCAATGGCCGTTCAGGCACCCGCCCCCAGCATTGCGGCAGACGAAGAGTTTCTTCCCGTCCGGCTGGGTTCGCTCGATCTTGTTACCAGCGCACTGTCACTTCACTGGGTGAACGACCTGCCCGGAACCCTCCTACAAGTAAGGCAGGCTCTGAAACCCGATGGCCTCTTTCTCACCGCACTTTTTGGCGGCGAAACACTGCATGAATTACGCGATGTCCTCATGCAGGCAGAAGCAGAGTGTGAGGGGGGTGTCTCACCACGCGTCTCTCCTTTCGCAGATGTGCGTGATCTAGGCGGGCTTCTCCAACGCAGCGGCTTCGCGCTGCCTGTCGTCGATGCAGACCAGATCATCGTCCGCTACGACACGATCTTCAACCTGATGGACGATCTGCGTGCCATGGGCGAAACCAACGCGATTGCCGCACGCAGAAAGACTCCGCTCAAGCGCGCCACCTTGATGCGGGCCGCTCAACTATACCAGGAGAAACATGCCGACCCAGATGGGCGCATTAGAGCCACCTTTGAGATCCTGTACGCAACAGGTTGGGCACCTCACGAAAGTCAGCAGAAACCGATGCGGCCTGGCACAGCAGCTATGCGTTTAGCCGATGCGTTGAAGACAGACGAGTTAAGCACGGGTGAAAAAGCACCCCGTTCGGATAGCAAGAACTCTTAAGCTAGCTAGGATGCGTCAGGAAACGTCGATGCTTCGAAGAAGCGCGAAAATATCCGTCCCAATCGTGTTGACCACACCGACAATCGCAACTGCAATAAGAGAAGCAATCAAACCATATTCAATCGCCGTTGCACCACTTGTGTCATCAAGAAAACGACCGACCGTCGCAGACTGGCCATGCGGATGAGTATCTGAAATTTTCATATTCACAGAAAGTCCCTCAACATTGCGACCAATGGCTCATCTGCCGGTGGCATGGGATAGTCACCCATCCTAATCGGGCGCACCCATTTAAGGACTTGCCCTTCGACTGGCGTCGGAATGCCGTTCCACTTCCGACACACATAAAGTGGCATCAACAGATGAAATTTCTCATAAGTATGGCTGGCAAAGGTAAACGGAGCGAGACAGGAAGCGGTCACATCTAATTCAAGTTCTTCCTTTAACTCCCGGATCAGAGCAACCTCTGGCGTTTCACCAGGCTCCACCTTACCGCCAGGAAACTCCCAGAGCCCAGCCATAGACTTACCTTCTGGGCGCTGTGCGAGCAGCACCCGACCTTCTATATCCACCAATGCACAGGCGGAAACGAGCACGATGGGGAGATCGCTATTGGCCATTAGGCAACTTTGCCGGAAAAGGGCAGCACATTTGATAGTTCTGGATCTTTGGTCAGATCAGACACGAAGCGCCGGACCAGACGGGCCCCGCCACGGGCTGGCACATTAATCGTTTCGAAAGCATGTTCTTCAAAACCGAGCCCGCGGAGCACCGCAACCGACGCCGTATTTTCTGAATAGACCACCGCCTGGATCAACCGCAGCTTCAAAATATCCTTACCAAAGGCGATCGTCGCAGCAACTGCCTCGCGGCCAAAGCCCTGCCCCCAATAGTCCCGGCCAAGCCAGTAGCCCAATTCTGCAACCCCGCGATCGAGCATCATCAGAGCTGAGACGCCGACAAACTGTTGGGTCAGCCGTTCTTCGATGGCAAATCGATAGGCCGCTCCTCTGGCGCGCAAATCTTCTGCTTCATCGATCCACTCATGGGCCGCAGGAACGTCATAGGGGTAGGGAATAGTTTCCGTTTTCTGCAAAAGCAGTGGATCACTCGCAAACGCGCTGAGCCTCTCCGCATCGCTTGAGGCCATCCAGCGAAGTGTCAAGCGAGGCGTAAAAAGGGATCGCGATCCCAAGCCACCACCAAGCAGGCCCGGCGTGCTTGCATATCCATGATCACTTGGGTGATGTGCCAATTCTTCGCTCGCCCGAAAATAACGCCGACATTGGTCAGCTACGATAATCCGCATTGATGCGAATGTACTCATGGGTGAGGTCACACGTCCAGACTGTTGCCTCGGCTCGCCCGACACCAACATCAACAACAATCTTGATGTCTTTGCCTTTCATGTGACGCGTCACAGGCTTTTCATCAAAACCCTCAACCGCCACACCATTTTTGGCAACTAGAATACCACCAATCTCAATCTTGAGCCTATCGCGATCAGCTTCCTCTCCTGCTTTCCCGACGGCCATGACAATGCGCCCCCAGTTAGCGTCCTCACCGGCAATCGCCGTCTTCACCAACGGAGAGTTCGCGACGGAAAGCGCGATCGTGCGCGCAGCTTTGTAGCTAGTAGCACCTGCCACCTTCACCTCAATAAATTTCGATGCGCCCTCGCCGTCTTTGACGACCTGATGCGCAAGATCAATCATCAGTTCATTCAAGGCATCACGGAAGTCTCGAAGCCGCGGATCGCCAGCGCGTGAAATTTTGGGCGTTGTGATGCCATTGGCTTCTGCCGCTTCCATGGCGCCACCGGTTGCAAAGAAGAGCACCGTGTCACTTGTCGACGTGTCACTATCAACAGTGATGGAATTGAAACTGTCTCTCACCCCAAGCATCAACAATGTCTGAACCACTGACGCGGGTAGTTCCGCATCAGTAAACAGGAACACCAGCATGGTGGCGAGATCCGGTTGGATCATGCCAGACCCTTTTGCGATCCCATTAATGCGGACATCGACATCACCGATCTTCACCGTCTTTGTCGCAAGTTTTGGAAAGGTATCCGTTGTCATGATCGCCCGGGCGGCAGCTTCCCAACCAGGGTCGCCTGCATTGACAGCTTTTGTCAGAGCCGTTCCGATGGCATCCCCGTCAAGGACTTCACCGATGACCCCGGTAGAGGCGACAAAGACGTCTTTCTGGCGGCACCCCACCATGGCTGCGGCCACCGACGCTGTCTGCCGCACGGTCTGCAGTCCCGCTTTCCCGGTAAAGGCATTTGCATTACCCGCATTGACAACGAGTGCTCGCGCAAGGCCGCCTTCAAGCGAGTTTTGACACCAGGTGACAGGTGCTGCCGCTGTCTTGGAAGTTGTAAATACACCACCGACCTGTGTGCCCTCAGCCATACGGGCGACAAGAAGGTCATCACGACCTTTATATTTGGTGCCACTATTCGTTGTTGCCAGCTCAACGCCGGCCAGAGGAGGCAAGCTTGCCAGCTTTTTGGGAGCCAGTGGCGATATCGGCTCCAGCGCCTCCTTTTTGGACGCTTTCTTCGAGATCTTTTTCTTTGCCGCTTTCTTAGACACCGTCTTCGCCCCGGATTTGTTGGCCCCGGATTTAGGTGCAGCTTTAGCTGACGTTGCTGATGGCTTGGACATGAAAAGCACCCCTAAATCAAATCAACCCGAAACCCGGTGGTTAAGTAGGCTAATCTCCCTCGACTGACCTCATATGACCTATTCTTGAGGCGCAATCAACGGCCGGGTGCCTTCTCCTTCTGCACCGACGACTTCAACCGTCGCCGCTGCCCGCATTTCATCCATCATTGTCCGGCCTTCCTGCTGAGCCAGAGCTTCAATCACCTGGTCTTTCACAAGATCAAATCCAGGCACTTCCTGAACCCGACGATCTTCCACCTTGATCACATGCCAGCCAAACTTGGTCTTTACCGGCGCTGATATCTCTCCAGCCTGAAGCGCAAACGCCGCATCGTTGAACTCTGCAACCATGGTTCCGGCGGTGAAATACCCCAGGTCACCCCCCTCTGCGCCGCTGGGGCCGGTTGAGTGCTCTTTTGCAAGCTCTTCAAAATCTCCACCCGCATCCAGCGCCTCGATCACCGCCTGAGCTTCCTCTTCGGTGGCCACGAGAATGTGACGGGCTTTGATCTCTTCCTGGGGTTCAGCAGATCCGACCTGAGCATCATAAAATTCCTTCGCCGCCTCATCAGAAATGCGCGAGGTGATGAGCTGGGTCCAATAGACGTCCCGGAGCGCTTTGTTCTGATAATAGGCCAACCGACGCTGAACGCCCGGATCATCCACAAGGCCTTTCGTGCGGGCTTCGCTGGAGACGATAGTCCGATCAATCAGGAGACTGAGAAGATACTCAAATTTGACGTCTTCAGGCACGCTGGCGAGTGCCTGTGCCGTCTCTTCTTCTGCCAACAAAAGGTCTGAAAACCGGATTTCCTCGCCATTGACCCGCGCGACAACCGCATCATCCTCATCTGCTCCCAGTGCCGGTAGGGGATTGCCGAGAGAAACCGCCGCAAAAAGGGCAACACCGAGGAGCCAGACCGGCGTCCGCGCGGTCAGAGAAGACATCAAAAACATCATGGGAGAAGGACCTTGAAGAGAACAGTGAGACCCGGTTCATCCGGGCTTCAGGTGAGACCCTATAGTGAGGGGTTGGACCAGTTCATACAAGGGCGTGTGCCATTAAGATTTCGCAATGAATGCAAGACATTAACGAATATTGGAAGCTCAAGAGTGGGGCCCCGCGGCGGACCCTTGGAAGCGTTGACAAGGACCAAGCCCCCCCTTACATCAATTGGGTTCGGTTGTGCGCTTTTTCGAAGCGGAAGGGCTGCTTCTGACACAATAACCGGGCATCACCGCTGGCGTTCTGCAAGCGAGCTGATTGCCCCAACAAGGTGACATACCCTGATGGCTAGCTTGGGCGCATTTGCCAAGCGGATCTTTGGCTCCAGCAACGACCGCAAGATTAAATCTCTGACAGCTCGGGTGAGTGCAATCAACGCGCTGGAACCCGATATGGAAGCCTTGTCGGACGACGCACTCCGCGCAAAGACCCAGGAATTCAGAGAGCGCCTCGAAGCGGGCGAAACGCTGGATGATCTGTTGACAGAAGCTTTTGCGACCGTGCGCGAAGGCGCAAAGCGAAGCCTTGGTCAACGTCACTACGATGTGCAGCTGATCGGCGGCATGGCGCTCCACGAGGGCCGAATTTCTGAAATGAAAACCGGTGAAGGGAAGACCCTTGTCGCCACCTTGGCTGCCTACCTGAATGCCCTTCCTGCAAAAGGGGTTCACGTGGTCACCGTTAATGACTATCTGGCCAGCCGCGATGCGGCCTGGATGGGCCAGGTTTACGAATTCCTTGGGCTCACCACCGGAGTCATCCTGCACGGCCTCAGCGACGAAGAACGGCGCGCGGCCTACGCTGCAGATATCACCTATGGCACGAACAATGAGCTCGGCTTCGACTATCTACGCGACAATATGAAGTATCAGCTGGGGGCCATGGTCCAGCGCAGCCACTTTTTTGCGATTGTCGATGAGGTAGACTCGATCCTCGTCGACGAAGCGCGAACACCGCTGATCATCTCCGGACCGCTGGAGGATAATTCAGAGCTCTATGTAACAGTCGACAAGATCATCCCCTCGCTGGTCGAAGAAGATTATGAGCTGGATGAAAAAGCCCGCACATCAAACCTGACCGACGAAGGCAACGAGCATGTCGAGGAATTGCTCCGCGAAGCAGGGATCATGGAAGAAGGCACTCTCTACGATGTAGAGAACATCTCCCTGGTGCATCATGCAAACTGCGCACTCAAAGCACACAAGCTCTTTCAGAAAGACAAAGACTACATTGTCAAAGGCGGCAAGGTCGTCATCATTGACGAATTCACCGGCCGCATGATGGAAGGCCGCCGCTATTCAGAAGGCTTGCATCAAGCGCTTGAAGCCAAAGAACAGGTTGAGATCCAACCTGAAAACCAGACACTGGCATCGGTAACCTTCCAGAACTATTTCCGCCTCTATGAAAAGCTCGCGGGCATGACCGGCACAGCGCTCACCGAAGCTGAAGAGTTCATGGACATTTATGGCCTCGACGTTTTGGAAATTCCGACCAATGTGGGCATTGCCCGGATTGACGAAGACGATGAGGTCTACCGGACCGCTCGGGAAAAGTTCGACGGGATCATCCTGGAACTGGAAGACTGCGCAAAGCGGGGCCAGCCGGTTCTTGTCGGCACCACCTCCATTGAGAAGTCAGAATACTTGGCCGCTCTTCTGAAAAAGAAGAAGGTAAAGCACAATGTTCTGAACGCCCGCTATCACGAACAGGAAGCGCACATCATCGCGCAAGCTGGCGTGCCAGGCGCGGTCACCATTGCAACCAACATGGCGGGTCGTGGAACCGATATTCAGCTTGGTGGCAACTTGGAAATGCGCATCAATGATGAGATCGACGAAAGCCTGGATGACGAGACTCGTGCTAAACGCATCGCTGAGATTGAATCAGACGTCGCCGCGAAGAAACAACAGGCGCTGGATGCTGGCGGTCTCTACATCATTGGCACCGAACGCCACGAAAGCCGTCGCATCGATAATCAGCTGCGTGGACGTGCCGGACGCCAAGGCGACCCAGGCCGGTCAAAATTCTATCTGAGCCTGGAAGATGATCTCATGCGGATCTTCGGCACTGACCGTATGGACGGCATGCTGCAGAAGCTGGGACTGGAAGAAGGCGAAGCCATCATCCATCCGTGGATCAACAAGGCACTGGCAAAAGCGCAGCAGAAGGTCGAAGCACGCAACTTCGACATTCGGAAGAACCTGCTCAAGTTCGACAATGTCATGAATGATCAGCGTAAAGCGATCTTTGAGCAACGCATCGACCTCATGCATGCGGAAGATGTGTCTGAAGATGTACGCGACATGCGTCATGAATGCATTGACGACCTTGTTCGGGCGCACATCCCCGAGAAGGCCTATGTCGAACAATGGGATGTTGACGGCCTGAAAGAGGAGACCGTGAAAATCTTTGGCCTCGACTTACCCATTGAAGACTGGGCTGAAGAAGAAGGCATTGCGGACGAAGAGATCAAAGATCGCATCTATCAGGCAGGTGATGCCGCCATGGCGAAGAAGGTTGCTGATGTCGGCGCCGAAACCTTCCGTCAGATCGAAAAAGCAATTCTTTTGCAGACGGTCGACCAGCGCTGGCGCGAGCACCTTCAAATGCTCGATCACCTGCGCCAATCCGTTGGCTTACGGGGTTACGGGCAACGTGATCCGCTGAACGAATATAAGACAGAAGCATTCTCACTCTTTGAAAGTCTCCTGACACGTCTGCGTGAAGATGTGACACGGCAGCTGATGACCCTGCAGTTTGTCACCGAGCAGCCGCCAGAGCTGGGAGAAGAGGACCTTCCAGAGATGCAGGCCCACCACGTGGATCCGCTTACTGGCCGCGATGAAATGGCAGAAGAAGATGGCGGTGTCGCTCTGGCAGAACGCCCGCGCACGGCGCGGAACAGGCCCGCAGACGTTGCCATGAACCCGAACGACCCGTCTACCTGGGGCAAAATTGCGCGCAACGCGCCCTGCCCGTGTGGGTCCGGCAAAAAATACAAGCATTGCCACGGAGCGCTGGCTTAAAACCGATAGACGGACCGGACAACACCCAAATCCATGGCGGCGCTTTCAACAAGTGTCGCCATTTCTTTTTCTGACGCCGAAAGCCAGAGCGGGACACCACCCCCAAGCAATACAGGCATCGTGAATATCTCAAGCGTGTCCAAGCCGCCCGCCTGGCGAAACTGGTGCAAAAGATCTGATCCACCAACAACCCAAACGTCACCACCGACGAACTGCCTGAGTTCATTGATCAACGGGCGAACATCATCGCCCGCCCAAATATGCGATTGTGGCGGCGGATTGACGACCTTTCGATGGGTCGCCAAAACCACGTCTTTTCCGGGGTAAGGCCAGTCACCATCATAGGCGTCGACAAAATCGAAGCTCTTGCGCCCCATAACAACGCACCCGATATCGGCAATAAACGCCTCATAACCAAAGTCTGAGCCGTCAAAATCATCCAGCCAACCCACACCATGGTCAGCATCGGCGATAAAGCCGTCTAGACTGGTGGCGATATATCCTCTGATTTGAGCCACGCGTCAGTCCTCAGTTTTTTGCGCCCAAGGATAGGCGGCGAGATCAAACGCCGTTGCAACCACGGAAGGCCTATTCTTCATCTCATTCCACCACCCAGATAGAGCGGGGAGGTCCTGAAGCAGGAGCTGACCGTCAAGTGTTTCAGCTAAATACGCAATCATCGGCACCGCGTGCAAATCTGCAAGGGTGACAGCCTTGCTGTTCAAAGCGCCAACGGCAACAAATCTCTCTTCAAGGATTGCAAGCGAAGCCGCTAGCCGCTTCACCATGCGCTCTTTGATCAAATCGTCCGGCCACCCGCCCACGAGTGTCGTGA
This sequence comes from Parvibaculaceae bacterium PLY_AMNH_Bact1, assembly GCA_032881465.1. Classification (NCBI taxonomy): domain Bacteria; kingdom Pseudomonadati; phylum Pseudomonadota; class Alphaproteobacteria; order Hyphomicrobiales; family Parvibaculaceae; species Parvibaculaceae bacterium PLY_AMNH_Bact1. The sequence goes on from CP126168.1 coordinate 3,012,366, forward strand.
AAAGCGTCTGTGTGACCAGCTCACGAAGATCCGGCCAGATGTAATTGTCGAGAACAGAGATGGTCGCCGCCATCTGCGCCCGCGCGACAGGGTCACTCGGCGCAAGTGGTGGCGCTGGCAAGACTTCATCAAGATAGGAACAAATGGGTCCTGCCTCAAAAAGCATATGGCCCTCGTGTTCAAGGGCGGGAACCATGCCGAACGGATGGCGTTCTTTTTGCGCCACAGGCATGCCAGCGGAGATGAAATCCACCTCCTCCAACAGATAAGGCGTACCCTTCTCCTCAAGCACCAGACGGACGATGCGCGTATAGGCGCTATAGGCTGGACCGTAGAGAACAAAGTCCGACACTAGTTTCCATTCGCCTCACGCCCGAGTGCTTTGCCAGCGAGGTAATAGTGATACGCCCCCCATAGGCTGACAAAACTCATCAGCAACAACGCATAGCGAAGAGACTCAATGCCATAGGATGGCTCCAACACGTCACTCAAAATACCCACAAGCTGCGGTCCAAAGCCAAGCCCGATGATGTTCAGGATGAACAACATGATTGAGGAAATAGTGGTACGCATGTGAAGTGGTGCCCGGCTTTGAATGAGTGCAAAGCTGGGTCCAAGGTAAAACGCACCAAGGATCGTCATCGGCACATAGAGCCACAGCGCCAACTCTTTCTCGACGAGAAAAAACGCGAGAATGATCGGAGCCGCAACCACTTTAGCAAGGGCGACAATCCAGGGTGTCCATCGCACATCTTTCGCGCCCATCCGATCCGCGAGTTTGCCCCCAAGAATGGCGCCCATCGCACCAAAAATGCCGACAACAAGCGCAAGAAAGATTCCCGTCTCTTCATAGCTCATCTTGAAACTGCGGATAAAAAAGGAAAACCCCCAGACCGCACCGCCATAGCCCACAAAGGAAATAATTGTCACACCCAGAACAGTGTGAAAGGACGCACGATCGGTCCACAGATGACGAAAACCCGCTGCGATCTGACCGCGCGCTTCGCTCCAATCGATAGGGCCAAGCTCCGGCTCAGGTCTACCTTCTGAGAAACCCCGCGGCGGTTCTTTGAGAGTAAAACGCACGAGAAGCGCAATAACAATCCCAGGAAGCCCTACCAACAAGAAGGCCTCCCGCCAGCCATATTGGGCAACCACAAACGCCCCCACAGCAAACGCAATCATGGTGCCGAGATAAACACCCAGCGCATAAATTGCCAGCGCACCACTGCGTTCCTCGGGCGGGTACATATCTGCAATCATCGAGTGTGATGGCGGGCTTGATCCTGCCTCCCCAACACCGACCCCGATCCGGGCAATCGCCAGTGTGCCGAAACCGGAAACGAACGCACAGGCCGCCGTCATTAAACTCCAGATAGAAACAGCAGCAGCAATAATGTTGCGGCGGTTTGATCGGTCCGCCAAAAACGCAATCGGCATGCCAAGCGTGGCATAAAAAATCGCAAACGCAATCCCTGACAAAAAGCCGAGTTGCCAATCCGCCAGCAAAAACTCTTCTTTAATGGCAGGCAGAACCACGCCCATAATCTGCCGGTCGACATAGCTGGAAATATACGCGAGCAATAAAATGCCAAGCGCATATCGCCGATATGTCTTGGACATCGTAAATTCCGTCGCGTCCGCGACAGCTTGAGTAGCCATGTCTCCCCCCAGGAGTGAAGTTCCTTTTCGCCACCCTACCCGCCAGCCCCCCAAAGCGGCAAAACAAATCCTCAAACGCCGCCTTTTGTTGCGCGGACGACCGGCCCTGCCATAATGGGAAAAACAAAATTCAGGGAGAGATGATGAGCACCCCAACCCCCTTTCAGGTTGCAATCGAGCAATCCACCATCAATGCCATTCAATCAAAGGTAAAAGCCTATGAGTGGCATGAAATGCCCGAGATCGATCCCGGTGCCGATCGCTGGGCCTATGGCGCAGACATGGACTACATGAAAGAGCTCTGCGCCTATTGGGTCGATGAGTTCGATTGGCGCACCGCCGAAGCAAAGCTCAACGCCTTTCCTCAGTTCAAAACAACCATTGAGGCCCAAGAAATCCACTTCTACCATGTGAAAGGGTCCGGCAGTGCGCCGCAGCCCATGATCCTGACCCATGGCTGGCCGGGCTCCGTGTTTGAATTTCTGGATGTCATCGATCTTTTGGCTCACCCCGAAAACCATGGCGGGGACGCAGAAGATGGCCTCACCCTGGTGATCCCATCGCTCCCCGGTTACGGCTTTTCGGGCAAGCCGAAAAAACCTCTGGGGCCCAAGCGCACAGCCGAGCTTTGGGACAAGCTTATGCGCGAGACGCTGGGTTATGAGACTTACATTGCCCAGGGTGGCGATTGGGGCTCCGTCGTCTCCGGCTTTCTCGCCTACAATCACGGGACGAACAAAGGCGGCGGATGCAAAGCCGTGCATCTCAACATGTGGGGGGTGCGCCCGAGCGGCATCGCGCCGGAAACCGAAGAAGAAAAAGCATGGGCCGGTGCCGCCGCCTTCAACTTCGAAATGGAAGGCGCTTATTTAAGACTTCAGATGACCAAGCCTCAGTCCCTCTCCTATGCCATGATGGACAGCCCGGTGGGTGTTGCCGCCTGGTTCACAGAAAAGTTCAATACCTGGTCAGACACACGCGGAACAGATGGCACTGAGCATATTGAGAACACCTACACCAAGGACCAGTTGCTCACCAACATCATGATTTACCTGGTGACCGGCACATTCAACACGGCGACCTGGTTCTATCGGGGCATGTTTGAAGAAGGCGGCACCGACATGGCACCGGACACCAAGGTCGAAGTGCCCACGGGCATCGCTTACTTCCCGAAAGAGTTTCTGGTCTTCCCGCCGCGCTCTATGGCGGAGAAAGGCTTCAACATTGAGCGTTGGACCGAGTTTGAAAAAGGCGGGCATTTCGCCGCATTGGAAACGGGATCCGTTTTTGCCGATGATGTGCGAGCGTTTGCAAAACAGGTGAAAGGGTAACCCATGACCCGGCCCGTCATTCCAGCAGATCCCTTCAAGATCCATGTGCCCGATCACGAAATCGCGGACCTGAAGCACAGGCTGGAACAAACGCGCCTGCCTAATGAGCCTGATGGCAACGATCATTGGGACTATGGCACGAGCCTGTCTTACATGGAGCGACTGATCTCTTATTGGCGGGATGATTTCGATTGGCGCAAACAGGAAGCCTGGTTGAACTCTTTCCCGCAATACAAAGTTGCGTTGACCGATGACGCGGATCAGGACCATGAAATCCACTTCGTGTATGAAAGAGGGTCAGGGGAAAATCCGATCCCGCTTATCATGACCCATGGATGGCCTTCCACGTTTCGCGAATTCCTTGATGTCATTGATCGGCTGGCGCACCCAGAGAATTACGGTAGATCAGGCCCGGCTTTTGATGTCATCGTGCCATCGCTCATTGGCTATGGCTTTTCATCTCTGCCGCGCCAGCCAATAGGACCGGCCATCATGGCTGATCTCTGGCATCAGTTGATGACCGACGTGTTGGGATATGACACCTACTGCGCACAGGCGGGCGACTGGGGAAGCTTCGTCACCTCCCGCCTTGCCCTGCAGCACGCAGATGCAGTGCGTGCAATCCACCTCACCATGTTGCCACTCAGACCCAATCTGAAGCACGAAAGCCAGCCGCCTATTACCAAGGAAGAAAGCACGTGGATAAAGGAAATGAAGACCTGGTGGGCGGGCGAAGAAGGGTATCGGTCAATCCAGTCGACCAAACCCATGGCGCTTGCCTATGCGGTGATGGACTCACCCGCCGGTCTCGCCGGCTGGTTAGCGGACAAATATTACCGGTTGGGTGACACCGACAAGTCTCACACCTGGGAAGGCATGGAAGCCCGTTTCCCCATGGAGACGATCCTCACGCAACTCTCAATCTACTGGTTCACCGGCACAATCAATTCAGCCAATACGCTTTACAAAGCAGGGCCCGCAGAAGGATCAGGACTGCTGAAGCCAGGTCAAAAAGTAACCGTGCCAACAGCCTATTCGGAATACCCAATGGACACCCTGCCCATCACGCCGAGATCATGGGCCGAACGAAGCTATAATCTGAAACAGTTCAAGATAATGGACAAAGGCGGCCACTTCGCTGCCATGGAAGAACCCGAACTGTTTGCCGACGATGTACGAGACACGTTTGCTCAGATGCTCTGAGGCGTCTGCACTGCTGCAAGCATAGGAACACCCGCCCCCAAATCGATCCACTCCATCTGCTCAGGCATCGAAAATTTGCTTGAAGGGTCACCATAAGTGACCTCTTCAACAATCACCTGATGCATCAGCAAGCGGGCACCAACTCCCCCATCATCGGCAAGAGGAAGGGCCAGTGTTTCGAAAAGGCAATCACGGCCAGTATCGGCCCGCGCATGGGTGGTGAAAAACATGCCGCAAGGACGCATCAAAGTTTCCTCGATTTGCGCGAAATAGAATGTGCGCGCATCCTCGTCCATCCGATTGCCGACAGCCTGACCCGTCATTTCCTCGCTGTAGAACTCACAGATTGCAGTGCCCGCAAACCGCAGCCGATAGCCCGTAGGGCCGCCTCGCTCCACAATTGTGCACCAGGGCATTTGCTTCGCCACACAGATAGGATCCCAGGCACGATAGGCAGGCATGCGTCCGCCTCGCAGGCTCATCCAGTAGTCGTAAATGAACTTGCTATCTTCGCTTTTGAATTCCGTCACAGCGTCCAGCCCCAGCGGATAATCCCAATGGTGAGACTATAATTACACAAATAGGTTTAACTTTACTTGATGGCGAGCCCAGTAAAATTTACGCCTGAATATTAGAATTTTGGGGTTCAGCGAATGCCGTATCAGCTTCAGGAACACCCCACCCAAGGTCAATCCAGGTTGCTTCTAAATTCGCCGAAACTTCCGGGGCGGCTTCACCAAAGCCAGTGGTATCCGCCAGCGCCATATAGACAAGCAACCGGTCGGCAGTACCGTTCTTCCCAGCTAGTGGCAAAAAGAGAAGTTCCGCATCACACTCCCGGCCAGCAGCACCACGCACTTTATAAGACGACAATTGTCCGCAAGGGACCCTCAGCATAGCGCGCTGCATGCTGTCGGTAGCGGCATAAACATCTGGTGATGGGAAAAATTCCTTCATCCGACGTCCCGTAAGCTCCACGCCAACAAAATCGCAGATCTGGGTACCCGCAAACCGGTACACAAAGTCATCGTCAGAATTCAGTTCAAGAATGAGCATGTTAGGCGTCAGCTTTGGAATTTGAGCCGGGTCCCAACACCTGTGGCTTGGCAAGCCACCCTCACCAAGCGATTGCCAGTGGGTATAAAGGCGCTCTGTATCGCAATGACGAAATTCCAGCATAGACATTCCAATTGACAGATCTTGCCTCTATCGAAAAGTCTATGCCTAAAAGGTTTAGCTTTGATTGCCCTGGAACAGGGTTTCTAAAGAGTAAACAAAAGTCTCTAGGAGACTCCGGTCCGGCCTATGGCCATGAACTTTTCTTGCCGTTGACGGCGAAGCGACGCACCGTCCAGACCAGACATATCCCGCAATTCATGTTCAAGAGCATCGCCTACGTCAGCCATCATCTGAGCGCGCTCACGATGCGCCCCACCAACAGGCTCTGGCAAGATACGGTCAATAACACCAAGCTCAAGCAGGCTCTGCGCGGTGACTTTCATGGCCGCCGCCGCATCCTTTGCTTTGTCTGAATTGCGCCAAAGAATAGACGCAGAGGCTTCTGGTGAGGCAACCGTGTAAATCGAATGCTCCAGCATCAAAACCCGGCTCGCCGTGGCAATGGCAAGCGCACCACCTGATCCGCCCTCGCCAATAACGAGAGAGACAAACGGCACCTGAACGTTAAGGCAGGTATCGATTGAGCGTGCAATCGCCTCAGCCTGACCACGCTCTTCCCCTTCGCGACCAGGAAAGGCACCGGCAGTATCGATCAAAGTGATGACGGGCATGGAAAAACGGTCCGCCATTTCCATCAGGCGGACAGCTTTACGATAGCCTTCTGGCTGTGCCATGCCGAAATTGTGCTTCATGCGGGTCTCGACATCATTGCCCTTTTCGTGACCCATGATGACAACCGACCGACCGCGGAAACGCCCCAGTCCACCCACAATGGCTTCATCCTCACCGAAGTTCCGATCACCGGCGAGCGGCGTAAAGTCTTCAATCAACGCGTTTGCGTAGTCGAGAAAATGAGGCCGGTTTGGGTGCCGGGCGACCTGTGTTTTCTGCCAGGTATCCAGATTGGCATACATGTCTTTCAACAGCTGCGCAGCTTTTGCCTCGAGCTTTGAAACATCATCAGAAATGCCCGCGGTCGGATCTTCCTGCGCCAGGAGTTTCAACTCCTGAACTTTACCTTCCAGCTCGGCAATCGGTTTTTCAAATTCGAGATATGTATGCATGCGCTCTTAAGTTTACTTAACGGCCAAAATGCGATCGGCGGCGGCACACTGGCCTGCCACCTATCGCTTGTCAACCATGAGACAAAATGCCGGTTAATGGCGGAAATCTTAGCCAAATCTGGTAATTTCAGTCGAGCTTTCTCTTTCCAAGTGGATGATGATTGGTCACCAGCTCTCGCAGCCGTTCTTCCAGAACATGGGTATAAATCTGCGTGGTCGAAATGTCTGCATGCCCCAGCAACTGCTGGACGGACCTGAGGTCAGCTCCGTTGGCCAATAGATGACTGGCAAAGGCATGCCGAAGTGTATGTGGAGAGAGGCGCGTCGGGTCAATCTGCGCAATTTCCGCAAGCTCCTTTAGCATCTGCGCAAACCGATGCCGCGTCAGGTGACCGGATTTGCCCCGAGACGGAAATAGATAAGAGCTTTTCACGTCACCGAGAGCCTCCTTGCGACAGTCTAGATAGTGCGCAATAGCCTCTGCCGCAGGTTCACTCAGCGGCACCATCCGTTCGCGACCGCCTTTACCCTTCACACCCACCATCCGATCCGGACTGGTAACCGCCGCGACAGGAAGGCCTACCAGTTCGCTCACCCGCAGACCCGTCGCGTAGATCACTTGCATCAGGCATCGCGTGCGGGCCTGCCTGTAGGATTTCTTCACAGGATCAGCGATCGTCGCGCCATAGCTTTCCGTCGCCAGCAGCAACAGGTCCACTTCTTCAACACTCAAGGTTTTGGGAAGCGGCCTGGCAAGTTTGGGGCCTTCGATAATCGCGCAAGGGTCATCCGCCCGCACATCGTCACTCATCAGAAACTGCGCGAACTGTCGAATGGACGAAAGGCGCCGAGCAGCTGTTGAAGCGGCAAGCCCCGCTTGTTCCATGAGTGCAAGATAGGCACGCACATCATTGCTATTAAAAGCTGAGAAGGCATTGCCACGCTTTTTCAGCGCCACCCCAAAATCCTTTAAATCCCGCGCATAAGCATCAAGCGTGTTCTGAGAGGCACCACGCTCGGCACTGAGCATCTCAAGAAATGCTTCCAGCCGATAGGCGTCAGCAGGAAGGTGAGAGGGATCCACGCCCGGTCTACGCCTTGGCATCGACTTCAAGTCCTATCGCCAATGCGAGCCATCAGGGCTTCCGCAGCAAGCCTGCGAGCCTCTTGCTCAAGCCCCACAATGCGAAGCGCCTTCACCGTCTCGGAAAGAGTTTGCGGATGGGCTTGCCCCACACCACCGTCAGACAAGGCTGCCAACGTAAGGAGCACGGTTTCACCGACGCGTTTCTGACTGCTGGCGAGCTTCAGTCTCTGAGAAACAGCGACCGGGGCGACCTCGCCCCCTGGAAGCCCGCCTGAAACCAACACCGCATCCCAGACCGATGCAGGCAGTTGTAGACCGAGCGCATCCAACAACACAATTTCCAGCGCCGCAAACTCACGAGCCGCACCACCTGCCGCAAGGTCATTCAGCGCAGGTTGTAAAAACGCGGGGATTGAGATCGAGGGCGCCACCTCCGCATCTGCATCCACCAATGGGGGGAGCGGTGCACCAGCCACCGTGTTGGGGTCGATGAGACGCAGAACAGCTGCCAACTCGCGCACTTGGCTAGTATCGAGAGCAGCACCCTCGACTACAGAGAGCCACATCCCTGCGCGCACTCGGTCCCCTTGTTCGATAAAAGCGCGGACGGCTAACGGCGCAAAAGACGTCAGGACGTTTGAGGGAGGGACACTTGCAAGAGAGCCACGATGCGCGGCAAGAGTGGCCGCATAAGCATCCCCGCCACGTTCGCGGAAGAAGAGCATTGCCAATAGATCAGCTCGCCCCGCAGGCACCCGCTCGTCCAACACGGCCTGATGAAACAAAGCCCGCCTGCGATAGGGAGATGCAGGTTCAACGCCGACGCGCACACCCGCCACATCTTCGCGCGTGTAAGACACAGCAAGATAGGCGGCTGCCATTTGATCACCATCAATCAGGCCAAGTGCAGCAGCCCTCTCAGCAGCCGCAATCCGCACCTCAGGATCAAGGGCACTATCCTCTGCGACAGGCACCAGCAGGGAAGGAACCAACCGCCCGACCACGTCACCTGGCAGCACACGACCCGCCAGCCCCATCATTCGGTAGATGAGGGGATCGAGCAATCTTGGCTCCGCAGCATCCAAAGAAAGCCCATCTGTGGCAGCCGCAGCCAAGGACAGGAAATAGGGGGCATCAAGCCCCTGCTCGCGGGCAAGATCAACGGTAAGGTTAGCCGCAGCTGTCATGCCCCCTGATATTTGGCAAAAGATGGAAAGTTTAAGCGCAAAACCCGCCACAAGGTCTGTTCCAGGGTCGCCCCCCACCGGCAAACCGCCAAGCAGGTTACAGGCTGCATCCCGGTCTCCGGTGGCCAGTGTGGCGAGCGCAAACTCCATGGCTGCTGCCGGGCTCGGCTGGGACACCCCCGCACGGGCATAAAGCCGCGCGATATCATCAGATCGTCCAGCGCCATTCAATCGTTGCAGGCGCAATGCCAGTAGTGACGGTCCGCTGCTTGTTCCCTGCGGGGGGCGCGCACTTGTGAGCAACAAACGTCTTGAGAGCGCACCAAGAGTGGGGGAGTTTGTCGGACCTGGTACTTGGGCGATCAGCTGTTCGACGACCCGTCGGTCAGTCCCAGACCACATGGCAGTTCCTAGTCCACCATTACGATCATCAAGCAGACCAACACTTGCCTCATCAACCTTGCCAAGGGCACCAACCTCTATCCCAGTCCCCGCTTCGCCGGGGCGCGCACCCACAGCCCGTGTCGGCAGGTCTCCACGGCCGCCTGCACTTGGACCAGCTGGGAAAAGCGATACCGGGTCGTTAGCTGGAGCCTCAAAATCACTTGGTGCACCAGACGCGTCACCAACACCTGGCGGCAAGATCCGAATGGGGCCGGTTTGCACTTGTGGCGCGGTTGGGATCTCGGACGAGGGGGTATCAATCGCCGCATCCCAGTCCGCGGGGACCTCCAAAACCGGGTCACCGGGCTCCGCAACTGGGCGCATCCCTTCAGAGCCTGTCGTCTGATCACGGTTAAAAGGCCAACTCTGCTCACGTGGAGGATTACGGTCAAACGGCCAATCGTTGGATGGCTCTTCCGCCACAACCGGTGCCATACAGGACACAAAAAACAGAAGACCAGAAGCCAGGGGCTGCCATGTTTGTTTCATTGTGGATATTGCCTAGCGGGGGAAATTGTCGTTGGAGATTGTCTTCTCCACCGCACTTGGGTTGGGCGCCGTCGATTGGGCCAGGTACACAACACCCGCAAGCCCGGCTCCCGCCAGGATGACCAAGACCACCAGCCCTCGAATAAAACTCTTCATCGGCCCCATCTCCAACTGATCTTCACGGCCCTGGCAGATACCGCCTCCCTTCAAAGGGATTTGCAGGTAAACGACAGACACTCTGGCTCCCAATCTGACTTATTGTGCACATTTGACCAAATTAGGGCATATGGGAAAGAAGGCTGAAACCTCTGCAAGAGTGCTCTAAGATGACCCAAATAGTCTGTTTTCAGCAGACCGAAACTGACACGACCGCTGCGCACTCCAATGCAGCAGGTTGCAAGCAACAGGTGATCACATGAGCGGCACCCAGCCGCTGAAAAGCAAACCGCCAGCCCATGACGCTGCGCGGAAATCTAAGGAAGCCATTTCCGTCGCAAATGCGCTGGGAAGCCGCTCAGTCGTGCTCGTGGGGCTTATGGGGGCGGGTAAAACAACCGTAGGACGTCGTCTGGCCAACCGGCTGGACCTGCCCTTCGTAGATGCTGACACGGAAATCGAAAAGGCAGCCGGGTCCAGCATTGCAGATATCTTTAAGGAATTTGGCGAAGCGCATTTCCGCGACGGAGAGCAGCGGGTCATTCATCGCTTGCTTGGAGAGGGGCCGCGGATTCTAGCGACCGGCGGCGGGGCCTTTATGAACCCGAAGACCAGAGAAGCCTGCCAAGAGAACAGCATCTCTATTTGGCTGAAAGCAGATCTGGACGTCCTCATGAAACGTGTCTCCAAGCGATCTCATCGGCCTCTTTTGCAAAATGACCACCCGGAAGCCGTTATGAAGCGCTTGATCGACGAGCGCTACCCTATATATGCGACAGCTGATCTGAGCATAGACAGCAAAGAAGGTCCCCATGACGCGGTCGTTGACGAAATTGTTCACGCACTCGCCATCGAGCTGAAATGCGCCCAGGCGGAGAGCGGGACGGAGACATAGAGTAAATGACAAGCCTCACAGCAGACAAAGTCACAGTCGACTCGGTTACAGTCGATTTGGGGGACCGCGCCTACAATATTCTTGTAGGACCAGACCTCATCGCCAATGCAGGCAGCCATATCGCACCCCTCCTGAAGCGAGGTCGAGTGGTCATCGTAACCGATGAGAATGTTGCAGACCGTCATCTAGCGACACTTGAGAAGAGTCTTGGTGCTGCTGATGTCAAGTCAAACGCGTTCATCTTGCCTGCAGGTGAGAAGACAAAAAATTTCGACCAGCTACAGTCCCTTCTGGCCGACTTGCTTGACGCAGGCGTTGAGCGGGGTGATCTGATCATTGCTCTTGGAGGCGGTGTCATTGGCGACCTGACCGGCTTTGCCGCAAGTGTGTTGCGTCGCGGCGTCGACTTCGCTCAAGTTCCGACCAGCCTCCTAGCTCAGGTGGACAGCTCCGTGGGCGGCAAGACGGGCATCAATGTGCCACAAGGAAAAAACCTGGTCGGCGCGTTTCACCAGCCCCGACTGGTGCTGGCTGATATCTCGGCATTGAAGACCCTACCACCACGCGAATTGCGAGCGGGCTACGCCGAAGTCGTCAAATACGGATTGATTGATGACGCCCCCTTCTTCAACTGGCTGGAAACCAATGTCGAAAAACTGATGGCCGGGGATCCGCAGGCTTTGACCCAGGCGATCGTCAAAAGTTGCCAATCAAAGGCCCGGATTGTCGCACAGGACGAACGCGAGGGCGGCGTGCGCGCACTCCTCAACTTAGGCCACACCTTTGGCCACGCACTGGAAGCGGCGACGGGCTTTTCAGACCGTCTGATCCACGGCGAAGGCGTCGCAATTGGCATGGGGTTAGCCTTCAACCTGTCCGCGAAGCTCGGCCTCTGTTCCGGTCAAGACGCAACCCGCGCTGCCCGACACTTGGAAGCAGCAGGCCTGCCGACAAAGCTCTCAGACATTCCAGGTGACCTGCCAGGTCCCGACCGCCTCATCGAACTGATGGGCCAGGACAAAAAAGTTGTCGATGGCACTCTCACCTTCATCCTGGCAAAAGGTATTGGCGATGCCTTTATCACCCGCGATGTAAGCAGCAGCGACCTGCTTGACTTCATGACTGACCAAAAGGCTGTCTGATGGACACCATCGACCTCATTCTGACAATCATCAGCATATTTATTTTGTTGTGTCTTTCCGGCTTCTTTTCAGGGTCTGAAACAGCCCTCACGGCTGCGTCCCGCGCGCGTATGCACCATTTGAGCGAAAATGGAAGCAAGAGAGCCCAACGGGTCCAACGTTTAACCGAAGACCGTGAACGCCTCATCGGCGCCATCCTGCTCGGCAACAACCTGGTCAACATTCTGGCGTCAGCCCTCGCGACCAGCGTGCTCATCTACTTTTTTGGCGATGCTGGCGTTGTCTATGCAACTCTGGTGATGACTGCCTTGGTATTGGTCTTCGCGGAAGTCATGCCAAAGACTTATGCGATCTCTCATACCGACCGCATGGCACTCGCTGTCGCGCCCATTATTGGTTTTGTCGTGCGCGTCTTCGCGCCCATCACCACAACCATTGCCTTTATCGTGCAACGAACACTGGGCCTTTTCGGCGTGTCGACAGACGGCGCCGACCATGCCCTCTCCGTTCATGATGAACTCCGCGGTGCCATCAACCTGCACCATCAAGAAGGCCAGGTGGTCAAGCGCGACAAAGACATGCTTGGCGGCATCCTCGACCTCAGCGAACTTGAAGTCGAAGAAATCATGGTGCACAGAAAAAACATGATCATGGTGGATGCCGATCAGCCCGCCATCGACATCATTCGCGAAGTAATGCAAAGCCCCCACACACGCATCCCGCTTTGGCAGGGCGAGCCAGAGAACATTGTCGGCGTTTTGCATGCCAAAGATCTGCTGCGCGCCATTGCCGGTGATGAGGCCGATCCTGACACCCTCAACATATTGAGCCTCGCGACCAAACCCTGGTTCGTGCCGGAGACGACAAGCGTTCAAGGTCAGCTCAACGCCTTTCTACGCAAGAAGACCCACTTCGCGCTCGTCGTGGACGAGTATGGCGGCCTGATGGGCCTTGTGACTCTGGAAGACATCCTTGAAGAGATCGTAGGTGACATCGCCGACGAGCACGACATCGACTTTATTGACGTCAATCGCGAGGCGGACGGCTCCGTGCTCGTTGACGGCACCGTGACCATCCGGGATCTCAACCGGAATATGGACTGGACGCTGCCTGACGAAGAGGCGACAACCATCGCCGGGCTCGTCATCCATGAAGCACAGACCATCCCGGAAAAAGGTCAAGCTTTTACCTTCCACGGGTTTCGCTTCACCATTGAAGAAAAGCAGCGCAACCAGCTCACGAAACTGCGGGTCCGTCCTGTTAAAGCCGTGGCAACCGCTTAAGCCCCATCTTCTTCTGGTGTCAGTGTTTTCAGCTGCATTGCGTGCACCCTGTCGGCAAGCAGGTCAGCCAAAAGCGCATTAACCCGGCGATGGCGCGCCACCCGATTTTCTCCTTCAAACTGGGAGGAAACAATTGTCAGATGGAAATGAGTTTCTCCCTCTGGTCGTGCCCCAGCGTGACCTGCATGAAGATGGGATTTGTCTGCGACCTCCAGCCTCACCGGCTGAAGCGCTTCACTAACGATTTCCTCGATTTGTTCTGCTATAGTCATCCACCCTCTTAACTCTGTGCTGGTACAGTGCGAAACATCACAATTGGTACAGACTTAGTACAGATATAGTCCGAAGTTTTGAAACGAGAGCTGCTCCTGTGAATTCCACGTCAAAATATTTCGATTCGATCCGGATCGCGCCTCAGAAAAAGAAGAAAGAAAAAAAGGCCAATCGCCCTTGCGAATGGCCTGATTGCACCTCAACGGCCCCTCATCGCGCGCCCAAAGGCCGTAATTCCGAGGGCCAATATGCGTGGTTCTGTGAGAGCCATATCCGCGAATACAACAAAAACTACAATTTCTTCGCCAATATGAGCGAGGATGAAGTCCGCGGATATCAGGAGCAAAACCGGACTGGACACCGCCCCACCTGGAAAATGGGCATGAATCCGGAAGGATCTGGCGGTGGCAGGTTCCAGGCTGACCCAGCGTTCGCCGACACTTTTGGGTTTTTCGGGGAAAATGACCCCTACAAGGAAAACGCGGACGGCACGCGCAAGCGCCCACCGCGCAATGCAGAGAAAAAAGCCTTGCTGGAGCTTGGTCTTGACGAGACCGCCACGATGAACGACATAAAGACCCGCTACAAAGAGCTTGTGAAGAAGTTTCACCCCGACACAAACGGGGGCGACCGGGCTGCTGAAGACCGGCTCCAGAAAGTCATCCAGGCACACGACTACCTGAAAAAGAGTGGCTTCTGCTAATCTCCTGCCGCGCTTTTTGAAGCATTTGCAGGTGGAGCAAAAATGCTGCACCGACCGCGAATGCAACAGGATAGGAAGTTTCGCGCGGTTTTAGATCAATCAGATCATGCCGCCAATGCAGCCTGCTTTGCCAATTTGCAAGGTAGGGCGAGCACGTTTGAACGTGAGATACTATCGGCTGGCTATGTTGTTTTTGGCCAGACAATGGGAAAGAGAGAAGAGCAGAATGGAAGCGGAAGTACAGGGCAATTTGTCAGTTGAAGGCCCGGACACAACGGTGAAAGTCCGCGAGGCTTTCGGCATTGATATTGATATGGAAGTGCCCGCCTTTTCAGAGCGCAGCGAATATGTGCCCGATTTCGACGAGAACTACCTCTTCGATCGCGAAACAACGCTCGCCATTCTTGCAGGCTTTGCCTTTAACCGCCGTGTCATGGTCCAAGGCTATCATGGCACAGGTAAATCCACCCATATTGAGCAAGTCGCCGCGCGCCTGAACTGGCCATGTATCCGGGTTAACCTGGACAGCCACATCAGCCGGATCGATTTGATCGGGAAAGACGCCATTGTTCTGAAAGAGGGCAAGCAGGTAACCGAATTCCGCGAAGGTCTTCTTCCTTGGGCGCTCCAGCACCCCGTCGCGCTTGTCTTCGATGAGTATGATGCCGGTCGTCCGGACGTGATGTTCGTGATCCAGCGCGTGCTGGAAGTTCAAGGCAAGCTCACCCTGCTCGACCAGAACAAAGTGATCCGCCCGAACGACCATTTCCGTCTCTTTGCCACCGCCAACACCATTGGCCTAGGCGACACAAGTGGTCTCTATCACGGCACGCAGCAGATCAACCAGGGTCAGATGGACCGCTGGAACATCGTGACTGTGCTCAACTACCTGGAGCACGACGTGGAAACCGACATCATTCTGGCCAAAGCACAGAGCTATGCGAAGACAGAGGAAGGCAAAGCCACTGTGTCTTCCATGGTCCGCGTCGCAGACCTTACCCGCGCCGCCTTTATCCAAGGCGACATCTCTACCGTGATGAGTCCACGGACCGTGCTCACCTGGGCAGAGAATGCAGAGATTTTTGATGATGTTGGCTTCGCCTTCCGCGTGACCTTCCTCAACAAATGCGATGAACTGGAACGGGCGACCGTGGCCGAGTTCTATCAACGCTGCTTTGGTGAAGATCTGCCAGACAGTGCTGCAACCATCATGGTGGCCTAAGCAACACGCTTAGAGGTGCCGGGATCTGAGGATCGCGTCCATGCAAAACAAGGAAGGTCCGGTCGAACCGTTCAAGCGAGCCTTGACGGCGGCCATGAAGACCATCGCCGAGCAGGAAGAACTGGCCGTGACCTTTGGCACGGAACCTCCAGGCCTTCGTGGATTGCGCGCGCGCCTTCCCCTGCCAAGCCGTGAGCTGGAAGCAAGTGAAGTTGCGGAAGTTCGCGGCTTCTCTGACGCCTATGCCCTTCGTCTTGCACATCATGACGCTGATGTAGATTCCAGATTGGCTCCAGACGGCAGCAATGCCCGCGCTATCTTCGATGCGGTTGAGCAAGCCCGTGTGGAGGCCATCGGCGCCACACAAATGGCTGGTATGGGTCAAAACCTGACCGCTGCGCTTGAAAAGCGTTGTAAGGCCCGCGGCTACGACAAGATCACCAACAAAGACGAAGCGCCGCTCGCAGAAGCTGTCGCCATGATGGCCCGCGAAAAGCTGACCGGCGCACCCGTGCCCGACGCAGCGCAAAACCTGGTCGACTTCTGGCGCCCCTGGATTGAAGAAAAAGCCTCTGGCGATCTCGACCGACTTGGCGAGGTCCTGGAAGATCAGGAAGCCTTTGCAAAGGTCATGCGGGATGTTCTGACCGACCTCGAAATGGGCGATGAGCTGGGCGACAGTCCGGATGATGCCGACGACGAGCAGGACGGTGAAGAAGGTGGCGAAGATCAGCCCGACGACGACGCTCAGGCTGGCGAAGCTGAACAGCCTGAAGGGGCAAGCGCCGAGCAAGCCGAAATGGCCGAAGGAGACGGCGAAGAAGGCGAAGAACAGATGGTCGAAGTGGACGCGGACGATATGCCCGCGGACGCTGAAGACATGGAAGATATGGGCGACGGCAACCAGCCATGGCGTCCAGATGGGATGGAAGAGGCAGCCCGTGCCCCCTCCTATAAAGTCTTTTCCCAGACCTATGATGAAGTGATCAGCGCCGAAGATCTGTGTGATCTCGAAGAACTCACGCGCCTACGCCAATATCTCGACCAGCAGCTCCATCAACTGCATGGCGTCGTCTCACGCTTGGCCAATCGGCTGCAGCGTAAACTGATGGCAAAGCAGAACCGTACCTGGGAGTTTGATCTGGAAGAAGGCATTCTGGATGCCGCACGCCTGACCCGCGCGATCACAGACCCCATGATGCCGCTCGCCTACAAGATGGAGAACGACACGGAGTTTCGCGATACCGTCGTTACCCTCCTGCTCGACAATTCAGGATCTATGCGCGGACGCCCCATCACGGTGGCCGCCCTTTGCGCAGATATTCTGGCGCGAACCCTTGAACGTTGTGGCGTAAAGGTGGAAATCCTCGGCTTCACGACCCGCGCCTGGAAGGGCGGACAGGCCCGTGAAAAATGGCTCTCCGAAGGAAAACCCGGCAACCCCGGACGGCTCAATGATCTCCGCCACATCATCTACAAGGCTGCAGACAGCCCCTGGCGCCGCGCGCGCCGCAATCTGGGTCTGATGATGCGTGAGGGCCTTCTGAAAGAAAACATCGACGGTGAAGCTCTTATCTGGGCCCACAACCGACTGCTCGCACGCCCCGAACACCGCAAAATCATGATGGTGATCTCTGATGGCGCGCCAGTCGACGACAGCACCCTGTCGGTGAATGCCGGCAACTATCTGGAACGCCACTTACGCCAGGTGATTGAAGACATTGAGACACGCTCACCAGTTGAACTGATCGCCATTGGCATCGGCCATGATGTGACCCGCTACTATGAACGCGCGGTCACCATCATTGATGCCGAACAGCTGGGCGGTGCCATGACCGACAAGCTGGCGGAACTGTTTGATGAAAAGACAGGCCCTCAAGGACGCAAGCAGGATCGGCAAAATGCAGCTAAAAGGCCTGCGGGCAGAGGCCCAAGCTCTTTGAGCAAAACAAGCCTTCAGGACGTTACCACCGCTCGGCGGGGGTAACGCACCTCAAGGTGCACTCGCTATTTGTCACCCTCGGGCCCAGACCCGAGGGTCCAAGAAACAGTGCGACTCTGTATGGATCCTCGTGTCGAGCACGAGGATGACGGTAAGGACAGAACGCCTCGCAGTCATTTGCGCCCGGTGGCCATCTAAAAGGTCGCCCAGCACTCCCTATTTTCCCTAGCGGCCACCTCCACATCACGAACCGTCCCCCATCCTACGCAATCCCTTTTGCATGGCTTCTGCTTGTTTCATTTGGTCATTTTGCCCAAATACATCCACTGGATGCTTTTAGGAGAAACAACCATGACAAGCCCTGTAACCTACACACTTGAAGACGGCGTAGCTCACATCGCGATAGATGATGGCAAAGTGAACGCCATGTCCCCCACCCTGCTTCAGGCGATACACGACGCCTTTGACCAGGCAGAGAAGGACAAGGCTGTCGTCCTTTTATCTGGCAATGATCGTATCTTTTCCGCTGGCTTTGACATGGGTGTCTTCGCGACGGGAACGGCTGAAGACATTCACCGCATGATGACCCTCGGCGCAGACCTCACAGTAAAGTTGCTTTCCTTCCCCTTCCCTGTAGTCGCCGCCTGCACCGGCAGTGCCTACCCCATGGGTGCCTTTCTATTGCTCTCCTCAGACCTGCGGATTGGCCGAGACACCGGCATCAAGATTGGCCTGAACGAAGTGCGCATCAACATGACACTGCCCTACTTCGCAACTGAGCTTGCCCGCTACCGTCTGGCTCCAGCCTATTTCAACCGCACGGCCACAACTGGAGAGCTCTATGACGCCGAAGACGCACAGCGTGCAGGCTTCTTAGACAAAATAGTTGCCCCTGATGCGCTCCTTAAAACGGCGAAAGAAGCCGCTGCTGAACTGAAAGAAAAAGTCGGCATGGGTCACCACGCAGCAACGAAACTGCGTGTCCGCGCACCTGTGATTGAAGCTGTGAAAGCAGCCGCTGCCAGGGAACTGAGTTTGGAGAGTGCCCAGCGCTCTGTAGACGCACGCTAACCATCGAAGGCAAGATCCATGACCAGCTCATTTCCCCACCCTGACTATGTCGAACTGCCCGGCCTCACAATGGCTGTCCACCAGATGGGCCCGGCAGAGGGTCAACCCGTCGTGTTCTGCCATGGCTGGCCGGAACTTGGCTATGCCTGGCACAAGCAGATGGAACCGCTGGCGCAAGCAGGGTACCGCGTCCTCGCCCCTGATATGAGAGGCTATGGACACACTGGCGGGCCGACGGGGGAAGGAGCGGTCCCGCTCTACGACATGGAGCACCTCACCGGCGATCTGGCGCATCTTTGCGATGCGTTGGATCTGCCACCCGCTATCTTTGTCGGGCACGATTGGGGCGGCTTTGTCGCCTGGGATATGCCCCTTCGCCATGCCGACAAAGTGGCCGGCGTGATTGGCGTGAACTCAGCCTACGTTCCCCGCCCAGAGATTGATCCAATTGAGTTGATCAAGCTCGTCCACGGGCCGGACATGTACATGCTTCACTTCCAGCCTTATGGCGAGGCTGAAAAACAGTTAGGCCGGGACACAGACCGGGCTCTGCGTTTCCTCCACCAGCGCATGCCCGCCATGCAGACCCGGGCACCGAAGAAAAGACCTCTTAATATGCTCAAATCAATGGAGCGTCCCGAAACAGACTGGCCGGGCGCACCCCTTCATGAGCCGAAGGACCATGCAATCTACGTGGAGGCATATGAGCGCACCGGCTGGGAGGGCGGGCTCAATTGGTACCGGAACCTCTCACGCAACTGGCAACAGACGGAAAATCTGCCAAAGACCATCAACCTGCCCTGCTTGATGGTCTTCGCGCAAAACGATGTTGTCCTCCCACCCTCATCGGGGGCGGAGATGGCGGACTACATCGAAGACCTAGAGACCCATACAATTCCAAATTGTGGGCATTGGACGCCGACGGAAGCGCCGGACGCCTTGAATGATCTAATGTTGAGCTGGCTTGATCGAAAATTCTCCTGACCTCGTACGGCCACCAGAGACGGGAACTAGCGAGAGAAACGCGACACGGCTATGGTGCAGCCATGAGCGAGAACGCCCGCACAACTTATCGCCACGGCAATGTCCGAGAAGACGCACTTGCCGCGGCACATTCCCTGATCGCAGATTCGGGCTACGAAAAACTGAGCATCAGGCGTGTCGCTGATCAGGTGGGGATCGCCCACAGATCCCTCTACAATCATTTCGAAGATCGCGATGCCCTACTCGATGCAGTGGCGACGGAAGGGTATGAAGCGCTTGCGAAAGCTCTAACCTCTGCCAAAACACCCGACAGCTTCGTCAGCGCCTACACACAGTTCGCGCTGAAAAATCCCTACCTCTATGCGCTCATGACCAGCCGCCCCCATGCCACCATGAAGGAAAAGCCAGAGCTGCAAAAAGCAGCCCACCTCGTTATCACCGAGGCGATCCGCCTGTTCAGCGATCAGGCCGCACCGACCGATGAAAAGAAACGATCCGTGTTTAAAATTCACATGATGCTTCACGGCGGCTTGTCGCTCTATCAATCCGGCATTCTGGACATGCCCTCTGATAAAGCTTTCGTGAAAGAACTCATTGCCATGGTTGAAGAAGCCTCCTAGACGATGAACCAACGCTTTACTCGCTGACAAACGGAGAAACACCCATGCGGCGCTTCATCTCACCCACCGCCCTCATGTCAACTGCCGGGCTTCTTGCGGTGGCCGGAGCAGCAAGCCTTTACTGGATCACCGGTTCTGGGCCTGCCCTTGCAGAGCCGACCACAATTTCAATCAAGGCAAATCCCGTCGCCTGGGACCCGGAAAACCCACGAGACACAGAAGCTGGCGCCCTCACCTTTATTGGCGGTCTGGAACTCACATCGAGCCATCCAGACTTTGGCGGCCTGTCAGGCTTGATCGTCGGCAAAGGCGGTGATGCTCTCATTGCCATAACGGACCAGGGCAACTGGTTCACCGCCGACATTCTCGCAGACGGAAATCGTCCAACAGGCCTTGCAGATGCCTTGCTGGCCCCAATCCTGGGCGCGAACGGCGCCCGGCTTGCGGGAAAGCGAGATACCGATGCTGAAAGCTTGACCGTCGCCTTCGGAGCTGACCCAAGAAACAGCCCAACGCTGATCAGCTTTGAGCGCAACCACCGCTTGCAAAGCCATGACCTGACAAGCCTTGGATTCGACGCGCCCGCAACACCGGTCGAAGATTTTAACGCTTTCGACGGTCTGGAAAACAATGGCGGGTTGGAGGCCATCGCCTACCTGCCGGACGGATCACTCCTCGCCATCTCCGAGAATACGTTCGACGAAGACGGCCACATCATCGGCGCGCGACTGACAGAAGATGCCGCAACACCAGTGCGCTTAAAGCAGCACCTGCCTTACGTCTTAACTGACATGGACATCCTCCCAAACGGGGATCTCATCACTCTGGAGCGCCACTATAACCCTCTGGCCGGTGTCTCCATGATGATGCGCCGCATTCCAGCAGATACGCTGGGAAGCAAAGAACCGCTCGACGGCGAAGTACTGGTGGAGGCCAACCACACCCGCTCTATCGACAATATGGAAGGCCTGTCCCTGCGCCAGGACGAAGAAGGACGTACGCTGCTCTATGTGATTTCAGATGACAACTTCAATTCAGTCCAACGCACATTGCTGCTGGTTTTCGCCCTTGAGGACTGAGGTCAAGCGCCGCCAAACCCCGGCAGCGGACGTATGAGACCTCTAAGTGCCCAATAGATAAAGACGTTCAGGAAGGCTGCCCCGGCATAGATACCTGCCATGACGGCAAGACGGTTTGCCCAGGGCTCCTCAGCGCCATAGGCCATTTGCCCGTAGAAGAACCCGGCAAAGATGAGGCCACCAAAGAGCGCACCATAAAAAGGCGCCCGCCACCAGGGAATGCCGCGCACCTGATCAAAGACATAGATGGAGACAAGCTGCCCCGCGAAGAGCGCCCCAAAGAACGTCGCCATAACACCCAGAGACGCTACCTGCCCCTCAACCGTCCCCAACCCGTAAGTCGTAATCGCCCAGATTAGAATGCCTGCCACCAGCACCCAGGTGACAATGACCGACGCAATACTCGTCCCTGGACCGTATTTGCGATTCACAAGATTAAGAACGAGGAAAATAAGAGGTAGCGCCACATGCCCGTAAGTCAGCCAGTAGCCTGGATTGAGATACCATTGCTCAGGCGGGAAAACATCAAACTGAGTGACAAACCGGGTCGAGCCAAGATAGGCGAGCGCAAACACGCCAAACAAAGCCGCAACCGGTAAAATCATTCTTCCAAGCGCGTTGAAAAAAGCACGCATCACTCACAACCCCGCCGAATGAGTGCCAACGCATTTCGGAGAAAACAAGCTCTCTCCGACATGCCCAAACGATACTGTACGGAATGTTAGCGGAGCAGGAGGCCATCTCCTAGTGGAAGCGCCACACCTTCAGCAAACATCGTAAACAACGGCGGGGAGGCATCGCTCATTGCTCATTTAAAAGGCACCCAGCCAAAAAAAGGGCCTCTCACAAGGAGAAGCCCATTCTTTTTAAAACTGCCCGACCAGAATCAGCTGGCAGTAGCCGCTTCCGCTTTTGCGATCTCGCGCTTGATGCGCTGCGCTTTCGTAGACAGTTCTGATTCCCGCGCTTTGCGCAGATACCCGTCCAGGCCACCACGATGCTCAACAGAGCGAAGCGCATGTGCGCTGATCCGCAGCTTGTACTGGCGACCGAGCTTCTCACTCATCAAAGTCACGTTGCAGAGATTCGGCAGGAACCGACGACGCGTTTTGTTGTTCGCGTGGCTCACATTGTTGCCTGTCATGACTGCTTTTCCAGTCAGCTCGCAGCGGCGTGCCATAGCTTCTTCCCATCTTGACCACCTTCTGCTGCCAGCACCCGACCATGTCGGGTCAGCGCAAAAGGGTTTTGTAAACTCTTGCAGAGAAAGGCGCGGGGTGTCTCACCTGCGCCTCTCGTGAGCGGGGAGGTATAGAGCCGGTGGGGCTTCTCGTCAAGCCTGTAGGCCTTCCAAAGTGGGGGCGATTTTGCCCTTTAATCCCAGAGGCTTAAGTGCCTTGATCCGGGAACAAAAGCGCCAAGAGCCTGTTTGCAGCGGCGGTGGGGGTGACGCCACCCGCTGCGACCTCATTTTCAAGCTCTCCCACCAAGCGACTGGCCTCTGCATGGGTTTGGAGCTGGGAGAGAAGTCCCTCCCGCAGCTCCGTCCACATCCAGGTCTTCGCTTGGTCGGCCCGGCGCCCCTGAAGTTCGCCTGATGCGTTCATTTTATCGCGAAACTCCTGAATCGAGCCCCAAATCTCCTCAAGTCCCTCACTCTTCAATGCCGAGGCAAGAGCGACCGCCGGGGTCCAGTTAGGGCTCTTCGGTCGCATGAGATGCAGCGCCGCGCCATATTCCGCCGCTGCACGGCGTGCAGCTGGCTTCAAATCCCCATCAGCCTTGTTGACCACGACCAGGTCCGCAAGTTCCATAATGCCACGTTTAATGCCCTGCAGTTCGTCGCCACCGCCAGGCGACAGCAGCAGCAAAAACATGTCGACCATGTCCGCCACGGCAGTCTCTGATTGCCCGACGCCAACTGTCTCGATGATGACAACATCGTAGCCCGCCGCTTCGGTGAGCAGCATGGCTTCACGGGTCCGTCGGGCAACGCCGCCAAGTGTCCCCCCTGACGGAGAGGGACGGATGAAGGCTGACGGGTCACGTGCCAAAAACTCCATACGGGTTTTATCGCCGAGGATGGAGCCGCCAGTCCGCGCCGAGGAAGGGTCAACAGCGAGCACCGCCACTTTGAGCCCCTGATCAATGAGATATTGCCCGAAAGCCTCTGTGAAGGTTGATTTCCCCACCCCTGGCGCCCCAGAGAGGCCGATGCGCACGGCCCGGCCGCTTAGGTCCAACACCTGAGCGAGGAGTTCCTGCGCAGCTTCCTGATGGTCTGCGCGGCTTGATTCCACAAGCGTGATACCGCGTGCCAGCGCCGCCCGTTCACCGGCCCGAATACCGGCAGAGAGAACGGTCGGGTCCGTTCGCTCAGACCGCGAGGATTTTCCTGATTTTGACCCCAAAACTGCCATCCTGTTTGCATACCGGAGCAGGCGGGCCCAATCTAGTTTTTTGGCCAATTTTGACGCCAGTTTCACAATTCCTGACATTTCGCCGTTCAGAGAGGGTTCATTTGCGGAGATCAAAATAGCGCCATGACACAGAAAAGCTCCCAATCCAAAACCTCATGGCCCACAGCCGCCCTCATTGGCGCGTCCTGCCTGTTGGCAGGATCAGCATCAACGCCTGCAATGGCGGAAACCCTCCCGACCAATCTGAAAGTCGACTACGCCATCGCCCTTGGCGGTTTCAATCTCGGCACCGCGGATGTGGAAGCGAATCTGGGCAATGGAAGCTACGAACTTGATGCCACCGTCAGAACTGAAGGCATTGCGGACCAGTTTTTCGAGACAACCTTCGCTCTGGAAAGCCGGGGGTCCTTTTCGGGCAATCGGGTAAAACCGGCCCGCTTCATCTCCACCTATCAAGACGCCGATTCATCGCGCCGAGTTGAACTCACTTATCC
Organism: Parvibaculaceae bacterium PLY_AMNH_Bact1; assembly: GCA_032881465.1. Classification (NCBI taxonomy): domain Bacteria; kingdom Pseudomonadati; phylum Pseudomonadota; class Alphaproteobacteria; order Hyphomicrobiales; family Parvibaculaceae; species Parvibaculaceae bacterium PLY_AMNH_Bact1. Next base: position 3,036,296 of record CP126168.1, read on the forward strand.
CAGCCGAGGCGCCCCGGTGATGGCAGCCGAACCCGCCTATGGCGATGGCTTTGGTCCCCATGTGCAGCTCAATGACATCCTGATGACCCAGGACCCGATAAGCGCCCTCCTCCTGCCAACGAGGAGTACCACGACATCGCCCTGCGACCGCTCACTGCCGCTTTTCGACGGGCGCCGCCGCTATGACCTGCAATTGCGCGAAGATGGTATGACTGAAGTAAACGGCGGAGAAAACGCCTATAGCGGCCCTGCCATGCGCTGCACCGTAGGCATGCTGCCGGTCGCTGGCTACGAACGCAAAACCCTTATTAAGCTGCTCGCACGCGAAGACTCCATACGGGTTTGGCTCGCACCTTTGGAGGGCGGTGATATCTGGATCCCCGTGCGAATGACCCTACGGACCCCTTTTGGGGGTGCGGTTATGCGGGCCACACGATTTGAAGTGGCCTCCAACCAGTAACGACACCAAGAAAATGTGATCGGATAGGGCCTTGCCCGCGTATCCTGAAAGAGAGATGATGTTTCCATCGTCCGGCTCGGAGATACGAGGACCGCATGACTTCATTCGCAAGACCATCACTTCAAACCCTCTTGATGACGGGTTTTGTCTTTTTTGTTGCGCTGCTTTACGCAACCGCTGTCAGCGCGACAGAAGAAACGACAGCTGAAGGTGAGACAGACGGAAGCGCGAACGAGGTCGATCTCACATTCGAAATCTATGGTGGCGGCTTGCACATCGTATCGTTTGGAACACAAGCGACCCTAACACCAAAGCGATATGAAATAGCCGCCCAATTCCAGACCCAAGGCGTCGCTGACACACTCTTTAATGGGCGTGGCTCAAGCACAGCAAGCGGTATTCTGACGCCCGCAGGCCCACGGCTTCTCAGCTATTCACAAGAGTATGATGGCCGGTTTGGTGAGCGCTCAATCACCATGGCCCTCGACGAAAGCGGCCGGTACGACGTGGCGGCGGAGCCAGCCGATGGGATCCACAAACAGGGCTTCTCAGCCTCCGCTGTTCAAGGAAAGGTCGACCCTTTAACCGCATCAATATTCACCGCGATCAATTCAACGGCAGCGCCATGCTCACAGACAATCCCGGTTTTTGATGGGCGCCGGATCTTCAATCTGAAATTCAAGGAGTTGGATGAGACCCAGCTACAGCCAATTGGTGCCGGGGCCTATGCCGGGCCCGCATGGAGGTGCAGTGTCCTCTATGATCCGGTTGCAGGCTTCACCCGAGAGTTTCTTGTTGATCGCGCAAAAAACCCGCTCCCCCCTTTCACTGTATGGCTTGCACGGTTTAACGAGCAGATGGGGCCAAGCGGCAACCAACCACTCGTTCTGCCAGTGCGCATGATGTTTGAAACAAGCATTGTCAACGCCATCGCACACCTCACAACAGCTGAGGTTGACGGCAAAGCGCTCATTCAGCCTGCGATCAATTAAAGGCGCTTAAGCAGATCGTTTCTCACGAATAAGACGCAGCACATCTGCAGCACACTCAATGATGTTCGAGCCAGGACCGAAGATGGCAGAGGCACCAGCTTTGTAGAGGAAGTCATAGTCCTGGGCAGGAATAACCCCACCGCAGATCACGACAACATCGCCTGCACCTTCTGCCTCTAGCGCCTTTACAATTTCAGGCACCAGCGTTTTGTGACCCGCCGCAAGGCTGGAAATACCAATCACATGAACATCATTCTCGATCGCGTCCCGCGCAGCTTCCGCCGGTGTCTGAAACAACGGCCCAACATCCACATCAAAGCCTAAGTCCGCAAATGCTGTCGCCACGACCTTCGCACCACGATCATGACCATCCTGACCAACCTTTACGACCAGCATGCGCGGGCGACGACCCTCATCTGCCGCAAATTGCTCAATCTCGGTCTGGATTTTCTCAAATCCACCGTCGCCTTCATAGGCTTGAGAATAAACACCTGACACTGTCTTCACCTCCGCCCGGTGACGCCCAAAGACTTCTTCCATCGCATCGGAAATTTCGCCAACCGTTGCGCGAGCACGAGCCGCATCAACCGCGAGAGCGAGAAGATTACCATCGCCGCGCGCACCTTCAGTAAGCGCCTTCAAAGTCGCCTGCGTCTTCGCCTCATCACGGGTCGCCCTAATCTGCTTCAGACGCGCGATCTGCGCCTCTCGTACTTTCGCGTTGTCAACTTCCAGAATGTCGATATCGTCTTCGTTTTCAAGCCTGTACTTGTTCACGCCAACGACGACTTCCTCGACTTTGTCGATCCGCGCCTGCTTGCGGGCAGCCGCCTCCTCAATCTCCAATTTCGGCATCCCGCTTTCAACGGCTTTGGTCATGCCACCGAGCTCTTCGATCTCCTGGATTTTTGCCCAAGCCTGCGACGCGATGGAGTGCGTCAGCGTTTCCACATAATAGGAACCGCCCAGAGGGTCGATCACATTAGTGATGCCACTCTCTTCCTGAATGACAAGCTGCGTATTCCGCGCGATACGGGCTGAGAAGTCTGTCGGCAAAGCAATCGCTTCATCAAGCGCATTGGTGTGTAGGCTCTGCGTGCCGCCCAACACGGCTGCCAATGCTTCGAGTGTTGTCCGCATCACATTATTGTAGGGATCTTTCTCTGTGAGAGAGACACCCGACGTCTGACAGTGTGTCCGCAACATCAGCGACTTCGGGTTCTTCGCCCCAAATTCAGACATGATGCGATGCCAGAGAAGCCGCGCAGCACGGAGCTTCGCCACTTCCATGAAAAAATTCATCCCAATCGCAAAGAAGAACGAAAGCCGCGGTGCGAACTGATCAACATCCAACCCTGCACCTTGCGCAGCTCGCACATATTCCATGCCATCAGCCAACGTAAAGGCAAGCTCTTGAACCTGCGTGGCGCCCGCTTCCTGCATGTGATAGCCGGAAATGGAGATGGTGTTGAATTTCGGCATGTTCGCGGAGCAATAGGCGATGATATCCGCAATGATCCGCATCGAAGGCGCTGGCGGATAGATATAGGTATTGCGAACCATGAACTCCTTCAGAATGTCATTCTGAATAGTGCCTGCAAGCTTGTCCGGCGTGACGCCCTGCTCTTCGGCCGCAACAATGTAGTTGGCAAGGTTCGGAATAACCGCACCATTCATGGTCATAGAGACCGACATCTCATCCAGAGGAATTTGATCGAAGAGGATTTTCGTATCTTCGACACTGTCGATCGCCACCCCAGCTTTGCCGACATCACCCACAACCCGTTCGTGGTCGCTGTCATAACCCCGGTGGGTTGCAAGGTCGAAAGCAACCGACAGGCCCTTCTGACCCGCTGCGAGGTTTCGCCGGTAAAAAGCATTTGATTCTTCGGCTGTAGAGAAGCCGGCATATTGCCGGATGGTCCAGGGGCGCCCCGCATACATGGTTGCCTGCGGACCACGCACGAAGGGGGCCATGCCCGGCATGGAATTGGCGTCATACCCTTCTTCAGCAATCGCCTCTAGGTCAGCGGCTGTATAGAGCGCCTTGACGTCGATCCCCTCAGGAGTCTCCCACGTCAAACTCTCGACAGAGCGGCCCTTCATCTGCTTTTCAGCCAAAGCGCGCCATGTCTCAATCGGAGTCTCTATCGGGGTTCTGTCACTGCCCATGCGTCCACATTCCTAACCGGTCAGAAGTTGGCGCGGAGTATCGTGGAACGGCGCCGTCCGGTCAACAAAGCCCGAAAAACAGCCAAAAACATACGAAAACGTTGGGGCAAGGAGAAGAGAAATGCGGCGACGGGCCATAGGGTACGCAACCCCGTCGCCGCGATCCGGAGCATCAGCGCTTAGGGGTGTACCTAGGGGGCGCCGCACCAGATCAATCGCGCAATCAGGCTGGGAGTCCGTCATGCGCAGTTCTATTTTTCAGCATGTTCCAAAGAGAGACAAAACACAGGCAAGCACGAGTATGTGATGAGGGCGTTGTAACGAAGGATTAAGGATGATCGGACCTTTGCGCCTGCCGAGCCATGTTCTTGGCTGCCATTTAGACAATTTTTCCAGACCTGCCCGAAAATAGATCTAAGGATCAAATGTCCGAGGTGCGGCAGCGCCTGGACGCAGGGAGAATGTCTGGTGCGACAGAGTTTGCAAACAATAAGGGATTTGGCTGGCAACGCCTGGCGTGGTCCCTTTGTCGCAAATTCGCTCACACCAGAGTGCATAGGAAAAGTCAAAGCCAGTCAGTTCGACTCCATCGCACGCGCTTACCGTGCAGCACCGTTCCTGATGTGTGGCGTTGGCTTGGCCCTATATCTCTTTTTTGAGAGCCAATATTCTGATGCGCTAACGCTGACTTGGCTTCTTGCCGTGTTTGGAACCTACGCTGCCAAGATTTTGTTCCAGGAATATTACTTCCGCTCACCCGACGCAGGCGCAGAGCCGGAAAAATGGATCAATCAATATGCCGCGATCTACTGGGTGGTGAACGCCAACTGGGTATTGTTCCTTCCAATTTTCTGGAATCCGGAAAATGAAACACAGAACATGCTCCTGTTTCTCGTTTTGATTTGTCATATCGTCACAGTGACAGCGATCGCATTCCGCAATTTCACAATCTATTTTTCCAACAGCGTGGCTCCCATCACCGCGGTTGTCGGTGGATGCTTGCTTGCTGGCGGGCCGGTTTACCCCGTCATGGGCATCTTGATGATTGCCTTCTACACCTTCCTTGGTTGTGTCGCGCGATCAGCGCAGTTCGAAAATGTCGATACGCACCGCGTTCGCTTTCGGAATGAGGAGTTGATCGCCGATCTCGCGCAAGAAAAACAATCATCTGATCAGGCCCGCATACGCGCAGAACAGGCAAACCTGAATGCCCGCGAACGCGAAGAACTCTTCCGTGCATTGGTGGAGAATGCTTACGACACCATCATGTTGACAGACGAAGCAGGCTTCGTCCGTTACGCCGCACCGTCTGTTCGCCAGTTTGACATCATGCCCAACCAAGCGATAGGCCGACGCCTATCAGACTTGTTGACACCCATTGATGACAATAGCCAGCTCAAGACGTCTCTGATCGAAGATGACGGTCAGGGCAGCATTCGCGAATTCAAAGACCACATCCGAACACCGCACGGAAACGATGCCTGGATTGAAGCTTCTGTAACAGATCTGCGCGGCACCGAGGCCGTTGGCGGCCTGGTGTTGAACATCAGAGATGTAACAGAACGAAAACGTGCAGACGATGAAATGCGCAGTCACCTTGAAGTGCTGAATGCCTTGGCGCGCGGCATTGAGATAAACACAATTCTCGCCAAGGTCACGACGAGCGTGGATGAAATGGGCAGCGGCGGGCGTTCTGTAATCTTTCTAGTCGACAAAGACAATTGCGTCACAGACGCAGTTGGCCCCGGCGTTGACCAGCGACTGAGGGACGCGATCGTTGGCGACACTCTTAATCCAGAGGATGGCTGCTGCGGCGCTGCGATTGCGAGCGGCAAAAGAGTGGTCGTTTCAAACGTCGGCACGGACCCGCTTGAACGAGACTATCGCGAAATTCTCGGCGAAATCGGATATGCCGCCTGCTGGTCTCAGCCAATCTTCTCTCGCAATGGACATATCCTGGGTACTCTTGCCACATTCTATGACAAGCCAATGGCTCCAAGCGAAGCAGAGACCGCCTATATTGATGGGGCAGCACACTTGACCGGCATCGCCGTCGACCGTCGGGCACAGGAGCGTCAGCTGCGTGACGCCAGCGAAAGCGCTGAAATGGCCAACCGTGCCAAGTCACGGTTCCTTGCAACCATGAGTCATGAACTCAGAACACCTTTGAACGCAATCATCGGCTTCTCAGAAGTCATGCAGCAGGAGATGTTTGGCGAATTGGGCAATGACCGGTACCGCGACTATACAAATGACATTCTGATCAGCGGACGTCATCTGCTCAGCATGATTGACGACATACTCGACATCTCCAAGATCGAAGCCGGGCGCTATGATCTTGAAGAACGCGACATCGAAATAGATGATGTGATCCGCTGGTCGGCAGAACTCATCCGACCAAAGCTGGCAGAAGGCGGTCTTGAGTTGGAACTCGATGTGCCTGAAGACTTGCCGTTGGTCTATGCAGACAAACGAGCATTGCGTCAGGTGCTGTTGAACCTGCTGTCCAACGCCGTGAAGTTTACAGAAGCAGGTGGCTCCATCACTGTCGCGGCAGATGTTCACGACCATGACGGATTGACAGTGTCGGTAACCGACACGGGCATAGGCATTCCGCCCAACCGCGTTCGTGAGACCCTTGAACCCTTTGTGCAAGTCGAGAGCTCCATGACGGGCAAACATCACGGAACCGGTCTTGGCCTTTCTATCACCAAACACTTGGTTGAAATGCACAACGGGACCTTCGGTCTGGAAAGCCAGGAAGGTGTCGGCACAACGGTGAGCTTCACCTTCCCGCCGCACCGACTGATCCTGGCCACAGATCGTGTTTCCGCAGACCGCGCGTAAACGCTCAGGCTTATGCCTGAAGCTCTTTGAGAATGTCGTCCATGATGGTGAAGCCAGCGCCCCACCCACTGCCAAACCCTTCCATCGCCCCAGCGAAACACGCAATCTCGGTCTCTGTGGCTTCATAGGGTGTCCAGACGAGGCGCACCTGGGTCTTCTCGCCCATGCCTTGAAAAGTCACTGTTGTCAGAAGGACACGCGGCCAATCCGGCATCATCGGATTGACGGTTGGCTTCCAGTCTTCGTCTGCTGAGGCGTGGTGCCAGACAAGCTTCTCCTCCGGCACAATTTCTTTAAACGTCATGATGCTGCGATCAGACATGGACTTCATCTTCATTTCATTGAGCCACACGCCGCCGGGCGTCAGATCAAACTTGTGAATGACTGTTTCGATATTGGGGCCATACCAGCGTGCGAGGAGCTCCGGGTCCGTCCAGGCGCGCCATACCAGACTGCGCGGCGCCTCAAATTCTCGATCAGTCACAAATTCCGGCAACTCACTCATGAAGTGTTTCCTTCTTGTGGGTTTGTTTCAGTTCGATCAGGAGGTCATCGAGCTGATCAAAGCTCTTCCCCCAAAATTCTTTGAACTCGGCCAGCCAATCGACGGCGGCGGCCATGGTCTCAGCCTTCAGCCTGGCGGGGCGCCTCTGTTCGTCGACATCGCGCTCCACCAGCCCGGCCTTTTCCAGCACTTTGAGGTGGCGCGAGACGGCCGGCTGGCTGATCTCAAAAGGCGCAGCCAACTCATTTACCGACGCCTGACCATCCGCCAGACGCGAGAGAATCGCACGCCGGGTCGGGTCCGCCAGCGCTGAGAAGACCGCATCCAGATTAGGCTTCGACTCAATATAACCAATTCGTTCCATAACAAATAAGTTATATTAATTTACGCGCGAGTCAACAGGCCATTTCTCCCAACAAACAGAGACATGAGATTATGATCCGCAGGAAAACCTAGTCTCGCCAGCGGAAATGGCCGTCCCAGTCCACGCGAAAGACAGATGCATGGGGCAGGTTTTTCCAGAATTCAAAGTCAACGTGAGGGTCGAGCGACCTGAGGAAAAGGCTCAAAACATTCCCGTGGGTCCCAACCACCGTCGGGACGCCATCAGCGGCGACAGCAATTTCAATCAGCGCTGCTTCAAATCGATAAAGCGCCTCACGTGCAGTCTCGCCACCGGACAGTTTGAAATCTGGCTCCTTGAAGGAGCGTTCCAGGTGGGGCAGAAAATCTTCCAACCAGGCATCTGACCAACGCCTCTCTCGCAGCCCCTCATGGGTCTGTGTGTCGCGAGACAAGTGTTCAGAGAGGGGTGCCACCGTATCCATGGATCGCCGATAAGGGCTGCTCCAAATTGCATCAATGGCCTCGTCGCCAAGCGACATCGCGAGATTACGAGCTTGGGCATGGCCTGCATCCGTCAGCGGCCAGTCCAGCTCAGCAATATCTGGGTGCGGAGCTGCAATCGCATGACGAACAAGATAAAGGCGGGTCTTAGACATGTCCCAAGACCCGCCTCATCCGATTATTCTGCCGCCTGTTTTGGCGCAGCGTTTTTATTGATGTAGTTGAACAGATGCCCACCCACTTTGCGGATCTGAATTTCTTCCGCGCCTTCGGTGATCCGGTAGCGGCGGTGATGGCGATAGATATGTTCAAACGGTTTGTGCCGGGAATAGCCAATGCCGCCATGCACCTGCATCGCAAGGTCAGCCGCTTCACAAACAAGTCGGTTCGCCCGGTAGTTGCACATGGAGACTTTGTCTGAGAGGTGGATCGCCACTTCCGGTTTCGTCATCTGGTCCATCTGCCAAGCGGTCTTGTACACGAGGTTCCGGATCATCTCACATTCTGTATGAGCCTCCACAAGCGGGAACTGGATCGCTTGATTGGCAGCCAGCGGCTTCCCGAACGGTTTGCGATCTTTCGCATACTGCACACTCTCATTGATGCAGAACTGTGCCGCCCCAACGCCAGAAGCTGCCTGACGGATCCGGTTCTCATGAACAAAATGCTGGGCAAGGGCGAGACCATTTTCACGAGGACCGAGGATCGCACTATCGGGCACCCAGACATTGGTGAGCGAAATACGCGGATGGTCCGTCGGCATGTTGAAGGTCCAGAGATATTCTTCGATCTTGAACCCGTCCGCGTCGGTCGGCACCAGGAAACAGGTAATGCCGCGCGCCGCACCATCATCGCCCGCTGTGCGCGCAAAGATCATGTCGTAATTGGCGATGTGAAGGCCTGTGTTCCACATTTTCGAGCCATTGATGAGCCAGCCATCAACACCGTCTCGTTTTTCGGGAACCGCCCGGGTCTCCATCCAGGTGGCATCGGACCCGTGATCGGGTTCCGTGAGACCGAAGGCAACTTTGTGGGTTCCAGCCAGCATGCCGCCGATAAATTCATCCTTCTGTTCCGGCGTCCCAAAATCCCGGAACATCAAAACCTGCGGCATGTTGCCAACGATCGAGCTCTCATTCTGCAGGTCATTGTGTAGGCCGAGACCTTTGGTCGCGAGATGCTCGCGGATCACCGCCATATCGAGATTGGTGCCATTCTGCCCGCCATACTCTTCGGGCAGCGCATACCGCAGATGACCCGCTGCATCGGCGCGTTTGCGCATCTCACGCAGGAGGTCTTCCCAATCTTCCCGCGGCAGTCCCTCATTGTCCCAGTCGGTGCGCGCATGCTCGCGCCGATGATCGAAAAAACGGATATTATCGTCGCTGTTTTCCAGCGGCTTGATCTCTTTCTCAATAAAATCGTCGAGCACTGCCAGATACTCGCGAAGTTTTTGTGGAATCTCGAAGTCCATCTGCATCCTCCCTGCCATCCTCTGGGGATGTGGTTTTGATTGGGTAATTTTGATGAGATCGACTATAGAGGCTGGAAGCCACCGCGCCAGACACGACGTTACGTAAGCCTCCCAACTTATCCACAGATTTTATTAACGTCCGTCCGCCTTCTCCCTTGATCAAACACCAGATTTAGCCGTGAACGGATCGGGAAAACATCCGAGTCATCGATTCGGACGTGATTCGTTCTCACAATGATCTGAAAGTTAACAGGCCAAACGTTAACGCAGGCAATGCCGGTCATTGGCACACACTCGAGCCATTTCAAGGCCTTGCATTCAGCCTCAAGAGCCGCGAAGGTGCGCGCCGACATGGACCTTCCCCGCGCCCTTCCAGCCCCTGACGGCAGCACCATTACCGCCGTACTGGGCCCGACCAATACCGGCAAAACGCACCTGGCTGTGGAACGTATGCTCGGCCACAAAACCGGCATGATCGGACAGCCGCTGAGGCTGCTCGCCCGCGAGGTCTATGACCGCATAAAGAAGCGTGTCTCGCCGTCCGAAGTGGCCCTCATGACCGGCGAAGAGAAAATCGTACCGCCCCATGCGCGCTATTTTGTCTGTACGACAGAGTCTATGCCGCTGGACAAGACCGTCGATTTTCTAGCGGTCGATGAAATCCAGCTCGCTGCCGATCCCGAGCGCGGCCATGTCTTCACCGACCGCCTACTGCGTGCGCGTGGTGAAGAAGAGACCATGTTCTTAGGCTCTGAGACCGCACGACCTCTGATCTCCCGCCTGCTACCAGACGCCAGCATCACCAACCGCCCCCGCTTTTCGATCCTGTCCCATGCAGGGCAGAAAAAACTCACCAAACTGCCTAGACGTAGCGCGATCGTCGATTTTTCAGCCGACCGGGTCTATGCCATCGCAGAGTTGATACGGCGTCAACGCGGCGGCGCCGCCGTTGTGATGGGCGCGCTCAGCCCCAGAACCCGCAACGCACAGGTAGCCCTCTATCAGAACGGCGACGTGGATTATCTGATCGCCACAGATGCGATTGGCATGGGTCTCAACATGGATGTGGATCATGTGGCCTTTGCCAGCACCTCCAAATTTGATGGTGCCAGACACCGACCTCTCCGAGCCGCTGAACTTGCGCAGATCGCCGGTCGCGCAGGCCGTCACATGAATGATGGCAGCTTCGGCACCACCGGCGAGGCGCCAGCGCTGGACCCGGAGACCATCGAACGCATCGAAGATCACCATTTCGACGCGGAGCAGGTTTTCTTCTGGCGCAACAACGATCTGGATTACTCCACTCTCAAAGACCTCATCCGGTCTCTTGAAATATCCCCAAACAGGCGCGGGCTCACCAGAGCCCCCGTGGCCACAGACCTGGAAGTGCTCACCCATCTATCCAGAGACGAAGAAACGGCCGCCATGGCGGCAGGTCCGGCCTCCATCGGCATGCTTTGGGATGTTGCTCAAGTACCAGACTTCCGAAAAACCATGGCAAGCGAGCATGCGAGCCTTCTTGCGCGGATTTACGCGAGCCTGATGTCGGAAGAGGGCCGCATATCTGAAGTCTGGCTGGACGCCCAGATAAAACGCCATGAACGCACCGATGGGGACATAGACACATTGTCTAATCGCATCGCTCATATGCGTACATGGACCTATGTAGCCAACCGTGCAGGGTGGTTGGACGATTCTGCCCATTGGCAAGAGCGCACGCGCGCTGTAGAGGATAGGCTGTCAGATGCACTCCATGAGCGCCTGACCCAGAGGTTTGTCGATAGACGGACCAGTGTTTTGATGAAGCGCTTGCGAGAACGCGAGGAATTGATGGCGTCGGTAAATCAAGAAGGCGATGTACTCGTCGAAGGGGAATTCGTTGGCAAGCTGCAAGGCTTTGTCTTTGTGCCGGATGAGCGTGCGACAGGCGTGCACGGTAAAGCGCTCCGCGCCGCATCCGACAAAGCGCTCGCAGGTGAGATCGCCGTGCGCGCCGAAAAGTTCTCACGAGCCCCAGCGAGTGAAATTGAGCTCGCCGATCAGGGACGGTTTATCTGGGACGGGCACGCAGTCGGGCGCCTGGTAGCTGGCGACAGCCCACTGGCCCCAAAGGTTGAACTGCTCGCAAGCGAACAGCTCAACGGCCCTGACAGAGAAAAGGCGCAAGAACGCCTGGAGAGCTGGATCAAGGTTCACATCGCCAAAACACTTGAGCCTTTGATCAACCTTTCAACAGGCGAAGACCTCACTGGCCTTGCCCGCGGTGTGGCGTTCCAACTTGTCGAAAATCTGGGCGCGATAAACCGCGAACACATTGCCGACGACGTGAAGGCACTGGACCAGGACGCTCGCGGTCAGTTGCGCAAGAAGGGCGTGCGCTTTGGCGCCTACTCCATCTTCATGCCCATCCTGCTAAAACCGGCAGCCGCAAACCTGATCCTTACCCTTTGGACATTGAGCCGTCCCATGGACGACAAGGATGCCAACCCGTTTGAAGGTCTGCCACCGGCGCCGGCGCCAGGCCTCACCTCCATGACGGTGCCGGAGAATGCGCCTGCTGACTTTTATGAAGCCATTGGTTTCCGGGTGAGCGGGCCTCGCGCCGTGCGACGGGACATGCTGGAGCGCCTGGCAGACGTGATCCGGCCCATCATTTCAGAACGCCGCTACAAAGGTGGCTTTGTTATTGACCCCGACATGATGTCGCTCATGGGCTGCTCCGCTGAAGAAATGGCGGGAATCCTAAAAGGGCTCGGCTACCGTGTTGGAACAGAGAAGTTCACGCCAGAAGAGCTGGCCGAAGCCGAACGCCTGACGGCAGCTGCAAAAGCACCAAAGAAGATTGCTGCAACCGCGCCCCACAAAGTGGAGACGCCCCAAAAGACTCCCGAAGAGACACAACAGGAGCAAACCTCACCTGAGGCGGGTTCTGAGATACCCGCAGCGGATACTGCCGAGGCGGCTACGGCTGCACCAGCAGTCACAGAAACACCTGAATCTGCTCCGGCCCCAAAACAAGCCTCCCCAGAACAAGCCTCCCTGGAACAGGATACCACTGAGAAAGCCGACACAGCTGAAGCACCAGCAGCTTCGGAAGCTCCCGCCTCCGAGCCTGAGAGTGCCCCATCTGAAAACGCAGAAGCAGCCCCGTCTGAGCAGGAAGCCGAAGCGCCTGTCGACGCAGACCTTCAGATCTGGCGCCCGCAGCGGCGCCATCAGGGCGGTCGACCTCAGCGCAACCGAGGCAAAAATCAGCAAAACACCGGTGGCGACAAGCAGCGAAATGGCAAGCCCGGAAATCGCAACCAAAAGGGCGCTGGTAAAGGCCCCAGGCGAGATCAGGGCGCAAAACGCCCCCATCACAAGCCAAAACCAAAAGACAAGCCGATTGACCCGGACTCGCCTTTTGCAGCTCTCATGGCGCTCAAAAATCCACCACCGAAGGACTGATGGCTGCAGAAACGCCACATGCCCAGACCCAGCGGCTTGATCGCTGGCTCTGGTTTGCACGGTTTTTTAAAAGCCGCACGCTTGCCGCCAGCATCGTGAGTGCTGGCAAGGTCCGAGTTAACACTGAGCGGGTCGGCAAGCCGAGCCATTCGGTAAAAACCGGCGACGTCCTTACCTTTCCTGCCGCAAAACAGGTCAGAGTTATCAAAATTGTTGATCTGGGGACACGTCGGGGACCCGCCCCCGAGGCACAAGCGCTCTATGAGGACCAGGCACCGCCAGAGCCGCGAAAAACAGCTGAAAGACCGCAAAAAGTCGCTGAAAGAGAGGCTGGAGCCGGTCGTCCCACAAAACGCGAAAGACGGCAAACAACAGCCTTGAAAAAGGGCTTTGACTAAAATCACATTATATTTATGTGGTTGAAATAGTTTTCTCAAACCTATAAGTGAAATTCCACTAACAAATGGCGGACCCATGCTCAAACGCATTCAAGCTCTGTTTCACAGCGAAGCTGAGGAAACACAGGAAAAGACCTTCGACGACGTGAAAGTCGCTGCAGCCGCCTTGCTGGTCTGCGCAGCGACCATGGACGAGGTCTACGGAAAGACAGAGCAAACGACGATCCGAAAGGTTCTGAAGAGCTTTTTTGAACTCTCTGATGAAGAAACCGAAGAGCTTATCGCCCTAGCGGAGAGCGAAGAACAGCGAGCCGTCGGACTGCACCGCTGGACCCAGACGCTGAAAGACGCTTATGAGGTGGAGGAGCGCGCCCGGCTGATTGAGCAGCTCTGGGAAGTGGTCTATGCAGATGGCGAATTGCATGACTACGAAGCGAGCCTGTTGCGGCGGGTAGTAGGCTTGATATACGTTCCCGACCGCGAAGCAGGCCTTGCGAGGAAACGGGTGCTCACCCGGCTTGGTATCGAGGCCTGAGGCCTGGAAGCTTAGACCACACAAATTGTCCGCATTCACAATGCGGAATTCGGAGTAGAATATGACCTATCTGGTGACCGACAATTGCATTAAGTGCAAATACATGGACTGCGTCGAAGTCTGCCCGGTCGACTGTTTCTATGAAGGCGAGAACATGCTCGTCATCCATCCAGATGAATGCATCGATTGCGGCGTATGCGAGCCCGAATGCCCAGCTGAGGCGATTAAGGCAGACACAGAGCCAGGCCTTGAAAAGTGGCTTGAGGTCAACACGGAATACGCATCGAAATGGCCAAACATCACCATGAAAGGTGAGCAACCGGCTGATGCGGAAGAATGGGACGGCAAGCCGAACAAATTCGAAGAGCATTTCAGCACAGAGCCCGGCGAGGGCGATTAACCTCGTCCCGCTCTATGCATCTGATATTGCTGAGCTTTCGCCGCCCGATCTTTATTTCAGGCGATTTTTGTGATATGCTGTCGCCAAAGCAATTCAACTAGGCCCCGGTTGAGGGATGACCGGGACATTTGGGCACCAATTTGGGCGGCAAAGCTTGGAGACAGGCGTACCGTCAGCGTGGGTCCTTTTCCAGGTCAAACCCGGAGATGAGATAGGGGATCCGAAGAAAAGCTGATCTAGCTCCTGACGACAACGGGGCAACATCCAGCGGTCTCTTCACGCATACGGATAAATTGGACAATAAGCAGCGGACCGATTGAACCGCTCTTCTGGTCTGTTTGATCCATTTAACGCCCCAAAGCCTAAAACCACATGCTGGCCCGACCAGCAAGCAGACGGAGCGATCATGGCAGCCAAGGCCACAAAGAAAACGAAGACCAGCGCAAAGAAGGCGACAAAGTCCGCCGCAAAGGCCAAGGCGAAACCAAAAGCCAAAACCAAAGTAAAAGCCGCCGCAAAAAAGACGGCAACGAAGAAGGCAGCACCGGCTAAGGCAAAAGCGAAACCAAAAGCCGCCGCCAAAAAAGCAGCCGCGAAAAAGCCGGCAGCAAAGAAGGCCGCTGCAAAAAGACGGCAACGAAGAAGGCAGCACCTAAAAACCTGCTGCAAAGAAAGCCGCGCCAAAAGCCGCCGCAAAAAAGACGGCTGCCAAAAAGCCTGCCGCGAAAAAGCCGGCAGCAAAGAAGGCCGCTGCAAAAACTGCGGCAAAAAAGGCGACTGCTAAGAAAGCAGCGAAACTTGAGGCCGTTGTCGAGAAGAAGGCACCAAGGACAAAGCCGATCATCGCGCGCCCTGCTAAGGTCGACATTCCAGAACCGGCTTCGATCCGGCCTATTCCCAAAGCAGAACCCAAGGTCACAGCGACACCGGATCCAAGACCGAGCAAACTGGATTTCAAGAACAAAGAATTCGTCGTCTATCCCTCCCATGGTGTAGGGCAGATCACATCCGTTGAACGTCAGGAAGTGGCCGGTCACGAGCTAGAGCTTTACGTGATCACCTTCGCAAAAGACAAAATGACCTTGCGGGTTCCGACCAACAAATCCGAAGCGGTCGGCATGCGGAAACTGTCTGAGCCAAAAGTTATTACCCAGGCAGTCGATACGCTGAAAGGGAAAGCGAAGGTTAAGCGCACCATGTGGAGCAGGCGTGCTCAGGAGTACGAAGCAAAAATCAATTCCGGTGACCTGATCTCAATTGCTGAGGTCGTGCGCGATCTCTTCCGGTCCGACAAGCAGCCGGAGCAATCCTACTCAGAACGCCAGCTTTTCGAGGCAGCGATCGATAGAATGGCCCGCGAAGTTGCCGCAGCGGACAACATGGACGATGAGGCAGCCATCGGGCGGCTTGAAACTGTTCTGGTGACCGCCGCTGGAAAGGCAGAGAAAAAAGCCGAGGCGGAAGCTGCCGCAGAGGCAGCCGGAGAGGCGGCTGGAGAGGCCTAAATTCCAGCCCAAACAAAGATTTCAGAAAAGCCCGCTCTTTAGCGGGCTTTTTTTGTGATCCAGCCCCTCAGCTGGTCCGTATACCCCATGACACAAAAATCATCTTGAGGTCGTCTCCACGACCTGCAGGGAGGGGACAAGGAACGGTCATGGTATCAACAGCATTTATCGATACACCTGAGACACAACGCGCCAATCGACGTTTCATCAAAAAGGTCATGACCACACCGCTCCTGTCTGAAGAACATGAGCGCGACCTCGCACGACGGTGGCGTGACCACCAGGACGTGAACGCCCTCCATGAACTGACCGGCGCCTATATCCGCCTTGTTGTTTCGATGGCGACACGGTTTCGAAATTATGGCCTGCCTGTCAGCGATCTCGTGCAAGAAGGCAATGTGGGCCTCATGCAAGCCGCAGCACGTTTTGATCCTGATCGCAATGTTCGGTTCTCAACCTATGCAGGATGGTGGATCAGAGCCGCCATTCAGGACTTTGTCCTGCGAAACTGGTCCATTGTCCGCACCGGCACAACAGCAGCTCATAAGTCTCTGTTTTTCAACCTGCGCCGACTGAAAGCCCGCATCGCAAACGGGACACGGGACAAACTGACCCCTGATGACCGTCAGTCGATCGCTGAAAACCTGGGCGTCAATGTTATCGACGTAGAAAAGATGGAAACCAGACTATCGGCCAGCGATCGATCACTGAATGCGGTACCGGGTGGCCAGGAGGAAGAAGGCGGGTCGACCTGGCAGGAATTGCTTGTCTGCGATGCACCAACGCCCTCAGAACAGGTCGAAGAGACCAACAAAAACGAACGGGTCCGTGAATGGATCGAAAGCGCGTTCGAACATCTGAACCCTCGCGAGCGGGCCATCATTTCAGAACGCCGACTGAGCGACCAGACCGTCACACTGGAACAGCTGGGCACAAAATTTGGTATCTCGAAAGAACGGGTTCGCCAGATTGAAAACCGCGCTTTAGAAAAAATGAAAGCAGCGATCACCGACAAAATCGCAGATCCCGTTGCAGCCACGTTTCTATCAGCCTAACGCGGAGATACTTCTTCAATTCGTTTGAGTAGGCTTCCGGCGGAGACAAGGTCTTCCGCCCGCTTACCATTGATCAGATAGAAAGCCGCTTCGTTCTCTCCATCGAGCGATAACCGATCAGCTATCTCACCCATCCGGGCACTACCTGGCGCTTCCAGAGTTCTTATGCGAAGAGGACCTGTGTCTGCGTTTGTTTCATCGATAAGTCCAAAACTAGCTATGATTTCCTGGATTTCATCATGATGCCGGTCGCCCACCTGGGGCGGAATACCGATCAGAAAACGATAGGCTTTCCCGTGATGGGCGATAATCACAGCTGCCAGTGTATTGAGCCCTTGAAACCGCATCCAGGCTGACGCAGCAGGCAGCCCGTTCACATCGAACCGATGCGCGTCCCGCAGCGCGAGAGACGCCGCCCAATCATCTGTGAGATAGGCTAAAGGATCCGTCTCCTGGTCCACGCGATGCCTGTCAAACTTCGCGATGACTTTGTCAGGCCCAAACGCCCACACAACGTCACCGGTATTAAACAGCTGAAACGTATCAGGCACCTCAAAATGGATGCCCTCGACAAGATGCACAAACCTGTTGCCGCGCACAAAGCCCTGATCGGCGGACATGCCAAAAAGCAGGCCATCAATCGCCGCCATGTATCGCGCCCGCGCCCGCTGTTTGGGCTGATCAGATGAACGCAAAGCATGAGCCCGCTCTGCCGTTCGGCGCGCACGGTCTTGTGTATCTGGATGATTGGCCAACCATCCGGCTGGAGACGCAAAAAGAGACGTGTCCATCTGGCTCGCACGGTGTTTTGTATAGGCGTTCATCACTACAAGGACATCACTAACAGCGAGCGGGTCGTACCCCGCATCATCCAAGTAGCTTACCGCCAATCGGTCTGCATCGCTTTCCTGCAGGCGGGAATAACCTGCAAGCAAACCAGTGCGCGATAACAGTCCTGCGCGGTCATCCCAGCCGACAAGGCCCCCTACCAGATCGTCCAGCAGCGCTATGTCAGACGCAATGTCCCGCCGGCTAGCAATATGGCGGGCGCTGACATGCGCCATTTCATGGGCCAGCACGGCAGCGAGTTCAGCTTCATCATTCAAATGCGCCAACATCCCGCGGGTGAGGTAGACTCTCCCATCGGACAGAGCCATTGCGTTGGCCAATGGACTGTTGAGGATGGTCAGATCATAGGTCTTTGTCGACAAGTCACCATGATGAGCAAGCCGCTCAATCACGCCATCGACATATGCAGCGAGCGCTGCATCTTCATAAACACCGCCATAGGATTGCAGGATACGCTCATGGGCGCCTATCGCTTTGCGCTCAACCCCGCCAGAAGGGGCAGACCCAGAGTTCGAAGAACGCCCGGCATCAAAGGAGCAGGCTGAAAGGACAAGCGCAGCAACCACCGCCACCTGCCGTGGCAGTGCTTTGCGTGCAAAACCATCCGCCCCCGACCTGCACAAACTCCTTGGGCCAAAAAACCAGTCTCTCAGCACGCATCTATTCCCCGAGCCGTCACCCAAAACCAATGTCACAACCTGCCCGACTTCTCTGGCCCAGATCAAGACGCTCGGCCAGGGCCGTCGAGAAACTCGATCTGCTCGGGATGAGTCACCACAATTTCCGGTCCATTATAGGACTTAATCCAGCCGCGCACGCGAATGCGCGCATTACGGTAAACTTTGAGATCGTCAGAAAACTGCCGCAGATGCTTGGGCGCAACCGTCACCGTAAAGTCGTCACGCCAGTCATCCCCAAAATTTAGATAGAGCCGCCCTCGGACAAGTGCTGCGCTCTGTATGACGCCTTCAACCAGTTGAAAGCTGTCAACATGATCGAGAAGGGTGAGTGGCTCGGTTGCGGACAGGACCGCATAATAGGGACGGCCCCAAATCTGCTGTTGCGCAGCTCTCGCTTGCCCCTCAAGGCGCAACAATTCGAGGACGCAGGACCGATTGTCAGGAAATGAATAAACGCGGGCCAGGCCTTCAGCGACCATGACACCCTGCACCCAGCGCCCGTCTGCCAAGTATAGATGGGCTAGATGCCGACCATATCTGTCTTCACGGCGCCCGCCATAAAAGAGCTGAACCTCTTCATGCTCGACCAAGGCCGCCAATCGCTCTCGCGCCTCAACAGCCAGCGGCCAGTCGCTAAAGTTACGCCGCCCCAAAGCAAGCTTGGGTGCCTGCAACCCAACCAGCCGCACTTCCCGCCCATCCTGCAAGACAACAGTGTCGCCATCGACAATTGAGGCGACCCTGCTTGTCTCATCGCGTTCAAGGCCACAAGAGGGAAGAGCAGCAAATGCAGTGGACGAAAATGCACTCGAGACAAGTGTGCTCAGCACAAATGCCCCGAGCAACATGCTCGCCAACTGTTTCAAAGAGGTGGCAAGGCCGACGATACTAGGCCTGCGCGTTTGCGTCGGTAAGACCTGCTTTGTAAGCAATGATCGCCGCTTCAGTTCTGTTCCGCACACCAAGCGTATTGAGGATCGCATTGACGTGAAGTTTCACCGTTGCCAGCGCAATGCCCAGTTGAGTGCCGATTTCCTGGTTGGATGCCCCGCGGCCCAGTTCCTTCAACACATCCATCTGGCGCCGTGTGAGACGGTCCAGCCCTGCAGAATCGAACGAATAATTCGGCTCCCCAAATCCAGTGCTTTCCTTTGACAGAATTGACTCTGGAACATACCGCCCACCGGAAAGCACAAGCCTTACAGCACCGACAAGAACCGCCGCTTCAGTGGTCTTTGGCACAACACCCTGCACACCCATATCAAGATATCGGCGCACAATTTCCGGCTGATCCTGCTCATGAAGCAGAATGACTGAGCCGACACCCTCTGTTTCCTGAAGGCGTGAGATAGATGCCATCTCACGACCAACCTGTGAGGCGCCTTCCATCAACACCATATCAACAGAACTGCCCTGTCCCACCATATCGATGAGCGCATCAACAGTCGCGACTTCAACAATTGTCGCCTCTGAATCCACACCCTTCAATATTGTGGCCAACCCAATGCGACAGCATGGGTGTTCACTCACAACAACTAAATTCATAACGCTTAGTCCCCCGACCTGCGCACTGCATCTCAAAAGCCAACGATCAACGACCCGCCAAGCTCATCAATCAGCTGAAAACCGAAATACAGAAGTCCAATAGTGAAATTACTAATTCAAGAATTATAGAACAGACTTTGGCCTGCGACAATGACGGGGCGTCATTCAATTTCGCTGAAATCCCTTATAGAAACAGGGTTTCCGGACAGTCCATGATGGAATACTTGTTTCTCATGTAATCGGAAAGATCATCTATCCTTCGGACAGGTATCAAAAAGACAATACAGTCAAAACAACTATGCCCGGCTCTCGTCGAGACGACACCCGAAGGGTCAGCTCGGGATGTGCCGTCAGATGCACCCCAAAAATTCGGGTGCATCCAGGCCAAAAACAATCGGTGTAAAAGGACAAAACGACAAAGGAACCACCTACCTCACGTTGTGGCACTCTGCTATACAGGCCCCAATTGCGGCATATTCGGCCCCGTAGCTCAGCAGGATAGAGCATCAGATTCCTAATCTGAGGGTCGGTGGTTCGAATCCACCCGGGGTCACCACGCGCACAGCTTAAACCTATTGGAGCGCGCCACATGGATCGCAATTGTAGCGCGCCACATGGTTTGGGTCAGGTGCGCCACATGGATCGCAATTTTCAAAAAACGAGTATTCACCAGTAACTCAAGGTTAATGGCATCGGCTTACAAAAACTAAACGCGCTAATTTGCCACACAGGCCTTTCGATAGATGCCGCAAGGGAAGGCCTGGGACTCGCTTTGGCCATCCAGATGGCGCTATCGTCAAGAGCCTTGCAACACCCCTTCAACGGATGTTCCGGCCCATGTTTACCCCCCTTAAACTGGTCTCCGCAGATCCCCGCCCTATCCCAATAGTCACACTGAAAGACGGCCGGATTGAGCGGTGGCGGCCGTCGATCCTCACCCTGGGCGATGCCTTGGATTATGGCTTTGCGGTCGTGGTGCGCTGTCGCTGCTCACAGCGTGTCGTTGTGATGAGCCCAGCCGCATTCCTGCAGCGTCACCGTCCGGTGCCTGAAACGACACATCTGGCGGATCTAGGCCAGCATCTGGTCTGTTCCAAATGCGGCAGGAAGGACGGTATATCGACCTCGACGGATGAGAAGCCCTGTCCAGGTCAACCCCCAAGGAAACAGCCGAACGAGAACCCTTGGTTTGGGGTCTGGTGAGCAATAATGGATGACATTGGACCCCTGACGCTCGGGGACGTAGATGACTTGATCCAGGCCGATCAGTCATTCGGGTACTTCGCATTTTGCACGAACGCTGATTGTGAACGGTGCAAATACGAAGTGGCGATCCGCCTCGACCTCCGCGGGTTACTCAAACGCTATGGCCGTGAACACCTGCGGTCAGGTGTACTAACCACCTGCAGGCTATGCAGACAATACGGTCGAGATCGGACCCAGACAATCACAAAGGTTGGCGTCAAAAAGCCTGGTTGGGAACGCAGCCTGCCCTACATCCAATAGCCACGAAAAACGGGCGACGCTTGCGCGCCGCCCGCTGAATTTATTGTAGGGGAAGATAGAGCGCCACCACTATGAGGTAGCGAGGGATCTTCACCTTCAATGTGAATTCAATCTTAAAGTGCAAAATATCAATCCCATGATCTATGGGATAAGAAACACCAAATGAAACACACCGCAAAAAATCGATATTCCCACAGTTGACGCTAGAGTATCGACGGCCAAAACTCAAACTTCATGCCACATTCCAGAACAGCAGCCCGCCCCGGACTGTCTCGATAACCATCGGCTCCACAGAAACAACCGGTTTGCTATAGTGTAGAGCGCACAGCAGCAGGAGTTTTTCCATGCGATGGACTGATTGGAAATCGATGATGCTTGAGCATTGGCGGCTAATCGCGTTGTGCTTCATCATTGGCGTCGCCGGTGGTTTCTGGCTGAATTCGGTCATACTGCACCCTGCAACGGAAGTCCTTGTTACGGGCATAGCAACGCTTGCAAGCGGTGCTATTGCAGCTGGTGCCGCCATCTGGGCCAGCAATATGACCGGAGAGAAGATGGCCTTAGTTGAGACAGCAAAGCATGAGCGCGAGGTGGAGGCTCTCAAAGCTGGTCTGGTCGAAGAAATGTCATGGACAGTGGAGCAAATAGCACATGGTCTCACACCAATTAACCGTAGGGGTGAAGAGATCAGATTGTGGCGGATTAGATCGCAAATCATCACTGGCGGTTTTCCAGTTTTTGAAAGGAACGCTGACAAAATCGCGTTGGCCGGGAGCAAATTTGCCGGTCCAGTAGTCAGTTTTTATTCACACTTGAGAATGATCGGAGATGCTTCAAACCCCCTAGTTAGTCTGGATGTAAACGACATTCCAGGCCTGATAAAGATGTGTCTCCTCGCAAATTCCCAAATTGATCATTCAACAGATACCTATGAAAGAGCATCTAAAGTCGTCAAAGACCTTGCGGCAACGTTCATCACAGCCTTGCACGATGTAGCGAACATCAGGTTGACTGATGAACAGGCGAGCGACATCAACGAGTTCCTTTCGTCGGACGTTCTAGAAGCCTTTGGTCATTTCAGTGCCAAAGTGCCCAAATTTGTCTTGGTGCAAACCCAACCTAAAGGACCGCATGGCCTTCCCAGTTGGAAAGCGAGTGGGGTTTAAAGTCACTTACCCAAACTCATCCCTGAGAGTGCGGTACGCGAGCGCCGCAGCCAGTGGGCAAACCCCGTTACCGGCACCGCGCTGTCGGTCCACCCTATCGGCCATCCCATCAGCCAGTCCGAGAAAGCAGGGTTGAAGGTCAGGGGCGAAGCTGAGGGCCCGATGCCAGGCCGTAAGGTCACCAGGACCGGGTGCGAAGAGAGGCAATGGATCTGCGTCTGCCGCCTTGGTCGAAACCCCGCAGCTTGTAGCATCAGCCATTGCAGGGTCCACGCCTGAGCGCTCTCTTTTAGAGACGGCTGGCTGCCGCTCTGCCGACCGTCTGCCCGCAGCCGCAGCCCCTTTTTTGTGAACGCCAAATCGACCCGGTTTCCCGCCATCGAGGCGGTTGGCGTGTGCCAGTATGAAAAGACGTTCCCGATAGTGGCTTGCGCCAACTTCAAACGCTGAGAAGAGGCCCGCTTTAACGCCATAGCCCATTCCCTGTAGCTCTCGGCCGACATCGGAAAATCCCAGATCGATGTGGCCTTTGACATTCTCAAGGAAGACCCATTCGGGCTGTGCTTCCTTGATGATGCGTGCGACGTCTGGCCAGAGGTGGCGCGGGTCTGCCGCTCCTTTTTGTTTGCCGCCATAGGAGAACGGCTGACAGGGATAACCGGCAGAGAGGATCTGAATGCGGCCACGCCACGGGCGGCCTTTGAAGGACTTAACATCGTCCCAGACAGGCGCATGGTCCAGGGCCTGGTCTTCCATCCGCGCCACGAGGGTGGCTGCGGCATGGGCTTCCCGTTCGACGAAACAAACAGTTCGATAGTTGGGTTCTGCGATGTGCAGGCCAAGCTCCAATCCACCATATCCCGAACAGAGGGATATGCCGTTGAAGGAATGTTGGGAATGTAAAGCCACGACAAATGTCTTCTCACTTTTGAAGACGCTCGCGGCGTTCTGAGGTGGGGCTCTTGGTCACGGCCCTCAGCTGATTGATCGTGCCGCATCGGCGGCACTTGATCTCTATGGCTCCAGCTATAGCGGTCGCTTCTGCTTTAAACAAGAGTGCTCGGCATTTGTCATTGCCGCATCGTATGGACTCCAATGAACGAATCCCTGCATGCTGAACCCGCCGTGTCACACGGTGGCGGGATGGCTGTCTAGCCTAGGTTTTCAGTCATGCACATCGTTGGTGTGCGGTTCTGGGCGTTGGCGCGCCCATCCCCCGTCAATACATGGGAGGCATATGAAAAAGATGATCTCAAAACTGCGCCATCTATTTGCAAATATGGGCGAATACCTGGCGGATGTCGCTCTTGCTACTTTTGAAATGGCTGGAGAAATTCAGGGGACACTCGTTGTCGTCAATGCGGGGATAATATCGCTGTCTCTCTCAGCAACCATATCTGGGAACGTGGATGCAGAAATTATCACCCACTTTGGCAGAGCCGCTGTCACATCCATTTTTGCATTCCTTTACACATTTTTTTTCACCTACTCCTACATCAACTTCATAAGAGTCAAACAGGAGCTTCCCGAAGTACCTCTTGAGCGGGGCAGCACAGGGGGTGGGTTGTTCGGTTTAACCAGTATTGCAATGACATTCGGCTCTGCAGTTTTTTTCCTCTACGCAGTCATGACGCACGTCAAATCGCTCAACGCGCCAGGTCAAAATGTTAGTCCAGCTCAAGTCGAATTCTATTTCTCACCTCCAGAACCACCGCCACTGCCTTAGAGCACGGCATTTGTCATTGCCGCACCGTATGGACTCCAATGGGCGAATCCCTGCATGCTGAACCCGCCGTGTCACGCGGTGGCGGGATGGCTGTCTAGCCTGGGTTTTCAGTCATGCACCGGGCTTGGTGCGGCTCTGGGCGTTGGCGCGCCCATCCCCCGTCAAGTAATGGTGGGAGATTTTCTCATAGGGGACCGACAAATGAATGCTGAGAACGAAACGCGGGCGGAGACGCTCAGGCATCGCCGAAACTTGGTCTCAGTTAGTGCGGCAATAATCTTCATTTCGACGTTCAGTCTTCAAGTTGGTTCGGTCGGTGGGTCCATTGTTGAACTAGATGGCATTACTCATTCCGGTGTTGTTTTAACGTTGTGGTTGGTGTTGCTTTATCAGAGCGCCTGCTATGGCGTCTCCTTACTGGTGACACGGCGCCTGGCAGGCTTGACGATGCTAATTGAGAACAAAGACGCAGCGCTAGCCGAACACGACGTGACGCGTGCGAAAGACAAAGTTGCGCAGGAGGGTGGCCGTTCACCACCCCTTGACCATGGGACATTCATCGAAATCGACAGCGCGCGCCGTCGTTTGCATTTTGTTGAAAGAACAAGATTTATATTCATAGACATCGGCATCCCGGTGGTGATGGCAATTTATGGTACCCTTGCTGCCTTCACCTCTATCGACCCATCAGAGTTTTCAGGGGAGCAGTCGCACGATACTGCGCCAGCAATAGAATTCTATTTTTCATCAGCAGCACCACTGCCCTAAAGCCCGTCATAGACAATGCTGAAAGCACCCACGATGCCCTCCATCGTCACAAACCAACAGTGAGGCTAAGGCCCGCCACATTGTCCAGGTGCCCGAATGTGCAGGTGAAACCGGGAGCAGTATAAGCAGACAGCGTGGCGTAGTGATATCCCTCCGACAGGCCGGACTTGGACACAGCCCCACCTATCGCACCGCCTGTACTACCAAACAGAGAAGCAGACGCACCCGTTTCAACATCACCGCCATCAAACGAGATGCCGTGATAGACCATATTGCTCCCGTTCACGAAGGCATAGCTGTTCAAGTTGCCTGCAACAACCTCATCTGACCAAGCCAAGAACTCACATCGGATTTCTGTATGAACCTCGCTCCAACTTGTGGCGGTTGTTGAGCGCGCCGTCGTGAACGCATTAAGACAATGCGATGCTTTTCGGTTAAACCAGGATCGCACAAACCGCTGTGTCTCGCTGTCCACCCACGCTGGACCAGCAATGGGCCTGGCTAGTCCAACGAGTGTGCGCGTGCTGTCGCCGGTCTTGATTTCAACGCCAGTGGTTGCGTCTGTGGCATGGGCGGTTGTCGATGCCTCAAGGGTCATCGTGCTTGAATTCATGTAGGCGTATATATAGTGGTCTGTGTCGATGGTGAGGCCGGTTGCCGCAAGAGCCACCCCCGCAGCGGGGATCGTATACGCCGCACCATCAATGGTCAGTAGGTTGCCGTTGTAGGGATTGAGACGCAGGTTAGCCCCATCCTTCTCAAGCCGACACTCGCCGGCCGTTCCAGGCAACAGCAGCGCCTTTGCTTCTTCGAATGTCTTGAAGACGTATGCCCCACCTTCCGTGACCAACACCCGGTCGTTCACGATTGGAGCGGGCAGGTTCGCAGCGGCGAGTGCTGCTACAGCTGCTGCCGCCGCGTCATCGGCGTCAGACGCAGACCCAGCGGCGGCGAGCGCCGAGTTACCGGCATTCGTTTCACTGGTGGCAGCTTCACCGGCCTTCGTCGTGGCATTGGTCTCGCTGGTTGCAGCTTCACCGGCCTTCGTGGTGGCGATGCCAGCCTGCGTTGTGGCTGTCGCTTCACTGGCGGCTGCTTCACCCGCTTTCGTGGTCGCGATGCCAGCCTGCGCGATGGCGGCAGCCCTTTGGCCGGTTGTGGCAGTCGCTTCACTGGCGGCTGCTTCACCCGCTTTCGTGGTCGCGATGCCAGCCTGCGTTGTAGCGGTTGCTTCACTGGCGGTTGCTTCACCGGCCTTCGTCGTGGCGATACCGGCCTGCGTTGTGGCAGTCGCTTCACTAGCTGCGGCCTCATCAGCTTTGTCACCCACCGCCTGGCCAACTGTGCCCGTGTCTTCCAGCGCGGCCGGAAAATTCTCCTGGTGCCCATCATTGGCGAAGCCACCTGGATTGGTGGCCGGGTCATAGGCATTGGAATTATATTTGGTTTTAAGGCGGTCAATGGCCGCTTGCTCGGTGGCGTTATAGCTCATGCAATAATCTCCTCAATCTGGAGGTTCGATTGATGGTTGCCATCAAAACGGTGAAGCGCGCCTGGTAGGTCGACAAAGGTGCCAAGAAACGCGCCGCGCTGGTTCGCAATCTCGTCTTGGGGGTCGGGCACAAAGACAACCGGGTCCACAATGTCGTTGCTCATACCGGCATCGAGAAAGGCCGTAACCTCTTCCTCATACAAGTAGGGGTAGCTCACTTCCTGAACACGCTTGGGACGACGACGATCAAACACGGGATGTCCTGAGGGTGTCTCATCGCGCCGGGTCCGGGACACCGCCCGCAAGCGCCGTCCCCGTTGATAGTTGAAGCGGGTGGAGATGTTGGAACCCACATAGAGATAGCCAATGTCGACATAGCCGTCTGGATTGGTGGGGTCGTCGATCTCAACGCGGATATGCTGTGCGGAAATCGCGGCATCAAACAGGAAGAAGCGGTTACGGCCGTAGCGATCAAGGTCGCCTTCCAACGCGCCCCCGGTCCAGAAGTTTGGGTCTTCCCATTCCAGGCTCAGCGACTTGTGGAAGCGATCATAAACGCGGGTCCAGTCCACCTGGTGAAGCACGGTTGTAAAAGCGGCATCACCCCCAAAGGTTATTTTAATCTTCGAGAGCAGCGACAGGTTGGTTCTAAAGAGACCGAAGAATTTCGTGTTGCGACGGCGTTGCAGCGTTACTTCAAACTGCGAGGTCGCGAGATTATCCGGCGTCTCACAGCGTGCAGGCCGGGCCACGACGCGCCGGTCAATCATGTTTTCAAGGGGCAGCTCCGCCGCCCAGGTGCCCCCGCTAAAGCCCGCTGTCAGGGCATGGTTCTCGGTAATCAGCTTGGCTTTGTAGTCAATCTCACTCATCCAAACAGCTCCAGGCTCAACAAGTGACGGCGGGGCCGTGTTGGCGCGATGCGGGTGACAATGAAGTTGCGGTCAACGCCATCGGCAAGACGCACGGTCTGGCCCACTTCCAGGGCGAGTGTGGCGTCTGTCATCGGCACCTGCGCCTCCACCACTTCCCGCGCCGAGCCATCTGTACGGGGGCCATAGAGGTCAAGCAGCCGTGTCGCCAGAGCCTGCGCGTCTGCTTCGTTCACCAACCCCGTATTGAGGGTGCGTTCAACAGCACCGGGCCAGCGATCTTTAATCGTTGTGTCCTCGACGATGGCGGTGCGCCATTCCTGGGCAAGAAAGCCTTCGCGCTCTGTGCCTTCGACCGAGCCTTGCAGGTCGGACCCGGTCATAACCGAATAGTTGCGGGCATAGTTGACGGTTACGCGCCAGGTGGGTGTGGCAAGCGGATCTGCGTTCGTGTCATTTACAACCAGGTCGTCAGCTTCAAACGTGATGACCGGCGCATCGGTAGGTGGTGCCACCTGGATCAACTGCCAGACACCCATGCGGTCAGGCAGCACGACGGCCCCTATGGAACGGGCGAGATAGGCGACAACCTCACCAACGCTGGCAGGTTCATTCAACCAGACACCGACAGGCTCCGGGGCGACCGTCGCAAGAATACCAGGCGACAGGCTGGTTATGCCTGCGTTCTCAAGCACGCGCTGGATAAGCGCCGGGGCATCTTCAAAATACATGCCTTGCGTCGAGCCTTTGAGGTCGAAGGTCACAGCGCCCACAGGCCGCGACCCGAATTTGACATAGCCTCTGGCGAGATCCGTTACATATTCAGCGTCACCGGGCGTCGCATTGTCAAAAACCGCGCCGGTCAGATCTCCCGCCAAGGTCTGATTGGCATCGCCACCCCCATTATAGATGGCACTTAGTGCCTCAAACCCGCCGTCACTGACCTGTGCCACCAGGTCTTCGGCATTTGCCCAGATGGCAGGCACATTGGCCTTTGTGAGATTGCCCAGGGCAACCGGCTTCGGCCTGTCCTTCAGGTCGCCGCTCGTGCCTTCATATCCGCTGCCACCACCCGCATTGGTGCCCGCATAAAGCGTCTCCTGAATGTCCTTTTCAAGATCGGCGCGGGGATCAAAAACAGGGACAAGCAATCTGTCCGGCCGGGATGACGACCGGCCAAACTCCGGCGTGCCGCAGAGACCCGACAAGAGAAGGTCATAGTCGGCAAAGGCCGCCCCAACCGTGCCCCGGTAAATGGCAAACTGTCCAAACTGGTGTGACCGATAAGCCGTCAGCACCCCATCATTATTTGAGATGGCGATGACGCCGCCCCCCAGATCCCCGTCCAGATTGTCCAGGTCAATGCCACGCACCACATTGCCCGCATCTTTCACGCGCGGGTCATAGGCCTGGTTCGGACGATCTGGATCGTGAGGGCCAAAGGGTTTAAGGGCTGTGTCAGCAAGATAAAGCCAAGAGGCCGCCCCACCGTCAGGTGGTGTTACCTGGATCTCGACAAGGAAAGCGATTTCGATCATGCCGCCACCCCGCGCCGCCGATTGTTGAGCCGGGTGTTGCGGTCGAGGTCGCGCGCCAACCGCTCGCTTACTTCTGTGCCT
The DNA here is from genome assembly GCA_032881465.1 of Parvibaculaceae bacterium PLY_AMNH_Bact1. Taxonomy (NCBI): domain Bacteria; kingdom Pseudomonadati; phylum Pseudomonadota; class Alphaproteobacteria; order Hyphomicrobiales; family Parvibaculaceae; species Parvibaculaceae bacterium PLY_AMNH_Bact1. Next base: position 3,065,158 of record CP126168.1, read on the forward strand.
TCGCCCACCGCCAGAACAATGTCACCGCCTATGGCGGCCACTGCATGGGTGACGCTCGCCAGCTGACCTTCCAGTCGGCCAATCGCCCCAACAATGGCAGCGTCGTTCTTAGATGGATCAACGCCGGCGTTGAGAGAGTTGAAGAAGTCCACGCCGAAATGGTCAACAGCTGAAGCCTGGATCATGAATTCGTTGTCGCTTGCCATGATCGGAATGCTGTCTGACGTCTTTGTGCCAGGGCCCGTAATGTGACCACCGCTCGCGTATCCGGGGACACCCCATGCTCTAAACTGTCTAATCAGCGTGCTTCGAGCGCCAGCATCTGCCAGGGCAAGGACGCGCTCTGGATTAAGACGAGCCAGTTGCTGCAGGGCGTCGCTCACCCCTGCAAACTGGGCTTCCCTCGCTGTGATGCCGTCTGCAAAGTTCGCATAGTGTGAGCCGCCCTTCGTACCATGCGTGAACACACTGTAAAGCTGGTTGAGAAGAACATCTTCATAGGAATGTGTCGAATTGGCCTGAGAGTCCTTGGCTGCCTGTTCAGCTGCCGCCGCCCGCGCAAGAGCCGCATCAATCTGGCTTTGCGCTGCCGCCTTCGCATCTGCAATGGCCTTCTGCGTGGCGGTTTCAATGGCGGCAATGCGTTCGGCCGCCAGCGCCTCAGCTTCAGAGTTGATCTCTGCATTAAGGTCCGTTTCCGCCAAGGCCACCAACTGGCTGAGCAGATCCTCGGTGCGGGCTTGGCCGTCCAGGAAACCGTCAAACCCCTCGAACATCAAGGGTTCGTCGAGCTGCGTGTTGAGCGCGTTGAGTTCCGCCAACTGGCTTTGCAACAGAGCTGCATCAGGCGACGGTGACGAGAGTGTGCCAAGGATCTCTTTTAGGAGATCTGCTTGCTCTGCCAGCAGATCCGCTTGTGTTTCGGCGATGTCAGCGCTGTCTGTTGCAATGAAGGCGGCTTCCTCAAGCAGGGCCTGCATCTCGGCAAAGTCCGCTTGATAAGCGGTATTGTCGGCGTTGAAGTTGGCGCTCGCATCAATGAACCGTTTAACAGCAGCGGGCAGATCCGAGAGGGCCTCTTCATCGCCAGCAAGGGCTTTGCTCTTCAGCTCATCAACGATGGTCCGTGCCTCAGCCAATTGCTGGGCTGGCGTCAGGGTCGACTTGTCAGAGAAGCGAAGATCAATCCGTGTATCACCAAGGCTTTCAGCCGCGCGCCGTAGATTATTGGCCTGGGAGATATAGGCGCGCGCCAGCTGATTGGAGGCGTTCAGCTGCTCCCCGATCGCGGAGGCGAGGTTTTGCTCAACCGCTGCGAGTGAGGCCCCAAAATCATCGGTGAGATCGATAAGGTCCGAGATACCCTGCCGTTGTTCTTCGGTGAGCTGTCGCAGGAAGTCGCGGCGCTGCAACAGGTGCAGCTTTTCAACGGCGGCGAGATCCCCGCCGAGCGCAATCGTATCACGCACACGGACCTCTTGCTGCTCAATCATCGCAACCGCGGAGGCGCGAACCGGATCAAGCGCCTGGAGAAGAGCGTTGCTAATCCCATCATTAAAGTCTTCAGCCAGCCTTTCGCGGCTGATCGTTTCATAGGTGTCTATCTGCGCCACCGAAAAACCGAACTTGATCGCCTGTTGCCGCAGCCCATCAAGCTGATCTGTCAGGTTCTTAATGGCCTGTTCACCCGCCGTCAGATTGTCATTGGCACCAGTGAGACCGTTCAACGTCTGTTTGAATTGCTGTGCACTTTCGAGCAGGCTCACCAACTCTTCTACCGTCCCGGCATTCGAGTTTCGCAACAGGTTCGTGATGACAGGATCACCGCCTGCGAGGTTCGCACCAATGCCGTGCTTCAAGGCCCCAACAATATCGTCGCCAAAGGTTGCGGTGCTGGCAGCACCGCCAGACACCATGAAGCCGTTGCGCTGGCTCTGCTCAATGGCAAAGTTATGGGTCAGGTTAGCTTCCGTCGCGGTGAGGATGCGTTCAATAATGTTGCTGACTTGGCCGCCAAAGTCAGCGGCGGCGGAAGACGACCCTCCATTGTCGGTACCCGTGCCTATAACACTTCCGTCTGTCCCGAACGTCGCCGCAATCACCTCTCCCACGGAAGACTTTTTCTTAAACAGTGACCCGGCAGCAATTCCCACAAACGCGCCAATCGCAGCACCTATCGGCCCACCGAGAGAGCCAAACTGCGCACCTAAGGCCGCACCGCCCAGACCGCCTGCCGTTGAGAGACCCGCGTCAATGAAACCGTTGCCAGACCCAAGGCCCAAAAGCTTTGCGCCCAGCGCCCCAATGGCCCCATAGGGTGAGTTCATGAATGCATTGCCAACGGCTGCCTGAGTGCCTGCACCTGCTCCAAAGAACTGAGCAATGTCCACGCCAATATTGCCGAGTGCTGGAGATTGAAGGCCACTGAAAATGTTGCCGATACTTGAGAGATCGAACCCACCACCGCCACCGGTGTTGATCGGCCCACCAACACCATTGATGGGCCCGAGCCCCTGGTTGCCAAGCACATTGTTGACCTGCCCACCCGAGAGACCAAAGAAACTGGTGCCGATTTGTTGAAGCACAGGCACAATGACGGGGCGAGCAAACGCCTGAAATGCCATCTCCGCCAGCATATCGAGGAAGCCTTGTTCAAACGCTTCCATCAACCGGTCAAAACCGCCACCGGTCTCTCTGAAGGCATCCTTGAAAGCCTCCTTAAAGCCGGTTTCAAAATTCGCCACCACGGCTTCGAACTGACTTTGCCATCGGCCGAAGTGGCGCTGTTGATCTTCCGCAGCCTTCAGCGCTGCGACACCGGCTTCCGCCGCCGCGCGCGCTTCGGCTTCAGAAATCGAGACGCCTTCCTGCTTCGCGCGATTGAGGATCTCCCGCGTCTTAATCTCCACCTGGCGCTGTTCTTCCGAGAGGCGCGCCAGACGCGCCTCTTCAGCCATCGCCGCGATTTCGGCATCCAGAAGTTTAGAGCCTTCTTCGCGCGCCTTCTGTCGCTGTTGTTCAACAACCTTCAGCGCCAGTGTCTTGGCAGCAAGGTTCGTCTGCGCCCGCGCCCATTCCTCAATTTTTGCTGCTGGCGTCTTGGCCAGTGTTTTAGCGAGCGCCGCATCAAGACCTTCTTGCAGACGGGCATGCTCAGCTGTTGAAGGGATAAGACCAGACTTAAGCCCCTGATCCAGCAACGCAGCAGCGGTCGCATAATCATTGAGCGCCGCGCCAATCGGATCAGCAGCCCTCAGAACGGCTTCCAGCTCTGCAGCCAGATCACCCGTTACACCACCACCAGTGCCGCCAGCCCCACCCGATGAGCCATTATCATTAGCAGCCGCCTGAGCAGCCGCCAGGTCTTTCAGGCGGGCTTCCAGCGCCGATATATTCGCCGCTGTATTGTCCATATCAAGCAGCAGCGTGTCCCGCTGTGCCTTCAATCTTGAAATCTGAGCGTCAAGTGCGTCGGAGAGCTGACCGCCCAATGCGCCGGTCTGCTGTGCTTCTTTAAGCGCAATCTCCGTATCCAGCAGGTCCAGGTTCGATTTCGCTAGTGCCTGGTTCGCTTGGGCCACCCGCAACTTTTCAGCCGCCGCATTTCGAGTGACGATCATGCCGTCTGCGATTTCGCGCGTCAGCTTTTCCGTTGATGTTCGCATTCTGTCAGTGGCTGCCTGAGCAGCACTGACGGCATCACCGAAGATCACATAGGCACTGCCCGCTGCGATGATAGCCACGCCGAGAGGCCCACCACTGAGGAGTAAAGCCCGTTGTGCAACAGCCAGAGCACCTGTTGCAGCTGATTGGGCCAGCAACTGAGTGGTCGCCACGGCACTAACACTCGACATCATACGCAGACCGATGATCGCGGGTGAGATTGTTGAGGCCAGAAGCTGGAACCCAGCCGCTGCGCCCGCCGTGGTTGCCATGATGCCCATGATCTGAATGACATCGAGACCGATCTCTTTGATGTCATCGAAATTCTCAAAGACAGTTTCTGCAGCCGGTGCCAGGCCTTGATTTATCGCCTCACCAGCGCCCAGCGCTTCATCCGCCAAGCGTCGGAAAAGCTGTTCAATTTTGAACCCGTCTTCACCCGCGATACGGTCAAAGGCTTCCTGCGTCGCCCCCGCTTTCGACCCCATATTCTCAAGTGTTTGCGCGAAGTCACCTGCAGCATTGCCCGCCAGTCCAAGGATCGGGATGAGGCTTTCAACACCACCAAATAGGACATTCAGATGAGTATCGGCTCCTTCAGTCTTCTCGACCACGTCAGCGAGGAAGCCCGCAAATCCCTTCGCACGGAGCGCAGCGCTCGAAAACTCAAGGCCCAATTCTTCGGCACGTTCTGCTGCTTCGACTGTTGGCTTAATGACGGCTGCCAACACAGCTTTCAGACCTGTTATGACTTTGTTGGTATCAATCCCGCCTTTGGTGAGCGCGGCAACAGCTGACAGCAATGCCTCCAAAGAGGTCCCGGTCTGTGCAGCAAGAGGAGCAACCTCTCCGATCTCTTTCGACAGTTCGACGATCCGCGTCTTGCCATCCTGCATGGTGACAATCAGCGCGTCAGTGACATTTTCAGCTCCGCCCGCCGCGTCACCATAAGCATTAAGGATCGAAGTCAGACCATCTGCCGCAACCGCAACCGACGTAACGCCACCAACCGCCAACTTGTTGGCCTGGGTAAGAAGCGTGATGGCTTCTTCTGATGTCTTGGCCCCAGCAGAGATGATATCATAAAGCGCTTTGGCTTCCGCTTCTGGTGCCTGGTTGAACTGAATGGCCAGCTCGCGCACCTTGGCACCTAACAAACCAACATCCCGCTGTGCGAAGTCGGCAAGCGTCGTGACCTCGGCCATAGCCATAGAGAATGCCATCGCGTCAGCCGCGGCCTTTTTCAGACCCATCGCTAGAACCGCTGGGCCGACAAGACGCAAAGCCCCCCGCAAAGCTGTGGCTTCAAGCGAGGCCGACCCCATGCCACGGCCAAAGTCACGGGCATCTCCAGCCCCTGACTTCAGACCTTTACCTGCGTTGTAAGCCTCTCCGCCCAACCCTTTGAGTTTGCGCGTGCTCTTGTCAACGACGGCTTCGAGTCCCCGGCCATCAGCGGTCAGGCGAACACTGACAATTTTCTCTGTCATGCTTCACCCACCCCGCTTCCGGCGTTGCTCAGCTTCGACGGCAAGTGTTTCGCGCTCCATTGTGTGGATGCCGCTGACGAGCCCATCTGACCATTCGAGCCCCAGCCCATGCGCTGCCGCCTCAAGGGCTGCATAATCCAGCCCTGTGCGGATAAGCTCGGCGCGTGCAAGCGTGGTGAGCGAGACATAACGCCATTGAGTTTCTGAGTGGATGAAGAGGGAGAGTGCCTCCTGGTTCGCGGCCTCCACGACGAAGACGTTCTCTCCCCCTTCGCCCGTCCCGTCATCCTCCCCCGAAAATGACGCGGCGGGTTTCTCTGAGGCCAAGGCAACAATATGAGCTGGTGCGCCAAACGCGACCAACTGCTCAGCCACATCAGCACCAAAGCGGCCCCGCGTATCGCCTTCTCTCCCTGACTTGCCGAGAGCAATCGCACGCGCGGCCTCCTTCAGTTTTTTTCGTGGTGCCCCTGAAGGCAGTGTGCATATGCGTTGACGCATGCATTCAGGGTGTCTTCAAAACTAAGAATGGAGGCGAGACGTTCCTCGCTAAACGGCGTTTCCGCCTTCTGGTCATGGTCCAACACCCCTGACCAATTGAGCAGAACTTTTGCCATTCCCTCTCGATTTTTGGCGTTGTTGGTGAAACGGCCAAACATGCCGCCGCCAAAGATCTCTTCCACCTCGACAGAGGGGAGCACTTTGAAGTGTGCAGTAAAACCAACCTCTTCCATATCGCCGTCTGCGTTGGGCATCTTCCACTGCACCGGCCATTGAACAATGTGATCCTTCTTAGGATCGCGCATCACAAACTTGAGGCCTTTCGACATGTCTCTCTCCTTAACTACTCACGCACTTGGTGAGGGGGGAACTTTTGGGTTTGGCGTTACAAGAATTTCAGCAGCATCTCGTCATCACCGGCCGCACTTTCGGTGTGCAACAGATCAAGTTGCCAGGTCCGTTCGCCTTGATGCTCCCCTTGGGTGACGCCGACCACCTGTACAGTGGGCGATGTCAAATGCCATTGCGACCCGGCACCTGTGCCATGGAGCAAAGAGAAGGGCACGAGTGTCCGCGCAGCCTTTAGGGCTACAGGATCAAACGTCGCCAGGGTCGGCATCATCACTTCCAGGCGCGAGCGGAAATTGCGATCACCCGCCACCACAACTTCCTTCTGCCCTGGCAGGTCCCGGAAATTGACATTGCCAGGCGCGTTCGCGCTGAAACTACGCAACACCAGATCCGTGCTGTTGAGCTGGATTTCCTGCGTGCTGTCGTCTTCTGCCAACTCGGGCAATTCAAATGCGGAATAGTCCACACCGGCAGGCGCGGGCGTATCACTCGGCAAGGTCAGCAGAGCCATCCCATTGAAGGTAAAATAGGGAATGCCGCCACCTTCAAACTCAATACCCACCGCACCGCGAAGACCAAGGAACCGATAGAGAATGCCATCCAGATTTGCGTAAAGCGTAGCGCTATCAAAGGCAGAGGACACAAAGGCATAATCAACATCCGTTGTTGGCGTGACAGTTTCGTTCATCTGTCCAGCCAACAGCACAGACGAGAAGGCGGGGGGTGTTCCCGCTGCACCTGACGGCGCAGCCTCAACCTTGAAGGAACAGGTCATATGCTCACCGGCAAAGAGCGATGGGCTCGCGCCCATGCCTTGGCGATCCAGCTGCCGTTGGACCTCACTCCCCTCAATAGGGTTGAGCGTGAAGTCGCGGGTTAGGAGCGCATTGGCCCCAACCGGCACTGTGTCTGTGCCATATGTGACCTCTGTATCAATCAGGATCACGACCTTGTCTTTTTTGATGAAGTCCATGGGACTTAGCTCCTGTTCTTGGCCTGACCAGCGTCAGTCTTGTGACTTGCCGGATGGCTTGCTGGATTTTGGCTTAGGGGTTTCCTCGGCCCCACCTGTCTTAGATGGGCCTGGTTTGGGCGTGGACGGTTCCGTTTCAGCCTTCTTGCCTGACCGGCGCACCTGTGTGGCCGTTGGCGGACGGACGCGGCTGCGCTTGCCGTCACTGTCTTTCTGATAGCTGCCTCCAACATTGGGCATGGCTCTCTCCTCTTTGGTCAGCTCGCGGTGAGCTTTTGAACGTGGCTTCTGTGGCTAAAACGCATTTCGTAAATGGCGAGCTGCCGCTTGGCGTCGAACTTGAGCAAACGCTCTGCAACAGCCATGACACGGGAATGAGCTTGCGGGTGCCGCCATCCGATCAGTGCGTCCAGGACATCGTTCTTGACGGCCTCAAAATCCAGCAGCGCTGCCTTGCCATTCGCACCCGTACCCGTAAAGAACAGCACCACAGAGAAAACATGGGTGCGTTCCTGACGCACAGCCCCATCAAGTTTGTTTGCGCCATAGCCAGCACTTGACGGCAAGACCAATGCAGCAGGTGACGTGCGCGTGCGGTCAGCACCAGCCGCCGCCTCAAATCCAGCATCTACAGCACGAAGCGTCGACACGTTGGCACCCAGGTATTCAGCGATGGTGACCAAATCGGGCGTGACATTTTCGGTCATGGCCGCGCACCTCCGGCTCCGCCAGGCGCGCCGTTATACCTGTCGAGAATGGCCTCAATGAACATCTCGCTGATGAGCGCATCATCTTCACCGTTCACGCCAAGAAAGGGCCGCGCGGGAAGATCAACAGATGAGACATTGGCAAATCCGCCACCAGGCAAACGGAACCGAAGAGATCCACCCCCCTTGGCGTGAATGGTCATGCCTTCCTGGTGAGGCAGCGCATAGATGACGTCCGTGCCCCAGACAACATCTGAAGGCCCTGGCTCATGGGTGATGCTTTGGACCAGGCGAGCCGTGTCAATGAGTGTCTGACCGCTCACTTCCTCCGCTCGCTCTGAAGGTTGCCAGGGCGTGCCGTCAGGGCCAACACCCAGTTCAAAGCGTTGCTGCGTTGAAATCACCATGGACGCACCGATATCGTCCATCACCTCAGACTGGTCGCGACTGAAATCTGTCAACGCATCGAGCCCAGCCAACACGCTCGCATCATCAATGGATAGCTCCATCGACACACCGGTCATGTCAGTAGCCCTCCAATGTGTCGCGGGAGAACGTGCGTTCCGGCGCGTTGACCTGCGGGCCACTGCTTTCAGCCGGAAGCACTGCGCTCGGATCATCATCCCCCAATGAGGCTTTGCCGGTCGCCAGGTCGCCAAGCATTTTGATCGCCGCTTTGTAGCGTTCTTCCACCTGTTCGGGCGCATGTTCGGGGTGCAGCTTGTAGCGCGCCACGTCGCAGGCGAGGTTCAAGACCAGCCGGGGAACCGGGCTAAGGGGCAGCGAGTGTTGGCGGACCAGGTAGGCGTTAATGTCCGCGTCCGCATCTTCCAGCGCACGCGTCACAATGTCAGCGTCTATCGCGTCTGAGGGAGGATCTGCACGATCAGTCAGGCGGATAAGCTCTTGCCCTCCGAACCGATCAATCAAATCCTGTTGTGACGCATAGGTCATAGCCGCGTGTGGGGTCCCTTAGTGTTCGGCGGTGGGGGAGACAGGTTCTGCTTTCTGCCTCCCCCGTTTCGGCTTCATCGGTCGGCGGGTCATCTCTGGGTGGGAGAGGCCCCGATGGGTGACACCTCTCCCTTTTGTCAGCGGAGCAGCGCTGGCAAAAGCGCCCCATCGCTCCTCAGTATTCTGGTTGGGAGGGGCAATTGCCTCGCCCCTCCCTTTCTTGTGCAGTCGGGCTCACGCCAGCCGGACCGCTGCAAAATCTTCTCGCGCTACTTCGCCGCAGCCTTGGGTTCTGGCTTGCTGACAGGCTCTATCGCCTTGACCGCAAGCAATGGCTCAGCAATCTCTTCGGTCAGATTGACTTCTTCATCGACTGCATAGTCTTTGTCGTCGTGTCTAACGGCGGTCTTGACTGTGAATTTCGGCATGTCTTCTCCTTTTGCCCTCAAGCAATGAGGGTTATGTCCTAGCCAGAGACGGCGTTTTGAATGAGGTATCCAGCTTGGCTGGCGACAACGAGTTCCTTGACGCTCTCGCCGGACCGAACCGTGACGCCGCCACGCAAGCCCTTTTTCTTCTCTTCCATTTCACCAGCAACCTTGCCGCCATACTCGGCGGTATAGCCAAACGTGATGCCTTGTTTGGTGTCGGCGTTCCGGTCAATGAAATTCATGGAGATGTGATTTCCCCACACACGCGCGAGACTTGCGTCTTGACCTTTCTTGGCGATGTTCAGACGCGACTGCCCGACATGGATGCGCTCCACCTCAAACACCTCGGCCATTTGGGCGGCGTTCACGACGCCCTTGTCGCCACTGTTTCCGTGAACGGCTTTCACCATATCAGGATGACGGCGGAGGACGCTGTAGGGACGCTGACCAAACGTCATTTCATTTGGCCGCATGAGCGGCTGGTCGAGTGCATCCATGATCGTATCAATGGGCGTGGAGTTGACGTAGTCGTCGAACTGAGCAGTACCCGAAAGCGCGACCGTCAATCCGGCAGCATATGACGCGGCGGCGAACATCAACTCGGCTGTACGGACCTCACGGTCCAGCGCGACATAGTCGGTGAGCTGTTGAACAGCATGACCTTTCGGATTGTAGTTGGCCGGAGCCCCGTCAATGTCTGCTTGAGGAATGAAGTCGTCCAAACCGAAATCCTCGGTATGGCCGGTTTCTTCTTCCGACGTCAGATCGATCATGTTCGGCTCAGATTTGCGGCCCACTTTCGTATCAGGCCGAGCGAACGTTTCCTCTACTGGGAACTTGTTGTATTTGAATTCACTCTTGCCAACGACCACGCGCGGCAGCACATCATCAGCAATATACCGCTGGTTACGATAGGCGATGGCGATGGCGACAAGCACTGGATCAGTAGGGAATGGGAACTGCGACATTTTGGTCTCCTAGAAAAATCAAATCAGTTTGAAGGCATCAGAGAGTTCAGCCTTGGAGAGTTCCCCGTGACATGAGGCATGAGCCGATGTCGCCCAACACTCCGGCAACTTCGGCGTGCCCGATGATCTCGGCATTTACACCAGCTGCAGGCGCAGCAACCACCGCCCTTCCTGTTGCGTCAGAAGTAAGAGGATCGCCCTTAGCGACCGTTCCGCCGTATTCAACCTCGACCAGGCCAGTGCGGTGAACGTCAATACGTTCTCCATCGGCAGTATCAAGCTCATGGGTCACCCCCATGAGCGCGGCAGCGCTTCCATCAGCCAAAGATACTTGGCCGTCGGCCGTATCGTGTTTGGCGATGCGGTACTTCTGTAGCGCACCAACAGCGATGTAGTTTTTTGTCAATCCGGGGTTCAAAGCCTTATCTCCTGGTTGAGTGGCGCAGCCTGTGCTTACGTCCGGGTTTTCTTCACATGCGCGACGGCATCAGCTGTCGATACCTCTCGACCGGCCGCGCGTTCACTTTCCTGGAACTCGACAGCCTCATTCGCAAGCGCATGCGGATCGTCACCAATGGCGACTGCACCGTCCTCAGCGCTCACCTCACCAAAGTCGATGACGGCCCCGCTCTTTTTCAAAAGACCGAGGAACCAATCGCGCCGGTTGGTTTTGACCTTGCCGTCGCCCTCGCCGAACTCAAGCCTCTCTGTCTTGTCGAGCCCGTCCATAAAGTCGAGTGCTTCTGGGATTACGCCTGGCGCGAGCTTGCCTGCATCGACAAGAGCCAGCAGCTCACGCTCATTGTCCTTGCGGTCATCGGCTTTCTGCTTCTCAGCAAAGTCGGCGCGCTCTTCGTCAAACGTCTTTTTGTCTGCCGCGAGCTTCGCAGCTTCAGCATCGATCTCTTCTTGTGTCTTGCCCACGGGAGCTTCCTTTCTCACTTGTTCTGAAAATGCAGACGAGGTCTCACTGGCGGCATCGGCTTTTGCACTCAAGCGTCCGGCGTCTCGGAACATGTCTTCAATCGCCCAGCTCTCAATAGCCTTGTTCGCTTCTTCCTCTCCGCGTTCTGCAACCAGAAAATCGCGGAATGCCTGCGCTAAGCGGCCAATTGATGAAATGGCCCACGACATAGACCGCAAGCCATCCTCTTCACCAAACTCAATGGTGATGGTGCCTTCTTCGTCGTCTGAGAACTCGATCCCCTCCATGCCCTTCACGGCCGGGGGTTGTGCCCCTAGAAAAGCAACATGACGGAGAGAGTAGGTGCCAGGCTTTGGGTTGCCTGGCGCATCCGGCAGATAGAAGGAAGCTGACCGCTTCTTGTAGAGTTCCTTATCGACCCATTCTGCGAATTCCGGTTGAACTGCACGGGGCGTCGCGTAGAGAGAGCCGTCTTTGGCAGTTACGCTTTCGATCCAACCATAGGCTGGCTTGTTGTCCTTTGGGTGCCCGACCACGATAGGTGCTTCGTGTACGCTGGGATCGTAGGCCGCAGCCGTTGCGGCCACGTCAGCATCCGAGAAGGACATGCCATCGCCGGAGCTACCTACATGCGTACCTGATTGAAAAATCTGAAACCGCTTCACTTGTGAGGCCCGTCTTTTTGTGACTTGATGACGGACACCTTCCCGCCGAACCAAAACGGAAAACATCCCGACAGATGTCGGGGTCATGCCTCAAAGTGCAGAGAAGCAGGCGCACGAGATCTCGCCCGGATTTTGTGAGGCTTCGGCGCTCAGGCGTAACTTCACCGGAAACAAGCAGCCGAACGCGCCCAAATCGCCCAAATGCGCGTTGCAAAATGCGTTGCAGGATTTTCAGGCCATGGATGTGGCGGCGGGAACGCTCTCAGGCGCTGAGACAGCCTCTATGACGATTTTCGGGATTTGGGGTTTTTCGAGAGAATGGGGACTCAAAACCAGGCAATTGAGCCCGCGACCCTACCCGCCCAGACGGGCGGGCTCGTTCGCGGGCTGACCGGGGTTCCAGGCGAAGCCCGGATCGATACCTTCAGGCACCGTGATTCGCACCCTCCCCTCAGGCGTATTGACCTCAGCATCTCTCATTCGGATCTCAGGCGCTTTCTCAGAGACCTTGAGACCCAGCCTTTTCACGTCGCGCGCAGAGAGCGATTGCACACGGCATCGACATCCCCATCCATTGGGCGGCCCGTGGGTTGTCCAGAAAGGATCATCAACCGGCAAGATCGTATTGTGCCACGCCTGATGCTCTGGCCTGGTGTTATCGTCCCGGACAGCGACATAGCGCGCGAAGGGTCGGCGAGACTTTTGTCGTTCAACCTGTTGCCAGCGGCCACTTGCATAGACCCCGCGCATATTGGTTTGAAAGATCACCCGGCTCCGCCACCCGCGCCCGCCATTGTAGGACCAGCCATGCCGCGCAACGATGTCGTCAAACTCTTTGCGGAACTGGTCGAGTGTCTTGCCTTCGGCTATGGCCTCTCCAACCGCCTCCTGAAAATCCTTGACGAGGTCATCTTTCATTGCCCCGGCAACGACAAATGTCCGCGCATGTTGATCCTGCCAGATGTCCGTCCAGGCGCGAGTGCCAAGCCGCAGCTTTGAGCGAAAGAAGTCTATCGCTTCTTTGAAATGAACCGGCTCTGCATTGACAGTGAAGTCGGATGCCATGAGATCAGTCGCCGTCTTGCACGTCTGATTGCCCTGTGAGCTGAGCCAATGCCAGGCCCTCGCGCATCAAGACGGAGAAGGCGTCCAGATCGAGCCCGTCTCCGATCTGCTCTAGGCTCTCCTGGAACTCCACCAGCGTCTTCGCCTTTGTCAGAGCTTTGCGAATGTCGCCAATGAGTTTCGTTTGAACCGGCTCCGCCAACCCTTCCAGCTGCCGCACCAGGCCGTCTACTTCATCGTCATCCGCTTCTGCAAAAGAGGCATCCGGGTTGCCAGGCAGGCCGGGAAGGATCTTCTGCGCCGGAGTGGGCACACGCTCATAGCCGGGACCGTACACCTCTTCGATCCGTTCAGTCGTGGGTTGAAAGCCCATTGCAAAGAGCTTTTCGTCTCGTTCCGCAACGGCGTTTAAATCTTCCGCCTGTTCAAGCTTCCGAAAAACACGTGGCGACTTAGCACCCGGAAAGTTCCACTCCGTGAGCCAAAGTGCAGGACCTTTATTGAAACTGCCGCAATTGAGATCAGCGTCTGACTTCGTGACCTCTTCACGCACATCCATATGCACATCGGCGGCACCTGATCCGATGCCTGAGGCTTTGGCATCCGTGGTCATGGTTTGGCTCAAGATGACTTTTGAGACCGCGCCCTCCATCCGGTCATAGAAGGCACCATAGTCAATCGCGCCTGAGCGCTTTGCCTCCAGCAGCTCAAGCATCATGCCTTCTGGGAGGATGACGGCGCTGTCTGTCTGGATAGCCGATGCTGCTGCAAGCAACTTATCCTGGTCAGTTTTTGTGCTGTTGGGACCAAACTCCCCAACCACCGTTGGCTGCCCAAATTTGTCCTGGTAGTAGGCCCAGAATTTGATGTTGTTCTTTTTAAACCAGACCGGCCAATAGCAATAATAGCCAAGACCGCGCCCATAGGGCTCATCATCATTGTCCGCGCCTGTCGCGAAGGTCCAGAACTTGCGCGGCGGCATCAGCTCCCCTTCGGCGGACTTGTTGAGGGTCAACAATCTCAGGCCGCCGTCCATGTCCCAGCGAAAGCGTTTGGCTTTCCGCACCTTGATATCTTCAAGGACGAACTGAGTGCCGTCCTTCGCCCACATGCACTCCCCAACCGCGTAGCCATAGAAGACGCCGTTCAGCATCTTGTCGGTGTGGTCGTCGAACTCCAGATTATTGAGGTTCTCCCGAAGCGCATCAGCGGCTTTCACGCTTGCGGCGTCATCGGAACCGGGTGTGACTTCCCATTCGGCGCTGATGACAGACCGCTTTCTCTGCTGGAAGCAACTTTGCACCTGATCGTCGCGCAGCAGCTCCTCGTAGATTTTCAGATCTCCACCCCGAGACATGAGAATAGGGTCACTGTTCGGCCGCATGGTTCCGAAATAGCCAAGCGTGATGTCAAGCCCATCACCACTAGTCGAGATCTCCTGCATCTCTGGTGCAGCGGTGGGCGCTGCCTGCGTTACGTCATCACCCATGTCTAGAACCCGTCCATATTGTTGCGCCCGGCCACTGTGCCAAAGCCGGTGCTTGTCCGTTCCGCTGATGGCACTTCACCGAATGCCGGAACACTTGCCCGCGTCTGACCGCTCGATTGAAAATCAATGACCTTGGGATCTTGCCGACTGGCGTAATATGCCAATGCACCGGCAATACCCGTATCCCCATGGCGATCATAGCCGTCCGCGCCTTTGCCACTGTATCCATCTGGCACCTTTGCAACACCGCCCACCACCTGAATGGCCTGATGATCTGAGAGAATGTCTGCATCGTTTGGCAACTGAACGGATTTGTCATCGAAGGCGCTGCGGTAGGGCTCCATGTTTGCGCGATACCAGGCTTGATTGAGTTTCACCTGATGGATAGCTTCGCCAAAGTTCTCATTGGCGGTTTCCGCCAGGTACTCACCATTGCCTGTTGCGTCCATTGCGCCTGCCAGAAAGCGTGGCATGCCCCTTATGATGTAGAACAGAATGATTTTCTGCATCGCATAGGGAGCTTTCCGCAACTCCAACACAAACCGCGACCGGCGTGTCAGATTTGTGAGTATCTGGCCTCCAACAATCGACGTCATGTCGCCATGCCGACCGAAGTCTTCCCCAAAGTAAGACCACAGCGCGGGGTCAAAATCCTGCAAGATTGATAGGAGATTTGTGTTGCACCAGTCGCGCGTAAAGGCAGCACGAATTTTAAGGGGTGCAGTTGCCACTTCCTCCGGCACCGCCCATCGAATGATAGGAATACCGTCAATCATGCAGCTCTCAATCTGAATACGCGTAAGGAAAGAACCGTCCCCCTCACCCGGGATACACTCCAGCTCTTGTTTGCGGGCGACATCGCGCGTGCCGTATGCCCCGACAATGAGGTCCAACCATTCCTGTTTGCCCTCATCAGTTGCTTCCCACCCGCGCACCAGACACACACGTTCATAAAGCCCATTATCGACAGCAGTCTGGAAGGGGATGAAATGAAGCGAGAACGGAGGTTCACCAGACTTAGCGTCAGCGATCAGTTCATTGAATGGGTTCTTCACGCCATTGTGCGTGGAGATTACTCTGATCTTGCCACCCCAGATGAGCAAAGCATTCACAGCATCCAGCACACCGCGCACATCAATATGGAAGGCCGCTTCATCGATAACGACAACACCCTGGAGACCCCGAATGTTCTCCGGCCGAGATGACAGAGCTTCAACACGGAACCCTGAAGCGAACCGGACACGATAGGCAGAAATCTCGTTGGCACTTCCGTCCTCACGTTGCTCCTTGAAGACGAACTCTTCAATCTCCCCCAGCTCGCCGGAAACAACTTTTGCGAAGTGCGCGACATAACCTATGAACTCCCGGCCTTTGTCCTTCGTGTCGCCAATGTAAAAAACGTTGTCGCCAC
Source organism: Parvibaculaceae bacterium PLY_AMNH_Bact1 (assembly GCA_032881465.1). Taxonomy (NCBI): domain Bacteria; kingdom Pseudomonadati; phylum Pseudomonadota; class Alphaproteobacteria; order Hyphomicrobiales; family Parvibaculaceae; species Parvibaculaceae bacterium PLY_AMNH_Bact1. Next base: position 3,080,751 of record CP126168.1, read on the forward strand.
CCTCAGTTCGTTTGGTTGCTGCGATTAACGTGTCGTCCAGAGCTTCGGCAAATGTGATCCCGGTTCGCCGACCTTTTTCTGCGAGTTTCAACGTGGACGTATCGGCCAGCCAATCCTTTTGATGCTGCATAAGGATGCCGTCGGCAAACGGGTCCAGATCGTCGGGGATATCCGATCCGCGCGGCAACTCTTCTGGGAGAACTTCATCATGTTCAAAGCTCGGAATGAGGTCACTCATTTGTCCGCTTTCTTTACGCCCAGAACTTCTCGTCGAATTTGATCAACCACCTTTCGGCTCAAGCCTTGTTCTTCTGCAACGCCAGCTACTTTGTCGGCGGTGTCTTCAATGAAGTTGTCTTGCTTCAGTTTGGCCGCACGCAGGTTGGCACCGCGCGCCAGCTCCAATTCCTTCACCGCTTTTGCAGCTGAACCCAACACCTTGATCGACGGGCTATCCCCTTCAAGGGTGCTATCAATGATCACGTCATAGATGAGCGTCTTAAGGGTCTCACCGAGCAGCAGGCCAACGTCTCCATCAGGCTGTTCATCCATGCGTTCCGCAAAGATGCCAGCAACCTCTCGCGCCTGCATCATCTTGCGCCCCTGCGTCGCGAGATTTAGCGAATAGCGATTGAACGCAGATGACGAGATGGGATCGCATCCAATGCCAAGAAGATGATTGTTCAACTCTTCCCGGATTTCTTCCTGGGTCCGCTTGCGTTCATTGAGCGCCTTGATGGCATCAACGACAAATGGGCCTGCCTCATCGGGCAGCTGGTCAATGCTTGAGATGCGGCCACGGCCTTGCCTGCGGCGGGACATTACGACCTCCTTGCAGACGGCCGCGCGACACCTTCAAGGCTCGTCCGCAATGCCAGGTGATCTTCTCCACGCTCAGTGATCTCTGCGACAACGAGCCCCATTGCTGCTGTTCGGATTACTGCTCCAGTCTCTTCAAGGTGCAGAATGTCGCTTCGGATAACCGTGCGGGACACATCGTGGCCAGCTTGACTTGTGAGACGGACCAGCAGAGTGTCGTTTAGCTTTCGGTCATGGGTTTTGGACAGGCCTTCCAAGATGATGAGACGGCGCTGCTCTTTCAGATGGTCTTCCCAACTCATCGCTCTGGTTTCCTCAAATAGTCGTCCATTGTTTGAACTTGGTTTCGAAGAGCGCTCATCGTTTCCTTCATGGCTTCTTGATTTACGATGACCCGTTGAACTTCCCGTTGTGTTGGCATGTGCGCCTGGTTGCTTTCCAGATCCTTCATGCGGTCCTTAAGTTCACCAGCAGTGTTAGAGCGGCGATTGTCAATTTCGTGGGCGAACTCCCAGAGCTTGTCTGTCTGCTCTGTGTCTACAGCTGAATGCTGCAACGCGGTTAGGTCCGTGCGGAGTGCGTTGGTTTCTGACTGGTTGGCGGCTTGCTTCATATGAAAGAAGACGTAGATCGCAGCGCCAAAAGAGATCGCAGTGGTTACCACGTCCCAAATCAAACGTATCCATTCCGGACTAGCCATTGGCGGCACCGCCATTCCGACCATTCAACACTGCGTTCATGATCTCGTTCTTACGAGACGAACTCGCCGACGATCCGAAATAGTAATTCGCGATTTGCCCGACCAATCCGCCGAGCACACCAAGCATCACCTGAAGCGGAGCTGTTGACGCCGAGGGGAGGTCTACAAAAATCAGCGCGCCAAGTATGGAAAAGAAACCAACCAATGCAGCGCTGGCAATATAGCCCGGCATCTTATCTTTGGTTTGCATCTGGCGTTTCCGCGCACTGTCTCTGTCGCCCGCGTGAATGCGTTCGACATCGATTTCCAGCTCGCGCATTTTCTCCGCAAAACGGTTCTCTTCAGCTTTGAGCTTGTGCAGGTCCTCAGCCGAGGCGCCCTGAATTGCCAGCATGGCTTCGTCAATCTTGTCGGAAGCTCTCTCCTCACCCAGAAGCGCGCCGGTCACCGCACGCGCAGCCATGCCAGCCAAAGGCCCACCAAAGGCGGTTGCAATCGTGGGCGCTACTGTTCCCAGAACTCCCTTTGCTGCATCCCATATATCGCTCATGAATACGCCCTCCTCAGCCATCCGTTCAAAAATTTCTTGAGGGGTGGTTTGGCGGCAGTGAGTGCACGATAGAAACCAGCGGCTTCAGATCGAAGGGCTGGCAGCAATGCACAGAGATCGGTCTGGTCAATTGCTCGTCGCGTTGCTGGGCCAATGAGCCCGTCATCGACCACCTCAACACCGGAAGCTCTGAGGGCGCGTTGCAAGAGCTTGTGCGCCTGCCTTGCACCCATGTTGACAGAGAGATCAAAGACCTTGATGGCGACCTCACCGGGGAGGAGATCATAGCGAAACTTCAACCACCAAAAGTCGCGATAGATCATTGCCGCTTGAGAGCGTTCCATTGAACGCACATCAATCGCGTCAACGTCGCCATCTTTGTCAAAGTCAAAGTCATGGAAACCGTCGTCATCCACATCCAACTCGCCCACTGAATGCAGGAAACGAAGGCTAACGCCGAAGTTTGTGGCACCACCTGGATCGTCGGGATCATCGACAAACCCGCCCTCATGTTCCAGGATAACGTCTATTGCTTTTTGAAAAGCCCATTCAGGGGAAGCGGTGTCCATCTTCTCTGCCGTTCGGTTGGTTTCAACGAACAGACTTTGATGGGAAATCCCGAAATTCGTAATCCCGACAAGTGTCGGGGTGTGTCAGAGAAGACGGCCTTGGGAACCGGACGGCTTCCGCTTCCGATGACGTCGCTGTTTTGCCGCCACCCGCTCAACCGTTCTTGTATGCACACCGGCGGCCCGTGCAGCCTCACTATGGGAAGCGTCTTTGTCCAGTAGCTCAGCAACCATTCGACGGCGCTTCTTTGGCCCTGCCATATCTGACATTGGAACCATGACATTTCCGCTGCCTATTTCCTTGCAGATGAGCATGGCCTTTTCCCTGCCCAGCAGCTCAACGAGGCGATGATCCCTTTTCACCTTCGCAGGTAGATAGAGCGCCCGCCCGCCCCATTCAGCCGCAATCAAATCAGCCGACGCCTGGTCGGTGATCTCTGCTATGGCCGCTAGGAGCCCTGGCTGATGGCGGGGGGAAGCCATGGTTTAGGTCAACAACCTCCGAGATTGCTGACCATCACGCGACATTGCCGCATTAACTTCTACATTCTGTCCTGCGCGAAACCCCTCTGATTGTGCAGCATCTCTAAATGCCCCACGCGAGCGGCCAAGACTGCGTGCTGTTCCCAGGTCATTGCCACACCGAGCTGCCATCTTCTGGAGGCTATTCTGCACCGTTGTAATTTCAGTCGCGGCTTCCGCTCCATAGCGACGCCATAGACCAGCGTTCAGCTTACGAACCACGCTCGCTGCGAAGCCCTCCTGAAAGGCGCGCACCGCGTGTGCCTTTGTCTTAGCCGTCCGCCTCCGACGATAGGTATCAGTGGCACGAAACTCTTTGACAGCTCGCTTGGTGGCCCCCTGAAGCACCTCGTGCACATATTGCGCCACCAGCAGATCCTGTCTGCGCCCGAAATAGACAATGTATCTTTTGCCGCATGCATCAGTTTTGAACCACAACATGCAATCGGCAAATCGTGCCGTCGCAGACCATATGTCCTCCAAGGGCGAACGCTTGGTCATACGCTCTTCCCAACAATCAAAGTCACCAGCTTCTAGATCATCGTCAGACCAACCCGACCTGGTAAGCAGTTCAGCCGCCTTCTCGGCGGCAGCAATCGCTTCCGCTTCCGTACAACCATTTGCCACCGTCATCTTTCGAAGTGCTTCGATGCGGGTGCGTAAACGGCCAAGTTGGGTCTGGTCGATCATTGGTGCACCTCGAAACACTTAGGCGTTGAGCACACAGCATGAAGATGACCGTTGGACGATGAGAAAAGATAGTCAACATTGCCTGCGCCACATTTTGGACAAGCAACACTTCCGCTATCACCCGGCGCTGTCTTGTCTTCCGCTACGATGGCACGAATGACCGTGAAGAGATCTTCCATCTGCTTGGCTGATTGCTCTTCGGCGGCTGCTAATTCGTCGGCGGTGTATTCCTCGCGAGCGGGACATGCTTTCTTTGGATCTCGGCAACAAGCCAACACGTTGCCGTACAAGGCGATGATGTCCATGCCTTTTGCACACACCATGCCGTTCTCATAGCCGTAGTGGCGGCAGCTGCCGGTTAGTGCGCTCATTGGGTGAATTTCCTCTTTGTCAAGCGACGCGCTGATTTCAAGCCGACAAGGCACTCAAGCTGCATGCTGTAGGCGCAGACCATCCGCCGCCCTTTCCATCTGACGGCGACGTAATAGCGCTGCCGACCTGCACGCTGGTAGGCATCAGCAGATTTCAAAATGCTGTTCTCCAGGTGCGAGATCTCCTCAGCTGAGAAGGAAAGCCCGCGCCTGTCTGCATCCGCGAGAAAGACCTTGCGACAGGATGCGCGCTTTGCTGCTTTCGCAACAGCCAACGGGATGGTGTGAACAACTTGTTCAAGATGGCGCATCACTCACCACCAGTTTCTTCAAGGCGTGAAGCCGATAGGCCATGCGATTGGCGAGGCCTTGCGCCTTTTCAGCATCGAGCTGGTTGCAATAGTCCATCTCCATTGCGAAGCCGTCCTGCCCATCTTCGTATAGGGCGAGCTTCGCAAAGATGGCATGGCAGACGGCACGCTTGGCCGTAAGACCCGGATCAGGATCACCAGCCTGATAGACAATTTCGAGACCTTCCCGCTTGCACCAGTCTTTCAACGCTTCAACAACCGAGTTCGCCTGCCGGGGACTAAGCCACAGCATGCGCTCAACACCAGTCTGTCTCTTGACGAATGCATCAAGGGCAGCGTCCCGTCTGTCCTCCACCGCGCCGAGCTGCCAAAGGTCGATCCAAAGGGCGACAATGAACCTGCCCTGATCGTGCTTGACTGTTGTGCGCTGTTGTCGCTTGGTCTTAAAGCCCTGAGCCCGAAAGGCTGCCATCACCTTTTCCAGCTGATCGTCGGTCATGTCGCCTGCGGAGCGCAGTCCGGTTTCGCGCTCTAGAAGATCGCGGTAGGTCTCATCATCCAGCTTCCGCTGCTTCTTTGCGATGTGAACCAATCGAATTAGCTGGGTTCGTCGTTCAGGTAGCGCACTCATGGGAGCCATCCTTGTCAGTCTGTTGAGATGGGGGGGAACTCAAGAACTGCGGCACGCATACAGGCGCGGCCTAGAAGAGTGAGAGCGTCGATAGGTTGACGCTGAGACGTGAAACCACCATTCGCCTTGTCATGGAACTGATCGACCAGCTCGCGAGGGCGCACACCCAAAGCGGCGCAGACATCCAGCGCACGCTTGTGAATATCAATAGCGGCGGCGCGGGCGCTCTTAGGTGCTGGCTCGGTTGGATCAAAAGACCCATGGCAAAGTGCGTCGGTTCCTGCGCGCCAGGCTTCAATGAAGGCTGCGCGCGCATCGCCCTTCAACACGCTGCGCATGGGCGTTGTGGCCCACAGCAGATTGCTCAGGGCTTCCTCATGAGGCGTCGGCATCATCGCCTCCTCGTGCGCGCGCACGCGTAGCACGTTCCGTGCCAGTCTTCTTTTTCACGCCAGAGAGCGCCTCTTCGTAGAGCGCTATTTTCGCGTCTTTTTCCTGTAGCTCTGCTGTATCCTGTTGACGGCGGGAGAAGACAATCCGCATGATCTTCGGATCAAATCCCATCGCCTTCGCTTCGGCGTAGAGTTCCGACTTGTCGCCATTGAGCGCGTCAATTTCATCCTGCAGGCGTTCCAGCCGCTCAAAGAACTTACGGAGCTTTGCATTTGGCAGGTTGTGCCCGATGCCGCTCATACATCACCGCCTTCCGTCTCAGCCTTTTCAGCTTTGATCTTTGCGTCGGCGCAGTTGGCCTTACCCCACTTTGCGCGCGCGACAGTCAGCGCACCTTTGCGGTGCCGTGCTGTGACTTCGCCGACATCAACACCGTCTGCATCAAAGATGGTGAACAGTTGATCTGGTTTCCGCTTACCCATATGCCCTACTCCGCTGACTGTTGGGGGCGACGCGCAGAAGCGATGTCAATGGTGATGGGGTCCCATCCGTCCGTCGGCGTTTCCCGCCGGTAGAACCGAATATATTGCTTGGTCCCCTGGACGCGGATGCTGTCGGTGATCGCTTCTTTGGCTTTGATCCAGCGCTCGTCGTCTATTTCTATGTTGCGCAGGGAAAAGATCGCTTCACGGTTTACGAGCCCCGCCTTACGTGGTTCGAATGCGTGATCCACCAGCGCGCGGATCTCGTCGCGCGAGCCTTCCGCCCATTCGGCAATACACTCATCAATCAGGTCTTTGGCAATTTGAAGCTCAGGACCAAAGGTCAGCTGATCTGCGATGGCGACGCGCACCTGCAGTAGACCGTCATAGGACGTGAAGGTCATATTACCCTTCTGGCCACCGCGCTTTGCTCCATACTGTTCAGCCAGCAACGCGAGGAAGGTCGCGATGTCGTCAAAACTATGGCCCTTAAAGCGTGCGATCTGATCACTTAGTTCCGTGGCGTAACCCATGATGGTGCGCACCATCTGGTCTTCGAGCTTATGTTCTGGTTTGACCAAGATGAGAGGCACTTGCCGCCCCTTCCCGTCAACCATGTAGACCTTGCCATCTATAATGGTGGTGTTGCTTTCGAAGGCGGTCATCCGAGTGTCCTTCCTGTTTTTGAGGTGGAGGTGCCGTTTGACATCCAAGTCATTTGGGCGTCCCGCTGGCGCTTGCGTTTCTGTTCTTGGCGTTCGAGCCGCGCGCCCCGCCATGCCCACCAACGAATGCGGAGACTGAGAGACCCCCGGCAAGCAACATCACACGCTCGGGCAATTAGTTCATGAAGACGCTGCATGGCGGACCTCCTCAACCTGCTTGAAACCAACAGCAGCGAGCAGTTCTGACAGTTGCGCCAGCGCATCATCTGTCTGTTGTTTCAGCTCAGCTGAGCCTGTGTTTTCGCCAAGCGTTTCGATGAGATGTAGAACGAAGGCAGTTTGGGACAGCGCTTCCGAGAAGTTCACGATGGCCGCTGCCATAGCGATGGTCTCTTGTGTCGAGACCATCGTTGCGCGACGGTTGCCCAGCACGAGCACCGCTGTAGCAACCTCAACAACATCGACGGGCGGTAGGTGCGGGTTGACAGTCATGCCTCCCCCACCACCGGCAAGGGTTCCATAGAGCTTCCGACAATCGCATCCGCTTCGAGCTGGGTAACTTCAAAGATCAACCGATTTGCCATCAGACATAGCCGCGACGCCTCGCTCTCGGTCAGGTCAATTTCCGTAGCGCCCAGGGCCATAGCGATTTGGTGAATTTTGACTGGCGTGTATCCAGGTACCTCCCGCACAACAAAACAGACCTGACCGCCATTGGCATAGAGACATGCATCGCCCCTATGTTCCCACCACTCATTGGGAAGGTAGAACTCGACTGTTAGTTCGTCTGACAGGGTCAAGAGCATTACCGCTTCCCTCCCTCAATAAGTTCGAGCTGTGCAGTGTCACGTCGAGCTGGCGCGCCCACTTGCGCACGCTCCAACGCCTCAACTCGATCAGCGAGATCACGTAGTCGCTTGAGAAAAATGTGTATGAAGGGCTCTCTTAGAATGCCTACATGCGCATATGCCTTAAGACTTGCTGTCAGGTTTCGAAGGTCAGTTGAGATCATGAGGCCGTTCCTTTATCAGTGGGGGACGTGTTGCCAATCCGCGAATGCGGACAACCGTCGCGGCAGGCGTCATAGACACGCCGCCGAATGGGGTTCTGAAACGTCAGAGGTTTGGCTTGCTCAGCAATGCAGCGCTGACGGGAAATCTCGGTGAGCACCGGACAGTCAACTGTCGCCGCCATGTAATGCCCACGCACCAACGCTTCGATTTTGCCCACATCACCTGGATAGGCGTTGGCGAGAACACGACTGACTACGGTAGATGATGCCCCAAGCGCCTTGGCTACTTTTGACTGACTGGCCTTGTCGCATTCGTCCGCGAGCACGACGATCCAGTCAGGTGGATCGCCCCAGGCGTCAGTCGCCTTTTGAAGAATTCCGCTCATGCGGCACCGCCCCTCGCAAGAGGTGCATCGTCAACTTCGATTTCTTCACCCGTGTTGGGGTTGCAGAGCGTGGTACCGTTGCGCCTGAGATAAGGTGCTTCTGGTCCTAGATCATCGACGAGCAAATAGACATGGTGCCCGTTGCTGGTTGGGGCCGTGCCCGGCTCACGCCGAGCGAGCTTCTTGACCACACCCGCCGCCCGCAGACCTCGAATGTATCGCGAAGCATTTCTAAGAGCGTTCTGATCGTCGGTGTCTTCAAGGGCCGCATAGGCTATCAACTCACCAAGCGTTGCCCGCTTCTTCAGGCGAAGAGCTTTCCAGACACGCGAGCGCAGCGTAGTCCGTTGCGGTTTGCGTTCACCCGTCAGTGGCCCTTGCGGGCCAGATGTATAGCCGCGTTTATAGGCCTTTTTGCCTTTAGCTGTGACCTGATAGCACCCAGATTTCTTGCGAACGACGTAGCCATTCGTGACATGGCGGCAAATGCTGGATGTAATCTTCTTTCGCTTGAGATTTGGCAGCTGCGCGTCCAACTCATCGAGCGTCGTCGCCACATCCGTTTCCACGAGCAAAGCGAGGATCTGAGCCTGTGCACCACCGGTCTCGTTTTTAGGGGTGGCGTTTTTCATGCCACCCTCTTTGCGGTCGTTCTCGCTTTGCCATCATTGGTGAGAAGTGAGAGCTGCATGTCCGTTGCCGCTATCGACTTCAGACCCCCTTTGCGGGCGTGTCTCTCAACCTCTTTGACGGCATTGAGGACAGAACGCAGACGGCCTTCCGTGCGCGCGTGAATAGCGTTTACAAGATCGTCTTCGATTTTGAGGGGCACACCGCTGGAAGCTTCAGCAAGGCTCTCACAAACCCTGTGGACATCTTTAACCGTGCACATTTCAAAGCGCATCACATCGGTTATTCGTGAGTAGATCTGCTGATATCGCTTCAGCTTTTTGTCTACGCCTGTCATGCCGCCAATGATGATGTGGGTTTCGGTGAGATCCGAAATGTCCCGCAACATCTCAATCACTTTTGTGTCGTGCATTGCGTGTTCGATTTCATCGACCACGACATTGCGCCCACTTCCAGCAAGCCCTCTCAGAGCTTGCTCAAAGAGCTTTTCTGATCGGTTGGCTGGCATCTCGCCTAGCTCGGTTACAAGATCGCGAAGCGCCCAATTGAGACGCCATCCGCTCTTGGCCCGTAGATAGACATGATCGTCATTCTGCGTTGCCCACCATTCGAGCGTTTTCGTTTTGCCGAGACCCGGCGAACCCATAACCAGTTGCCAGCATGCTTCCGGTGCGCCGCGCTGAGCGACACGCTGAATACCCGCAAGGAACCTTTCAACGTTGGTGAGGTTTTTCACAAAAATTGGCCGCATACCCTAGTCTCCCGCTGACTGTCTTCATGAAGCGTTCGGTTCGCTGGCCTCAGCGTCCCGCACACGAATGGCCGGGTCGTTTTCCAACTCGGCCAGATATTCCTGTTGTCCTTGTGTAAGTTTGTCGTGGTGCGCCCTCGCCCACTGCACCCACGTCCAATCGTCCGTCACATCCGCTTTTGGTTCGGGGGATGAGTGCAATGGGATCACCAGAGCTTGCTTAGCCTCTTCCGCAAGGGCTCGGTCTTCAGGGCTCAAACTGTTCGGTGGTTCCGGCTCTCGGTCCAAGTGCGCAGCCGCCTCGCCAGCTGCCCCCAGGGCAGCGGTGGTGTGCTCGTCGGTTGGGAGCGGAAATGGCAGGACATCATCTGCGGCAATCGCCGCGAGAATTTCATCAGCGACATTGTGAACTTTATGATCCCGAGAGAGACTTCTGAGGTGCGCCTTAGCCTCTTTTACGGCCTCGCGCTGTCTCGCCTTCGCTTTCGTCGCGACTTCCTCACGACTTATGCCCGTCCGCTCCGGCGCTTCAGCTATACAGATAAACTGATGGTCGCCCCCATAGACCATGATGCGACCCATATCAGCCGGGTCCAGGCGGACATGAACACGCTCACCAACGTGCGCGCCCAATTCCGGCGCGATAAAGAGAGCGTTTTCAACCCGAATGCCCTTCTTGCCAACGACCCTGAGACCCTCGGTGTCGGGCGCTTCCGCCAGGAACACATCAAGCGCGCGTTCATTGGAAATCGTGGAGAGAGTTCCCGCCCAGGAAAGAGCCTGCAGTTTTGGTGACTGACCCAACGCACTGTGCGTGCGTCGGTGATAGACCTTCTCGATCCAGTCAGAGATTTTTGACTGCAGCTCTTCACCGTTCAATTCAACAGCGATGGCCCCTTGGGGATCGCCGAAGCGTTGTGCAAAGCTGCGGCGCGCTTCAATCGCCTGGCGGTCAGTTACATTGTGCCCAATGAAGCCCGGTAACAGCGAGACAAAATCCCGTTGGAGCGTGCCAAAGAAGCGCTCAACATGTGGCTTGCCCTCAGGTGTAAACGGCAGACAGAATTCCTGTTGAATGCCTAGCCCGCCAAGGGCACGCGCGACGTGAGCCGACGCAAAGTCCTTCCCATTGTCCATCTTGATGGTATCGGGCACGCCCCAATCCATGATGCACTGACGCATGAGGAGTGTTGCAGCTGTGGCCTTCGGTGTTGGCGTCACCAACACCTTTGCCCGCCGCGTCCACACGTCCACCATAGCGACAAGATTGAGCCGCCGCCCTTCGGTCGTCATGATGTCAGCAGGGGAAGCGTCGATCTCCCACACAGCATTTGGCGCAGATGCCTTTTCAGACTGTGATCCAAAGGCTACCAGGCGAAGGTTCTTGTGAGCGTCTGGATTGGCGGCAGCGAGGAAAGCGTCTGCATACCGCTCTCGCGCGATATTCATAAACCGCTGAACCGTTCGCTTCGCCAACCGCTTGTCGAACCTAGCCGCAACGATTTCGATCATCTGGTTCGCGGTCAGGTGGGGACGCTCTGCCATATTGGCGATACAGAAATCACGCAGCTGCGGATCACCTTCAATCTGGCCCTTGCCTTTGCGCGTTCCATACTTACCGCCGAGACGCTGAGCACCTTCTCGGGCAGCTTGAGACTGCCAGCGACCGAGAGACGAAACAGACAGGGTGCCAATCTCATCTTGCACCCACTCTTCAACGGGTATTTCACCGGCGTTGAAGAGGGTTGAAAAAGCACTTCGAGCAGCAATCATCGACAGCCCACCTTCATCTTTGAAGGTGCGAACGAGGTTGATGATGACCGTTCTCGCTGCCTGGCGTTTTTGAGCCTTTGATCCTCTAACGGAAATAGTGTTCCCCGCGCCGTTCGGGGGGACGACATGGCGCGGGGAACGTCCGTCCTGCTGACGGGATGTGGCGTTCAGCAGGACTGGATTATCAAGAAGAGAGCGACGGGCTAGTTCAATCCGGGCAGCTTCAGGCAAACTGGAAAGGTGATATTCACGACCGCCACCGCGCCCTTCACGTGGACGCCATTGCCACCCCTCACGCTCTGCTTGACGATCTACGTTTGAACGGTGGTGCGGAATGGCAGACAGCTTGAGCGCCGCAAGATCTTTTGATGAAAACCAATCCATCAAGAGTCACCCCGAACGGCATACAGACGCCTGCCTGACTCGTCATATCTCTCTGGAAACAGTTGCTGAGGTGTGACACCGAGAACGTCTGCCAATTCCTTCTCAACAACGAAAGACGGCTGAAACAAAGCTTGCCTGACTGACGCAGCGGTTCGACCGATCCTCTCTCCTACGCTCTGATATGTGAGACCTTTCCGCTTCAGCTGGTAGAGCACCCAATAACCTCGGTCGCGCGGCTCTTTGGGAATGTCTATATTTATAGGCGATATGCTCATTTAGTTAAGCATATGCCAATAAATATAAGCGTCAAGCCTATTTTTTTGAGCGTTTTGCTTTTTTCTGATAAAGCGTTGAATTCACTTAGGGATTGTCGCTCCAAAAATTGGGTCAGATGTGCGACTAAGGGCAGTCGGGTTAGCCGGTGAAACAGCATCCGAACTGAAGGTCGGGCACATGGGGTCACTCAAAGACAGATTGCTAGACGTGCGCGAACATTTTGGTTTGTCGCAGCGCGAGATGGCGGCCTTTTTGGACATGTCACCTGGCACTTGGCACGGCTACGAACGCGATGAAGCATTGCCAAAATCAACAGCTTTGGAACAACTCGCCCATGAAGGCATCGACACAAACTGGTTGCTGACTGGCGAAGGTCAGATGCTAAAAGCAACCAGTGAACAATCGGAGGAAGAAGATCTCGTCTACATCCCCCGATACGACACTCTAGTTGCAGCAGGCTCAGGAGCTGTCCCAATTGAGCATCCCACCGCTACGCCGGTAGCTTTCTCACGCAAGTTCCTACGTGATGAGTTTGGAGTGAGCCCATCTGGACTCTTTCTGATTGAGGCACGAGGCGACAGCATGACCGGCCTCATCGACAACGGCGACGTTCTCCTTGTCGATACAAATGAGCCGAAGATGTCGGGCGACGGCATCTACGTTTTTTCCGTAGACGGCATGCTTCTTGTTAAACAGCTCCGTTCGCGCTTAAATGGTGATATTGAAGTTTTCGACGGTGAGGGAAAGCTGCAACAGACACTTTCCCGCAAAGATCTAAAGAACGTCGAAGTTGTTGGGCGCGTCATTTGGAAGGCGGGTCGAGCTTAGGAGTATCGCTGTGAAATCGACACTGTTCCTGCTGCCGCTGATAGTCACTCTGACCGCCACCCCACTTGCCGCTGCTCAAAAAATCAACGGCCCAATCATCGGATGTTTGTCTGAGGAGAAACTGTCCCAAGTTCGCGACGCCATCGGCAGAGATGATCGCCGTCAGGCACAAGCAATTGTTGCGACCGGCCAATGCGCCACCCTCAATGGGCAGGAATACTCTGTTGCTGATCGCGGACTGATCATCTCCGAAATCCTCGTCTACACAGGTGGTGGCTCAATCCCGATGTTCGTCAGCACCGAATCCATCTCTGAAGCTAATTAGGTGACGGTCGATCCTTATGACAGATACAGGAAATGAGCCGGCCAAAGACATAACTGAGAGCGCAGATGAATCTGAATACGAGATTCGTTTTTGGAAGGTACATCAGCAGACATTCGTTTTGGTCAATGGGGGTTTGCTCGCATTGAGTGTAGCGTTTCTCGCAGCTGGCTCCATTCAACTCAATGCAGAGTTTGCATTCACCGTTTGTTCCCTTACTGCGGTGTTCAACTTCTTGAACATCACGGCTCAATCTGTAGCCGTGGACGACGGACGTGACGGTCGGACATTCTCGCCAACAATACACGGACTAACTTTCTATGAGGGACGTGTCTTAACCGATGTTGGGTCTTTACTTGCTGCTCTGTTCTTCGCAATCGGTTTATGTCTCAACGTTTGGAATAGTTCAGTCGATGCTAGTCAATGCGCGTTGGCATCTACGAATGAGAATAGCATCTTGCCAGTTGGAAACGGGCAGCAGCCTCTCTCCAACTGACAGACGTCCAGATGTGGCGCGCAGGTTCACAACAAAAACGCTAGTTTTCCAAGGGTTTGAGCGGCGCGCTGACACATAAGTTCGCGCCGCATGGTTTGGCAACCCGGCGCAGCTGCCTACAAGCTAACCATCTGTTTTCATTTGTGTTTCGCGTGAAACCATGTGGCGCACTGTGGGTCAATCCATGTGGCGCATCTGCAGCACCTTCTTCATTCCATGTGGCGCGGCAAATTTTAGGCTTCCCATTCTTTTCCCGCAGAATACCGCCAAATCCCGGTTAATCCCGCATAGTTCCGCCTGGTTCAATCTATGTGGCACGGTACAGCAATTTTCGAAAACGAGTATTCGCCAGTAATTGAAGGTTAAGCCACCCGTCAATTAAAAACTAAACGTGCCGATTTGCCACACAACCCATCTATCGATGACGTTAGGGGAAGCGAAGCTTCTTGTAGGTGACAATCGTGCGCGTCCCGCCACACACCTACGTCATACATAATTGCGTTGAGCACCATCATTCCTACTTTGCCGGACCCATCGACAGAGAAGGACATGATCGCAATGGATGCCTTTCATGAAATGAACACGCAGATCGCGCAGTTCCCACTATGGCTACAATGGTGGCTTACCTGGATGCAAACGCTGCTCATCGCTCTACCCTTCGCATTCATCAAAAGACGCGAAGCGCAGGTACTGATCGCCGCTCAAGTTCTCAATTTTGCCCTCGGTTTTTACGTCTACACCGCTCAAGGGAACATGATCACCAAACTCTTTGGCCTGGGTCACATCTTCTGGGCTGTTGCATTTGCGTATTTTGTCTATCGGATTTTCAGCGGCAAGTCAGAGACCGAGGGTCGCCCCTATTTCCGCGCATGGCTTTACACAGCAACTGTCACGCTTGCCATCTCGCTTGTCTTCGACACTTACGATCTCATTCAGTATGTCAGCGGCACCCGCGAGCCAATGGTGGAATATTACGCACGGTGAGCGGCAGAGACGGGCCAATTTCACATGGTGCAGCCCCAGTGGCCCCTGTGGCCCCAGCGCCCCCAAGCATTGGCTCCACAACGGCTCCGCCAAATGGCCCCTCATTGCGGACCGTTTCTCCTTATCTCTGACCTGCACACAAGGAGATTTGTCATTCATGGAAACAGCCCACTCACAAAGCGCCGTCGGCGTCATGCTGAAAGAATGGCGGGCAGCGAGAGGGTTGAGCCAGCTCGCCCTGGCCTGCGACGCAGACATTTCCCCGCGACACTTGAGCTTCGTGGAAACCGGACGCGCACAACCGAGCCGAGAGATGGTGCTGACCCTAGCCGACACGCTTGAAGTGCCCCTGCGCGAACAAAACGCGCTCCTCATTGCTGCGGGGTTTCCAGCGGCCTTCACAGAGGCTGACTATGACAGTCCAGAGATGAGCGAGATCAGAAATCTGGTCGACCTCATACTGAGCGCCAACGATCCTTTTTGTGCCGCTGCTATTGATCGCCACTGGAACATTCTGAGCGCCAACCAAACCTATTGGGCAACGACCGGTGGCGATCCCGACCCAACACAGCCGAAACCGAACCTGCTCAAGCGCATGTTTGCACCGGGCGGCTTTAGGGACCTCGTGACGAACTGGGATGATGTCGCCTATCCGATTGTCCAACGCCTCCATCGCGAAGCCATTGCGGAGCTCAGCCGGAATGAGACATCAACCAGAGATCTGTTAGACGAGCTGATGCGGACTTATGACCTCCCTGCCCAATGGAAGGTCATAGACATTGGGGCGCAACAGGCACCGCTCGTGCCAGTTACCCTCGAGGTAGGCGACAAGACCATACACCTAGTCACGACCATTACGACACTGGGCACAGCGCAGGATGTGACCCTGCAGGAGATCCGCATTGAGTCCTTCCTGCCCGCAGATCAGGAGAGCCGGGACAATTGGCTCGCCATCTTTGAAAACGCGTAGCGGCAGAAGGCGGTCACTTACGTCAGAGGGAATTGGACGTCACCCTCATCCATGTCACCGTTCGACAGCAAACCGAACAGTAAGGAGAGGCAAATGTTCCTGACAGACGCATGGAAAAGTGACACGCCATTCAACCCTGAAAGCAGATTGCTGCGCCGGTTCCTTTTGGGAAACGCGGCCTTCTCAACACTTACCGGAACGATCTGTCTTGTGGATGCAGCGCCGCTCACCCAAGCATTTGGCATTCCCGATCCCACTCTTTTGCCGGGCCTAGGTGTTCAACTTCTCCTCTTCGCTGCGGCAATTATCTGGATTGCCACACGGCAGGAAATCTCAACCCGCCTTGCCTGGGGCATCATCGCCCTCGACATTGGATGGGTCGCAGGCTCTATCGCACTCCTGCCATTCGTCACAGGCATGCTGACCTCAGCTGGCATCACGGCAATGGTCCTGGTCGCTTTCGGCGTCGCGACCTTTGCCAGCGGTCAGATCGCAGGCGTAAAGCGCTTAAGCCAGCAGACAGCGTGACCGGCATCAATTTCCACAGTCTTTTCATAGGCAATAAGAAATAGAAATTTGATAGTACAAAAATAATAGAGACCGAATAAGCTGAGGCTCCAGCGAACATATAGCCGAACTCGTAGCCTCTCAAACTGGGCAATGGCTTACACCCAGCTGGACAACGATGGTCGTCGCCAATCCGGCGGATCGATGGACCCTTCAAACGCGAGAGAGTTGGCGGCCATGCTGAGGCAGAATGCTACACCCATGCGCCTCATAATTGCTGAATTTCTTTCTGCTGCTTTTTCAAAGAACGCTTAGTCGGGCAACGGGATAAACTCATCGTCACCTGGCACGTTCGCAAAGCGGCCTTTCCGCCAATCTTCCTTTGCCTGTTCAATGCGCTCTTGTCGACTGGCTACAAAATTCCAATAGAGATGCCGTTTCCCGTCAATCGGCGCGCCGCCGATCACAACATAATGCGCACCACCGGGCGCTGATACATCAACGGACTGACCGGGCTTCAGAACCATCATGGTTCCAGCCTCAAACCTCGCGCCTTCTATCTCCACCGCGTCGCGAACAGGATATACGGCGCGCTCTTCATGATCAGGTGGGATGGTGAGCACAGACCCCGCTGCTGCCTCAACATCTGCATAGAGGGTCTCACTATGAACAGTAACAGGTGATGTCATACCCCACGCCTTGCCTGCAACCAGTGAGAGCTTGATGCCTTCTTTTTCGAAGGTCGGAATGTCAGCCGCTGCCACATGCTGGAAACTGGGGTCAGTTTCTTCAAGGTCTTGCGGCAAAGCCATCCACACTTGCAGCCCAAAGAGCGGACGCTCCCTACCAAGCAGATCTTCCGGCGTGCGTTCTGAATGGACAATGCCCGAGCCCGCTGTCATCCAATTCACTTCACCCGGGCGGATCGCTTGCACATAGCCCAGACTGTCGCGATGCATGATCTCACCCTCAAAGAGCCAGGTCAGCGTGGAAAGCCCAATATGCGGGTGCGGCCGAACACTGATCCCCTCACCAACAGGAAAAACCGCAGGGCCCATCTGATCGAAAAAGACAAACGGCCCAACACTGCGCCTCTCAACCGCTGGCAGCACGCGGCGCACGTCAAATCCGCCGAGATCCTTGGTCTTCGGCGTAATCACAACATCAACAGCATCACATCCCTCAACCTTTGTGCAGGTTGGAATCTCGCTTCTTTGAAAAGTCATCTGGTATTCTCCTCTGGGCGGGGTCGATGAACAAGCTAGGTGTCAGGCCCTGAAATCAAGGCCTGACAATTGATTAGGCGACCATGTCGAACAGGAGCAGGTGAGCATCTTCGACGATATCCAATGACAGCGCATCCTCATTGGCCAACGCCAAACCATCACCAGCAGAAAGGGTTTCACCTGCGACGGTCAGCGTCCCTTCTGCGACTTGCAGCCAAAGCAGACGCCCGGGTTCAGCCGTGTGAATAAAATCTTCGCCAGCGAGGAAACGTCCCGCATAGAGATCGGTATCCTGGCCGATCTTTAACGAGCCTTCGCGTCCGGTTGCGCTGGCCACAAGCTTGAGCCCGCTTGGGCCTTCTCCGACACCAAAGAAACGCTTCTGGTCATAAGAAGGCGTTGTGCCCTCTTCCTCGGGCATCACCCATATCTGAAGAAAATGCACCAGGTCTTCCGCAGACGCATTGTACTCACTATGTCGAATGCCACGACCCGCCGACATCACCTGGACTTCACCTGCCTCAATCACCGACCCGGTGCCCAGCGAGTCTTTGTGTTCCAGCCGCCCCTTCAGAACATAGGTGATGATTTCCATATTCTGATGGCCATGGGTATCGAAGCCAGCACCAGGCCGGACCTGATCCTCATTAATCACCCGCAAGGGACCGAAGCCCATATGGTCAGGGTCATAATAATGACCGAAGGAGAATGTGTGTTGGGAGGCAAGCCATCCAAGATTGGCCTGCCCGCGATCCGCTGCTTTTCTGATTTTCATCATCGGACCTCTCCTTTGCTTGTTTCCTACAAAGGCAGATAGTTGTCCTGATTTATTTTACTATCGTTCAAAATATCCACATAATGTCTCCAATAAGGATACAATCGAGACCTCATGGATAAGTTTGCGGCAATTTCAGCGTTTACGGCGGTTGTGGAACAGAGTGGCTTTGCCGCGGCAGCCCGCAAGCTCGGTGCATCCCGGTCTCAGGTGAATAAGGCCGTGATCAACCTGGAAGATGATTTGGGCGTCCAGCTCCTCCAGCGTACGACCCGCCGGGTATCCCCAACACCAAGTGGCGAAGCTTTTTACGAAAAATGCAGGGCTGTTTTGGACGACCTGGCAGAAGCAGAACGCAGCCTTAAGGATACAAGCGGCAAGCCTGCCGGCGCGCTCAGGATCAATGCACCACTGTCGTTTGGCATGGCGCACGTCGGACCAGCACTTATTGATTTCATGAAACGCCACCCGGACATCACAACTGAGTTGGAGCTCAATGATCGTTTTATCGACCCGGTAAGTGAAGGCTATGATATCACAGTTCGCATTGGCACACCGACGCCCGTTCCGTCTCTGATTGACCATGAAATCGTTGAGATGAAGCGGGTATTATGTGCCGCGCCCTCATTCGTAGAGGAACATGGCGCACCACAAGAGCCTAGCGACCTTACACGCCTGCCCTGCCTGCACTATGGGAACCTGACCCCGGGCAATTCCTGGGCATTGAGCAATGGCGAGACAGAAGAGACGGTCCGCACAAAAGGGCCTCTCTGTTCCAACAATGGAGAGGTCCTACGGGACGGAGCTGTTGCCGGCCTGGGCATCGGACTACTCCCAACATTCATCGTTAGCAAAGACCTTCAAGCAGGTAGGCTTGTGACAATACTGCCCGGCTGGACAGCACCTCCTCTCCAGCTCTGTCTGCTCTATCCACCCAACAGGCACCTGGCCACCCGCGTGCGGCTCTTAGTGGAATTTATCTATGAGCGCTTTGGCGGCGAGCCCTACTGGGATCAGGTGAAATAGACCGCATACAGAGTTCCAATCTGACCCCTGAGTGATATGATTTGCAGACCAGGATGGGGGACCAACAACAATGGCTGTTTTCTTCAGAGGTCTTGTCGGATCCGCAATTGCGCTACTCTTTTACACCAGCATGCTGTTCGCACCGACTTGGTACATGACCGGCGGTTTTGATTGGCCACGAGGGTGGGAATTCCTGCTCCTTATCACACCCGTCTATGTCATCGCGACCATATGGCTTGCCTGGACAGACCCCGACCTCTTGCGAGACAGAACCTCGCTTGCAGGTAAACAACCACTCGCCGACAAATTTGCCACCACCCTTCTCGTCACCTTCATCATTCTCTGGTTTCTCTTCATTCCCTGGGACGTGCACAGCCTAATGCTCCTGCCAACACTCCCCGCGCAGATTGGCTACTGGGGAGGGGTGGCATTTTTCCTCGCTGGGTGTTTCATGATCTGGCGAACCTTTCGCGCCAATACCTTTGCTGCAAACATCGTTAAAACCCATGAGAGAGAACAATATGTTGTCGACACGGGCCCTTATGCTCGCGTTCGCCATCCCATGTATTCAAGCTTCATTCTGTTTTTCGTCGGAATTGGCCTGTTCCTGGAATCAATCGCCGCCGCTCTAATTGCCATACCCGGCACGCTTCTTTTCCTTTTGCCGCGTATGTTGATCGAGGAAAGGCAACTCAGCCAAGACCTGGACGGCTACGCTGATTACCTGTCCCGTGTGCCTACTCGCGTAATCCCCGGTGTCTTCTAGATCATGCATCTTCTAGGTTTCGCGACCGCCTCTGGCTTGTTATGACAGGCCCTATGGGCAGCACCAAAAACATCCTCATTATCAAACACGGCGCTTTTGGCGACGTGATGCAGAGTGAAGGCGCGCTGCACGATATTCGGGGCCATCATCCAGATGATCAGATCACCGTGCTGACGGAACCCGCTTATGCGAAAATCATGGAACGCTGCCCATGGATCGACAATGTGGTCCGCGATCCGCGTGCCCCTCGTTGGCGGCTCGATAAAATGTGGACCCTGCGACGCACCCTTAAGGCCTTCAATATTCACCGGGTCTACGATCTGCAAAACTCATCGCGCACTGCAGACTATTTCAAATGGATTTTCGCCGATGTGGAATGGTCCGGCACGGCGCCCGGGTGCTCTCACCCCCACAAGGCCAAAGACCCGAAGTCCATCCATAGCCTCCGCCGAATACAGGGCCAGCTCACCGATGCGGGCCTGACCTGTCAGCATACATTGAGGCCAGATGTCAGCTGGATGGCAAACGAAGTAGGGCCGCTGCTTACAAACGCGGGTCTCAGCCCGGGTTACATTCTCTTGGTACCAGGCTCGTCGGCCTCTCTCCCCCACAAACGCTGGCCGTTTTATGGGGAGCTCGCCGCACGTCTTATTGAAGATGGACACCAAGTGGTCACTGTGCCGGGCCCCGATGAAATGGAGCTCTGCGCCAAAATTCCTGGAACAACGCTGACCGGCGGATCATTCCTGGACTGGTTCGATCTGGCGGGTGTTGTGAAAGCGGCGGCCTATATTATTGGCAACGACACCGGCCCCTCGCACCTTGCCGCCCATATGGGAAAGCCAGGCCTTGCCCTTTTCGGGTCGCATACCACCGTGGAAAAGACAGGCATCAAAACAGATCGATTTGACGCCATCGAAGTGACAAATCTAAATGACCTGTCAATGGAGCAGGTATATGAGGTGGTAACAGCCCACCTCAAAAATCACTCAAATTCGGTATAGGACTTTTCTTCAATCACTTGCGCGCCGGTCGCCAGATTGATGTCCTTCTTGATCGCCGCGCGTTTGTCATTGGTGACATAGACCGCCCGGGCCAACGCCACGAACTTTTCTCCAAAATCTTTGTCGCGCTCACATTCCCGGATATCGTCTTCAATCACCCAGAGCGCTTGATTCACTTCCTTCAACGCCGCCGTGAGGTTTTGAAGCTCCGCCGTATCCTCCAGAGCTGCATCACGCGCCGCGCTCAAAACCTCCAGCTCATAGCGGACGTTCTTCAGTTTGGCTTCGTCGCTCATCCGTTCGGATTTGATGGTGAGGATGGTGATCTTATCGATCAGCTCACCTGCACCTACTTCGATCATGATGGGTTGCGTATCGGCCATAGAACTCTCGCTTAAATCTGAAGACAGTTTCATCTCGGAAAGCCGCTTTATAGAGGAACTTAGGAAGACGGCCCAGCCCTTAATATGACCATTCCGAACACCGACCAGACGTGCCAAAATGCCCAAAAGCAACAAGTCGCACCAATCTTGGACCTTCTGAGGACGTTAGATGTCGAGTGAAACCGCTGCCCTGTCCTGGGCGCGCCGCCTCCAGGAGGAACGCCGTCTCCACATTCGGGCAAACCAACCCTGGCTCAGGGTGGAAACAGAAGGCTTTGCCTATATCGTCCATGACTGGTCGGTTAGCGGCGCTGCAATCGACCATTTCCATTGCAGCGGCTCCGTCGGCAGTCTCGTGACAGGACAAGTGGGCTGGTCTGGTTCGGAGACACTCTCCCCCTTTCAAGCAGATATTGTGCGCCAGGACGGCGCGGGTCGCACGGCGCTGCGCTGGCTCAATATGGATGCGGCCCTCCAGCGCGAGCTGGACCAGATCGCCCGCCACCGCTGATCAGAGCATTCCAAGAAACCAATCTATGGCCGGGAGGATAGTGTCATGACCACCTACAAAACATTGAAAATCGAAAAACAGGGCGCCGTCGACTGGGTCACAATGAACCGTCCCGATGCGCTGAATGCCATGAACCCAGAACTCGTCACCGACCTGCTCAATTATTTTGGCGGGCTCTATATGGATCATAGTGTGCGGGTGGTCGTGCTTCGCGGCGCGGGACGGGCTTTCTGCGCCGGTCTCGATCTGAAAGATCGGTCAAACACACCAGAGACTGATACGACGTCAAGCCCACAAGCGGGCCTGGTTGGTCAACGGCGGATCAGCGAGATTGTCATGCGCATGCGACGCGCGCCGCAACCCATCATCTCTTTGGTACATGGACCGGCCTGCGGCGGCGGCTTTGCCCTGGCACTTGCAAGCGACATTCGCATTGCCGGCGAGAGCGCACGCATGAACGCTGCTTTCATCCGTATTGGTCTCTCTGCCTGCGATATTGGCGTGAGTTACTTCTTACCGCGCCTTGTCGGGGTTTCCGTCGCCAGTGAACTCATGATGACGGGGCGCTTCATCAACGCGTCGCGCGCAGAACGTGTAGGACTCGTCTCCGAAGTTGTCCCCGATGATCAACTCGCGCAAGCAGTGCAGCCCTATCTCGACGAAATGCTGACAACAACACCGCTGGGACTCCGCCTCACCAAAGAATGCCTGAACATGAGCGTCGACGCAGGCAGCCTCGAAGCCGCCGTCGCCATGGAAGATCGCAACCAGATTCTCTGCGCCCAGACGGATGATTTTCGTGAGGGGATCAGCGCATTTCTGGGGAAACGGGCGCCGAATTATCAAAATACTTGATCCTCTGCGGTCACAATTCGGCAATATCCCTGATTTTCGTGGGGGAACCTACGATTTTTGCTGGACTCTTAAGGGTAATAAAGCGTCGAATCTGCTCGACAAACGCGTTCGGACGAATAGAATTCGGGCCGCTTACTGACAATTTTGAAAATTGAGGACACGACGCCATGCCATCTTATAAGGCGCCTGTTGAGGACTTCATGTTCCTCTTCCACGAACTTCTTGAAATCGACAAACGCTCCGACTTGCCCGGTTTCGAAGACCTAACCCCCGACATGACCGGAGCTATTCTCGAAGGCGGCGCGAAATTTTGTGAAGAAGTTTTGCAGCCCCTGAACCAGGTCGGCGACGAACACGGCTGCGTTCTGGAAAACGGTGTTGTTCGCACACCACCAGGTTTCAAAGAAGCCTTTGAAAAATATTGTGAAGACGGCTGGAACCGCCTAGGCGCGTCCGAAGAAATGGGCGGCGCAGGTCTCCCCTCTGTCATCACCTTCGCCTTCTCAGAAATGGGATCGTCTGCAAACCAGGCCTTCACAATGTATCCCGGCCTGACCAACGCCGCCTACGGCGCGCTGCATGCAACAGGCGAAGACTGGATGAAGGAACATGTCGTTCCGAAGATGGTCGCGGGTGAATGGACCGGCACCATGTGTCTGACAGAGCCACATTGTGGTACGGATCTGAAGCTCATGCGCACCAATGCGGTTGAGCAGGAAGACGGCACGTACCGGATGAACGGCACGAAGATCTTCATCTCTGGTGGCGACCACGACATGACCGACAATATCGTTCACATGGTGATTGCAAAAATCCCAGGTGAAGACGGCAAGCTTGCCAACGACCTGTCGACCGTGAACTTCTTCATGGTTCCAAAATTCATTGTCGATCCCGAAACTGGTGAAATGGGCCAGCGCAACGGCGTCTCCACCGGCTCCATCGAAAAGAAGATGGGCATCAAGGGCAACGCAACTTGCGTACTGAACTTCGACAATGCAGTCGCCTACAAATTAGGCGGCGCACCTAAGAAGGTCAAAAAGGACGCGGACGGCAAAGAAGTAAAATCCAAATCGTCCGGCATGGCTGGCATGTTTGGCATGATGAACGGCGCCCGCATGGGTGTTGGCATCCAGGGCATCGCCGTTGGCGAAGTTGCCGTGCAAAACGGTGCAGCTTACACACTCGAGCGGACAGCCGGGCGCTCGCTGACTGGCGCTAAGAACCCAGATCAGTCAGCCGACCCGATCATCGTGCATCCGGACGTGCGTCGCCTGCTGTTGCAGTCACGCTCCTTCGTCGAAGGTGCCCGCGCACTTGCCATGTATGTCTCCATGCTTTTCACCGTGCAGAACAGTGCAGCCGATGAGAAGGAACGGGAAGAAGCCGCAGATCTCAGTCAGCTTCTGACACCGGTGATTAAGGGCTACTTCACAGACAAAGGCTTTGAAGCAGCAAACGCGTCCATGCAGGTCTTTGGGGGTCACGGCTATGTCCGCGACCATGGCATGGAGCAGTTCGTCCGCGACGCTCGCATCAACCAGGTCTATGAGGGCGCCAACGGCGTTCAGGCGCTTGATCTTGTCGGTCGGAAAATGACCGCCAAGGGTGGCCGCGCCACAATGACCTTCTTCGGCAAGATCGAAGCTTTCATCAAAGAGAATGAAGGCGACGAAGCGATGAAACCTTACATCGAGCCGCTTAAGGTTGGATATGAGCGCATGGGCAAGGCCGCTGGCTGGCTCATGGAAAATGCGCCGAAGAATTTCGACAATGCAGGCGCCGCCTCATACGAAATGATGAACATCTTCGGTGTGGTATCCCTTGGCTGGATGTGGGCACAGACGGCTAAAGTCGCCCTGGCCAAACTCGCAGCAGGCGAAGGCAATGCGGACTTCTACAACCGCAAGCTGGTTCTCGCGAAGTTCTGGCTGGAGCGCGAAGTGCCAAACACAGCCGCTTACCTTGAGCGCATTGAGTTGGGGTCCGAGGATCTGATGAAACTCGAAGAAGATGCGTTCGTAGCGTAAAACCTTCAGTCTATAATTGAGTTTCGTTGACGAAAATACGAAGCCCCGGTGGAAACATCGGGGCTTTTGTTTGTCTTCTGGCAAGAATTGAACACCCATACTGCCGCATCAATCTTCATGAGTTGCGCGGGTGTGTGGTGGCGATTTTTAACTCTCCCTATTTCAATCAAGTAAAAGCCTACTGGCAATCTGTGGCGGGAGACGGCGTGCCAAACGTCAGCGCCTTCGATCTCATTCAAATTCCTTCAGCCTTACCTGACATCACCTTTTGGGAAATGTATCCCGACGGACGCGTCATCTGCAGAATGGTCGGCACCGCAGTCATAGCGCGTATGAAATCAGATATCACAGGCGTCGAACTATCGGCCGCCATCCCCCCTTCCACAGAGTTCAATTTGACGGATGACTTGCGGATGCTGTTCTCACAGCCTTGCGCGCTCTTTCAGGTTTTGGTCAATCGACACGTAACGGGGAAGATTGCCCGCATGGAGACGCTGACATTTCCCCTTGCCGCTGACAAAGGCAGTAACCCCAAACTAGTGACCGTCAATCACATGCTCGAAACGATCAAATATGCAGACGACCAGACCACAGAAACGCTGGAACTGATGCGCACAATAGAAGACCATAGATTTGTCGATCTGGGCTCTGGCCTGCCCAGTGTTAAAAATGCACAACAGATTACAGGATAAGACTTCCTTCCCTCTTCCCTGAAGCAGCCACATGTCTCATTCTAAGTCCTGAGGAGAGACCAATGGCTGACTATGATCCATCCCAGATTGGCGAAGAAAAAGGTGATGCCGCTTTTACGCGAACATCGCCCCATGGCGGCTCCTATGAGGCTACCTATGCAGGCGCAACGAGCTTCCTGCGATGTCAGTACACCCGCGACCTGACGGAATTTGATGTCGCAGTTTCCGGCGTACCCTTTGATCTTGCAACCACCGGCCGTCCCGGCGCGCGGCTTGGGCCACGCGCTGTCCGCGAGGCCTCCGTCAATCTCGCATGGGATCAGCCTCAAGGCTGGGAGTTTAACCCGTTAGACCAATTGAAAGTAGCCGATTGGGGCGATTGTGTTTTTGATCCCGGCAGGCCTGAAACATGGATCGACCGGTTGGAAGCCCACGCGGCAGAAATCCTGGCGACAGACACCGCCATGCTCACCATTGGCGGGGATCATTTCATCTCCTACCCGATGGTGAAAGCCCATGCAGCAAAGCATGGTGCCCTTTCTCTCATCCACTTCGATGCGCACTCAGACACTTGGGAAGACGCTGATGGCCGCATTGATCACGGCACCATGTTTTATCACGCGAAAGAACAGGGACTCATTGTGCCCGAACGCTCCATCCAGGTAGGGCTGAGAACCCACAATCCAAAAACGCATGGCTTCAACATCTTGGATGCCACAGAGACGTGTGATACGGACGCCAGCATTATTGCCGCGAAAATAAGAGAGGCTGTGGGCGCAGATCCCGTTTATCTGACCTTCGACATAGATTGTCTCGACCCGGCTTACGCGCCAGGAACCGGCACGCCTTGCGTCGGTGGTCTGACGACCCGTCATGCACTTGATATTTTGCGAGCTCTTGAAGGCATCAACCTTGTAGGCATGGACGTGGTGGAAGTGGCCCCCGCCTATGACGTGAGCGAAATCACTGCACTGGCAGGCGCCACCATCGCCTACCAGCTGCTCGCGCTCTACGCTGCAAGACCATGAAATTCACGTTCCGGCCCATAACACCATCAGACCGCGAACTCATTGAGGAACTGGTGCGCGCCTATTATGCCTTTGACGGTCTCACCTATGACCCAACGCTTCATGGGCCCGCGCTGGATCAGTTGGCCCAAGGCGACCCGGCAGTAAAAATCTGGATTGTGGAGGCGGACAGGGAACCAGCAGGTTACCTCATCCTCACAATCGGTTTCTCTATGTATTATGGCGGTAAGGATGGCTTCATTGATGAGCTCTTCCTGAAAGACGCTTATCGCGGCAAGGGTGGCGGCGCGGAGATCATGCGCTTTGCCGACGAACAAGCGAAAGAACTTGGGCTCGCCTACCTCCATCTGGAAGTGACTGAGACCAACACCCGCGCAAGGGGGATCTATGAACGCCGGGGCTTTGCGCCAACGGGGCATATGTTGATGAGCAAGAGGACGGCACTCTGACCGACCGCAACCTGGAGCGCCGCCACGCATTCATTGATCTGTCTGACGATGAGATTCGCAAGCTCATCGCACCCGCCTTCGGCAGGAATGCGCTAGACCACTCAACGCAGCTGAGTGGCGGACGCGTCAATTCCAACTATGCGTTGAGTTTGAAGGTCGAACCATTCAACGCAGTCCTCCGCCTCTATGCGCGCGGACAAAACACCTGTCGGATAGAACGGGACATTCTTCAGACCCTTGAAGCGCGAGCCCCTGTAGCGAAAGTGCTCCTGGACGGATCAGACAGCACCCATCCTTTTCTGGTGCTTTCCTGGATCAACGGCGAGACACTGGACAACACGCTCGATCAGCAATCTCAGAACACGGCACACCTCGGAAGCCAGGCAGGGGAAGTCCTTGCCCACATCCACCGGATAGAGTTCCCAGAAGCAGGCTTCTTCGGGGAAAACCTCAAGATTGAAAACACCTTCCCTCTTGGAAAAGAGAGTTTTCGATCGTTTGTAGGACCGGCCATAGAGGCAAGAGCCGGAACACGCCTGGGCAAGGATCGAACTGAAAAGTTGCGCCTATTCTCCAGGTGGGCTGCGCCTTTGCTGGATCAGTTGCCAAAGCGCGTCTGCCTGGTTCACAGCGACTTCAACCCACCAAATCTTATGGTCTTTCAGGGAAAGCTCGCCGGTGTGCTCGACTGGGAATTTGCGCACGCAGGTGCCCCGCTGACAGATATCGCCAACATGTTGCGCCATCGTCCCTACCAGCCACCTGAATTCGGCGAGGCTTTTGTCGCTGCTTATGAAGCAACAGCTGGCGCGCTGCCTACCCACTGGCAGTCGCTTTCCCGCATCCTCGACTTGATGGCCCAAATCGAGATGCTCGATGCACCTGGGGACCGGCCAGGCGTCTTCAAATGGGCGATCGAACGTATCGAAGACACAATGAGATTTGTCGAAAACGATTTGGGCTGAACCCCTCAAATTCACGTTTCGCAAGCCCCCACCCCATGATAGCGTGCCCGCCATCAAAATCAGGAAGGCACTCGCGTCTTCAAAGACTTAAGCCGCCTTGAGGGTGGCAAACACGAACAGGGAAAAGATATGAAGAACCTCTTTGATATCAGCGGCAAAGTCGCCATCGTCACCGGCGGCTCCCGCGGTATTGGTGAAATGATCGCACAAGGCTATGTCGAAAACGGCGCCAAGGTGTACATCACCGCCCGTAAAGCAGAGGCCTGTGACAACACAGCCGCACGCTTGAGCGAAATCGGCACCTGCATCTCTATTCCCGGAGATCTCTCCACCGTGGAGGGCGTTACAAAGTTTGCAGAAGAAATCGCGAAGCGCGAAGAAAAAGTCGACATCCTCGTCAACAATGCAGGCGCCGCGTGGGGCGAACCTCTCGAAGGCTACCCGGAAAGTGGCTGGGACAAGGTCTTTGATATCAACATCAAAGGTCCTTTCTTCCTCATTCAGAAAATGCTGCCGCTCTTGAAAAAGGCGTCAACCTATGAAGCGCCCGCCCGGATCATCAACACCGCCTCCATCAACGGCATCAACCCACCCATGCTCGAGACCTATGCGTACTCAGCATCAAAAGCCGGCATGATCATGCTGACCCGCCACCTAGCACAGCGGCTCGCAAACGACGACATTCTGGTGAACTGCATCGCCCCCGGCCCGTTCCAAAGTCACATGATGGCCGCAACCCTGGCCACTCTGGGTGATGAGATTGCCGGTGCTAACCCACGCAAACGGATCGGTCAGCCTGAGGACATCGCAGGCGTGGCCATCTTCCTGGCCTCGCGCGCCAGCGCCTACACAACAGGTGCCTGTGTGCCGTGTGACGGCGGTGCCAGCCAGGTTGGCGGTGGTATGTAGCCAACGCCCAGAAAATAAGTCGGCGGCGGCATGTAAACTGCCGAAAAGAGCAACAAAAAAGGGCGGGGACTAAGTCCCCGCCTTTTCTTTGTCGCTCGAAAGGTTTAGTCAGCCGCGACTGACGCCAGCGCGCCACGTGCATGCCCCACGATCAGCTCAATGAACCGTGGACAAAGCGCATCCGGCAAATCATGCCCCATGCCGTCAATGAGCTCCAATTGCGCGCCGGGCACAGACTTCGCGGTATCAATACCGCCTTCCACGCGCACCAGATTGTCATCCTTCCCGTGGATGACAAGCGTTGGCGTCTTGATCTTGCCCAATCGCTCAACACGGCTGCCATCAGCGACGATGGCACAATATTGGCGCATATATCCTTCCGGATAGAACATCCGGTCATAGGCCTCACCAATCAGCTCTTCATACTCCGCATCCGTCTTTTTGTAGGCGGGGCTTTCATAGGTCCGCCGACCTTTGATGGCATGCGTAATCACATCCTGGCGTTCCTGACTGGGCGCAGGCTCATTGAGCGCCTGCTGAGCTTCAGGCGTCGCCCGCGGCACATCCGGATTGCCGGTCGAGGACATAATGGACGTCATCGAGTGAATCCGGTCGCCATGATTGATCGCGATCAACTGCACGATCATGCCGCCCATGGAGACACCCACAATATGCGCTTTGTCGATGCCGAGCGCGTCCAACACGCCAATCCCGTCAGCCGCCATATCCGCCATTACATATGGGATATCTGGCGTTTTCCCGGCAAGCAGATCTTTCAACGTTTCGGATGGGTCAGGCGTACCCTCGAACTTTTGCGAATACCCCACATCCCGATTGTCATAGCGAACAACCCGAAAACCCTGCGCGACGAGCCCGTCAAGAAGCGGTGTCGGCCAGTTGATCAGTTGCGATGTGTAGCCGTTCACCAGGAGGATCGTCGGACCATCCTTTGGACCCATATCTTCTACTTCGATGGCAATACCATTTGCTTGCACCTGCATGAGGCTTACTCCGCTGCTTGCGCTGCAGGCGTGGCCTGAGCTTTTTTGGCAGCCTGAGTGATCGCGTCGGCAATCTGTGGCACCAATTCTTTTGGCATGTCGTGTCCCATGCCTGGAACGGTAATCAATTCCGCACCGGCAATATGCATTGCAGTGTCCTTACCACCCTCCAATGGCACGAGCGGATCATCTTCCCCATGGAGCACAACTGTGGGGGCAGTAACATTCTTCAACGCGTCGCGCCGGTCACCGCTCGCGACAATGGCAGCGATCTGACGAACGAGACCCGTTGGGTGGTAACTCCGTTCCAGCTGTCCTTGCATCAGGGTGCGCCGTTCTTCCTCACTTGCCGGATAACCGGGGCTTCCGATAACAGAAAACGTGTTGAGCATCCGGTCAAACACCGCCTCCATGTTGGAGGGGTCTTTGGGTGGTGGTGTAAGCAGAGCGGCGCGCGCCTTTTTCGAAGGCTTGGAGAGAGACTTATGCCCCGTGGTCGACATAATCGACGTGAGGCTCAAGACCCGGTCACCATGATGGGCAGCGATCAGCTGCGCAATCATGCCACCCATCGAGACGCCGACAATATGGGCTTTCTCGATGCCGAGTGCGTCGAGCACACCGACGGCATCTTCCGCCATGTCATCCAGCAGGTAAGGTACCTTGGGCGTAAACCCGAGCGCATCGGCGAGAATGAGCCGCAACATTTTCGGGTTACCAAGATGGTCAAATTTAGCCGACAGGCCCACATCGCGATTGTCAAACCGCACAACGTGATAACCACGCGCCACCAGCTCATCGACCAGCTCTTGTGGCCAAAGCGTCATCTGCCCACCAAGCCCCATGACCAGGAGAATGGTTTCCCGGCCTTCCGGACCAAAACGCTCGACCTCGAATGAATGACTGTTTGCTCTTACTTGCATTGGGGTTACTCCGCTGCGGCTTGGTTTGATGATTGAGATGCCGCCTTCGTGATCGCGTCAGCGATTGTGTTGACGAGGACCAGCGGGAAATCGTGACCCATGCCTGGAATTTCGATCAGCTCTGCGCCGGAAATGCTCGCCGCAGTGTCCCGCCCCCCTTCAACTGGGACCAGAGGATCGTCTGTGCCGTGCACAACAACTGTAGGCGCGGATACGTTTTTCAGTTTCTCGCGCCGATCGCCATTAGACACGATCGCCGCCATCTGCCTTAGAATACCCTGAGGGTAGAAGGATCGGTGGAAATCGCGCAGCACCCATTCGCGTACCTGCGCTTCATCGGTCCGATAGCCAGGACTGCCGATTGTATTCCAAGTGTGAACGCCCCGAGCGGCCACTGCTTCAAGGTCGTTCGGGTCTGGCGCTGGCGCCGCAAGCGCCGCCATTGCCTCAGGCTTTGCCTGCGGCAGTTCAGGATTACCTGTTGTCGACATGATTGATGTGAGACTGAGTGCCTTGCCGGGATGGTTGGTAGCGACAAGCTGAGCGATCATGCCACCCATCGACGCCCCAACAATATGAGCTTTTTCAATATTCAGCACATCAAGCAGTCCCACCGCATCTGCCGCCATTTCATCAAGCGAATAAGGGGCTTCAGGTTTGTTGCCGCTCAGCAAAGCTCCCACCAGCGCGCCCATATCCGGCGTGCCAGCCTCTTCAAACTTTGTGGAAAGTCCGATGTCCCGATTATCAAATCGGATCACATGATACCCCCGGGACACCAGTTCGTCGCAGAGCTCCACCGGCCACAAAGTTAGCTGAGCCGATAGGCCCATAATCAGAAGCACGGTTTCCCGGTCTTCCGGCCCAAATCGCTCATATTCAATATCTATTCCGTTGGCTGAAATCTGCGCCATGCCGCGTCCCCTGATGGATCATTTATGTCATTTGGATGAAAGCTTAGCAGGGGTTGCAAAGCCAGCGCAAAAGCCGGACGTTGGGCTCAAACAAATACTCAAAAATTGAGCCGCAGGGAGTCTCTCATGTCAGTCACCAAAACCCCGGAATTTGACGTATTCTGGTCATTTCGCTCACCCTATTCCTACCTCGCGACCAAACGATTAGTGGCCATCGAGAAGACCTATGGCGTGAAAGTGAACGTGCGGCCTGTCTACCCCATCGCCGTGCGAATGGACGGATTTTTCAAGACGGTGAACCCCATGTGGCCGCCCTATCTCATGAAAGACACGGTACGGATCGCTGAAATGGAGGGCCTGGCCTACAATTGGCCCTCGCCTGACCCCGTGGTCATGGACCTGGCATCCGGCGAAGTTCCCAAAGAACAGCCCTACATCCATCGCCTGACCCGCCTGGGCTGTGCCGCAGCAGAAGCGGGAAAAGGCCTCGCCTTCATCGATGAAGTAAGCAGCATCATCTTTGGTGGTGTGAAGGACTGGCACGAGGGAGACCACCTGAAAGACGCCACAGCCCGCGCCGGGTTGGATCTTGCGAGCCTGGAAGCCACAGTGGCTGCCGACGAAACCCATTTTGATGACATCATCACCCAAAATGAAGCCGCTCAGAAGTCAGCGGGTCACTGGGGTGTACCTCTCATGGTCTTTGAGGGTGAACCATTTTTCGGCCAGGACCGCCTCGATCAACTCATTTGGCGGATGAAGCAAAACGGCTTGCAAGAGCGGGCATAAGGCGCGAAAACCCTTCATCCCGCCGCCCTAGACATTAAGGACTTCCATGCAACGCGACCTTTCCGCCATGAGCCAGACCGAATACGACCTGATTGTCGTGGGCGGCGGCATATCCGGATCTTCCATCGCATGGGATGCGGCACTAAGGGGCTTGAAAGTCGCCCTGTTGGAGAAAGATGATTTCGCCCACGCCACCACAGCCGGGTCCTCAAAGCTCATTCATGGCGGCCTACGTTATCTGGTAAACGGCGAAATTGGTCTGGTACGTGAGTCCCTGCGGGAGCGGCGTGTCTGGGAACAGAATGCGCCGCATCTGGTCGACCCTCTGCCCTTCATCATCCCCACCTATGGGCGGGGCATGAAGGGGAGCCTGATACTCTCCATCGGTCTCACCATGTATGACCTTCTGGCGTATGACAGAAACCGCCTGGATGATCCCGACAAGAAACTCCCGGGCTACAAAAGCATCTCCCGCGAGGAAGCACTCAAGCTCATGCCGACGCTCAATCCCAAAGGACTGACCGGCGCCAAGATCTACTATGACTGCCAAATGTTCGCACCGGAGCGTCTCTGTTTGGAATTCGTATTGGGGGCTGTCGAAAAAGGCGCAGATGCTGCCAACTACGCCAAGGTCACAGCTTTTAAGAAAGAAGAAGACGGTGCTGCAAACAGCCGCATCACCGGCGTCACGGTCCAAGACGAGCTCACCGGCAACAGCCATACAATCAAAGGCAAGCTCACCATCAATGCGGCCGGCCCTTGGGCTGATATCCTGATGGGGCTCACCGATGACGGCAAACCGTCCAAACGCCTCATTCGCTCCAAAGGCATTCACCTCATCACGCGCGCCCTCTCCGGCGACAATGCACTTGCAGTCCAATCCAAGATCGGCGGTCATTTCTTTGTTCTTCCCTGGCGAGGAAAAACAATCCTCGGCACGACCGATACCGTCTTCGATGATGCACCCGACAAAATCGGCGTGACTGAGCAGGATATCAAAGATTTCCTCGCAGTCGTGAATGACGGCCTGCCAACTCTCAACCTCACACGCGATGATGTTGAAAATTTCTACGTCGGCATCCGCCCGCTAGTGGACACGACCCCACAGGACGATGACGACGATTCTGATAGCTACAATGCAAGCCGCGCGGCTGAGATCGTTGACCACAAGGAACTAGATGGCATCGACGGCTTCCTGTCCGCCATGGGTGGCAAATGGACCACCTCCAGGCACCTGGCAGAAAAGGTCGTCGACAGCGCCTCAAAAAAGCTGGGGCGACAGCCCAAATGCACAACAGAAGACGTTCCTCTCTATGGTGGCGCCACGGGACGCTTTTTACCCTTCACAGACAAGGCCATCGCCTCACACGCTGACATCCCCGCAGATGTGATCCGCAACCTGACGCGCTATCATGGCGCCCGCTATGAAGAAGTGCTGGCCACCGCAAATGAACGGCAGGGAGAAGCGCCGGAGCTGCTGCAACCTTTATCAAGCACCACAAACGATATTGGCGCACAGGTCGTCCATGCCGTCCGCCACGAAATGGCTGTGACCCTTGAAGACGTGCTGCTCCGCCGAACCGGACTTGGCACCCTTGTCCATCCGGGCGAAGAGGCGCTAGGGCGCGCAGCCGACATCATGGCCAGAGAGCTCGGCTGGAATGACACAGAACGCGCCCGACAAATAGATGTGGTAGAGGCGAGCTATAAGACGCTCGACGGGGCCGCGTGAGCGGGCCCACCTTCGCTATCGTCAATCCGGCCTCCGGTGGTGGCCGGACCGGCCGCAATTGGCCCGAGATCCAAAAGAAGCTTGAAGCAGCGGTCGGTGAAGTCACACCGCTCTTTACCGATGGACCTGCAACGCCCCACCATTTGCCAGCCGCCAATCTTGCAAGAGATGCCGCAGACAAAGGCGCAAACCTAATAATCGCTGTCGGCGGCGACGGCACCATCAATGAAACCATCAATGGACTGTTTCATGATGTCTCGGATGGACAAGCGCCCGCCCCTCTCGGGCTTCTCAACACAGGCACAGGCGGGGACTTTCGCAAGACCTTCGACCTCCCGGCAGACTTGGACGCCTGCATAGAGCGTCTCTCAAGCGGCAACTCTCAGACAATCGACATTGGGCGTCTCACTTTCAATGCCGACGACAATGAACCTATGGCGCGCCACTTCAACAATATCGCCAGCTTCGGCATGTCCGGTGCCGTCGACCGCGCCGTCAACAAGGCCCGCTTCTCCAAACTGTTTGGAGGCTCGTTCACCTACCTTTGGGCAACCCTGTCCACAGCGCTGCGCTATCGTCCACAGGCTGTCCGTATCAGAACCGAAAGCGGGTGGGACGATGTAATCAATGTGGGCACCGCGGCGGTGGCCAATGGACGCTTCTTCGGCGGCGGCATGATGATGGCGCCGGACGCGACGCCCGACGATGGTGCGTTCGATCTTGTGATCATGCGCGATACCAGCGTGGGTGATCTCTTTAAAGACTCAGGCTCCCTCTATGATGGCACCCACATCGAAAACGAAAAAGTCATCGTCACCAGGACACGCTGGGTCGAGGCCGAACCTGTAGATACAGCACCTGTACTTCTAGACATTGACGGCGAAGCGCCGGGCAAACTGCCTGCGCGCTTCGACATATTACCGAGCGCCCTCACACTTAGATGCTGAGTAAACATCAAGGCGACAGACTAAAGGATAAGACACGTGACCATTGATCGTCAGACACTTCGTTGGAACGGCTGGGGACCTGCCAAACAGGAAAACCCCTTGCCCGACGGCGCACCACAATGGGCCTGGATCAAAGAAACCTTGGGAATGGCGGTACTCCCGTCTACACCCGCCAAACGCCTGTCCGACATTACGCTACCGCCCTGCCATCTGAGTACAGACGAGATAAAGGGCCTTGAAGACATTGTTGGCGAAAACCAGGTCCGGACGGACGACTATGAGCGCGCCTTCCATGCCCGCGGCAAAAGCTATCACGACCTCCTTTATGTGCGCGCTGGCGACCTGGACGTCGCCCCCGATGCCGTGATCTACCCCCGTGCAGCAAGCGAAGTGCAATCAGTCCTTACCTATTGCGCGGAAAATGACATGAGCGTGGTCCCCTTTGGGGGCGGCTCCAGTGTCGTAGGCGGCGTCAATGCAACCGCGCGGTCTGCAACTGATAAAGTCATTACACTCGACCTCACCTTAATGGACGGGATCCACGATGTAGACCGGGTTGCCATGACTGCCCGTATCGACGCTGGCATTTATGGGCCCCATCTTGAAGAAAAGCTCAACGCACAAGGGCTCACCCTTGGCCACTACCCCCAGAGCTTCGAATACTCAACGCTGGGTGGATGGATTGCTGCACGGGGCGCAGGCCAGCAGTCCAATCGCTATGGCAAGGCCGAAAAATGGGTGACCTCAGCACGACTTGCAACTCCAAAGGGTCCTTGGTCGACAGAGGAGTTTCCGGCGTCTGCAGCAGGTCCGAACCTCAACCAACTGGTTGCAGGATCTGAAGGCACGCTCGGCGTCATCTGCGATGCAACCGTGAAGATCCACGAAAAACCGGCAGCAAAGGACTATCGAGGCTACCTGTTCAAAGACTTCGCCACCGGCGTCGACGTCGCCCGCACCATCAATCATGCTGACATTCCGGTCGCCATGGTCCGTTTGTCAGACGCCGCAGAGACCTATTTCTTTCAGACCTTCGGATCGAGTGGGGGCGGCGGTCTCAAGTCCAAACTGCAGAATGCCTATCTTAAATGGAAAGGTTTCGCCAAAGATCCGTGCCTGATGCTCATCGGTCTTGAAGGAGACAAAACGACTGTTGAGTGGGCCAAAGAACGCACCACCGCAATCTGTAAAAAAGCCGGCGCTCTCGCCATTGGGTCAAGCGCCGGAGACAGGTGGTACCACGGGCGTTTTTCTTCACCCTACAGCCGTGATCCGATGATGGACCGGGGCATCGGTGTCGATACGCTGGAAACGGCGACACCTTGGTCCAACATCCTCAAACTTCATGAAAAAATGATCGGTGCCATTCGAGCAGCACTCCACGAAAACATGGGCGAGCCTGGACAAAAGGGCATCGTGATGGGCCATGTGAGCCACTCCTATCCCGACGGTGCCAGCCTCTACTTCACCTTTGTCTTCCCACGAAATCTGGAGGATGAAGTGGGTCAGTGGCAGCGCATAAAGCGGGCAGCCTCAGACGCCATTGCGGCGAACGGCGGCACTATCTCCCATCACCATGGTGTTGGTGTCGATCACACGCCTTGGATGACTGAGGAAAAAGGAACGACGGGGATGACCGTGCTGAAAACCCTAAAAGCCGAGTTTGATCCGAAGGGAATCATGAACCCTGGAAAGCTTCTGGGTTAAGGCTCCGGCAAAACAAAAAGGCGGGCCCGTCAAACAGGTCCGCCTTTGTCTTTTTAGCTCTACGTGGTTTAGGCCAGGGTCTTGCCCGCTGCAACGGCCGCTGCAGCAACCGCTGGCCTGCTTGCTTCCACCATGCCCATCAGGTTGAAGAAACCGTGGATCATCTCTGGATAGTCAATATAGGTGACCTCCACCCCGGCAGCTTTGAGTGCATCTGCATAAGCAGCCCCCTCAGCCTTCAGAACATCGTGACCAGCTGTAATCACATATGCAGGTGGCAAACCTGAAAGGTCTTCTGCCCGAAGCGGCGCAATAGCGGGGTCCGCACGGTCAAAATCCGAACCGGCATAATGGTCGATAAACCATTGCATCGTCGCCTTTTCCAGGAAAAAGCCCTCACCAAAGGACTGATAAGTCGTGGTATCTGTTTTCGTGTCCGTTACGGGATAGATCAGCAATTGATGATGAATAGCCGGACCTTTGCGTTGCTTCGCCAATTGACAGACAACAGCAGCAAGATTGCCCCCGGCACTGTCTCCGGCAACGCCAATGCCATTCACATCAATCCCTAGGCTTGACCCGTTCTTTTCGACCCATTCCACAGCCGCGTAGCAATCATCAACTGCGGCCGGACAGTGATGTTCCGGTGCAAGACGATAGTCCACTGCCACGACTTTGCAGCCGCTTTCATTGGCAAGCGTCCGGCATAGCGCATCATGCGTGTCCAGGTCGCCGATCACCCAACCACCGCCGTGGAAAAACACGATTGCCGACAGGGCTCCTCCACCGGCAGCAACCGGCGTGTAGAGACGCACGGGAATATCGCCGCCAGGCCCAGGTGCAACCATGTCCTCAACTTTTCCGATGGGAACATCGATTGGGTCCTTCAACGCGACGTACATCGCCCGAGCCTCAGCGGGCGTCATGTCCGACATTGCAGGGCCATCTGCTTCCGCCATTCCGTCAAGCAGTGCCTTCACTTGTGGATCAAGTGTCATCTTGTATGAATCTCCCCAAATTTTGTTGGTTCGGAGTATTGCGGAGCTTGCAGATCTCTTCAACGGCGACGATTTGCCTGAAAACCCTATGGTTTGTGTGGAAAACCGAATGCCTAGATCTTTTGTAGAGCTTTAAATCAAAATTTAGTGATTGTGCCCCATTATTACACCCTAAATGCACGTCAAAGTTGAATTTTCAATTTTACTTTGGGCATATGGGGATCGAGAAAATGAGGAACAAAATACCGGAACTAAAGATCGCGCAAAAACTGCCAATTACTATCGTAGGTTGTGCGCTAGCCATCGCTCTTGGGGTCGGTATCTCCGGCTACTTCCAAGCGGCTTCAACGATTGAGAACGCCACCAACGCAAAGTTTGCAGCGACACTCGCGGATCGTGACGAAGCGTTCTCAAGGTACCTCGCGTCAATCGAACAAGACCTTGCCATTATGGTAGAGAGTCCACAGGTCCAATCAGCCATAGTCGATTTCTCCAGGGCATGGGGCGCTCTTGGGAGCAATGCCACAGGCCACCTGCAGGACGTCTATATCAATTCCAATCCAAACCCGACTGGCAGCAAACATCTTCTCGATGCCGGGAGCGATGGATCGCAGTACTCAAAACTCCATGGCGAACATCACCCATGGGTACGCACCTTTCTGGAACAAAAGGGATATTACGACATTTTCTTTTTCGATCTGAAAGGGAACCTAATCTACTCCGTCTTTAAAGAACTGGATTTCGCGACCAATATCAATACAGGCGAATGGAAGGACTCTGACTTAGGCGTCGTATATCGCGAGACCATGAAGGCTGTAGAGACGTCGACAACACCATTTACCGACTTCACACCATATGCACCCAGCAATGGTGCCCCCGCGAGCTTTATCGCTCGAGCTGTGCACGATGAAAACGGTCGCCGCATCGGTGTTGTTTCCCTCCAAATGCCAATTGATGTCATCAACGCCTTCATGCAGTCAGCTGAAGGCTTAGGCGAGACTGGCGAAGTTCTCCTCGTCGGTGAGGATCGCCTGATGCGCGCTGACTCTCGCCTGTCTGAAACATCGACCCTTCTTTCAAAATTGGTAGATACACCAGCAGTCGATGCTGTCTTTGCGGGCGAGCCAACTGGCCGGTCTGACTACGACATCAATCATCTGGAAAACGAAGTTCGCACTTATGCCCGAGGCATCGAGTTTCTAGGCGTGAAGTGGGCTCTCGCAGCTCAGATCACCGAGGAAGAACTCACAGCTGATCTGGTTGCCCTGCGGAACATCCTTGCGATCATCACCCTGACATTGATTGCTCTGATCACGGGTGCAGGTGTCTATTTTGCCCGTCAGATTGCCAGCCCCATCTCTCACACGACAGACGCAATGGCCCGTCTGGCCGCTGGTGAGACGGACATGGAGATCGAAAACACCACACGCACAGACGAAATCGGTGAGATGGCACGTGCTGTCGAAGTGTTCAAGCAGAACGCACTAGATCGCATCGCGTTGGAGGCGGCCCAGGCTGAGGAACAAAAAACCAAAGAAGTACGAACCGCTGAAATCGAAAAACTCATCACCGATTTCGACGGCTCGATGGCACAGATGCTGGGAGCAGTAAGTGCGGCGGCTACAGAAATGGAGCACACGGCCTCGGCGATGACCTCCACTTCTGAAACAACCAATGCCAAATCAACAGCGATTGCTGCTGCATCTGAAGAAGCAAGCGCGAATGTCCAAACGGTAGCTGGCGCGGCAGAGGAGCTTGCAAGCTCCATTCAGGAAATCCGCCGACAGGTTGAGCAATCAACCAGTGTCACCCATAAGGCAACAGAAACCGCCAAGGACGCCAATGAACGGATTGAGGGCATGTCCTCGGCCGCACGCCAGATCGGGGAAGTTATTACCCTCATCCAGGATGTTGCGGAACAGACCAACCTTCTCGCCCTTAACGCCACCATTGAGGCGGCACGTGCCGGTGATGCCGGTAAGGGCTTTGCGGTTGTGGCATCTGAGGTGAAAGAACTCGCCAATCAGACCGCGCGTGCGACAGAAGAGATCAGCCAACAAATCTCCGCTGTGCAGGCATCGACCGATGAAGCAGTCGGTGCTATTCGCGAGGTCACAACCACCGTTGGTGAAATCAGTGAGATTTCAGGCGCGATTGCAAGCTCCATCGAGCAACAGCAAGAGGCAACGGTTGAGATTTCCTCCAATGTTCAGGAAGCAGCGTCAAGCTCCAACGAAGTGACATCCAACGTCTCCGGTGTTTCCGCCGCAGCGCAGGAGTCAGCAGGTGCGGCTACAGAGGTTCAGTCAGCAGCGGGTGAGCTCGCAGGCCAGGCGGAGTCCTTGAAATCGACGGTCGACAAATTCCTGAAAGACGTCAGAGCAGCTTAAGCATCTTCAGAGCGAAGACAAAGAGGCGCCCACCGGCGCCTCTTTTTTTGCCTCATCCACTAAACCCACCCTCGTCGAGGAACGCTTTCTCCCCCAGTGTTGTCTCGCGGCCCAGGAGAGCATTCCGGTGCGGGAAGCGGCCAAACCGGGAAATAATATCTCGATGAAGCACCGCAAAGTCGTAGGTAGAGGCATCGTCTATTCGCTCCTTAAAATAGACCAGCCCTTGCTCCTGTACGTCCAAACGCTCTGAATGCATAAATGGCATATATAGCCATTTGCGTTCCTCAAGCGGCACCAGCATGTCCTGCTCACGCTCAATCGCCCCCTCAGCAACCCCCAAAGCTCTCTCGTCACCAGAAAAAGCCCGCGCATCATCCCGCCATATGTTCCGCGTAAACTGATCAAGCACAAGAACAAGAGAAAGGCTGCCTGATGGCGTATCTGACCAGTGATCGAGCCCACCGCCAAGCGCATTATCAACAGCACTGCCAAAGCGTGCGGCAATGGTTTGATCAAAAGCCACGTCCTTCTTGAACCACCTTTCCGGCCCTGCCTCCGTCCAGAACGCGACAATGCCTGCTGGCGTCACACCCATCCGTCTGCTCCTGTAAAATTGCCCTGAGCGCAAGTCTAGCGCGACAAGTCCCCCAACCCCTACTAGGATATTCCCCGAAACGGGATAGTCA
Organism: Parvibaculaceae bacterium PLY_AMNH_Bact1; assembly: GCA_032881465.1. Taxonomy (NCBI): domain Bacteria; kingdom Pseudomonadati; phylum Pseudomonadota; class Alphaproteobacteria; order Hyphomicrobiales; family Parvibaculaceae; species Parvibaculaceae bacterium PLY_AMNH_Bact1. The sequence continues at coordinate 3,121,479 of CP126168.1, forward strand.
TTGAAACGGCGGAAAGCCGCGAAGACAGGACAGGGAACAGAACATGGCACGCATTCCATATTTCGATCCAGCAAACGCTGAGGGCCGGCTTAAAGAGACAATTGACAAGCTACCGGGTCTCAACATCTTTCGCATGATGGCTCACTCAGGGGACCTCCTGGCTAAATTTACGGGACTCGGCAATCACATTCTGGGCCGCGCCAAACTTGATGCAGTGCTGCGCGAAATTGCGATCATACGGGTTGGGGTCCTCTCCAAAGCATCCTATGAAGTTTACCAACACGAGCGGATCGGCCGAGATATCGGCATGTCAGAAGATCTGATCAAAGCAATCCATGAGGGACCGAGCGCCCAAGCACTGGATGACCTGCAACGCCTTGTGATGGCCTTCACCGATGATGTGGTTCTGAATGTCCGAGCGAGCGACGCGACATTCGATCCGCTTGCAAAACACCTGAGCCATATGGAAATGCAGGAGCTCACGCTTACTATCGGGTACTACATGATGGTATCCCGCTTTCTTGAAACCTTCGATGTTGACATCGAAGAAGAAGGGAACAAAGCAAGTGTGGATCTCAAGTCTCTGGAGCGCAAATAAGTGGCACGCCTTCCCTATCCGGAATTGAAGGATCTGCCGCCGGAGAACAGAGAGCTTATGGCAAGCCTGCCACCTCTGAATGTGTTTCGGATGATGTCCGGCGCAGGCGCTTCCTTCGCACCCTTCATGCAGTTCATCAGTGCCTACCTCAACGAAGGCGTCCTTGACCCCGAACTTCGGGAGTTGGTCATCTTGCGAGTCGGCCACCTGTGCGGATCTGCGTATGAAGTACACCAGCATGAGCGCGTATCGCGAACGCTGGGCATGTCAGATGCGCGCATTCAAGCGGTCAAGGGCAAACTTCCAAACGACCTCTTCAGCGACGCAGAGAACGCGGCTTTGCTATTCACAGACGAACAGGTCGCGCAGGTAAAAGTCAGCGAAACAACCTTCGCCGCCACACACGCGCACCTCACAGATGGGCAGATCGTCGAGCTCACCATCATTGTGGGAACATACTTGATGGTTTGTCGCTTTCTGGAGACGCTGGAGGTTGAGCTGGAAGAAACCGATATTGACGGTTCCGGCCTGGAAGAAATCGAAGCCAGCATCAAAACCCTCAACGGCGGCGAGTGAAATGGCCGAGGGCAAGAACAAACCTCCCTATGCTTCCTTGCCTATCGGCGAAGAGGCAGCTGGAAAGGCTCCCGGCCGGGGCAGACTGACGGGCAAGCGCATTCTCATTGTCGGCGGTGGGCAACGCACCGTTGACGCAGAGACAGATCCCGTTGGCAATGGCCGCGCCATGTCTCTCCTCTTTGCGCGCGAAGAGGCACAAGTGGCCGTCGCAGATATCGATACGGCCTCTGCAAACACGACCGTGGATCAAATCACGTCAGAAGGTGGCACAGCCAATGCGCTGACCGGCGATATTTCAGACCCGAACCAGGTGACCGCAATGGTCACGCAAGCCAGCGGTGCCATGGGTGGTTTGGATGGGATCGTCCTCAATGTCGGGATTGGAGCGGGCATGGGACTTGAGGGTTCAACGCCAGACCTTTGGGACAAGGTATTAAACGTAAATCTGCGCGGACCGATGCTGATCTGCCGCGCTGCCCTGCCACTGATGGAAGAAGGAGGCGCGATCCTCTTCATCTCTTCCGTTGCCTCCATAAAGCCCGGCAGTCGCATGCCGTCCTATGACGCGTCCAAGGCAGCACTGGCTGGCCTTATGCGCCACGTAGCCCTCGAAGCTGAACGCAAAGCGATCAGGGCAAACATCGTGGCACCCGGATTGATCGACACACCCCTTGGCCGTCTGTCAACGCAAGGCCGTCCAGGCCGCGCACGGACAAACATCCCTGGAGGCCGTCAGGGCACAGGCTGGGAAGTCGCGTATGCGGCGCTTTTCCTTATGTCCGGCGAGGCATCTTACATTAACGGCCAAGTATTGGCGGTCGACGCGGGTCTTTCGACCATCCGCTAAACTCAATCCGGAGCAACGAACATGTCATCTGCACACACATCCCTGGGCCTTCCCCAGTTTGCCTACACCAAAGGCCTCCATGATCTGGGAAATGGCGGCTACGCATACCTGCAGCCAGATGGCGGCTGGGGATGGTCGAATGCAGGCCTCATCGTAGACGGCGACGAAGCCTTACTTGTCGACACATTGTTTGACGTGCCGCTCACCCGTGAAATGTTGGATGCCATGCGCGCTGCGGAACCCAAAGCGGCAAACAACATCCACACGCTTGTGAACACCCATCACAATGGGGATCACTGCAATGGAAATGAATGCTGCGAAGGCGCAGAAATCATCGCCCACAAACTGGCTGCCGAAGCCATGTTGAAAGAACCACCAGCCTTGCTCGCTGGCTTTCTGGATATGGCACCGGATCTGGGCGATCTGGGTGACTTCATCACCAAGAGCTTCGGCGCCTTTGACTTTAAAGGGGTCACTCAAACGCTGCCGACCACAACATTCGAAACGGAACTCACCCGAAAGGTCGGTGACAAACAGGTGCATCTTACCCATGTCGGTCCCGCGCACTCGCCGGGCGATATCATCGCGCATGTTCCGTCCGACAAAACTGTTTATACCGGCGACATTCTCTTCATCGAGGGGCACCCCATCATGTGGGAGGGCCCTGTGCAAAACTGGATTGATGCCTGCAACGCCATCATGGCCATGGATGTGGAGACAGTGGTGCCAGGCCACGGCCCCATTACCGACAAACGCGGCGTAAAAGCTGTGCAGGACTATCTGATCTACACAAGAGACGAAGCTAGGAAACGCTATGACGCGGGGATGAGCGCCATGGAGGCCTGCAAGGACATCAGTTTCTCAGACTATGACAGCTGGGGGGACGGCGAGCGCATCATCATCAACGTGACCACACTCTACCGGGAGTTCTCAGGCGAAGAAGCTGAACCCGACATCCCCACCCTATTCGGCCAGATGGCGGAACTTGCCAAAGAGCGCCTGTGATCTAAGTCTTTGGCAAACAGGGGGACTGCCATGCTGACGCTTTTTGAACATCCACTTTCGCCCTATGCGCAGAAAAACAAAATCGCACTCCGCGAAAAAAATATTGAGTTTGAGCTGGCCACACCTGATGCCATTGGCTCAGGCGACGCGGGCGGGGAATTCCTTAAAGCCAATCCACGCGGTGAAGTGCCGGCGCTCCTAGACGATGGGTTCGCTATCTTCGACAGCACGATCATCCTGGAATATCTGGAAGACAAATGGCCCACACCCGCCCTTTTGCCAGCAACCCCTGGTGAGCGCGCCCGCGTGCGTATGATCGAAGACGTGATGGACACACATTTCGAAGCCATCAACTGGGGCCTGGGAGAGATCGCCTATTTTAAGCGCGTCGAAGGCGTTGAGGCCGAGACAATCTTGGCCAAAGCAGCAAGCCAAACCCAGGGCTTCTTCACCTGGCTGGAAGAACAGTTGGGCGACGCCGACTGGTTCAACGGTGACACGTTCGGATGGGGTGATCTTTCGGTCATTCCATATGTCAATGGCTCTGCGTCCTTTGGCAACACGCCACCCTCCGGATCAAGACTTGAAGCCTGGGCCGCGCGCGCGAATGCACGAGCCGCCATTGCCCAGACCGCCAAAGAGGCCACAGCCAGCATCGAGGGCATGACGAGGGTAGCAGACATTGTCGAGCAAGGTCTTTTCAAGCGGGAATATCGCGATCACCGGTTGGAATGGATGGTGAAGACCGCCGGTCTCGATGTGATCGCCAAAGGCCTCGACAAAAACAACATCCGCTTTTCAAACGACTTTTCCTAAATCACCTCATCTGAAAGAACGCCATGACCGATATGCAAAACGCGATTCTCTTCCATCAATATGACATCTCACCCTTCTCGGAAAAAGTCCGCGTCGCGTTTGGCATCAAGGGGCTCACTTGGTACGCCGTCGATCAACCCGTCATCATGCCGAAGCCTGAGCTGACGACGCTCACCGGTGGCTACCGGAAAATTCCGGTCATGCAGATCGGGGCCGACATCTATTGCGACACCCAGCTCATCCTGCGTGAAATCGAGAAGCGCTTTCCAACGCCGTCACTTTTTGTAGGTGGCGACAGAGCGCTGGGCTGGGGCATGGGGCTCTGGACCGACCGGGTGCTGTTCCAGGCCGCTGTCGCCGTCATCTTCGGCACCACAGAAGGCTTTGCCGACGAAGCCTTTATGAAGGACCGGGAAAAACTGATGGGCCGCCCCTTCAACACAGACGAGATGAGAGCCGGCGCACCCATGATGATGGAACAACTGCGCGCTCAACTCGATTGGCTGGAAGAGCAACTCTCAGATGGCCGTGCCTTCCTGATGGGAGCAGATGCGGGCATTGCCGACGTCAACGCCTTTTACAACCTTGCTTTCATCCGCTGGATCGCGCCAGCAGGCGCCGCGGTGATCGACGCTTTTACGAACGTCGTTGCCTGGGAGAAGCGCATTCAGGATATCGGCCATGGTGACAGACAGGAGCTAAGTCGCGAAGAAGCCCTGGACATAGCCAGAGACATGAGCAGCACGGAGGCAGAAACTGCCGATCAGGGTGAGCCTAACGGGCTGATGCCGGGCGATCAGGTGCATGTCATGGCTGACGATTATGGTCGTGACCCAATTGCAGGTCAGCTCGTCTCCTCCTCTGCGCAACACGTTGCCATCAAGCGCAATGATCCGCGCATTGGCGATGTAGTCGTACACTTCCCGCGGGCAGGCTTCTTTGTGATGAAGGCGGGCTGACAAGCACTCTCATGGACCAAAGGTTCAAGAAGTCCCTACTGACCTTGCCACATGCAGGTTTTCCAAAACTCGAAGCAGCGGCAACAGCAGAGGGGCATGCGTTTCTGAAACGCATGCAAGACGATTGGGAGGCGGGGACAAACCGTTTCTCACGTCCAGGTGAATATGTCGTCGGCATTAGCTTGGGCGACGAACTGGTCGCTATAGGAGGCCTCAACAAGGACCCTTACGCAATTGAGGCGACAACCGGACGCCTGCGACACCTTTATGTCTCGACAGACCATCGCCGTTGCGGTGTTGGACGTGGCTTGGTCGACACATTGCTCTCCCAAGCCGGAAGCTACTACCACAGAATACGCCTCCGCACGGACAGCGCGGAGGCGGCAGCATTTTATGAAAGCTATGGGTTCCAACCGACCCGAGAACCGGACGCGACCCACAGCCTTCGTCTCAATACGTGAGAACGCAGGTCAGTTGGCGGTCATGCCACCATCAATGACAAGTTCTGTGCCTGTCATATAGCGGGACTCATCTGATGCCAGGAAGACCACACCAGCAGCAATGTCTGCGGGAAGCCCTGCCTTACCGCCAGGGACACTAAGGGAGGCAAGCGTATCTGGATCAATAGCATTGGCACCTTCTACAATCGCTTCAGAATTACCGAACGTGTCATTATCTATAATGGATTTCGTCCAGATCGCCGTATCGATAATGCCGGGGTGAACCGAATTGCTGCGAATATTGTTTCCAGCCTGCGCACATTCTAGCGCAACCGCCTTGGAGAAAAGGCGAACCGCGCCCTTGGTGGCACAATAGCCCGACAGACCCGGCGCACCGCCCAGCCCCGCAACCGACGACACATTGATGATTGAACCGCTGCCGCTTTCCGTCATTGCCGGGATCGCGTATTTGCAGCCAAGAAACACCCCATCAATATTGATGGCTGTCTGGACACGCCAATCTTCAAGGCTCATTTCTGTAACAGGCGCGCCGATCGCGATGCCTGCATTGTTGAGCAACACATGAAGTCCGCCAAAACTTTCTACAGCAATCGCCACAACTTCACCCCAGCGGGCCTCGTCGGTCACGTCCTGAGGAGAAAATTTGGCAGAACCGCCCGCTTCCTTGATTTTCGCAACCGTTTCCTCACCGCCCTCAACATCAATATCGGTGACGAGCACTTTTGCCCCCTCAGCTGCCATAGCGATGGCCGCACCTCGGCCAATACCGCTGCCACCGCCAGTCACCAATGCCACCTTATTGTCCAGACGTCCCATGTCACTCTCCCTTTTTTGGTTGTTTTTTGATGCCGCGACTTTAAGCCCAACACCGCAGTTTGACTCAGTTATTTCGTAAAATTAGACTTCGGTCTAGTTTTTGTAGGGCAGGAAAGGCCGTGAGTGTGGGAGCATCTGAAAACTTGACGGTCACTGAGCAGCTGTCTCGCCGATCACGCAAAAAGGAACAGACCCGGCGAGGCATATTTTCCGCTGCAATGAAGCTCTTTGCAGACCGCGATTATGACGCTGTGACGATTGAGGATATCTGCGAGCGCGCAGACGTCGCCAAAGCAACTTTCTTCCTCCACTTCCCCAACAAAGCGGCACTGCTTACCGAATTCAACGAGCGTTTGACCGCAAATCTTCAAGAGCGCCTCATCAATGTGCCCGGCAGCGCGGAAGATAAACTTCGCTTCATGGTGAGTGCTCTGGTTGATGATTGGGAGCAGAATGCAGAAATCATGCGCAAGATGGTTCGTGAGTTTCTCAACCAGCCATCGCTGCCAGAAGCCGCCACTGAAGCCAATGAAGGCCTGCTCGATCTCATCACCAATATCGTCAAAGAAGGACAGCAGGCACGTGAATTCGGCACCAAGGTAGCACCTGAGTTAGTAGCCGCAGCGCTCGTCGCAAGCTGGGGGTCTTTCGTATCCGCTTGGAGTAATAACCGGGAAGACATTCCCAAATCAGCGGGAGAAGACCTACTCGACATCATGCTGAACGGCCTAAAGACATAAAAACAACCCAACAAACACGAAGAACCAAACGCAGAGGAAACAAACATGCCTGGACCAAAACTACGCTTCGGTGCGTTCATCGCGCCTTTCCACGCACTTGATGAAAACCCGTCACTAGCAATGCACCGCGATATGGAACTGGTCGAGTGGATGGATAAGCTCGGCTATGACGAAGCCTGGATTGGTGAACACCATTCAGCGGCTTTTGAGGTGATCGCAAGTCCAGAATTGTTCATTGCCGCAGCGGCTGAGCGCACAAAGAACATTCGCTTCGGCACCGGCGTCTCTTCACTCCCCTATCACCACCCGCTGATGCTGGCAGACCGTATCAATCAGCTTGACCACATGACTCGTGGTCGCGTGATGTTCGGCGTCGGGCCTGGATCGCTGCCGTCCGACGCGTTCATGATGGGCATCGACGTGCAGACCCAGCGCGACAAGATGGATGAAGCACTTGAGGTGCTGGTCCCCTTGCTGCGCGGCGAGACCGTGACACACAAGTCTGACTGGTTTGAACTCAACGAAGCCCATCTGCAGATGACGCCTTATTCCCGTCCATCTGTCGAAATAGCCACCGCAAGCCAGGTCTCGCCAACCGGAGCGACAGCCGCAGGTCGTCTTGGCCTCAGCCTTCTCTCTCTCGGTGCCACGTCATCTGGCGGCTTCAACGCCCTTGCGTCCAACTGGGCCATCGCAGAAGAAAAAGCCAAGGACCATGGCAACGTCATGGATCGCTCTGGCTGGCGCCTTGTCGGCCCCATGCATATTGCGGAAACAAGAGAACAGGCACGGGCAGATGTGGAGTTTGGCCTCAAAAACTGGCTGGCCTATTTCCGGGAAGTCGCAGCCCTCCCGCTGGCACCCGACGACGCAGGCGATCCGGTGGACGCATTGATTGAATCCGGCCTTGCCGTTATCGGCACGCCGGAAGACGCCATCGCACAGCTCGACCGCCTCGAAACACAATCAGGCGGGTATGGTGCCTTCCTCTTTATGGCGCATAACTGGGCCAATTTCGAACGCACCAAAAACTCCTATGAATTGATGGCGCGTTACGTGATGCCGAAGTTCCAGGGTCTCAACACCAATCGCGAACAGTCTTACGCCTGGGCACGCGACAATCACGAGACCTTTATGGGCGCAGCTATCGCGGCGGTGGGAACACGCATCGCCAAGCATATCGAGGAAAAGGGCACAGAGAATATCAGCCCGGACATCCTCGCTGCTGCGGCCGAAATGCACAAAACAGACGCAGCTGAGTAATTCTCATCCGGCAATCAGAAAAGGGCGGTCCAATCACGGAACCGCCCTTTTTTCGCGTTCGGTAAGGGGGAGTTAAACCCGGACTCCGCCCGCATTGATCTTGTCGTAAAGCGTCTTGTCTAACGGAACGAAAGCTTTCGCCGCCGGATCATTGAAGTAAATCGGGTCAGACACGCTCTCGGGATCAAACCCTTCCTTCACAAGCTCGACCTTGCGGTGTTTAAAGGTGCCTGTAATTTCAATCTCCGGCTGAATTCGGATAAAGAGCGGCTGCGCATAGGCTGCAAGCTCCTTCTCCAAATGGGTCCGGAGCTTCGGCAGATCCACTTCCTTGGAAGAAACAATCGACGCCATACCTGCCCGGCCATCAGCACCCGGGACATTCACACCATAAACATTGGCTTCCTTGATGCCCTCAAACACTGAGATCGCCTCGGCAACTTCAGACGTCGCAACATTCTCACCCTTCCAGCGGAACGTGTCACCGATCCGGTCAATGAAATAGAAATAGCCCTTCTCATCCTGCTTCAACAGATCGCCAGTTCGGAACCAGGCATCACCCTTCTCGAACACATCCCGCAAAATCTTTTTACTGGTCGCGGCCTTGTCCGCATATCCATCAAAGCGACCGGTTGGCAAACTAGCGTCAATTTTGCCCAATGCCTCCCCAACTTCGCCGGGTGCGCAGACTTGGCACAACCCGTCAGCGCCGCGAATAGGCTCTTCGCTTTCAATGTCAAACTTCACAATTTCAACATTGTATTTTGACTTCGCCCACTTAGGAATACGGCCGATGGAGCCGACGGTGCCGTCATAATTCACAAGCGCCACATTGCCTTCAGTCGCACCATAGAATTCGATGACCTTCGGAATTTTAAAGCGTTGCTGGAATTCAGGCCAGATCTCAGGTCGCAGTCCATTGCCAACTACAGTACGCAGCTTGTGTTTCCGCTCCTTAGGGTGGGGTTCTGTATTCAACATGTAGCGACAGAGTTCACCGATATACTGGAAGAGCGTTGCCTTGTGATCGACCACATCATCCCAGAACTCACGTGCTGAGAAGCGTCGCTTGATGATGACCGAGCCACCAACTGTCAATGTAATCCCAACAGCACACACACCACCCGCAGAGTGATAAAGCGGCAGACAGACATACATCCGGTCTTTTTCGGTTGAGTTGGTTGCTGCGGCAAATCCCCCCATCATGATGAGGAGGCGCACATGCGGTATTTTCGCTGCCTTAGGATTGCCGGTCGTGCCGCTCGTGTAAATGTAGAGGGCTGTGTTGTCTGTCGTCAGGTCTTTGCGATAATCCGCGGGAAGGTCTTCCGGAGACCGGTCCGCTAGGACCGCATCCAAGTCTTCTGTTCCTTGAACCGCACCACCTGTTGCCCAAACTTTCATCGGGCGTTCAAGGCTATCGACAGCTGTGGAAAAATTCTCAGCCAATTCTGCGCCGAGAACCAGATGATCCGCCCCCGAGATGGAGAGCGAGTGCACCAAAGGCCCACCAGTCAGATTTGTGTTGATGAGGGCAGCGGCCCCGCCAGCCTTTATGATACCGATCCAGGCCACGAGATATTCCGGCCGGTTCTCCATCAACAGCGCCACCGAGACGTCAGGTCCGACACCCTGCTCTTTCGCCCAACGGGCATATCGGTTGGCAGCAGCATCAAGTTCCGCATATGTCATGGTGCCCTGATCGGACACAATGGCGATATTGTTTGGCTTTGTACGAGCAAAATCCTCGATCACATCGGCAAAGGTGTGTTTCTCGTCCGCATAGATCGCATTCACCTTTTTCAGGGACCGAAGGGCGGCGCGCGCGAAGGTCACATCATTGCCAATACTTTGAATAAGACCCATCGGGTCACCTCCCATTTTTCTTCTTTTGCAACAATGGTATGTAACCGGGACAAATTTTTTGGGTCAAGCAGAACCGACCGCGTCCGGTCCGATACCCTGTTTCAGGTAGGGTTTTAGGCAGAGCCCGGCGAAACAGATCGAGTCGAAATGAAATGACAGAAAGTCAGGATCTACTGCTGGACGTGACGGGCCTAACCTGCCCACTGCCTGTTCTCCGCGCACAGAAAAGGCTGCGAGAGCTCGCCCCGGGGGTCGTCCTCAAAGTTCTGGCAACAGACCCCATCGCAGCGATCGATTTCCCTCATTTTTGTCACGAAAGCGGGCATGAATTGTTGGACAGCACCGAGGAGAGCCAAGTTCTCATCTTTCGGATCAAATGTCGGTCCCAAACAGCTTGAGTGTCAGGGCCTTAGCGCGCCGGAAAGATGTACCGATACTCATCCACCAGGCCATCCGCAGTTTCGCGAACACCGCAGATTATTTCTTCCCGGGCCATCCCGATTTTTTCCAATACCCCGACTGATGCCAGATTGCGGGTGTCACACGTCGCCCAGACGAAAGCCAACCCCAACTGAGACATGCCGTCGGCAAGCAGCGCTTTGGCAGCTTCTGTCGCCAACCCTTGCCCCCAAAAGTCGGGATGCAGAACGAAACCAAGCTCTGCTCCCCTCTTCGCGCCTTCTGCAGGATCGTCCAGATAGAGGCAAAGCGCACCGATCAGGCGTCCCTCATCTCTCAAGGTAAGTGCTAGCTCGTAGATCGTTCGCGGCAGCTCACCGGCAGCTTCGACAAATGTGGAGAGCTGCCCCTCGCTTGTCTGCCGGTCATTTGGGCCCCATAGGAGATACCGCGTGACCTCCTCCAGGCAGGCATAGGCATGCAAGGCGTCAATGTCTCCCCAGCGGAAATCCCTGAGGCAAAGCCGCTCTGTCTCAATGGGAAGCAAGAGCGCACCAGCCACTTTTATCCCGCCTTAAGGGCTGCTTGTTGGTCTGCTTTAAATCCAACAAGCACGGCGTCCCCCATCTCAAAAACAGGCCGTTTGATGAGTGTTGGGTTATCCACCAAGAGTTGAGCGGCGCTGGAACCTGAGGCCGCCTCTTTTTCTGCATCAGAAAGCCCTCGCCAGGTCGTGCTGGCTTTATTGACAAGCCGGTCCCAACCCACTGCTTTGCCCCATCGCTTCACTTCTGGAAGTGTGACAGCGTCTGACCTCACATCGCGGAAGGCATGCTCAAGCCCTTCGGCATCAATCCATTTCAGCGCCTTCTTGCATGTATCGCAGGATTTCAGCCCATTTACCTTAATCATCACGTCTCCACCCATTGAACACCGCCATTTTGGAGGGATTCGGCCAAAAAACACATGGGGTTCGTTTTGTGGAGTACATCTCCGCACTTTCATGATGGGCCGAGGTCAGTATGATGGATCTATAAAAATTGAGGTCGGGGACGGGGCAAATAGGCGGTATGAGCAAAATACTTGAAAACGTAGCGGTCGAAAGCAAGCCCGCCCCCACAAAACGCATTCGTCGATCAGCTGAGGAATCCCGTCGCGTCATTCTGGATGCTGCAGCAAAGCGGCTCGCAGAGCAGGGGCCAGAAGGCATTCGGCTTCAGGACATTGCACGCGATGTGGGCATTTCACACCCCGCAATCCTGCATCACTTTGAAAGTCGCGCAGGGCTCGTGAATGCACTTGTGGATCGGACGACCTCTCAGCTACGCGAAAAACTCCTGGGTGTGCTGGACGGAGAAGATGACAAAAAGATCGGGGCGCAGATGCCAAGCCTCGTAAACAACACATTTGAAGCGCTGAGCGACCAGGGAACCGCCAAACTCCTGTCCTGGATGCTGTTGACCGACTCCGGTCCAGAAGGCAATCCAACAACGGGGGTCATGACCGAGATTGCGGATCGGGGACATGCCGCCCGGTGCAAACTCGCAGACAGCGAGAACTTGCCCCACCCTGAGCGCGAAGAAACGATGTTCCTGGTGCTTCTCATCGCCAATACGGCGTTTGGCGAAGCAGTCGTCGGCGACTATTTCTATGAAGCCTGCGGATTTGGCGACGATCCCGATGCCCCGCGACGGTTCAGAAAGTGGCTTGGGGAAATGCTGGGTACCTATTCACTCCCAGACGGCTTCCCCACTGACAATAGCTAACGCTGTCGAACAAGACCGCGACGACATGTCATCACTGGCATCCCTTGCCAGGTGACCGTCAGTTTGCTGTGGTGGTCGCCCTATAGATCATCAGGTGAGCCCTTAGATGCTCCATCGTCGTGAATTCTTGAGCGCTGCTGCTTCCATCTCCGCGGCAGGACTGGCGGGCTGTGATCCCTTTGAGTTCATAGCTCAACGGCCCAATAATCTCGACATTCAAAGCGCGCAGTACAATGTGATGCCAAACCAGCTCACCACAGGCATGGTGAGTCTGTCTCCAGATGCAGCACCTCCCATTCTTCGGGCAAAGCAAGGCGTTCCCTTCACAGCCACCGTCACCAATCGTTTACCTGATTACACAACCATGCACTGGCATGGTATCCGACTACCCAATGAGATGGACGGCGTTCCTTATCTGACCCAATTCCCTTTGGGCAAGGATGAGAGCTTCACCTATACATTCACGCCACCGGATGCTGGTACCTACTGGTATCACCCCCATTGCATGACAATGGAACAGATGGCGATGGGTCTCACCGGCGCCCTGATTGTCGATGAAGTGGAAGATCCCGGGTTCAACAACGATGTCGTTCTCACCCTTCGGGATTTTCGTCTAGGAAAAGACGGTCAGTTCAAAGAGCTCTTTACCCCCCGAGGGGCGGCGCGTGGAGGCACTCTCGGCAATATTCTCACCGCCAACTGGGAACAGAACCCCGTCTACGATGCGCAAGCTGGCGGCATTGCTCGTGTTAGGGTTCTCGCAACTGACATAACGCGCATCTACAAGCTCTTCTTGCCAAACACACGCGGGCGTATCATCGCACTGGATGGCCACCCACTTCTCACCCCCTTGCCCTGGCCCACAGAAAAAGACCCGCTGCTATTGTCACCGGGACAGCGGGTTGACCTCGCCATTGAAATGCCCGCGCGGGAAGGCGAGGAGCTCAGCCTCATGGCAACGGTTGGGGGAGGCGCAAAAAGCCTTGCCCGGCTCCGCGCCGTCGGCCAATCCGAGCAGCGAAAACTTGCTGATTTAAAACAACTAGCCCCAAACAAGATCTCTGAACCCATCCTTGAAAATGCCGAGACCCATGAGTTTGTGTTCGGCTGGTCTCCCTCCGGCGACCTGCCAAACAATGGCTTTTGCGGCACCCTTGGATACACATTCTGGTCGATCAACCGGGCCCCCTGGCCAGGAGACGCCTCAGGGACAGGGCCACTTGCTACATTGAAACAGGGCGGCAGCTACATCCTGCGGCTACGCAATGAGAGCCCCAACGTGCACCCCATCCACCTGCATGGGCTGACTTTCAAACCAGTGCGGTCCAACAAACGGAAAATCCTGCCGAACTGGACAGATACCGCCTTGCTACTCAAGGAAGAAACACTTGATGTGGCCCTCGTCGCGGACAATCCAGGCGATTGGGCCTTTCATTGCCATGTGATTGAACATCAAAAGACAGGACTTGCGGGATATATCCGCGTCGCCTGAAAAAGCGGCCATCATGGGGCCTTCGGCTTAGCCGCTGTTTCTGAGAGCGGTCGCAATAGCACTGATTGAAAGTTGAATACCTTGTTCGATACGTTCATCACCCTCCCCTGAACGATGACGCTTGATCAACTCGACTTGGAGCAAATTAAGCGGCTCCACATAAGGCAAACGCAGCTTCAGTGCATTTTCAGTTGAGGGGCTATCTTCTAGGAGGCGAGTCTGCCCTGTGACTTCCAGCAAGAAATCATAGGCTCTTGACCACTCAGACCGGATCTTGCCGAACACATCCTCTGCAAACGCTTTGTCTTCCACCAGAGTCACATACCGCGCCGCAACATCCATGTCTGATTTCGCGAGCACCATCTCCATATTGGTCAGCGTCGTGTGGAAGAATGGCCATTCACCCGCCATCTCCTTCAAGAGCTTCTGGTCCTTGAAGTTCGCAAGGGCTGTGCCAACACCAAACCAGCCCGGCAACATGACCCGGGACTGCGCCCAACTGAACACCCAGGGAATGGCCCGCAAATCCTCAATCCGCTCTGAGGCCGTCCGGCTCGCTGGTCGCGATCCAATTTTGAGACCAGAAATCTCCGATATAGGAGTCATTTGGCGGAAAAAGGTTTGAAACCCCGCTGTCTCATAGACAAGCCCGCGATAATGACGGAACGCATCTGCAGACAGAGCCGCCATAGCATCTCCATAACGGGTCTTGTCTACCGAGGAAAGCTGATCTGGTTCTATGGTTGCCAGAAGCGTAGCAGAAGCCATCGCTTCCAGGTTTTGGGCAGCTTTCTCCGCAGTCCCGTACTTTGCCGCAATCACTTCGCCCTGCTCAGTGATGCGAATGCGCCCCTGAACACTCCCTGATGGTTGTGCCCGAATGGCCTCAAACGCAGGTCCGCCTCCACGGCCAACGGCACCGCCCCGCCCATGGAAGAGCTGCATCTTGGTACCCGCATCCTCAAAGATGGGAACCAGCTTGCGGGAGGCATCATGCAAACACCACACCGATGAAAGATAGCCTCCGTCTTTGTTAGAATCAGAGTAGCCAATCATGACTTCCTGAAAGCCACGGGACACAGAAAGCGCCCGCATCTCTGGGAGCGCAAACCACTCCTGCATAATCGACTGTGCGTTCTCCAAATCGCCGATCGTCTCAAAAAGCGGAACCACCATCAAAGCTGATGAAGGCGGGTTGCCCGGTCGAAACAGCCCTACTTCTTTGAGCAGCAAATAGACCTCTAAAAGGTCTGACACATTCTCGGCCTTGGAAACGACATAGGTCGAAATCCCCCCGTCCCCGTATTGACCATGCACACGCGCGGCAGCTCGAAACAGCGAAAGCTCGGAGTCTGTTTCCGCGGAGTATTCCAAAAAAGATGAGAACAGCGGGCGCGCATTTGAGAGTTCCTGCCGGAGCAAAGCCACTCGTTCTCCTTCATCAAGAGCAAGATAGTCACCTTCTACGCCACCACCAGAGAGCAACTCGGCGACAACACGCTCATGCACGTCAGCATTCTGTCGAAAATCGAGTCTCGTAAGGTGAAAACCAAATGTGTCAACGGCACGAAGCAATTGCTTCAATGCTCCGTCATCCGCTGACTGCCCGTCAGGCGCGCGCAGTCCCCGCTGCAATGTTTGGAGGTCACCCCGGAAGGCGTCAGAGTGAGCATAGGGCTTCCCATCAAGAGAACTCGTTCTGGGAGGCGGGCGACCGATCAACACTTCAAATGTGGCAGCTAAACGCGAATAGATACCGCTTAGTGCGCGGCGATAGGGTTCGTCGCGGCGGGCGAGACTATCATCTCCGCTTGCATCAGCAAGCGCGCAAACCTCATCGGGAATATCAGCATTTTCTGACGAGATGGATAGTGCGGCACCAAGCGCATGCACGCTATCAAGATAATACTCCAGAACAGTCTGTGAAGCGCGAGAGACAGAATGCTCCACACAAGCTGCATCGACATTTGGATTCCCGTCCCGGTCTCCGCCAATCCAACTGCCGACTTTGAGAAAACTGGGGCACTGCTCACCCAAAATGCGTTCCCAGCGTGAATATGCCGCTGGCAGGACAGGAAGAAAAACATCGCGAAGATAGTCGAGTTCTATCTCAACCTCATCCATCACGGTCAGTCGTTGATGTCGCAGCAACCTGGTCTGCCAGAGCAACGCAATTTGCTGGCGAATGGCATGATCGATAGCGCCGCCGTCCGTGGTTTCTGTGTGTCCGGCATGCTTCCGATCAAGTAGCTCGCTCACTCGAGTGAGATGATCAATGACGCTTTTGCGACGAACTTCCGTGGGATGTGCGGTAAGGACCGGCATGACGAGCATATCCGAAAGAGCGTCCTGCACGCGGGCAAGCCCCACGCCTAGGCTTTGA
Organism: Parvibaculaceae bacterium PLY_AMNH_Bact1; assembly: GCA_032881465.1. Lineage (NCBI taxonomy): Bacteria > Pseudomonadati > Pseudomonadota > Alphaproteobacteria > Hyphomicrobiales > Parvibaculaceae > Parvibaculaceae bacterium PLY_AMNH_Bact1. The sequence continues at coordinate 3,137,469 of CP126168.1, forward strand.
AGGCGTTCAAGAACTTCCGCCAGGCCTGTTACCCTCTCAGCGGTGCTACTCTGCCGATCCTCAGCAAGATTGGCGAGCATGGAAAAGAGCATGAAGGCCCGCACAAAATGGAGCGCGTCATCAAGCTCAAGAGCTTCCAGCTCCCGATTAACATCCTCCGCGTCCACAAGTCCACGATGCTGGTCAACAGAAACGGACCGGACCCGTTCAATTCTCTCAAACAGTGAATCCCCGCCGTAAGCACGTATGACGTCGCCAAGAAGGTTCCCGAGATAGCGCACGTCGGTATTTTGAGTAACGCTCTGTTTTGAAGATTGCATGGCATCCACCTACTATGTGCTAGCTTCATAAACTCTAACTCGTTTTACAACGTGACGAACCAGTCAAAAGTGACTTTCAACCAGCAAATCCAAAATCAGCCAATTTGAAGGAAAGGCTATCTATGGAAATCCTAAGAACAAAGCTGGGCTTGGCATTCTGCTTGGTCGCTGCAACGGGTGCCTTCCTCGCGATAACCGGTATAGGTGGATCGCCTGCACTTGGCGTGTGGGACAATGAAGCCCGCACAAACCTGCCCAGCTGGATGATGGTATGGCTTGGTTTCCTTGCCCTGACATTCTTGTCGTCACTCATATTTGCCTGGAACCATGTGCCAGCACGGTGGGTGCTGGCCGGTTTCATTGGAAGCCATGTCGTGACCATCGCCATCGCAAGCATTGAAGGTGTGGTTTTGCGTGCGGGCCTCGTCTCACTGCTCCATGTGATTTTCTGGACACCCGGATTGATCGCACTGCTTTCAAACCAATCTGACCTCTGCCTCAACTCGGTCTATGGTGTTTGGGCAAGCATGCTCCTGTTCGTCTACGCGGTCGCCTTCACGTTTGATATTCGCGATGGGCTGGTCTGGATTCTGTTCATGGGCGGCATCTGACACCCAGCCACACTAGGAAAGATCACGATACAGGACATAGGCGTCTACGAAGCGCTCACCTCGAAAGTGAAAAGCATCTGGCAGCGTCCCGACAATCTGAAAACCATTTCGCTTGCAGATCTCAAGAGATGCCCCATTGGTTGAGACAACGAGATTGAGTTGGATGGCTTTGAAGCCAAGCTCTTTGGCTTTCGCCAATCCAAACTCCATCATCTTTTTGCCAAGTCCCTGACCACGCACTGTTGCATCAACCATGACGCCGGTGTTGCAGACATGAGAGCCAAGGCCCGGTTTATTGGGCACGATATAGCGGCTGGCGACGGCGACGCCATCAAGATATCCGAAGTAGACCCGAGCACCCGGCGCGAACCAAAATGCACGCGCCTCTGCCAGGTCTGTGTCCATCGGATAGGGATAGGTCTCGCCGGTCCTAACAACCTCGCGAAAGATCGGCCAGACTTCTTCAAACTGATCGGCGGTGGCTTCTTTGATTTCAAAGGACATGAGGACGATCCGCTATTGTGTTTCTACGCGACCGTGAAACAATGCCTCAAACTCAACCTAGAAAAACTAGGCATACACCAACAAACGATAGTCATAACTTTTCGGTCAAATCAATAGTGTTCGCTTTGTCTGCCAGAGCAAGAGAGTTCCTGCTTTTGGATTCATAAATCGACCTAAACAGTCCACTGTGCAATGTAAATTTCTCGCGATAATTGATCACCGATGTCGGAAAATTGTATTTGAATGTGCGATAGTAGAATGGTGTTTGACTTTCAACGTCTTTTCGCTTGTCAATATTACCAACCACCGAATACTCAAAGAGAAATTTCAGTATATTTTCAAGACCTATCTTCTCGAAAAGGTCTCTGTCAAAATTGCCTTCCTCTGCAAAGGCTCTTTGAATCTGATGAAATGAAAAATATCGAATTTTGTGAATTTTACCAAATGCATCCAGATACCCGTCGACATCCTTAAGGACTGAGTGCATCTCGTCTACAATCTCTTTTCGGAAGCGTCTTGAATATAAGTCTTCTGATTGCACAAAAGTCTTTGGAGCTATCCTCGTGTACCCCTGATCGTATTCGTCAGTAACCTTCGCTACAATTTGTATATATCTGATGAAATCTCGAGGCCGACTAAACGTCCGCTTATGTATGTAATCTATCGGCTTTATTCTAAATATCTCGTTGGATCGCTTGTTCTCGATTTCAACCGGCCTATCAAACACGATCCTCTTCCAACTTGCGCGAAAACCCTTGTCCTCAATTGCCTCATGAGCCGAATGACATATTCTGTGTGAGAGCATGTTGTGAATCTGGTCTTTCCGCCACTTCAAGTCACAAACGAAGTCTTCCCACTTCTCGCTGTCACTGTCTCTCAGGTCATCGAACATGTCCGTCCGTATAAAAACCAAAGGAATAACGTTCAGCCCCGACCTTCTGAAACTCAATCTTTCATCAAAACACGATTTTATCAGTCCACGGATAATCGTCTGTTGCTTTTCGTAGCTTTTACCTGACCTTGTTGCATCAGTTAGTTCTGCATCAAGACCATCAAACATCACATAGTATTTTGAATCATCGCAGTTCTCATAAATAAACCTACCGAGGAGCTCAACGGTACGCGCTAAACTATTGATGTCAGCAGAATCAAACTTCTTCTCTGTCGAGAAGCTCAATCCTGGCGTCAGCACGTTATCCCCGATACCAACAGATATCTTGTTACCAGGTGACCGACCCAGAACTTGCGCCAGTTGCTTCTCCGGAGAGGCCGGAAACCAGTCATCAAGCTCACGACCAATTTCTGCCTTAACACGCTCATTCTCTGTAAACAGATCAACAACCGCACTGTAAATTACATATCTCCAAATCAAAACATAGGCAGACAAAGGCAGATCACCCGTCACACCCACGTCTTGAAAAAACTCAATTGGTGAACGATCAAGCGTAATCGACTTGGAGAAATGGTCGAAGGATCTCATTGAGCGGATATACTGCAGTATGGCTGTCTTGCCACTTCCCTTTCGGCCTTTGACGAAGATGTAGTCTCCGTTTTTGACTTTTCTAAAAGCTGGAAATTCATAGAACAATTTCCCCATATCCTCAGCTTTCGCCTCGATATTCCAACGGGCAACATGAGGTAGCAAGTTTAGTGGTTTCGCCATGTTCCTTCACCCTCGTGTCATCCACACCTAGCACGAAACCTTGGAGACAGACCTGAAACTTGTCTTCTTAGGTTTTCATATGATACCGGACCCGCGTCTCAACGGATTCGTTCTACATACAACACAGATAGAATATGCCTCCAAGAACGCCCATCAAAATGGACCATTTTTCTCGATGGCTCAACACAGAATGAGTAGAAATCACAACTCCTATGGTTGCCTAAGACGCGCAAACATTAGATCAATGATAGCGAGAACAACCAGCAGATATTGGTGACGACTGTTACAGACTCGAACTAGAAGTTCGTGCGGACAGCAGATTTTGAACCTACAGACATCTTACCGCTACGTGTTTCAAAATCTCATCCACTACATTTTCAAGCAGCGCACCAGCATCAATAGAAATACCATTTTTCGGAATGTCTTCTTTTGTTCGATGCAATCGCGCAACAAGCTCTTTTTCCTCTGGCTTCCCGCCAAAGTCAGTTGGGTCCAACATCACGCGCTCATCAAGTCGCCGATACAACGTCTCGATATCATCGAGCTCGAGAACGAAAACGCCGTCAAGCAAGCCTTGAAAGCGGTGGAAATTTCTGGAGCCACCGCAAAAGAAGGAAACTGGGACGCTGTGATCAACAATAGCGGTTTTGACTTTCCCTAGATCCCAAAGCAGATGCTCGTGGAGAAACCCACCCTCTCACGCCCAAAAGAGGCGAGGTTCGGTTTCGTAAGCCCTACTCCCGACAGACCGCACAGATTTTCGAACTGATAGGCGGCGGCTTCTTTGAATTCAAAGGATATCGGACGATCTGCACTTGTAAGTGCATGCAATCGTGAGGTGGTGCCCCTGGCCGGACTCGAACCAGCACGCCCGTACGGACAGCAGATTTTGAATCTACCGCGTCTACCAATTCCGCCACAGGGGCTTTGACGGGCGAGGGTCGCCCGTCAAGCGGCGCCATGATAGGCAGGACGGCGCTCAGGTCAAAGGGAAAGAGCCCCTGATAGACAGAAATCTTATGCCCTGTTATCACGGGTCCCATGTTGCGCAGCCTCTATGATTGGACCATGAACCTTGCCGCCCACCGCCATGCGCGTTGGGGGCTGGCCCTCGTCTCATTTGCCGAAAGTTCTTTCTTCCCCGTCCCGCCCGATGTCGCCCTGATACCCATGGTATTGGCCAAGCGGGCGCTGGCCTGGGTCTATGCTCTTATCTGTACCGTGGCATCGGTATTGGGGGGCGTTGCAGGCTATGCGATCGGCTTTTTCTTCTTCGCTCAACTGGGCGAGCCTATCCTCGCCTTCTATGGCTACACCGACCAATTCGCGAGCTTTGCAGAGAGATATAATGATTATGGCGTCTGGATCGTCCTGATCGCGGGCCTCACCCCCTTCCCCTATAAGGTCATCACCATTGCCAGTGGAGCAACAGGGCTTAATTTCCTGGTTTTCATGGCCGCAAGCCTGGTGGCCCGCGGCACCCGCTTTTTCGCTGTCGCCGGACTTTTATGGTGGTTTGGGGAGCCCATCCGCACCTTTATCGACAAGTATTTTGGCCTGTTGTCGATCCTTTTTGTCGCACTCCTGATCGGCGGCTTCCTCCTGGTGGGCCTGATCCTGTAAGATCACCCCATGTCCCTGCTCACCGCCCTTCCAATCGCAAACCGCCAGATACCATGGGCGATCTTTGCCATCTCTGTGGTGACGCTCGGCGCGGCGCTCGCTTTCGAACATATCGGCGGGCTTGATCCCTGCTCTCTCTGCCTGCAGCAACGCTATGCCTATTACTTTCTGATCCCCGTCTCACTCGCTGCCGGCGTTCTGTCCCGCGAAACCAATTTAGGGTTGGCACCGGTTGTGCTGATCACGCTCTGTACACTTGCTGCAGCGGCGAGCGTCATCCTGGCTGGCTACCATGCAGGCGTTGAATATAAATGGTGGGAAGGCCCGCAAGGCTGCACCGGTGTGAACTTGATGGCGGGGAGCATTGACGAATTTAGACAGCAGCTGGATGGCGTCACCGTCCCGCGCTGCGACGAAGTCCCCTGGAGCCTCTTTGGCATCTCCATGGCGGGATACAATTGCCTGATCTCCATCCTCCTCACCGCTTTGGGCTCAATAGCCCTTGCGCGCTACTGGACGATGACTGGACTGGAGGAAGAGTAAGATGAGCAAACCATCTTTCAACGCCGCGGCAGACCATCCTGGCCGCCCCTCTACCGCTGACCGGATCAAAGAGATGATCCGCGTAGACCATGCAGGTGAGTATGGAGCCGTGCGCATTTATGAAGGCCAGCTGGCCGTCTTCCGCAACCTGCCCCATAAAAAGGAAATCACCGAGAGCCTAACCCGCATGGCGGCGGAAGAAGAGGAACATCTCGACCGCTTCAACAAACTCGTGCACGAACGCCAGGTCCGACCGACAGCCCTCAATCCGCTCTGGCACCTGGGCGGCTTCGCAATGGGCGCAGCCACAGCCCTTATGGGCGAAAAGGCCGCGCACGCCTGTACGGTAGCTGTTGAATCAGTGATTGATGAGCATTATCAGAGCCAGATCGATGAGCTATCAGCTCTCGATACAGAAGAAGATCTAAAAGAAACGATCATTCAGTTTCGGGAAGAAGAACTGGCGCATAAGCAGGAAGCACTGGAAAAAGGTGCAGAAGAAGCGCCCGGCTACCCTGTTCTATCGAACGTGATCCAGACGATCTGCCGAGCGGCAATTCGCGCCTCTGAAAAAGCCTGAACTTAGAGCGTCTCCAAGAAAAGTGTTCTTACGGTTTTCTATCCGGAAACCCGCAACAAAAATGGAACAGCTATGCTTCCAGCTCACTATCCCAATAGAGATAATCGCGCCAACTCTCGTGCAGATAGTTGGGTGGGAAACGCCGACCATTTTTGTGGAGCTCATTCACCGTTGGCCTAAATGGCTTCTGCCGCGGGATCATCCCTGCCTCTTTCGGCAGCTTGCCTCCTTTGCGCAAGTTACATGGCGCACAAGCCGTGATCACATTTTCCCATGTCGTCTGACCTCCCAGACGACGCGGAACAACATGATCAAAGGTCAATTCATGTTCATCGCCACAATATTGGCAGAGGAAACTATCTCGCAAAAAGAGGTTAAACCGAGTGAAGGCAGGATATTGCGCCGGCTTCAAATAGGTCTTGAGAGAGACAACCGATGGCAGTTGCATCTCAAAACTCGGGCTATGCACCGCCACATCATAATTGGAGACAATGTTCACCCGATCTAGGAACACAGCCTTTATGGCATCCTGCCAAGACCACAGCGACAACGGATAATAACTGAGCGGCCTGAAATCCGCATTTAGCACCAACGCCGGACACCCTTCTGGCGTCGCAAACTCACCTTGCACCGTCACGTCCTCCTGGAATCGTCTAAACTACCCGGACTCAACTTCGCTTCGACTGTTGTTGGGAAAATACTATATCTAGTGCGACGCTGGTGTGAAGCCGCAACTCGGAACCCTGCGTCAAATCGGTCAAGAATCCGCCACACAAGAGATTTTGCGTGAAAAGACGTTGATGCAAACATCCGACACCATCATTCGATTCGCCCCAAGCCCGAACGGCAGGCTCCATCTGGGCCATGCTTACTCTGCCCTGTACGCCGCAGAAAAGGCAGCAGAACTGGGTGGACGGTTTCTGCTCAGAATTGAAGATATTGATGTGGGCCGGTGTCGACCGGAATTTGCCGAAGGCATCTATGAAGACCTTGAATGGCTGGGCCTCACCTGGGAGACGCCCGTCCGGCGCCAGTCGGAACATTTCCCGGACTATGAGGTCGCGCTCAAACAGCTTCGAGACCTGGACGTTGTCTATCCCTGTTTCGCAACCCGCCGAGAAATAGAACACACCATCGCCGACAGTGGGATCGATATGGAGCGTTGGCCCCGAGATCCGGACGGGGCTCTTCTCTATCCCGGCATTTACAAAGACATCAGCACAAGGGAACGCTCCCGGCTGATGTGGGAAGGCCGCACCTACGCCTGGCGGCTCGACACGGAGAAAGCCATTGAGCTCGCCGTAAAGATTTCCGGCGGTCCAATAACATTCTCAGAGTTAGAAGGCAGTCCCTTTGGAGACACCGGCATCCAACAGATTGAACCAGAACTATTTGGCGATGTCGTAATCGCCCGAAAAGACGTGCCGACCTCCTATCATCTGTCGGTCGTTGTTGATGATGCACTCCAGAACATCACCCATGTCACCCGCGGCCGCGACCTCTATCCGGCGACCTATATCCACCGTCTTCTGCAGGCGCTGCTGGATTTGCCCGAACCGCTCTACTGCCATCATCGGTTGATCGAAGATGAAACTGGCCGTCGTCTCTCCAAAAGTGCCAAAGATATGGGGCTGAAAGATCTGCGCGAGGCAGGAAAAACACCCACCGATATCCGTCAGATGATTGGTATTTAGAGCGTTTTCAGGGTGAGGGCTCCGCGCCATTGGTTCGAGTGGCGCCCGAACGCGGTCCCGGTTCACCGTCCGAAAACGCCTCAACAGACATGGCCTGGATCCTGCTCCGATGAGCCTAACCAGCTGCAACCCGTCCCTCGACTGCACACATCTGTGCCATTTTGGGACAAATTGCAGCATAAATCGCTCAACGGACGTGCCCCCATGACTGACGTGACCCAAACAGCGCCGCAAACTACAACAGCCCCCTCACGCATCGAATGGATCGATTATGTGAAGGGCGTGACCATCATCCTGGTCGCTCAGATGCATATCTCACTGGGCACAATGGAAAGCATGGGCGTCACCCATATGTGGATGGTTGATATTGTTGAGTTCGCACGTCCTTTCCGCGTACCGCTCTTTTTCATGATCGCAGGTCTTTTTGTCAGCCGGTCACTTCAGTGGAACCGCGCAAAATTCGTCGACGCAAAACTGTTCCATTTTGTCTATTTCTATTTCCTCTGGGCTACGATCCAGCTGGCTGTGAAAATCGGCCTCTCAGGCTATGGCAATCACACATTCAGCCTGAATGATGTTTTGCTGCTGCCAATCGAACCGATTTCAACGCTCTGGTTCATCCACGCCCTTGCCATCTTCTTCATGGTGACGCGCCTGTTGAAAAACGTACCGCCCATCATCCTGATGAGTGCTGCTGTTATTCTCTATGCATCACCGATCCACACTGGCTGGGGCGCCATTGACGAGTTTGCCGACCGATATGTGTTCTTCGTCGCGGGCTATGTCGGCGCTCAGTACTTCTTCAATCTCGCTGAGTTTGCGAGAGAGAACGCCCTGCGGGTGTTTGCAGGCTCAATCGGTGCCTTTGCTATGGTCTACTTCTTCGTTGAAGCGGGCATCGCAACCAAACCGCTCTTTGGCTTGCTCGCTGCATTTGGCGGCGGCGCGGCGACAATCGCTCTCTTGTCAGTTGCCGCTAATCACGGACGTCTGAAATGGCTGGCCTATATCGGGCAGCGGTCTCTCTATGTGTATCTTGCCTTCTTCCTGCCAGGCGCTGTCGTACGGATCGGGCTCGTAAAAACCGGCATCATCGAAAATGCCGACCTCATTGCTCTCTCAGTGACCATCGTTGCGGTAGCGGCACCTTTGATCGGCTTCAAACTGATCGAAAAGACACCGCTTGCCTTCCTGTTCGTGCGGCCAGACATGTTCCGCATGGACCAGGAGCCAAACCTCAAGCTCGCAAAGGCTAGAGCACTATAAGAAGAGATTGAGGACAACGGTGAGGGTAACAAGGCTGAGGCCCGTCACCAGCACCACGGCAGAAGAAGCAGCCCCTGGGGCGGCCTGATAGCGATTGGCCAGAATAAAGCAGTAAACACCCGTTGGCATCGCCGCCATAGTGACCAGCACCTTGATCCAAAGCGGCGGCAGCGCAAACACATACATTGCGAGGCCGAACACCACAATCGGGTGGAGCACAAGCTTCACCATCGCAATGAGCGACGCTGCTCCGATGGAGCGTTTGATCTCATAGCGCACCAGTGTCGCTCCCAAAACAAAGAGAGCACACGGGATCGCCGAGCGACCCAGCATCTCCAGCGTGACATCAAGAGGGCCGGGAATGGCGATGCCGGTCTGCCCGAATGCAATGCCTGACCCCAGTGCAATGATCACAGGATTTTTGATCATCCCCCGTCCACTCTCAATCAGGATTTGCCCGACGGACAGGGTCGCTCCGTTCCGCGGCTTTGTCGTTTCGAGTAGAAAGGTCGCAACAGTGAAAAGCGTGAGACCGTGGAACGCTAGAATGAAGAAAAGCGGAACGCCCGCCTCTTCCCCATAAGCAGTCAAGATGATGGGGATGCCAAGCATTACCGTGTTAGAGAACCCACCCCCAAAGCCAACAATGACGCTATCGGCTGGTGACCGACGCAGGACCGTCAGCGCGAGCAATCCGCCCACTGCCCAGACAATCATCACACCCCCATAGTAGGAGAGCCAAAGTCCCCAGGGGAGCGCTTCGGGCAGCTCCGTGTTCGCAAGCGCCTGAAAGAGCAAAGCCGGAATAGCAAAGGTGAAGGCGTATTTGTCGATCCCATCGATCGCTTCTTCACTCAGAAACTTGGTGCGCCCGGCAAAATACCCCAGCGCAATGATAAAAAAGATAGGCAGAACAAGCTGCGCCGCTTCCATGGAAAACCCCGCATATGCGGGCAAAAAGAAAGGACAGACCCGCGCGGGCCGGAAGCTAAAGCCTTTTCAACAAAAATCGAAGGGTTTTATTGCACTTCACAAACGCGCCCAGGCAAGGCGACAGGTTACCAGTCGTATAGGCCGACAAACCGCTCAAACCCGGCCTCATCAGACCATTCCGACCAGGCGGTGCGGAAACGCGCGGTGGTGCTTGGACTATCAAATCCGCGGCCAAGCCCCAACATGAGAAGCTCACCACATCCAGCGAACGCGTCTGCCTGAGCGGGCGGCAGCTTGCCACCGGAGCGGGTCAATCGTCCAAGCTCACTATCTTCTGCACCATCGGTAAGGAGCACGATCCTAGTAGGCTTTGAACAATCAAGACCACCGGCCATGGTCTCAAGAAACGGAACGATGTTGGTTTTCATCTGCGCTTCCAACCGTCCTTCTGAGACCAGACGGGGAAGGTTCGACACCAGAGCCTGAATGCCGTCAGCCACATCACCCGGGCGTGCCCGCGCCGAGATTACCTGATCAATGCGCAAAGGATTGGACCCTGTGTCGTAAACCCCAAACGACCGCACTGTCACTTTGGAGCGAACTGGTAGGTCACGGATTTCTTCTGCGAGCCTGTCCGCGACTTGGCGCGCAAACACATCGCTGGTCACCAACGGATTAGATTTAGAAAGATCAAGGCCAATCACAAGATGCGTGGGTGCTACTGGTTCGCTGGAGAGAGCAGCGTCAGCGCTGCCGGACAAAAAACTTAAAGCCAGGACACCACTTGCGACCACACCCGCAACAACTCCACCAATCCGCTTCATGCGCCTTACTCCGCCGCCTTATTGATCGGAACGCGGCGACCTGTATTGACCGGCGGCAAAACCTCGCCAACAGCCTCGCGCGGCCCACCATCATTCACCGACATCCGTTGCCGGCGCGACCACCAGTCTTCAAAAAGCGCCTCGTAGCGAGCAATCTGCTGGCTATCAGCACAGGCCTTGAGCTGTTCGCTGCGCTCTTCTGCCGCTGCTCTTTCCTGGCGTTTGCGACCAGGCGCTGGCAGCGCCCGCACCTTACGGCCTGTCAGGTAACTTGTGCGCGTTCCTTCAAGTCCACGTTCATAGGCGCGACAGGAATCCATCAGTCGGGTCCACAGCATGTTCCGGCGATAATCCATCCGCTCCATATCGATAAGCGTTTCGCGATTACGCGCATATTCCGCTTCCAATGCAGCCAGACGGCTCGTGTCTGCTTTGCGCTCAGCAAAATCGCGTGTCTCGAAGAGTTTCTTGAGATTGATCAGCGCGTAATGGAGGAAAAGCGCCGCCACGCCTGTAACGACCAGGAAGATCACCCCAAGCGATGCCATCCACAGCACAGGCTGATAGGCACGCGCCTCATCGAGTCCGGTCTGGGCAACCGCCGCTTCGCGGGCCGCTTCCGTCTCGATACCAAGACTGGAAAGTGCAGATCCAAGAGAGGCCCCATTACCACCAAGACCCGCATCCGCAAGACCGGCTGGCAGAGACATGAGGGCCAGCAACAACCCGACACCACCGAGCATCGTGAGCGCCAGGAGGAAGAGCACGCGGACAAAGACCGCGCGTCCAAAGACACCCATATGCTCAATAAAGATGTGAGCCGCGAGCGTAGCGAACAAAACCTGCAAGCTCTTGAACGCAACAGAGCTTGCCAGTGATCCCGGCAGCTCCAAAAACTCATTGGCGAGCGCCCGGGTCCAGAATTCCGTGACGATCATATAATCGACAAACAGTGCACTCGCTGCCACGACCACCGTGAAGAAGATCGCACCAAAATAGAAAGGCCGGTAGCGTGCATCACGCTGACTGGCGATGAAGTTCTCATTGATTTTGTGACGCTGATCATCACTCACAAGGGACGAAGAAACGAATTTCATGGAACTCACGCCTCCCCTGTTTTCGCAGCGCGACGGAACCAGCGGCGGCGTGGTTTCTCGTCACCACTCATAGGTGCCGACAAGCGACGCCCTAGGGAAACGATCTCCCGCTCCAGATGTTCCTGGCGTGCACGACGGTCGCGCAGTTCTTCGCCATATTCGGCGTCAGCCTGGGTAAGAACAGAATGAATGTGAATATCGGGAAGCGGCTCAGCGCGGCGCCCATACTCGGCGGCTGCTCGCAGCTCTTCTTCCCGTTTTTGGCTCTCTTGCCCCCAGCTCATGGCGCACCTCTTGTCAGTTGCAGAATGGGAAAGGCAGCAAACAGATGAACGCAGCAATTCCCCTCCAAATCTCCGTACGCCGCACAGATCGAAGATCCAGGCCTTAAGTCTTGCTCAAGCTTTGCGGCGAAACCAGCCCTGAAATGGGGCGAAAGTGTGTTAACGCTAACTTTTCAGTGAAGCGGCGGGTCCGTGACGGTCGCTCTACGGACGATTGCACTCTCTAAATTCAGTGTTCTGCCTAAATGGGCGCCAGTTAACCGTCTAGGCCGCGCTGTCGGCATCCACGATTCGGACAATGTCGCTCATGATCTTGTTGAGATCGAAATCCTTCGGCGTGTAGACGCCAGCTACACCCGATACCTTGAGCGACTCTTCGTCTTCCGGCGGTATAATTCCGCCCACCACCACAGGCACATCCAGACGCCCGGCATCACCGAGGCGCGTCATCACCTCTTTCACCAGCGGCACGTGAGAGCCTGACAGAATAGAGAGGCCGATCACATGGACTTTGCCGTCAATCGCGTCCTGCACGATCTGCTCCGGTGTCAGGCGAATGCCATCATACACAATGTCCATACCGCAATCCCGAGCACGCACGGCAATCTGCTCTGCTCCATTGGAATGACCATCGAGCCCTGGCTTACCCACAAGGAACTTCAGACGACGACCGAGTTTGGTTGAGACCGCATCCACTTCTGCACGGATCGGATCAAGGCCTGACACATCATTCCGCGCATTCGTGCCGACGCCTGTCGGCGCACGATATTCACCAAACGTGCCGCGCAGCACTTCACCCCATTCACCCGTCGTGACACCAGCTTTGGCGCACACGATGGACGGTTCCATAATGTTGCGGCCTTCTTTCGCCGCCGCACGCAAATCTGCAAGCGCGGCTTTCACCGCCTCATCATCCCGCTGAGCGCGCCAGGCTTCCAGATTGGCAATCTGGGCCTGCTCCACTTCCGGCGGCACCACCATGATGGCTTCATCCCCGGTGCCGAGCGGCGAGGCCGCCGTTTCCAACTGCTTGTTCACACCAATCACCGCCATGTCGCCGGTCTCGATACGGCCAAGACGCTCAGCATTGGATTCAACCAGCGCCTGTTTCATGTAAGCGCTATCGATGGCCGCCACCGCGCCGCCCATCTTCTCAATGTGCGCGAGCTCTTCCAATGCATCAGCCTTCAACTGATCCACTTTGGCCTGCATCACCGTCGAGCCTTCAAACAGGTCTTCATATTCCAGAAGATCAGTCTCAAACGCGAGAATCTGCTGCGCACGAAGAGACCATTGCTGATCCCAGGGCCGCGGCAGGCCCAGCGCTTCGTTCCAGGCAGGCAATTGCACTGCACGCGCACGGGCATCTTTGGAAAGTGTGACCGCCAGCATCTCAATCAGAATGCGGTACACATTGTTTTCAGGCTGCTGTTCTGTGAGCCCCAGTGAATTCACCTGCACCCCATAGCGGAACCGTCTCAGCTTCGGATCTTCAACGCCATAGCGGGTGGCGCAAATATCGTCCCATAGATCAACGAACGCGCGCATCTTCGCGATCTCCGTGACAAACCGCACACCTGCATTCACAAAAAATGAGATACGCCCCACAACGCGGGCGAAGTCAGCGTCAGGCACCTGTCCGCTCGCTTTAACCCGATCCAGCACTTCCTGCGCTGTCGCCAGCGCAAAAGCAAGCTCCTGCACCGGCGTCGCCCCTGCTTCCTGCAGATGGTAGGAACAGACATTGGTCGGATTCCACTTCGGGACTTCCCGGTAGGTGTAAGAGATAATGTCCGTGATGAGACGCAGCGATGGCTCCGGCGGAAACACATAGGTTCCCCGCGAGAGATATTCCTTGATGATGTCATTCTGCACCGTGCCCGTGAGCTTTGCCCGATCCGCACCCTGTTCGTCCGCCGCCGCGATATAGAGCGCCAGCAGCCAGGCCGCGGTCGCATTAATCGTCATCGACGTGTTCATCTGTTCAAGCGGAATAGAGTCAAACAGCTGGCGCATATCGCCCAGATGGCTGATCGGCACACCCACCTTGCCCACTTCACCGCGCGCGAGCACGTGGTCTGCGTCATAGCCCGTTTGCGTTGGAAGATCGAAAGCGACCGAGAGACCCGTCTGCCCCTTGGAGAGATTATCTCGATAGAGCGCATTGGACGCCGCCGCGGTGGAATGGCCCGCATAGGTGCGGAAAATCCAGGGTCGGTCTTTGTCGTGTTGAAACGGTTTTTGATCGCTCATAGGGCTTAGTCTCTCACATTTGGTGAGGCTCGATTAGCACACCCGTTGCTGCACCGCAAAAATACCCAAAATTCAGGCTTGAATACGCGACGTCCATGGCGTTTGATCCGGCCAACAATCGGAGCATGACATGAGTGACATTGCGGCATCTGAGCCAGCCAACAACCTACCTATCAAAGACCTCTATGAAGTGGGCGAAATCCCACCGCTCGGCCATGTGCCAAAGAACATGTACGCCTGGACGATCCGCGAAGAGCGTTTCGGACCACCGGAACAGAGCATGCAGCTCGAAGTCGTTCCCACCTGGGAACTCGACAGCCACGAAGTGCTCGTCCTCGTGATGGCGGCAGGTGTTAACTATAATGGCGTGTGGGCCGGTCTTGGGGACCCGGTCTCGGTCTTTCAGGTACACGATGAGCCCTACCATATTGCAGGCTCAGATGCGTCCGGCATCGTCTATGCCGTGGGCTCCAAAGTGAAGCGCTGGAAGGTGGGCGATGAAGTCATCATCCATTGCAACCAGGACGATCATGACGATGAAGAGTGCAATGGCGGTGACCCGATGTTCTCGCCCTCTCAGCGCATTTGGGGCTACGAGACGCCGGATGGCTCCTTCGCCCAGTTTGCCCGCGTCCAGGATCAACAGCTTATGCCGCGCCCCCAGCATCTCACCTGGGAAGAAAGCGCCTGCTACACGCTGACACTGGCAACTGCCTACCGCATGCTCTTTGGCCATCGGCCCCATGTTTTAAAACCCGGACAAAATGTCCTCGTGTGGGGGGCGTCCGGCGGCCTTGGCTCCTTCGCAGTCCAGCTTTGCGCCATTGCGGGCGCCAACGCCATCGGCGTGATTTCAGACGAAAGCAAGCGCGATTTTGTCTTGTCGATGGGGGCCAAGGGCGTCATCAACCGAAAAGACTTCGATTGCTGGGGGCAGCTGCCGACTGTGAACTCACCTGAATTCAACAGCTTCATGAAAGAAGCCCGCAAGTTCGGTAAAGCCATTTGGGACATTACCGGCAAAGGTGTCGACCCGGACATTGTGTTTGAACATCCTGGTGAAGCCACCTTCCCGGTCTCTGCCATGGTCGCCAAGCGCGGCGGCATGGTTGTCTTCTGCGCAGGCACAACCGGTTTTAACATCACATTTGATGCGCGATTTGTGTGGATGCGCCAGAAGCGTATTCAGGGGTCACACTTTGCAAACCTGAAGCAGGCAGCGGAAGCCAACCGCCTGGTTATCAATCGGCGGATTGACCCCTGCATGTCAGAAGTCTTTGCCTGGAATGACATTCCAAAGGCGCACACCAAAATGTGGATGAACGAACACCTGCCCGGCAACATGGCCGTGCTCGTGTCTGCGGCACGTCCGGGCCTCCGCACTTACGAGGAGTCTATCGAAGCAGGGAACGGCTAACACCGCGCCCTCTTTCGTCCCAGATAAATTTCAAGGTGATAACAGACAGCATTGACAGCACCCAATCAATGTCCACAAATGAGAAATGAAAATTTCAAAGAGGACATGCTGAAAATGCAATTTGCCTTGAGGTTTATCACACCTGCTATTGCCTTATGCGTCGCAACCTCAGCGCTGGCATTTGACGCTGACTGGATTAGAGATTGGCCACAACAGGCGCAGGACGCAGTCCCGAGGCAATCAACGATGATTGCGGACAAAAGAGGTCAGATCACCAACTATTCGACCTCAGACGAAGGCGTGAGCCTGATACTGGCAGACCTTCGGCGCATTCGTTCGGCAGAGACCAATGATCAAAAAGAAGCAGCACAGTGGATTGTTGAACATCAACTCGACCTGCCACCACCCTACCTGTATGAAGCAGCACGCCAACTGCTTGGATCCGACAAAAATCAAGCCGCCGAGACGTACCTTTTGGCTTTCGTCAGAACACGATACGACGCGTCAAAATGTTTAGATCGATCGGCACCACAAGGAATCGCCTTCTTTTCAATGGAAATGCCTGAAGTGCCCAAAGCGCTGCAAGGTGATGCAGGTACTGTTGCAGCAGCGCTTGAGAAAGTACGTCAACGACTCGACCTGTTCAGTCACCAGGCATCTTCATGGTGGATATGCTCGCACGGCATCAGAAACTCGGTGGTGGCATCGAGCAACCAGCAAATCAACCTCGAACAATGGAGGAAACCTGAGTCAGACTGGGCAGGACTGAGACAGGCACAACTTGATTCACTCGATAGGAGTTTGGCCAGGTTAGCCACACAGGACTAAATTCGAGACCGGCTGACGGGAGCAAGGCATTGTATCACCTCCCATTCAAAATGATCAAAGAACTCTGCCTTTTCTTGCTGCTACGTCCAGTCGTTCGTAAAAACGATCTTTGGCGCCGGGTCGTCCATCGCGTCCGCTGCGTCTGAGAAAGCGACTTCTCGCGACGTCACTTTCTCAGGATGGAAATGCCCGCACTTCACTTCCTCAACAATCTGCGGAAGCAGTGCACGGCCCTGTACGCGCGAAGTATGAAAGCTGATACCCTTCGTATACATGGCCGTCATGGGAAACGGCACGGCATTATCAAAGGGAACCGAATTGCTCGTGCAGGTCCCGTTCGAACCGGTTGACCGTATAGCGAGCTTCGTCCCTTCCATGTCACCGGAAGAATCGACCGTGATGTTAAACGAGCCGAGCGACTTCATCTCGGAGGCAGAAGGGACTTGCTGCACGTCTGCGCCCATCTCCTTAGCCAGCCGCATCGCCTCTCCACCGTTACCTATTTCAGCATAGACAACCCGTGACGCACCCCGAGCCAAAGCAATCTGCAATGCATAAAGGCCAATACCACGCCCGCTGCCGATCACGAGTACCGACGCTTTTTCATAACGGTCCATGTAAGGCGCCACCGTACGCCAGGCATCCGCAATATTGTCAGACCCACCCGCCAACACTTCCGGCCGAATTTCTTCCGGCAAAGGCACCAGCATGTGGTCGGCAAACGGCACATGCATATTTTCTGACAGCGCCCCGCCAAACTCCTCACCACAGATCGGCTTCATGCCATAGACAGCGCCCCGGGTGACGGATTTGCAGGAGTTGGTCCAGCCCTGGCGGCAATTGTCGCACGTCCCGCAGGAAATCTGGAAAGGCACAATGACCTTGTCGCCCACCTTCACCGACGTGACCTGATCACCGACTTCGACAACCTCACCGGCGGTCTCATGGCCAAACGCAAAGGGCCCTCCTTGCAGACCAGTACCGATGATCGTTGCATAGTCCAGATCGCACCGTGCAACGGCCAGCGGACGAACGATGGCATCTGTTCCAGCAGTAATTTTTGGGGCAGGCACGTCCCACCATTCAAGTTTGCCGGGTTCGATAAAGGTTAACTGGCGCATGACGTCTCCAATTTTTTGCTGTCGTTTGCGAAAACGTCTCACGCGCTCATAAAACCGACAAACGCGCGTTTTGCATCCAGAATGAAGGGGTTTCATCCATAGATCGGCAGTCTGCCTCATTTTTGCAGGAGCTTTTGCGAAGATGAGTGAATGTCGTTCAGCCATGTGCTCCTTACCTTAAGGAAGAAGAGAAGGAGCCTCGCCATGCCCCACCGATCAGAGCTACCACCGCTGACCAGTCTGCATGCCTTTCACCATGCGGCGAAAACGCTCAGCTTTAAGGAAGCAGCTGAAGCATTGAACCTCACGCCATCTGCTGTGAGCCATCGGATAAAGGCGCTCGAACACAGCCTCGGGACGCCGCTCTTTCGACGACAGACACGCGCGCTTTCTCTGACGGAAGCGGGACGCACCTACAAGACGACGATCGACAATGTGTTTTCCGATCTCGCAGCAGCGACCGCGCAGCTAAAAGCACAGCCCGAGACGACGGTCTTACGTCTATCCGTGCTGCCGCTCTTTGCCAGTGCCATTCTCATCCCGCGCCTGCCCAAATTTCGAAAAAAGTATCCCCACATCGATGTCAGTCTCTCGACAGAAAGCAGCGTCGCCAACTTCCACACAGACAATATCGACATGGGCATCCGTAACATGCGGGTCCCGCCCACAGGGCCCGGCTCAGTGAAACTGCTGGACACAAAACCCATAATGCTGTGCACGCAAGAGATCGCAGAAGACATCAACTCCTTTGGCGATCTGAAACGTCACACACTCATCCATTGCACACCACGACCAAATGGGTGGCGCGACTGGTTATCCGTTCAAGGCATTGACAACCTCCAGCCCGCAAACGACGTTTGGGTCGATACGATCCCTGGAGGCCTGGAGGCCGCTTTGTTGGGCCAGGGCGTCGCTCTTTCAATGTCTCCGCTCGCTGAGCGCACACTTGCGGGCTCTCAGCTGGTTGAGCCTTTCCCAACCATTGGACAGGGGGGCACAGCTTATTTTCTCGCACATCGCCCAGAAGACACCGCACTGGAAAAAATCCGCGTCTTTCGCGAATGGATTCTGACCGAAATGAAGGACTTCAATGCCAGTGCAGCCACCTCGCACAACTCACTGCAGGTGGCTGAGTGAACGGCCACGCGTCAACCGCATGGCCGTTTGAAAATCTAGCGCGCTAGTAGAGGATATCCTTGTGTATAGAGGAAATCGGTCGCCTGCGCGGGCTGATGACACCCAAGACAATCACTTTCATAATCAGTGGTAACAGTGCGCCGCATTTCAGCGCCTTCATAAAAAGCCCATCCCCAGCCGTCACCCCATAAAGGGGACGTACCTGCCTTTGTGTTCTGGCTGTCTTTTACCATCACAAAACGACCCGCAAGCTCTTTCGCATAGCTCGCGGTACCCGTTGTCAGATACTCGGTCTCGGTTTCATAGACATCTTTGATGAGTTTTGCGCCGTCAGGAAAAATGCCGGAGGCGAGATAAGCCCGGACGGCTTCGCGCTCGGCGTACACCGCATGCATCTCTTTTGCACCTTCTTCTGGCTCATCTGCCAGGACGGAGAAGGATCCTAGAAACACCCACGTCTCACGATAGTTCTCTGACGGTACGGCCAGGTCAGGATCAATGATGCGCCCTTCGCCGTCACCTAGGTGCATCGCCGCAGGAGGTGAGTTTTCCTCAGCGTGCGCACTTGCACCAAAAACAATCAATCCAAGCACCATAAGAGCGCCGACTCTGCCGACTGGTTTCTTCATCACGATCTCCTTTGCCTATCTACCTACAAGGAAACAGATCTGTTTCCCTTTGGGTTGGCAATTACCCGGAGGCGCTCTGATTGAGAACTGATATTTTCGTGAAGTGAATGTCTGATAGGCGAGGCCAGGGACTTAAGTGACTTCATCTGCTGCAACGCGGGCAGCGCGAGCGCCTTCGGCAATGGCACCGTCAAGAGTGGCTGGCTTTGAGATGCTCGTCGCCTCTCCAGCAAAAAACAACCGATCGGCAACCGGTCTTTTCAAACTTTCTCTCGCTCGCGCGCGTCCCGGGCGCGCCGCTGTATAAGCGCCACCAGCAAGCGGGTTAGCTTCCCAGGGAAATGCCTTTGCCTTCGTCAAACTCGTCAAACCTTCAGCACCTAACATGTCTTGAAGCGCGGCGCGGGCAAACTCCACCATGGCGCCTTCGCCTTGGCGGGTAAGTTTCGCACCGAAGTCACCCGCGACATCAAAATAGGTGAGCCCAGAGCCGCCGGCATTCACCAACAGTCCCGCTGTCCCTCCATTTCCCGCATAGCAAAGCATTGTGTCTTCTTCGACCTCAAACGGGTTTCCAGTCATTTGAAGGACAATGTGATTGTAGGACCCAAGAGGAAGATCACTAATCGCTCTTGAGGTGTCCTGTGGCAGGTCAGGCCCAAATTTAATCGCTCCCCGCGCAAGCACAGAAGTTGGCACGGTGACAATTACGGCATCTGCCTCGATAGTTCCCGAAGAGGTCTGAACCTTCACACCGCGGCTTGACCAATCAACCCGGGTCGCCGCGGTATTGAATTGAACCGGTACGTCAGCACCCCACGCCGCTGCCAGAGAACCGAGCGCTCCATCGTGGAACATATCGGTGCCTTCTTCCTGGCGGTCCCAATCAATCGTCGACAGGGAGCCGACTGAGGCTGCGTGTTCATAGGCGCCCACAAGAAATGCTGCGAGCGGACTTGTATCGCTATCCATGACGGAGCGGAGCGAAACATCGCGATCCCTATCTACTGCTCTGTTGATCGCAGATTCTGCATCGTCGACCTCGTCCCAGATCTCTTCTTCTGCATCGCCCTCCAACCACTCACCGCCAGCAAAGAGCCCCTCCACCTCACCAGCTTCATAAACCTCGATGCCTGAGCGCCTGGCGAAAGGAACCAGCGGGTTCGTCTCCCCATTGTGCAGCCAGTGAGCGCCAACGTCGCACGGCGTTCCAAAGGTTGTGCTTTCAGTGAAGATACGTCCACCAATCCTGTCACCCGCCTCGATCACCACATGGTCAACGCCTTCTGCGCTCAATATCTTGGAGGCAGACAGACCCGCAACCCCTGCGCCGATGACCACGACCTTGGGGTTCCCGGCAGCGCGCACCAGCCGAATGGGGCCAAGTGCAGCGAGCCCCGTGAGCCCTGCTGCAAAAGACCGGCGGCCCGGAACAAATGGAAGAGGTGGGAAGAGATGTTTCATAGAACCTCCAAAATGAGCAGGATCGCCCGAGTCGCCTCAAAGTTTGGCAGAGAATGCGACGGATTGACACGCCCTGAAACAACAGACGCCTTGCTTTTTAGGTCCTGAGTCGTATTTCAACACCTAAAGCGTTAGACTGCGCGCCGATTTACACGTTTCGACTTTTCCGACATTTGGTGATTTGAATGAGCCTTGCTGAAGCAACCCGCACGCCCCTCCTCCTCGACAATCTGACCGGCCTGACGGCTGAGGGCGTGGGCGCTGCCGATGCATTGCTTGCCCGCGCGGCAACCGCCGTACGAGAGCAGGTCAGCGAAGACGGTAAGGTAAAACCTGCACTTCTCGAGCAGGATCAATTTGCAGGCCACGGTCTCGCATGGCTGGCCACTTATGTTGAGGCGTTGCGCCAACTACACGCTTATGCCGAACGCGTGTCGGGGGAAGGTCGGTTCGGCGAACTAGAGGCTTTGCTCGTCCAGGCAGCCTTCGGTGAATATCTTTGGCAAATGTATGGCGGCATCCCCATGAGCCAGGGCGAAATCCTGCGCCCACAAGATTTGGGCCTCACTCAGGACGACCAGCGCATGTTGATGGTGCCTGCGGTGCGAACACTGTGTGAGTCGGGAAACACTGCAACAGTGCGCGCACGGATTGCTGAACTCATCACTGAAAGCACCGGTGCGGCCACCTATGGTGACAGTGGGCTCGAAGAGACACTCACCGCTTTCCGTGATCAGATGCGTCGCTTCGCAGAAGAACAGGTCACCCCACACGCCCATGAGTGGCATTTGAAGAATGAATATATCCCGCTGGACGTCCTCTCCCAGATGGCTGAGCTTGGTGTCTTTGGACTTACGATCCCGGAAGAGTTTGGCGGACTGGGCCTCGGCAAAGAAAGCATGTGCGTTGTCTCCGAAGAGCTCTCGCGGGGCTATATCGGTGTTGGCTCGCTTGGCACACGCTCCGAAATCGCCGCCGAACTTATTCTGGGCGGCGGCACCGACGAGCAGAAAAACAATTGGCTGCCAAAAATTGCCAGCGGTGAAATCTTGCCCACAGCGGTCTTTACCGAACCCAATACCGGGTCAGATCTTGCAAGCTTACGCACCCGTGGTCGGCTCGAAGGCGATGTTTACAAGATCACCGGCAACAAAACATGGATCACCCATGCAGCCCGCGCCGATGTGATGACGCTCCTCTGCCGCACCAATGATGAACCTGGTTACAAGGGCCTCTCCATGTTGCTCGCTGAAAAACCGCGTGGCGACGATGCCGAACCCTTCCCCGCAGAAGGCATGACGGGTGGTGAGATCGAAGTGCTCGGCTATCGGGGCATGAAGGAATATGAGATTGGCTTCGATAATTTCGAAGTGAAGGCCGAGAACCTACTTGGCGGCGCAGAAGGCCAGGGCTTCAAACAGCTCATGCAGACGTTCGAGTCGGCGCGCATCCAAACCGCCGCCCGCGCCGTGGGCGTCGCGCAATGCGCAATGGATTTGGGCCTTCGGTATGCACAAGAACGCATCCAGTTTGGCAAACCAATTATGAACTTCCCGCGCGTTTCCGGAAAGATCGCCTCCATGGCGATTGAACTCATGGTTGCCCGGCAGCTCACTTATTTTGCAGCTCGCGAAAAAGACGAAGGCCGTCGCTGCGACCTGGAAGCGGGCATGGCAAAACTTCTCGCAGCCCGCGTTGCCTGGGCAGCAGCAGATAACGCCTTGCAGATCCACGGCGGCAATGGCTTTGCTCTGGAATACCCGGTGAGCCGGGTCATGAACGACGCCCGCATCCTTAATATTTTCGAAGGGGCTGCGGAAATTCAGGCTCAGGTCATTGCCCGCAGAGTGCTCGACAACGCCAACTAACCCAAAACCCACTTACATTTGAAGAACCGGCTGCAATTGTGGCCGGTTTTTCCTTGGATGAGCGCCACACTTCCCCCATTCTGCGCTCCAGATGACGTTGGGGAGTGCGATTAAAAAAAATAATCTTTGGGATCATCGCGGTTCTGGTTCTGATCTGGGCGGTCCTGTTCTTGTGGGTCCTTCCCTCTCAACTGGTGCAGGCACAAAATTCGCCCTTCACAGCAAGTCCTGCAGATGTCGGTCTCGATTATGACGAGGTTTCCCTATCTGTCACATCTGATGGCTTGTCGCTCAGCGCCTGGTGGATGCCGGCAGAGAGCGCTCGCTCGGTTGTGCTTTATGTTCACGGTGCAAACGGCAACAAAGAAGAGTTCCACACAGGCGGTCTCATCTACTACGCCGAACTTGTGAAGCGCGGCCACCATGTGATGGCAATTGACCTGCGTAATCACGGCGCCTCAGACCGAACAGAAGATGGGCACCTCACCTTTGGCGCGGAGGAACATCGGGATGTCTTGGCAGCACTAGACATGATCGCCGAGCTTGCCCCGGATCTCCCCATCATCGGATCCGGTGTGTCAATGGGTGGGGCAACCCTCATCGAAACAGCTGCACGTGATGATCGCATGAAGGCGCTTGTTCTGATTGATCCATTGCTTGATCCGCAAAGCGCGATGCTCGGAGGCATGCACGCAATCCTCGGACTCCCCAAGCCGCTGCTTGGTCCCACGCTTTGGAGTGCAACTAATCTCTTTGGTTTGGGCGGCGACGGCCCACGTCCGCTGGAAACCTGCAAAGACCTTGCCTTGCCAATTCTCATTATTCAGGACCCAGGCGATCCTGTAACCCAGATGAGCTATTCACAGGATCTGGCCGCCAGCAACACCAACATCACCTATCACCTGCTCCCTCTGCCGCCAGCAGATCATCCCGCTCTTATCGATGCGGGCGGATGGGGAAGCCATGGCAAAGCTGTCCTCCTGGAAAAGACAGAAGTCATGAACCAGTTAGATCAATTCCTCGCGTCCCTCTGACGCATGTCTCTTGGGTGGTTATGAGCAAGAAGAAGGGCTAGAAAACCGAATGATCGAATTATTCTTCAATTTCCTCATTCCAATCTCGCTGGTTGCAGTAGTTCTCGTGCTGCTGGCAGGCCTGTGGAACATGATGCGTGGCGGCTCTGCCGGTCGCTCGCAGACACTCATGCGATGGCGTGTCGGCCTTCAGTTCGCCGCGATCGTGATCGTGATGACCGCCTTCTACCTCACGTCCAACTGACCCATGAGCCGCTTCTTCGGAGATATTCGGCAAAACGGCTATGTTGTTCCAGACATAGAAGCCGCAATGGATTATTGGGCGACTGTCATGGGTGTTGGCCCATGGCTGTATCTCGAACGCGCGCCCATTAAGGACTTTCACTATCTCGGCACACCGTCAGAAATCGACGTTTCAATCGCGTTGGCCAATTCAGGACCTTTGCAAATTGAGCTTATCCAGCAGCGCAACGAGGCCCCGTCCATGTATCGCGACTTTGTGAACGCTGGGAACACCGGCTTGCAGCATGTCGCTTATTGGACGGAGAACTTCGACCAAGACCTTGCCGCGGCAGAGGGCCGTGGTCTCACAATCGGCCAGTCAGGCTATTCGGGAAGTCCCGATGGCAGGTTTGTCTACTTCACCGCAGAAAACCATCCAGGCACCGTGATCGAATTGTCGGAGATCAGTGGTGCAAAAGGGCAACTTTTCCGCAAAATTCGGGAGCGATGTGCGGCCTGGGACGGGAAAGAAGTGATCAAGCGCCTATAATTTACGCATTGAAATTTGTTCGCCAATATTGTCCTTTGGGCCAAGAAACTAAGAGCACGGCGCCCAGCCAAGCTTACGCACATTCACGGGGGTTCCAGTGAAAATAACAACAACACTTATTACCGGCCTTATGTCAGCGGCCATCGTCTTTGGCATAACAACAGGGGCACAAGCTGCGGACAATGAAGTCCGGATTGGTGTCCTGAATCATGAAATGTCGCTGCTCCGCGATTCTACCGAAGAAGACGGTGTCGACATTAATGTCGAGGTACTCTTCGACAGCCCAACCTGGCTGGCATGGGCAGGTGCGCCACGTCCTCATATCGGCGGAACATTCGCAACGCATGATGATGCAACAAGCTTCATTTATTCAGGCCTTACCTGGGACTACAATTTCTGGGGTCCTATGTTTGTTGAAGGCTCATTCGGCTTCGCGCTCCATGATGGGGAGACGGGTAAATCTACCGTCGGCAACGAGCTGGGCTGTACCTGGAATTTCCATGAGTCAGCATCGCTGGGCTATGACGTAACCGAAGCTCACCGCGTGATGCTCACCTTTGAGCACATTTCAAACGCGAGCCTTTGCTCCGAGAATGAAGGCATCAGCAACGTAGGCGTGCGATACGGTTACCAGTTCTGATCCAAGCCACAGAGTAAGCAGAAGAACGGGGCTTCGGCCCCGTTTTCTTTTGCCATGTCATATGATGATTATCATATGAAACTTGACTCAGTCCCGGGCACCAGGCAGCCTGCGTCCATGGGGAAAAGAGCCGAAGAAAAAGAGGCAACGCGTCAACAGATCGTCACGGAAGCCTCCAAGCTGATCAGACAGAATGGAATAGCGGGACTGAAAGTCGCTGACGTCATGGCAGAAGCGGGCCTTACCCATGGTGCTTTCTACGCCCATTTCGCCGACAAGAACGAGTTGATCGAAGCAGCTTTCCATGAAGCCTTTGACCATAGAGAAAACTGGATAGGGTCTGCGCAAAAGCGGCCCACCGAGGACCGCCTCCCTCACCTGCTCAACACCTATCTGACGCCCAAGCACCGCGACACACCCGAACAGGGCTGTGCATTTGCGGCCCTGGCGCGCGAGTTCGCCCAAGCTGGCGGTAATTTCCCAAAGACCTTTGAGGAGGAGCTCGGCATCTCTATTCAGAGATTGATCGAGCTATTGTCCAAAGAGGACAGTGACGACGCCAGAGCGACAGCGATGGGCGTGCTCTCGCTCTGCGTTGGCGGCATGGTGCTCTCGCGCGCAGTAGAGAACCCAAAACTCTCGAACGAATTGCTCAAAGCTGCCGCTGCCTTTGGCGGCAGCGCGTCCAGGCAAACCAAATCAACCAGAAAACGGAAAACCTAATGACAAATGGAATCTCAGTCGAAGAGCACCCCAAGAAATCGGTCACCGTAAAGGGCAAGAAGATGACCTATGTGGAGATGGGTGAAGGCGATCCCATTGTTTTTCTTCACGGGAATCCGACATCATCCTATCTCTGGCGAAACATCATGCCGCATCTCAAAAACCAGGGCAGATGCATCGCGCCAGATCTCATCGGCATGGGTGACAGTGAGAAGCTCGACAACCCCACTGCAGACAGCTACCGCTTCGTTGAACACCGGGAATATCTCGACGGTATCCTAGAAGCCCTTGGCGTCACAGAGAACGTCACCCTCATCATTCACGATTGGGGCTCTGCTCTCGGCTTTGATTGGGCCAACCGACACCAGTCGGCTGTCAAAGGCATCGCCTATATGGAAGGCATCGTTCGCCCCATCGAATGGTCGGAGTGGAGCAAAGAAGCGACAGCTGTCTTCCAGGGCTTTCGCTCACCCGCGGGCGAAGAAATGGTGCTTGAAAAGAACATCTTCGTCGACACGGTGCTGCCGGGATCAGTTCTGCGTGGTCTGACGGCGCCCGAAATGGAGGTCTATCGCCGTCCCTTCACCAATGCAGGTGAAGACCGCAGACCGACCCTCACCTGGCCTCGCCAAATTCCCCTCGGCGGTGAGCCGGAAGACGTAGTCGCCATCGTTCAGAATTATGCGGATTGGATGGACGAGAACGAGCTGCCGAAACTCTTTATCAATGCCGAGCCTGGCGCGATCTTGATCGGGGCACAACGTGAGTTCTGCCGCGGCTGGAAAAACCAGCAGGAAGTCACCGTAAAAGGCTCCCACTTTATTCAGGAAGACAGCCCCCATGAGATTGGCACCGCCATCGCAGATTGGCGGAAAGGCATTACTTGATTTCGCTAAACAGAAATTTTTTATTGTTTCACAATAATTTTTGAGGCATGGTTCCGGCTCGCGCAACAGAAAGGGCCGGAACCATGCACGCCTCGGAACGAACAGAACGGATCAAACGCACAAGCCGCCGGTTTCAAAGACTCACAATCGCACTCATGGGCCTATTGCCTCTTACAGCGGGGCTGGCATGGGCTTTCATAGATCTGAACGAACTGGATTTTGGATACACCGCTGAGGAAGTCGGGCCGCTGACTTCTTTCGAGCGATGGTCTGCCGCAGCGCTGAGTATTGTCCCACTCTCAGTCAGCCTTTTTGCTCTCTACAATCTGCAGAAACTTTTCGCGCTTTACGCTAAAGGCAAGTTCTTCGATTCAGAAAATGTCCGTTGCTTTCGCAACATGGGCTGGGCACTTGTTGCAGTTGTGCCTCTCGACATCTTGTTCAACTCTGCGCTTTCCGTCCTCTTATCCCTGGATCAACCCGCCGGAGAGCGAATGCTTGCTGTCAGCCTATCCAGCGATGATCTCGGGATCGCCATCGTCGGTGCCGTCATTATCATTGTTTCGTGGGTCATGGCTGAAGCTGCTGATCTATCACAAGAAAACGCTCAGATAATTTAGGCCAGCACTCATGCCGATAGTGGTAACTCTTGATGTCATGCTCGCAAAGCGCAAGATGCGCTCGAAAGACCTCGCTGCCCGCATTGGCATTACGGAAGCAAATCTCTCACTGTTAAAATCAGGAAAGGTAAAAGGCGTGCGCTTCGAAACTCTCGCCGCGCTTTGCGACGCGCTCGAATGCCAACCCGCAGACCTGCTTACCTTTCACACCGAGCCCGAAGAGAAGGACAAATAATGCGCTCCCTCTACCTGACCTGCCTCCTATTCAGCCTCCTGATGGGGTGCACGCAAGCTGCCAGAGAAAACGCTGTTAAGGGCTGGTGTAGCTCGACATCCAACTGCACCGTCTATGATGAAAACGGTCGGGAAACGAGCAACCGCGACCTCTGTCGTGGCAATCCCAATTGCTGATCAAAGGCAGAAAACACCCCAACAATCCCTTGATTGACAAAAAGTATACGATCATCCTGTTCTCTACATCGGAAACGGGAGGATCAGATGTCAGAAGAAACCACGAACGCAAAGGCCAAATATGACGGTGTTGCCAAAACACTTCATTGGATCGTCGCCCTACTGATGATCGTCATGCTGACAGCCGGTTGGACTTTGGGCGATCTGCCCCTTGATGAAAAAGTGCAAACTCTTGTCATTCATTCAAGCTTAGGCCTCTCAGTCTTTATCCTGATGTTCATTCGGCTCTACTGGCGCCGTAAGAATCCTCCCCCTGCACTGCCCGGCCACATGCCCGCATGGCAGGTGACCGCCTCGAAGTTCAGTCATCATGGCCTCTATTTCTTCGTGATCCTGCAACCATTGCTTGGGCTTGGCCAGTCCATGTACGCCGATTTCGACGTGCGCCCCTACGGCGCCTTCAGCGTCAACATGGGCGCAAATGAAAGCCTCTATGGCATCTTCCATGAGTTACATGAGATCAATGCCATGATCCTCATCGCGCTGGTTCTGCTTCACTTGGGCGCCGCGCTTTATCACCACTTCGTGCAAAAGGACACAGTCCTGAAACGCATGCTGCCCTATGGTCGCGTCTGACCAGATAGGCTAAAACAACCCCATGGTTGTTCTGAACAAAATCTATACCCGCACTGGCGACAAGGGCACGACAGCCCTTGGTACCGGTGACCGCGTGGCAAAGCATGATGTCCGCGTCGAAACCTATGGCACCACGGATGAGGTGAACTCTGTCTTGGGATTGGCACGCCTGCACACTGGTGACCTACCCGCGATCGATACTGCGCTTAGCCGCATTCAAAACGATCTCTTCGACCTTGGTGCAGACCTTTGCTTTCCAGAGAGCGACGAGCCCCTCAATTATGAGCCGCTGCGTGTAACCGACGCACAGGTCGAATGGCTTGAAGCTGAGATTGATCACCTGAACGGTGACCTCAAGCCTCTGAGTTCTTTTATTCTGCCAGGGGGCACATCCCTTGCCGCCCACCTGCATCACGCAAGAACAGTGTCGCGGCGGGCAGAGCGGCTGTGCGTTGCGCTTGGCGAGGCGGAGCCAGGCAAAGTAAGCGATGCTGTTCTGAAATATCTCAATCGACTGTCAGATTACCTCTTTGTTGCAGCACGCTGGTGCAACGACAAAGGGCGGGCAGATGTACTTTGGACCCCCGGCGCAAACCGATAGGAAGTGCAAACCGCTTTTCAGCCAGGTTGGTGGTTACTCTGCATCCCGGCGGTCATGTGCCCAGGCGTCTTCAATCTTCTGCCAAACTTCACTGAGATAGCTCGCCCGCGATTTCTCTGCATGGGAGAGATAGATCGCAAATCCTTCCGTCACACGATCTGACCGCTGGACCGGCTGGACCTGCAAATGTCCCCAAAAAGAGACGCCCGCCTTCGTATAGGCGAGCATATCGAGCTCTATCGCTTCTTCACTATTGAGAGCTGCCTGGAAATCCGACAACGCAATCGGGTCCGTGTCTGGACCAGAAAGCCACCCAACCGGATGGCCCACAAGGTCCGGCCCCTCATAGCCTGTCATTTCGCAAAACTGTTTGGTGGCATAGGCAATCTGATGAGGTTCGCCACCGCCACCGACGATCAATAGAGCAGCAAGCCGAAAATCAACTGGCTGCAATCGCTGAAGCTCTTCCTCAAGGCGAGGCGACAAGCCCCCCTCCAAATTATGCGCTAGAGCACCCATAGCATCCTCCCAGAAGCTGGCATGACGACAGCATGTGTCCATGTCTGAGTCGCGCCAAAAGGTGCATAAACCTACCACTGCCAAGTAATAATAAGAAGTTCTTTGTGTTTTTCTGAAATCACCAGTCTTGCAAAGTAAAAAGTAGTAACAGTTTCATGTAATTGCCTGATGCGGCGTTTGGCTCAACCTCCCCCAATTGACAGTCCCCAGACCTCGGATTAGTTTGCCGCACCGCAAAGATGGCGACCTTAAAAATCGCCAGAAACAGCAGGTTTCCTTCGCCGGAGAGACAAGATAAGCAGTGTATCGCACTGAGCTTTCGCCGGTTGAGTGAGGCCATCAATTTTTTAGGCCAACGCCAAACCTTAGGACCAACGGTAAGTCTTGAGGCAAACGCCAGGCAACGCGCAGGAGTTCACCTCAATGAAAGTGCTCGTTCCCGTCAAGCGAGTGGTCGACTACAACGTCAAAGTCCGGGTCAAATCGGATCAGACGGGTGTCGAGCTCGCTAACGTGAAAATGTCCATGAACCCATTCGATGAAATTTCCATCGAAGAAGCGGTTCGCCTCAAAGAAGCCGGCACAGCGACCGAAGTCGTCGTTGTCTCCATCGGCCCACAGCAGGCACAGGAAACCATCCGCACAGCGCTCGCTATGGGCGCGGACCGCGGAATTCTCGTCAAAACAGATGATGAAGTTGAGCCTCTTGGCGTTGCCAAAGTTCTCAAGTCCATCGTGGACGAAGAACAACCTGGTCTCGTTATCGTTGGCAAACAGGCCATCGACGACGACAGCAACCAGACGGGTCAGATGCTCGCCGCCCTTTTGGGTTGGCCACAGGGCACATTCGCTTCCAAAATCGAACTCGATGGGGACAAAATCAATGTCACCCGCGAAATCGATGGCGGCCTGCAAACAGTTCGCCTGAATGCACCAGCGATTGTGACATGCGACCTCCGTCTCAACGAGCCGCGCTACGCATCGCTGCCAAACATCATGAAAGCAAAGAAAAAGCCGATTGATGAGAAAGCCATCGCAGACATCGGTGTTGATGTGAGCCCACGCCTTGAGGTTGTGAAAGTAACAGAACCTTCAGAGCGCCAGGCTGGCATCAAAGTGGAATCGGCCGCTGAACTGGTTGCCAAGCTCAAAGAAGCAGGAGTGATCGGATGACCAATCTTGTAATCGCAGAACACACAAATGACGCTCTGTCAGATGCAACAGCAAAGACTGTAACGGCAGCTGTCGCCCTAGGTGGCGACGTGCATGTGCTGGTTGCAGGCGCCGGTTGTGGCGCTGCTGCAGATGCTGCCGCAAAAATTGACGGCGTTGCCAAGGTCATCAAAGCTGACGATGCTCAGTATGATCATGGCCTTGCAGAGCCAATCGCAGCCCTCGTGGTCAGCCTTGCAGGCGGCTATGACGCGATCCTGGCGCCCGCCACGACCCGCGGCAAAAACGTGGCACCGCGTATCGCAGCTCTTCTGGACGTGATGCAGATTTCCGAAATCACCGCGGTGATTGATGCAAACACATTTGAGCGCCCGATCTATGCAGGCAACGCAATCCAGACCGTAAAATCTTCTGATGCGAAGAAGGTCTTCACAGTCCGGACAACAGCGTTCGCGGCGGCAGGTGATGGCGGATCAGCGTCTATTGAAGACGCCTCCTCCGAAAATCCTGGTCTGTCTGAATATGTGAGCGAAGAGCTCACAGTGTCGGATCGCCCAGAGCTGACCGCTGCCAAGATCATCATCTCCGGTGGTCGCGGGATGCAGTCCGGCGATAACTTCCCAATGCTGGAGAAGATCGCTGACAAGCTGGGCGCAGGCGTTGGCGCATCACGCGCAGCTGTGGATGCGGGCTTTGTGCCAAACGACTATCAGGTTGGTCAGACCGGCAAGGTTGTGGCCCCTGAGCTCTACATCGCCGTAGGCATCTCCGGCGCGATCCAGCATCTGGCAGGCATGAAAGACAGCAAGGTGATTGTGGCCATCAACAAAGATGAAGAAGCCCCAATCTTCCAGGTCGCCGATTATGGCCTGGTTGCTGACCTATTCACTGCTGTTCCTGAGCTTGAAGAAGAGCTGGGAAAAGCCGGCCTCTAACCCAGGTCACAATCTGCTTAAAGACGGCGCCCTGGGAGACCAGCGGCGCCGTTTTTGTTTCAACTTGTAAGAAGCGCGTTCGGTTTTAATTCCGTACACCTCGAAAAGCCACTAGGCTAAATGCCAAAGGAAATACCAGGCTTGAGAGTAAGGGCATCATGAGCATTCAAAAAATCGCTGTTATCGGTGCGGGCCAGATGGGCAACGGAATTGCCCATGTCTGCGCACTCGCTGGCCACGACATCCTTCTGCACGATGTGTCCTCTGATCGGATCAATTCCGGTATCGCAACCATCACCGGCAACATGACCCGCCAGATTTCAAGTGGCCGCATCAGCGAAGAAGAACGCGAAACAGCCCTTGATCGCATCAGCCCGGCGGTCACGCTTGAAGAAGTCGGCACCGCTGATCTGGTGATTGAATCCGCGACAGAAAAGGAAGAGATCAAGAGCAAGATTTTTGAAAGCGTAACGCCTCACCTGGCCGATCACACTTTTCTTGCGACCAACACTTCTTCTATCTCCATTACGCGCCTTGCAGCGGCAACGGACCGCCCTGAACGTTTCATGGGGGTTCACTTCATGAACCCCGTGCCCGTCATGGAACTGGTGGAACTTGTGCGTGGCATCGCAACCGATGACGAAACCTTTGAAGCAATGCACGGCCTGGTTGACCGCTTGGGCAAACAATCTTCCACAGCCGAAGACTTTCCCGCTTTCATCGTGAACCGCATCTTGGTGCCAATGATCAATGAGGCGGTCTATACCCTCTATGAGGGCGTCGGCACTGTTGAAGGCATCGACAAAGCCATGCATCTGGGCGCCAACCATCGTATGGGGCCGCTCCAGCTTGCTGATTTTATCGGCCTGGATACGTGCCTCTCGATTATGCAGGTCCTTTATGAAGGCCTCTCAGACACAAAGTACCGCCCCTGCCCGCTCCTGGTGAAATACGTGGAAGCAGGGTGGCTCGGCCGTAAAACCAAGCGCGGGTTTTACGATTATACAGGCGATGCTCCGGTTCCAACCCGCTAGGTTCAAAGGACAGTTCCAATGATTGAAGGTGGCTGTCTTTGCGGCTCGGTTCGTTACAAATCAGACGCCAAGCCGATTGTCATGCGGGCCTGCTGGTGTCGACTATGCCGGTACATTGCAGCAGGCAACGCGACGATCAATCTGGCATTCCCCAGTGACTCCCTCACCATCAGCGGTAAACTGCGTGACTATCCGAGCACTGCCGACAGCAGCCACAAAATGCACAGGCGGTTTTGTCCAACATGCGGAGTGCACTTGTTCTCAGAAGCCGAGGAGCGCCCGCATCTGATCATTGTCAGAGCGGGCACACTGGACAAGCCTGAGATTGTAGAGCTGGATGCCCACATCTGGACGAAAGAAGCACCTACCTGGGCCCATCTCGACCCAGACATCTGCCAGTTCGACGGACAACCACCCCCTGCCGCCTGACAAAATCGGAAACACCCAACGGCGTTGTCGCTTTTCAGGTACTGGCAATTGACGACCAGAGGCAGAAAAAAGGTGGCGAAGAGAGAAAACCATCACCGTTCCGGCACCATCTGCTTTCCCAAAGCTACAGCGCTGAGTGCATCCAACCTCCGCCTCACCGTTCCTTAAGGAAGGCCTGTCAGCCTACTGGATGAAGCCCGAGCCCTTTGATACTAAGCGGTGGGCGCAACCATTGTGGCAAAACGTACATGTCTGCGAAAGATCCACATATAGGAATGCGACGTCAGACCGCCAACGAATGGCAGGTTCTTGACTACCCAACTCATGACAAAACAAAAGCTCTTTTCGACTATTGGAACTCGAAACGTGGTGACCATCTGGCCCCATTGCGTTCCTCGATTGACCCAATCGATGTACCCTCACTTCTCCCAACAATCCTTCTTCTGGAGGTAGAGGGCCCTGATCCGTTGCGCTTCAAAGTCCGCGTTTATGGAACAGCCATCGTCACAATGACTGGCGAAGAAAGAACCGGGCGCTACCTGGATGACTTCGGCGACGACTTAACCCCCTCCGTACGCAATGTCATCATCGACCGGTGGCAAAGCGTATGCCTTACGGTTGTCCGGGAGAAACGTCCCGTATTCGTCCAAGGCATGCGGCGAAATCCCGAAAGGACTCATCAGACCGTCCACGTAGCCGCACTGCCGCTGACAACGGATGGGATGACTGTCTCTCATCTCCTTGGCGCCATGGTCACAGAGGCAGCCGCATCAGCTTGAAATGTCGAGACGCGTCCTCATCGCCTAGCCGTCTGCACCAATCGCCGCCTTCATAAGCGCCACCGCATCTGGCGCATCCCATTCCGCAGGGCCGACAAGACGCCCGAGCAACCGGCCTTCCCGATCCAACAGGACCGTCGTCGGCATGCCGAAGACCCCAAGCGCGACGCCGGTGCGTGCACTGGCGTCATTATAGAGCCCCAGATGCTCAATACTGTTTTCCGCGTAAAACGCACGGGGAAGGTCTAGGCCTGACCTGTCGAGGCTGACGGCCAGCACCTCAAATTCATCGCCCCCAAGCTCTGCCTGCAAACGGTCCAAAGCCGGCATCTCATGGCGGCAAGGCCCGCACCAGGTCGCCCACAAATTGACCAAGACAACCTTGCCTTTCCAATCGTCAAAAGACCGGCTCTGTCCCTCGCCATCCATGAACTGAACCGGGTCGGGGCGCTCTGGGACGTCAAAAACAGCGAAATTCGCCATCTCCCCTATGGTAAAGGCTTGAAGGTCACTATTTAGGCTTTCAGTCGAATTTGCCTGCCGGACATTGCTTTCACCCCGAAAAGTCACGTATATGCCCGCAATGACAAGCGCAGTCGCCAGGGCGGCGACAGCTAAAAAAACCGGACTTTGGTGACGCATGGAACTTTTCTCCTTGCCCACCACCACCCCGGACCAAGCGCCGGAGCGAGAACGATGAGCAATAAAATGTGGGGCGGCCGGTTCGGCGATGGCCCAGATGAAATTATGGAGGAAATCAATGCCTCCATCGGGTTCGACCAGCGCTTCGCGGCCCAGGACATCCGGGGCTCGAAGGCTCACTGTGCCATGTTGGCCGACAAGGGTATTATTTCAAAGGGCGACGCAGATCAAATCATCGCGGGTCTGGACACAATCGCGCGAGACATAGACGCCGGTCAGTTCACCTTCTCCCGGTCTCTAGAAGACATTCATATGAATGTGGAGAATCGTCTGTCAGAGATCGTCGGGCCCGCCGCAGGACGACTCCATACCGCACGTTCGCGGAACGACCAGGTCGCAACAGACTTCAAACTCTATGTGCGCGACACCATCGACCATCTGGACACCCAGCTGGCGGCCCTTCAGGACGCTTTCGTGACCCAGGCAGAAGTCCATGCTGACACCGTTATGCCCGGTTTCACCCACCTGCAGACCGCCCAGCCAGTGACCTTTGGTCACCATTGCTTGGCTTATGTGGAAATGCTGGCGCGTGACCGGGGCCGGTTCGCTGACGCCCGGAAGCGGCTGAACCAAAGCCCCCTCGGCGCGGCTGCCCTGGCAGGCACCTCTTTCCCCATCGACCGGGAACAGACAGCAACGGCTTTGGGCTTTGACGGTGCCACCCGAAATTCTCTGGACAGCGTCTCAGATCGGGATTTTGCGCTCGAAACATTGGCAGCAGCCGCAATTACCGCGACACACCTCTCGCGCTTCGCCGAAGAGATCGTTGTCTGGATGTCCGCGGGCTTTAAGTTCGTTGATCTGCCCGACAGTCTCACCACCGGCTCCTCCATCATGCCGCAAAAGCGGAACCCGGACGCTGCCGAACTCGTGCGGGCAAAATCAGGGCGCGTGATCGCCGCCTTCACATCGCTCAGCATTGTCATGAAGGGCTTGCCGCTGGCCTACTCAAAGGACATGCAGGAGGACAAAGAGGCGCTCTTTGATGCCCTTGATGCACTCTCACTGTGTCTTGCAGCAATGACGGCCATGGCGGGCTCACTTACCGCCAACAAAGAGGCGATGGCAAAAGCCGCAGGTGGTGGCTTCTCCACCGCGACAGATCTCGCCGATTGGCTGGTGCGGGTCGCCGACCTTCCCTTCCGGCAAGCCCATCATGTCACGGGCACGCTCGTGTCAAAGGCGGAAGACAAGGGCATCGACCTGCACGAATTGACCCTGGAAGAAATGCAGACAGTCGATCCGGCAATCACAAATGACATATACTCTGTCTTAAGTGTTGAGAGTTCTGTCGCAAGCCGCACAAGCCTTGGCGGAACAGCCCCCTCAAACGTGAGAGCCGAGGCAGACCGCTGGCGGAAAATCCTGGCGCCCAAACCGGCAACAGAAGGAGAGAGAAAATGATCCGATCCATCCTGACACTAACGCTGGTCGCGAGCTTTGGTTTGGCGGCCTGTGGGGTTAAAGCCCCACCGGTAAAACCTCAGCCAACCGAACAGGAACAGACCAACTAGGTCACCGCATCCAAGCGAGTAAGTCTTTGCACCATTTTCAATACAAAGACGGGACCCTCCACGCCGAGGATGTTTCCCTGACAGACATTGCGGCCGAAGTAGGCACGCCTTTTTACTGCTATTCAACGGCAACGCTCGAACGGCACTATCGTGTCTTTGCAGAAGCCTTTGAAGGCACGGACACGCTCGTCTGTTACTCAGTGAAAGCAAATTCAAACCTCGCCGTCATCAAAACACTGGGCGATCTGGGCTCTGGCGCGGACATCGTCTCAGAAGGCGAACTGCGTCGGGCATTGGCTGCTGGCATTCCGCCAGAGCGGATCGTCTTCTCAGGCGTTGGAAAGCAAGCCCAAGAGCTCGCCTTTGCGCTCGAAACCGGCATCCATCAGTTCAATGTAGAATCAGAGCCGGAGCTGGAGCTCCTGTCCCAAATCGCCACCAGCATGGGAAAAGAGGCTGCAATTGCACTCCGCGTCAATCCCGATGTGGATGCCAAAACCCATGAAAAGATCACGACGGGCAAGGCAGAAAACAAGTTTGGCATTTCCTGGCTTCAAGCACCGCGCGTCTATGCCCGCGCGGCGGAATTGCCGGGCATCAAAGTCGCAGGCGTCGATGTGCATATCGGCAGCCAACTGACTGACCTTGCCCCATTTGAGGAAGCCTTCACCCGCGTCGCCTCCATGGTCGAAGAGTTGCGGGCCGCGGGCCACGACATCACAAGGCTCGACCTTGGCGGCGGTCTTGGCATTCCCTATCGCGGTACCAATGATGTGCCCCCTCCACCGGCTGACTATGCGGCAATGGTGAAGCGAACCGTTGGACATCTCGACTGCCAGCTAATGTTTGAGCCTGGGCGCATGATCGCTGGCAATGCCGGCATTCTTGTCGTGAACGTGATCTTTGAAAAGCACGGCGAAGACCGGTCATTCCTCATCATTGATGGCGCCATGAACGATCTCATCCGCCCGACCCTCTATGACGCCTATCATGACATCCAGCCTGTCAAAGAAACGGACCCAGGTGAGGCGCGGATCACCTACGATATTGTGGGACCAATCTGCGAAACCGGAGACTTTTTCGCCAAGGGACGCCCGCTAAGCGCTCAAAAACCCGGCGATCTGCTAGCGGTCCTGTCTGCTGGTGCCTATGGCGCCGTTCAGGCCTCCACTTACAATACAAGGCCTTTAGTGCCGGAAGTAATGGTGAATGGATCACAATTCACTGTGATCCGGCCGCGTCCAAGTTATGACGCAATGCTGGAACAGGATAGACTACCTGACTGGCTCACGAGGTAGCAGGGACAACTCCCGCACCTAAGAGGAAGACGGGAACCGCTTGGCGCAGACGGATACATCAAACGATACGCCCGATGGAACACCAGCGACGTCGACGCTGCCGTCTGCGGTAGCGACACGCGTAGAGATCGCGCGCACCTCGCTTTGGTGGGAGCGAGCGTGGCCGGCACTCTGGCCAGCGGTTGGTGTGTTAGGCGCCTATACAACGCTCGCACTTGTCGGAACTTTCGAATCCTGGTCGCTGCTCCCAGCCTGGGCCGCTCTGCTTTCAACCCTTGGCACCGCCGGATACCCGCTTTCCCGGAACCTTGTCTGGGCCGCATTTCCAACACGGGCTGAAGGCCTTCGCCGCCTTGAAGAAACAAACGACCTGCCACACAGGCCGCTGTCTACCTATGAGGATGAGGCAGCGCCGGGTTCTGGCAGCGATCAGCTGTGGGCCGCGCACAGGCAGTGGTTGAAGGCGCGCCTTGCGGCCTTGCGCTCAAGATGGCCCTCTCCCGGACTGGCCAAACACGATCCGTTTGCCCTTCGTGGCGCATTGGTTGTCTGCCTGGTGGCAGCTTTCGCAATCGCGGGTCCTCTGGCAGGCCCCAGGCTGGCTCAAGGCTTTTTCCCAGGATTTACCGGGACAGGCTCAATAGGCCAGGTCGATGCCTGGATCACCCCGCCAGACTATACAGGCCGGGCACCCATCTTTCTCAGCCAGACGTCATCCGCCTCGTTAGAGGTTCCTGAGGGCAGTGAAATTACGGCCAACATCTTCGGAGGAAGTCGACCTCAGGTCATGCTGGGAGCACAGACGCTTGCCCTCTCAGAATCCGATCAACGCGGCGAGCAGGCCTACGAAACCAGTGCAACCGTTGAAGCAAACACCACCTTCGCCATAACCCAGGGCGGGCGTGACCAGGGAACCTGGCCAATCACAGTCACACTCGACGAGGCGCCCTTCGTGCGGTTGGTAGAAGCCAGCGCAACCACGAGACGCACACTAAAGCTGATTTACGAAGTGATCGACGATTACGGCGTCATTGATCTGAAAATGGACTTGAGCCTCGATCCTATTTTCGTTCTGGAAGACAAGAGAGTCTTTCAGCTCGGCGACGAACAGGTAACACGGGACGGATTCAGTCCGCTGATTGATGGATTTGTCGCGGAAAAAGTCGCCACCCAGATCGATCTGCCCCTCCCGGGCATTCGCCCGAAGGACGCAACCAACACAGCTTATAAGGATCTGCAATCGCATCCATGGGCAGGCCTGCCCGTGCTGCTCACACTACAGGTGCGCGATGATGCGGAACAAACGACCGCAAGCCGCACCATCAGTATGGCATTGCCTGCCAGGCAGTTCACAAAACCCCTCGCCGCTGCCCTGGTCGAGCAACGCCAACGATTGGCCATGTCCCCCCGAAACCGAGGAAGCGTCGCAGGCTTCCTCAACGCCTTTGCAATTGAGGGCGAAACATATATCGACGACAGCTCCGTTTATCTGGGTCTGCGCGCAGCCTATTGGCGTTTGGTAAAAGCAAGGCGCCCGGGAGATCTCGCAGGCGTATCCAAACTTCTATGGGACCTCGCCCTCCATATTGAAGACGGCGACCTATCCATGGCAGAGCGCGACCTGCGGGCTGCCCGCGAAGCCCTGGCCCAAGCACTGGCTGAGGGCGCCTCATCCAATGAGATCGAAGAGCTGATGCAGGAGCTGAAATCAGCACTTTCTCGATATTTGGACGAACTTGCTGGCAAGGCCACGGCAGAAATCGATCCTCAACTACAACCTCCCGGCGATGGCCAGATGATGGAGCGCTCTGATCTCGAAGAGATGCTGGACGCAATTGGTGATCTCGCGAAG
This sequence comes from Parvibaculaceae bacterium PLY_AMNH_Bact1, assembly GCA_032881465.1. Lineage (NCBI taxonomy): Bacteria > Pseudomonadati > Pseudomonadota > Alphaproteobacteria > Hyphomicrobiales > Parvibaculaceae > Parvibaculaceae bacterium PLY_AMNH_Bact1. The sequence continues at coordinate 3,176,687 of CP126168.1, forward strand.
ACCGGCGCCCGCGATCAGGCCCAGGACCTCCTATCAAAGCTCGATGAGATTTTGGAAAACCTCAACACAGACGAGCAGCAACAGCCAACACCAGGGGAATCTGAACTTGCTGACGCCATTGGGGAAATGGGTGACATCATCTCCGAGCAACGCAGTCTCATGGATGAGACATTCCAGCACGGACAAGGCGCAGCGGCGGGGTCGGACGGCACCGAAAGCGGCAATCAGGGACAAGACGGCGGACCACTGCTTGAAGGCTTACAAGGCCAACAGGATGGTCTCAGACAACGCCTCGAAGAACTCATGGGGCAGCTCGGCGAGAATGGCCAGCCCGTACCAGGTGAGCTGGAACAAGCAGCCCGCTCCATGCAACGCGCTGAAGATCGGCTTTCGCAAGGAAGACCAGACTCAGCCGCTGGGGCCCAAGGACAAGCCATTGATCAGCTGCGCTCAAGCGCCCAAGCACTCGCCGACGCCATGTTTGATTCAATGGGATCAGGTGGAGAACAGACCGGCGTGAACGCCGGAGGAGATCAGACCGACCCCCTAGGACGACCTTTGACATCGAATGGGACCAGCAACTCTGATTCGGTCAAACTACCAGACGAGCTTGATCTCCAACGCGCCCGCCAAATTCTGGAAGAGTTGCGCAAACGCGCTGCGGAACTCGGGCGCCCTGAACAGGAATTAGAATATCTGGAACGTCTGCTGCGCCGATTCTAAGGCGCAGACCATCAAGGGCTTTTGGGCTTGATCAGGGGTTCATTTCTTCGGTCTGCTCAAGAAACCGAATTTCGAGATCCCGTGCATCTATGGGAGGGCTCGACAAGCGTGTCACGAACTCTGCTGTCTCACTTGGCTCAAGCGCGGGCTCCGGCAATGCAAAGGTCCAAGCATAGAGTTCATTCTGTCCTTCATCCCGCAAGCCCACACGAACGCGCGGAACTGAAAGCCGTGCATCACCCACATTGACCACTTCGCCAGTGATCGAGAGAACAGGCAGACCGTTCTCATATTGATGCTCATACGCGACGTTTTGAAATTCCATGCGCTGCGGGTTTACAGGCTCGTTGAGAACCGCATAGAGAGAAGCGGTCGCAGGCCATGCGGCGACAAGCTCATCCTTAAAGCTATAGAGCGCAAGAAGCGTAAGCCCAACAAACAGACCAAGCCCAGCGAAACCGGCAACCTGCCCCATGCGCCACCGAGTTAATGTCTTGCGAAAGGATGCCATTCGCCGTGCCGCAACAGCCTCTGACCCAGCGCTTGCTGGAGCGGCCTTCTGCGCAGGTGCATCACCGTCATTTGCCGGAGGAGGAGGCGCGGTTTCTTTCGCCTCAACCGGCACTTCGTCGGTTTCATCCAGCGTTTTCGGAACATCTTTGGGCGGATCCTGATGCCAGGTTTCCCCGCATTTTGCACAACGGACTTTACGGCCCTTTGGCATGAAGCCAGCCGCCTCAACTTGGTACTTGGTTGTGCACGATGGGCAGGAAATAATCATACGAATCAGGTCTTTTCTGAATCAATTTTGATCGACATCACTTTGCACAGGCCATCCCGGCAACTCAAGCGAGCATTGGGAAACACCCCCGAAATCAGCTGAAGAAACCGTCAAGCAGGCAGCGTCCTGAGATTTTCCGTGCAAGGGTGGCTTGCGCCGACTATTAAACGCGTAAACGTGGTTAAGGCTGAGTTAATCACACAGCGAAAGACCACATTTTGTAGCATTGAGTGTAACAGCGAAGCGAAGAAGAGCAGCGTAGATGGTGCGGTTTGAAAATGTCGGGATGCGCTACGGAATGGGCCCAGAGATCTTGCGGGATGTCTCCTTCCATTTGGAGCCGGGATCTCTCCATTTTCTCACGGGCCCATCAGGCGCGGGAAAAACCTCTCTGCTGAAACTCATGTTTCTTGCCCACAAGCCATCGCGCGGTCTGATCTCTATGTTCGGACACGATGTGGCAACCACCTCGCGTGCGGAACTGCCCGGTCTTCGTCGGCGCATCGGCGTTGTCTTTCAGGAGTTCCGCCTCTTAGAGCATCTGACAACCTATGAGAATGTCGCCCTGCCGCTAAAGGTCACGGGACGCAACGAAGCGGAATACCGCGATGATGTCGAGGAGCTGCTCACCTGGGTTGGGCTCGGCGACCGTATGCAAGCGCGCCCCTCCACCCTGTCAGGGGGTGAACAACAGCGCGCTGCCATCGCGCGTGCAGTAGTGGGACGGCCAGCTTTGCTGCTTGCCGATGAACCTACAGGCAATGTTGATCCAGAAATGGGTCAGCGCTTGTTGCGCCTCTTTATAGAGCTGAACCGTCTGGGCACGTCCGTTCTCATTGCGACCCACGACCGCGCCCTTGTAGACGCGAGCGGTGCGCCGGAGCTCATCATTCAAAATGGGGAGCTCACCTATCGTGGCTGATGCAGACATGAGCGACAAGAAACCCTCAAGTCCCAGATCAACCAGCCCCACGTCAACAGGGCCCACGTCGAACTGGATCGCGCTCATTGTTGGGCGGACGCCGCGCAGCGGTATCATGCCGCCCGCGGATGTGACGGGCGCAACCCTGGTGCTTGTCGTTGCCGCCATGTGCTACCTCGCCTGCCTCGCATTTGGCGCCATGGTAACGGTCACGCGGTCCGCCAATGACTGGACCGCACAGCTGGAAGGCGCACTCACCATTCAGGTAAAGCCACACGCAGAGATCGCGACAGAGGACCAGATCAGCGCTGCGCTCGCGGTGCTGGATGATGTCGACGGCATTGAGCGGGCAAGCGCGCTTTCGCAAGAGGACATTCGAGCCCTTCTTGATCCCTGGTTGGGCGAAACAACAGAGAGCGAAGACCTGCCTCTCCCCTCTCTCATCGACGTGGAACTCAGCCCAGACGCAAATGTTGATATGAGCGGCCTCGCCGAACGTCTCGCGGCAGCCGCCCCCGGCATTGAACTCGACACCCACAGACAATGGCTGGGCGAACTTTTGGGCGCAGCGCGCTCTGCCGTCTGGCTCTCAATCGGAATTCTCGCTCTGATCACTTTCACCACGGTGGCCATCGTCGTCTTTGCCACGCGAGCGAGCCTTGCCGCCAATCATGAAAGTGTCGAAGTCTTGCATCTTGTCGGCGCACCCGATGAATTTGTTGCAAACGAAGTGCAACGGCATTTTTTGCAACTGGGCCTGCGAGGCGGAGGAAGCGGCCTTGCCGCGGCCATCGTGACCTTCCTCGCAATCACCTGGCTGGGGTCGGAAGGCGGCGCTTTCCTGCTGCCCGTGCCGGGTCTGATGCTCAGCGATTATCCCTGGCTGCTGCTCGTCCCAGCGATCGTGGCGCTGACGACCACCCTTGCCGCCCGGATGACGGTCCTGCGCGTTCTAGGTCGAATGATCTAGCGCGGTTTCAACAAAAGTTGCAGACTTTTCTGGTTCGAAAGCGCGACCAGCTGAAAAATCCTCATAGGCTAAAATTTGCCCCAAATTGGCAGTACTGCCCAAATCCTCATGCTAAACTGTCCTTTCCTGGGAACATGAGCGACCGGCGGTGATGTACGCGACACTCAAGTCCATCTGGGGAAATCTGCCCCGACGACTAAGGTTGGCCCTGACCGGTCTGACTGTCCTGGCGCTTGGCTACATGTTCGGTTTTCTTTGGTTCCTAAGCGAAATCCCAAAGTCCAACCTAGCAGGCCCACAGCCCACCGCAGACGCCATTGTGGTCCTGACCGGTGGTCCTGAGCGCATTGACGCCGCCATGGACCTTCTGACAAGCGGCAGAGGCGCCCGTCTTCTCGTTTCAGGTGTTCACCCAGAGGTGACGAAAGAGGAGCTCAGCGACCTTCTGAGCCCCGATAAAGCCCTGTTTGACTGCTGTGTAGACATGGATTGGAGAGCCGAAGACACAATTGGCAATGCGGCAGAAACCGCCTCCTGGGTGGAGGCCAACGGGTTCCAAAGCCTGCTGGTGGTCACCAGCGCCTATCATCTGCCGCGCGCACTGCGAGAGCTCAGCCATACGATGCCCACCGTTGAACTGCGCGGACATCCAGTTTTCCATGACGAGGTGCACCTCGACAAATGGTGGCGATATTCAGGCACAAGCCGCCTGCTCATTGCGGAATACTCCAAATTTCTGCTAACGCTGGTGCGATTGGGTGGCCTGGAGGAAGTGTGATCACGGGAAGGGCGCCTGATACCAGCCGTTCTGACCGCTAGGGGACCGTCACTTGCTCTTATTTCGATCCATTCTGTTCAACGTCCTGTTTTACAGCACCTCTGTCATTGCTGGACTGGTCGGCCTGCCGCTCCTCTTGGGCCCATCAAAATACGCTGTTTGGTTGATGCAGGCTGTTGGCCACTGGAACCTTTGGCTCTTGAAGGTCATTGCAGGCACAACTTATGAGGTGCGGGGCCTGGAAAATATTCCAGACACCGCCTGCGTGGTGGCCTCAAAGCATCAATCCATGTGGGAAACGGTCAGCCTGATCGCCATTGTTGATCACCCCGCCCTCGTCCTAAAGCAAGAGCTTCTCTACATCCCCCTCTATGGCTGGTACGTGCAGAAAGCCCGCATGATTGCCATCCGCCGCTCCGATGGCCCAAAGGCACTACGCAAGATGCTCCGCCAGGCAGCAGACGCGGCGGAAGAAGACAGACATCTGATCATCTTTCCAGAAGGCACCAGAGCAGCCCCCGGTGCCAGCAACCCTTACATGCCAGGCGTTGCCGGCCTCTACAGCCACCTTGATGTTCCCTGCGTGCCGGTCGCACTCAATTCTGGTCTGTTTTGGCCAAGGCGGAAGCTTGAGCGCAAGCCCGGCACCATCGTGATCGAATTTTTGCCCCCCATCGAGCCAGGCCTAAAACGTCCTGACTTCATGAAAGAACTCGAAACACGGATTGAGACCGCAACCGACAAGCTGCTTTTGGAAGTTGGTTTTGACCCAGAAGCCGCTCGGGCAGCAACGACTGACGAAGTCAGCAAGGCTTAACCTTCACCGTTCATTCTTCAGGGCAAGAATCGTTTGTTTCTGTGAGGCCTCGAAGCTGTCACAGGAACATAAATGGAACATTTGTTGACGGGCCGGACGATCCGGATCAAGATCAGGGCCCCTCAATCCACAAGCCTGCATCCGGATATCCTTAGATGACGCAGCCCGATACTCTGATCCCCATTGCCGACCAAATCTGGCAAATGAAATACCGCTTCAGCGGGTCAGACACGCTGCCCGCCGATGAGACGGTTGAGGCAACATGGTCCCGCATTGCAAAGGCGCTAGCAGAAGCAGAAGCGCCCAATGATCGGTCCCGGTGGGAAACAGACTTCACACAGGCTTTGCAGGGTTTTCAGTTCTTGCCCGCCGGGCGCATTGTGGCTGGCGCTGGCACCAAACGCTCGGTGACGCTCTTCAACTGTTTCGTCATGGGCGACATACCCGATGACATGGGCGGCATTTTCGAAGCCTTGAAAGAAGCTGCGCTCACCATGCAGCAGGGCGGTGGCATCGGATATGACTTCTCTACCTTGCGTCCCAAAGGCGCCGAGGTAAAAGGCGTAGGGGCAGATGCATCCGGGCCTTTGAGCTTTATGGATGTCTGGAACGCCATGTGCCAGACCATCATGTCTGCAGGGTCAAGACGCGGCGCCATGATGGCAACCATGGTGTGTAGCCATCCAGACATTGAAGACTTTATCAAAGCAAAACAGGAAGCTGGTCGACTGACCATGTTTAACCTGTCCGTACTCGTCACGGATCCGTTTATGGAGGCGGTTGAAGCAGACAGTGATTGGCCGCTTATCTTTGGCGGCAAAACCTACAAGACAATCAAAGCCCGGGCACTCTGGGACATGATTATGGAAGCCACCTACGCCTATGCGGAGCCGGGTGTCATTTTCATTGATCGCATAAACAAACAAAACAATCTCGCCTATTGCGAAACCATTCACGCCACCAATCCTTGCGGCGAGCAGCCTCTCCCGCCCTATGGCGCCTGTCTTCTCGGGTCGATCAACCTTGCACGATTGGTCAAAAACCCGTTCGGTGCTGACGCCAAAATTGATCTAGCAGAGCTCGATAGGTTGGTGCGCACTGCTGTACGTGCCATGGACAATGTCATCGACATTTCTCGCTTTCCCTTGCCTCAGCAGGAACATGAAGCCAAAGCCAAGCGCCGCATTGGCCTCGGTGTCACCGGCCTTGCAGATGCGCTGGTCATGTGTGGCGCGCGATATGGCAGCGATGAAAGCCTCAACCTCATTGAGACCTGGATGCAGGCCCTCCAACGAGCTGCCTACCTTGCCTCAACAGACCTTGCCGCCGAGAAAGGGGCATTTCCTCTTTTCGACAAAGAGGCCTTCCTCGCCAGTGAAACCGTCAAGCGCCTCGACGCGGATGTCCGAGCTGCTATTGAAAAAAGGGGAATTCGAAACGCGCTTCTCACGTCCATCGCGCCGACAGGAACAATTTCTCTCTTTGCTGGAAATGTCTCAAGCGGTATCGAGCCCATCTTTGCACTGAACTATACCCGCAAGGTTCTGATGCCAGACGGGTCGCGCTCAGAAGAGAAAGTCGTCGACTATGCCGTTACTCAATATCGAGCGAAGTTTGGCGAGACAGCGGCACTGCCGGACACCTTCGTGACAACGGAGGGTCTTAGTCCGCAAGACCATGTCAGGGTTCAGGCCACCGTTCAGAAATACATCGACAGCTCGATTTCAAAAACCATCAACTGCCCTGAAGACCTGAGCTTTGAAGATTTCAAATCAGTCTATCGGGACGCCTATCGGATGGGCCTGAAAGGCTGCACCACCTATCGCCCAAGCAATATACGCGGCTCAGTCCTCTCAACGACCGCACCAGCCGAACACAAAGAAACACAAAGCCAGTCTGCCCTGCCTTTGGAAGCCCCGAAGCCAGCCCTTGACCCGATTGAGCACGATGGTGTGGTCTACATGTCATCGCCTTTGGAGCGTGATTCAGTACTCCCGGGCTTCACATACAAACTTCAATGGCCTGAAAGCGATCACGCCATGTACATCACGTTGAACGACATCTTACAGGACAATCGCAGACGGCCCTTTGAGATTTTCATCAACTCAAAAAACATGGAGCACTACGCCTGGACCGTTGCCCTAACCCGCATGATATCAGCCGTCTTCCGTCGCGGGGGTGACGTTACCTTTGTGGTTGAGGAACTGAAAGCCGTGTTTGACCCGCGCGGCGGTGCCTGGGTTGACGGACGATATGTTCCCAGCCTGCTGGCCGCCATCGGCGAAGTGATCGAACAACATATGATCGACACAGGGTTCATCGCCAAGAATGAGGGGCGGCCGATTTCAGAAGCACTTCAGAAAGTCGCCGGCGATGCAGACGGTCCGAAGCGGGCGAGCTGCCCCCGCTGTGGCGATCGCTCACTGATCCGCCAGGAAGGCTGCGACAACTGCACCGAGTGCGGATATTCAAGGTGCGGCTGACAACAACGTGACACTCAGGATTTCAAACAACCAGGCCAGATCCCTGCTTCTGGACAAGCAAGGGCTCAGCCAAAAACCGTCCGGGCCTTTCAATGCAGACAGGCTGCAGGACCTTATAAATCAGCTCGGATACGTGCAGCTCGACAGCATCAACACCGTCGAGCGAGCCCATCACATGATCCTGCACTCCCGCGCAGACGGATATCGCCACAAACATCTGAAGGAACTTCACGAAGAGCGCGGCTCCTTGTTCGAACACTGGACCCATGACGCCTGCCTCATCCCAACAGAGTTTTATCCCTATTGGCGCCATCGCTTCTCCCGCGCCAAAGAGCGCCTGTCACACCCCAACTGGCAGAAACGAATGGGCCCTGATGGCGCTAAAGTCGTGAGATCTGTAAAAGCCCGCATCAAGAAAGAAGGCCCCCTCATGTCTCGCGACTTTGAGGACAAAGGCCAGGGTGCCTGGTGGGGATGGGGCCCATCAAAAACAGCGCTGGAATATCTCTGGCGAACGGGAGAACTGGCCATCGTTCGACGCGAAGGCTTTCAGAAAGTCTACGATCTAACCGATCGCTGCATCGAAGAATGCCACCGCGAAGACAAACCGAGTCTCACACAGACCATTGACTGGAAGTGTCGTGAGGCGCTGAAGCGACTGGGCCTAGCAACCCATGGAGAGATCGCCGCCTATTGGGCAAGCGTCTCAAGCAAACAAGCTGCCGATTGGGTCAAAAAGCAGATGGGGCACGACCTGGTCCCCATTGAGGTCGAAGGTAATGACGGGACATGGCGAAAGGCTGTCGCCTTCGCCTCTATCGAAGAAGAGCTCAGCTCTCTCAAAACGCCCTCAAAGCGCCTTCGCCTGCTAAGCCCTTTTGATCCAGTGGTGCGCGACAGAAAGCGCGCCGAACGGCTCTTTGGCTTTGACTACCGTGTGGAAATCTTCGTTCCGGAAAAGAAACGTCAATATGGCTACTACGTATTGCCGATATTGGAAGGAGCAAAATTCACTGGACGAACAGATGTCAAAGTCCACCGTAAAGAAGGCCGGGTCGAAGTGAAGGGCCTGTGGCTGGAAGACGGTATGAAACTAAGCGCAGCCCGCGAAGAAGGCCTTAGAAAGGCTCTCCGTCGTCTCACAACATTTACAGGCGCGGAGACGATTGATCTAGACGCTGCTCTACAGCGCGCCAAAGCGTCTCCAGGCCCTGATCGCTGATCTTCATCTCCTGGAGATGCTCGACCGTGCTCTGAAGATATTCAGGGTTCTTTCCTGACCGCCCCTCCCCGTGCGCAATCAATTCTACCTGATGGTCAAAGTCGAGCTTGCGCGCATATTGCTCATGACGCCGATCAACAATAAAGCAAAGTGCCTCGACCTTAGGCAATGGCCCATCCAGCAAAGTCAGGGGACGAGTGACATCAAGGTAGACGCTCGTCACTTGCTCGCGCTCTTGAAGGTAGGCGCGCGTGGCTTCCGCATGCTCCGGCGCAACCTGGTAAGCAAAACCGCGACATGACCCTCCCCGATCAAGACCAAAAACCAACCCGGGGCGTTCCTTTGTTCCTCGATGGACATGACTAAACACGCAGAAAGATCGGTGGTATCCGTGAAGACGGGCGGCATAGCGCGCGACAAAGGGGAAACCGGGACGCCACATCAACGATCCGTATCCAAATACCCATAAATCCTGCATGATGTCGCTACGCTTGCTTAACTGTTTGCCTCAACACTGGGAAACCTATCAGGTCTTCTCCCGCTACCCAAAAGCAGCCGCGCCCGCGCGTCTGTGCCAGAGATTTGTGACATTTATGAGCCGTTTGCCTGAACCTATGAAAAACATCCGCTGGTCGCTGATTCTCCCCTTCGTTCTCATTGCTGTAGGCGCAATCGCCTATTCGCTCTGGTGGGCTGGCATTGCCAACCGCGTCGAGGCAGCCATTGTGAAATGGCAGGCTGATCAGGCAGCCAATGGGATTGCTGTGAGTTGGAACAAGCTGGAGACCGGAGGCTACCCTTATCGGATACAGGTGGATATCGCGGGCGGTCGCGTTGAAGCACCTGACGCACCCCGGGCATGGGCCTGGGAAGCGGATGCGCTAAGCGCGCAAACACTCGCTTACAGACTCAATCATGTCATTGTCGATATTCCCGGCAACCAGCGTGTGCATTATTCAGAACCCCGCGATGGAGCCGAACAACAGTTCACCCTCAACCTTACATCAAACGTTTTCTGGGCAAGCTATGTTGACGAAAGCTCTGAAGAGCAACGCCTGTCTGCTGATATTCAAAACCTAAGCGCTTCAAGAGCACGCCAGACGGACAACGGCCCAGTTCTGGCGGGCGGGGCAGCAGCGGGAAGGTTACAACTGCACGGCCGTCCTGCACCAGAGGTCGCCGGTACCGCCTTTGACATCGCTCTGAAAGGCCAAGACATTTCATGGGTAGACCTTGGCGACACGACCTGGGCGGGAAGCGACATTGCACACCTGGAAGCTCAGACCCGCATTACAGACCTTCCACCCGATTTTCCAGATGCGCTTGCGACCTTACTTCCCGATGCCGCCGCAAAGGGCACAAAACTCGCCATATCGGAATTCGCCCTTGAGTGGGGCCCGATTGAGATGACCGGACGGGGTGAAGTCAAGTTGGACAGTCTGGGTCGGCCGGAAGGACGCTTCCAAACAAGCGTCGGAAATCTTGATGGTCTGATCGACGCCTTGGTGAGCGCCGGCATCGTATCGCAACAAAGCGCCCGCCTCGCCTTTGCCGGCATGGTTGCGCTGTCCAGTCTCCAGGGCGAGGAAACAGGCCGTGTCCGCTTACCCGTCGCAATGAAAGAAGGCGTTCTGTTTCTAGGGCCCATCGCCGCGGCACGGCTAGAGCCTCTGTACTAGAGAAATTGCAAGAAAAGTTGCAGACTTTTGTGGGTCGAAAATGCGACCAAAAAGAACGCTAGTCTTCTTTGGCGGGGTCTCGTCCAAAGTTCGGTGCCGCCACTTCCTGGCCTGCGTCCACAATCGACCGGCGAATGTCCCGCGTGCGGGTAAACAGGTCAAACAGAGCATCGCCGTCGCCCCATCGGATGGCTCGCTGCATGGCAGCAAGGTCCTCTGAGAAACGGCCAAACATTTCCAGAATAGCGTCGCGATTGTTGAGACATACATCCCGCCACATGGTGGGGTCAGATGCTGCGAGCCGCGTGAAATCCCGAAAGCCGCCGGCAGAATATTTGATTACTTCCGATTTCGTGACTGTTTCCAGGTCATCCGCCGTTCCCACAATATTGTAGGCAATGAGATGCGGCAGGTGACTTGTAATCGCGAGAACCAGATCATGATGCTTCGCATCCATCACATCAATCTTAGAGCCGCACGCTTCCCAGAAGCCGGAGAGCTTGGCGACCATGTCGGGATCACTGTCTTCAAGCGGCGTCAGAATGCACCAGCGTCCATCGAAGAGTTCAGGGAATCCTGCGTCAGGGCCACTCTGTTCTGTCCCTGCGATGGGGTGCCCGGGAATAAAGTGAACACCGTCAGGTACGTGGGCGCCCACATCTTCAATGAGCGATGCCTTCACCGACCCCACATCTGTCAGAATGGCGCCTTCAGCAAGATGAGGCGCAATCTCCTGTGCCACCGCGCCGACAGCCCCCACAGGCGTACAGAGCACCACAAGGTCGGCACCCTTCACCGCGTCAGCAGCGCTCGCCTCAGCACGATCAATAAAACCGATCTCAATCGACCGGGCGCGTGTTGCTTCAGAACGAGCAGACCCGACAATCTCTCCCGCCAGTCCCGCCCGTTTCATGGCGTGGCCGAGAGAGGACCCGATGAGCCCAAGACCGATGAGTGCAACTCGATCAAAATGCGTATCTCCGCTCATGAGCGGTCTCCCATAAACTCAACCAGCGCCTCGACAACCAGCCGGTTCGCTTCTTCGCTACCGACGCTCAAACGCAAAAAATCGGGCATGCCATAAGCACCTACACCCCGCAGGATCAACCCGCGCTTCATGAGAAAACTATCTGCGTCCGCCGCCCGTTTTCCCTCAACATCAGGAAAGCGAATGCTCAGAAAATTCGCCGACGCAGGCAACACCTCAAGACCAAGGGCCGTGATCTCTCGCGTCAGCCAGTCAGACCATTTTTCATTATGGTCAGCGGCGCGCTCCACATGAGCCTGATCTTTCATGGCCGCAACGCCCGCCATGAGCGCGGGTGTATTCACATTGAAGGGTCCACGAACACGGTTCAAAACATCTGCAACCGCTTCCGGACAATAAGCCCAGCCCAGCCTGAGCGCGGCAAGGCCATAAATCTTCGAAAAGGTCCGCGTCATCACCACATTGTCATGGGTCGCAACCATCTCAATGCCGGCTTCATAGTCGTTCCTCCGGACATATTCCGCGTAAGCCGCATCCAGGACGAGCAATACATCATCACGTAGACCTGCACGAAGCCGCCGAACTTCATCAGTCGGGATGTAAGTGCCCGTTGGGTTGTTCGGATTTGCCAGAAACACAACCCGCGTCGCATCGGTTTGCGCCGCCAGAAAGGCATCCACTGTCGCGGTAAAGTCAGTCTCGCCAACGGTCACCACCTTCGCGCCTGCGGCTTTGGTGATAATCGGATAGACCAGAAATCCGTGTTCGCTGACGACTGCCTCGTCACCCGGCCCCAGATAGCACTGCGCCAACAAGTGCAACAGTTCGTCTGACCCCGCGCCACAGACGATCCGATCAGCATTCAACCCAAACCGGTCTGCAATCGCATCTCTGAGCGCAAGACCTGACCCGTCCGGATAGATCTCCAAACTGTCACCAACAGCGCGAAACGCCTCCACAGCTTTGGGGCTCGGTCCCAACGGTGTTTCATTGGCAGAGAGTTTAAACACACGGGCAGCACCCTCTGCGCTCTCTCGACCACCGACATAGGGCACAATGTCCATGATGCCTGGCTGTGGCTTTAGCGATGTCATCATTCCGTCCTTAAAAGCGTCGTCGCGGATTGTTTACCGCCTCCGAGCCATGCGCGGCTATTCATAGGGGGCAGAAAGGTTAAAATCAAAGAAAACGTTGACAATCAGGGGTTTGGCACCCTAGCTAAGCACCCTTTTTGCAAGGCAATTGAAAGACGGACAGGCTACTCAGACGCCACCAGAAGGCAATGTCTGAGCCTGGCTAGATCATGGGTACAAGTGCAGACAAATCCGGCAATCAGTCCCGGAGCCAAGAGGAGCAGGCGTTGGCGTTTGAAATGGTCACATTTCAATCAGACGAGCCCTTGCGCCTCGACTCCGGCGTCGACCTCCGTCCAATTGTGCAGGCCTACAATACCTATGGGACCCTGAACGCCGACAAAACCAACGCGGTTCTGGTATGTCACGCCTTAACCGGCGATCAGCATGCGGCGAACGTTCATCCGGCGACCGGCAAAGAGGGTTGGTGGCGGCTGATGATAGGGCCGGGCCGTCCCATCGATACCAACCGGTTTTTTGTCATTTGTCCAAATGCGTTAGGGGGCTGCCAAGGCACGACGGGCCCAGCATCCATCAACCCTGCGACTGACAAGCCCTATGGTCTTGATTTCCCCGTCATCACCATCGCCGACATGGTGCGCGCGCAGGTACAGCTTGTCGATCATCTGGGCATCGACAAACTCTTCTGCGTGATCGGCGGCTCCATGGGTGGCATGCAGGCATTGCAATGGGCGAGCGCTTATCCTGATCGCGTGTTCTCCTGCGTCCCAATAGCGACAGCGGCACGGCACTCCGCACAGAATATCGCTTTTCATGAAGTCGGGCGCCAAGCGATCCAAGCAGATCCAGACTGGCGTGACGGCGCCTATTATGAGCATGGGACGAGACCTCGTAAGGGCCTCGCGGTCGCCCGCATGGCCGCCCACATTACTTATCTCTCCGAGGGATCGCTCTACCAAAAGTTTGACCGAAACCTTCAGGACCGTGATGAAGTTACCTATGGGTTTGGACCCGACTTTCAGATTGAGAGCTATTTACGACATCAAGGATCGTCCTTCGTCGACCGCTTTGACGCAAATTCCTATCTCTACATCACCCGCGCCACGGACTATTTCGACCTTGCAGCCAGCTACAATGATTCACTGGCGAAAGCCTTCCAAGACACCGAAACCCGTTTTTGCGTGGTCTCCTTCACCAGTGATTGGCATTACCCGACCATCTACAACAAGCAAATCGTACATGCGCTGAATGCAGCCGCTGCAAATGTGAGCTTTGTGGAAATCGAGTCTGACAAAGGACACGATGCCTTTTTCCTGGATGAACCGGAAATGTTCTCCACGCTCCAGGGTTTCATTGATAGCGCGGCTGAACGGCGGGGCCTGAAATAATGGCGCTGAAACCCCTCGACAATCGCCGCGACCTTTCCATCATCGCAGATCTCGTAGAACCCTCTTCCCGTGTGCTCGACGTCGGCTGCGGCGAAGGCGAGTTGTTAGAAATTCTGGCGACAAAACGCAATGTGGATGGCCGGGGTGTCGAGCTTTCTCAGGAAGGCGTGAACGCCTGCGTAACCCGCGGCCTGTCTGTGATTCAAGGCGATGCCGATCAGGACTTGGGCGACTACCCCAAGGATGCCTTTGACTACGTGATTTTGAGCAAAACCATTCAGGCAACACGAAATCCAGGCACCGTCCTGCGCCAAATGAGACGGATCGGCCGGCACGTGATTGTGTCCTTTCCAAATTTCGGACACTGGAAAATAAGAGTTCAGCTTGGTCTCTTGGGCCGCATGCCCGAAACAGATACTCTGTCGGACAAATGGTACGAAACACCCAACATCCATCTCTGCACAGTGAAAGACTTTGTTGATCTTTGTAACGACTTAGACTTGGAAGTCGTGCAAGGCCTCATGCTGTCAGGCGGTACCGTGCGCCAGGCAAGCAATCCCGGCTTTTTTGACAATCTGTTCGCTGAAGAAGCGGTCTTTTTGCTCAAACGCCGCTAAGCAGAGTTCCTCAAGCGCCGATCGCTTCCGAATCCCGTTCACCTGTCCGGATCCGAACCGCTGACGCCATATCCATCACAAATACTTTGCCATCGCCGATCTTACCTGTCGAAGCGGTCTTGCAGATCGTGTCGACAACGTTGTCGACGACCGAATCTTCGACGGCGATCTCAAAACGAACCTTAGGCACCAGCGTGACCTGATATTCAGCTCCTCGGTAAACTTCCGTCTGTCCTTTTTGGCGACCGTGCCCCTTCACCTCGCTCACCGTCAGGCCGGAAATACCGATCTCCGCAAGCGCATCCATCACAGGCTCGGTTACCGCGGGTTTCACAATAGCGACGATCATTTTCATTTGGGGGCCTTTAACTAGTCAGGTTTGTGGTCTGAGCGCGGCATGGTGGCCGATCCCGTCCGTCCTGTCACGTTTCCCGTGACATTGCCTGCTGCCAAACGACCAACAGGCGCTGACAACCTACGTCGAACACCATTCTCAGCGGCCAGCGGCGGCGTCACGTACATCTGCTTGGCCGCCTCAACCAAAATCACACCGGCAAATCGACCACCACTGATGCGCCCCAGCCGCTCCCACGCCAAAGCCGAGCGTATGAAGGGGCGGACGCCAAATGGGGGAACAAAGAGACAGGAGCGCCAGAGCGTCGGCGTGAACATGGCACCACGAAGCAATTCAGTGAGCTGCATTCGGGTGAAGGGCCGGCCATGGCCAAACGGTGTTTTATCTCGTCGTGCCCAGAAGCCATGTCTGTTGGGCGCGACGATGAGCAACCGACCGCCCGGCGCCAGCACCTGCCAGGCTTGGCGCAACAAGGCACGCAGCGCTTCACTATTTTCGACAGAATGCACAAGAACCAGTCTGTCCACACATTCATCGGGCAACGGAAGATGTGTCTCGTCTGCCAGCGTCACAAGGCCCGGCCCGTTCAAAGGCCACCTCACCACGCCCTGTTCAGCAGGCATCAGGGCCAGCACCCGCGTCGCTTCGCCGAGAAAGGGGCGGAGATAAGGAGTGGCATATCCAAACCCGGCAACCGTCATGCCGGACACATTCGGCCAGACATTCCGCAATTGGTGCCCAATCACGCGCCGCGCAACCCGTCCCAACGGCTTGGTATAAAAGCTCCTGAGATCAACAACATCTGGATACATGGCCACAAACTACCCGATTTTGGGATGAAACGGCGTTAACGCCCCGTCCGAAACTGCAAAACAACCACCCAGCCTGTTCATTTTGACACAGATCAGCGTTACCCTACCTGAAACATTTTCCTGTGCCCGGAGCAATCATGTCCAAGCTTGTGATCCATCAAATACCCTGCCTCAGCGATAATTATGGATACCTCATCCACGACCCCGAAGCCGATACAACGGCAACAATTGACACACCTGAAGTAGGGCCAATTGAGGCATCGCTAAAATCCCACGGCTGGGAGCTAACGCATATTTTGAACACCCATCACCACTATGACCATGCAGGCGGCAATCTGGAGCTCCAGGAGAAGACCGGCTGCGCCATTATCGGTCCACGCGATGAGGCGGACAAAATCCCAGGCATCGAAAAGGAAGTCGGTGATGGCGACACATTTCTGTTCGGCACACATGAGGTGCGCGTCATTGGCGTTCCTGGTCACACACTCGGGCACATCGCCTATTATTTCGAAGAGGAAGGAGTCGCCTTTGTTGGTGATGCGCTGTTTGCCCTTGGGTGTGGACGCGTGTTCGAAGGCACACCCGATCAGATGTGGTCCTCGCTGGAAAAACTGATGGCACTGCCAGATGAGACCACGGTCTACTGCGCCCACGAATACACACAGGCCAACGCTAAGTTCGCCGCAACAATTGAGCCCGGCAACGCGGACCTGACCGCACGGATTGCCGAGATCGATAAACTGCGTGCCCGCGGCGAACCAACGGTCCCAACGACCATCGGTCTGGAACGCAAAACAAACCCGTTTGTCCGTCCCTCCAGCGACGAAATTCAGAAGACCATCGGCCTCGCCGGCGCATCAGCTGCGGCAATCTTCACCGAAGTACGTCACCGCAAAGACAATTTCTAAAGGGCCATCTGATCTGTGGAGTGAAGTATGAGTAAGGTAACAAGCACGCTGATGTCCCCTGATCAGCTGATCGATGAGCTCGGACTAGAGCCTCATCCCGAAGGGGGCCACTTTTGCGAGACCTTCCGCGATATCCCCTGCGAAGGCCAAGAGCGCGCTCCCTCCACAGCAATCTACTACCTTTTAAAAGCGGGCGAACGTTCTCATTGGCACCGCGTGGATGCGACAGAAATCTGGCATTGGTACGCAGGTGACCCTTTGCGCCTGTCAATTGCTGCCAATGATGAGGATAAGCCTGCGCACATGACCCTGGGCCCGGACATCTCTGCTGGGGAGCGTCCCCAGGGCATTGTCAGAAAAGATGAATGGCAGGCGGCCGAACCGTTAGGTGACTGGACACTTGTTGGCTGCACTGTTGCACCAGGTTTTGATTTCGCAGGATTTGAACTGGCGCCAAAGGGTTGGCAGCCAGGGACCACGACAAAGTAGCAGACATTGGCGTCTCTACGGGGGGTGGGGAAATGAGAACAACACTATTCAGCCTATGCGTACTTTGCCTTGCATTTTCAGCCTCTGCGACAGCACAGGCCGAAGAGCAGTCAGCGGCCTGTATTGAGGCCGGTGGCCCAAGTCGCACCGTCGTGGTCCCAGACACGGTTCAGAGCTACGGCACCATGCAATATGCCCGCACAGTAGATCTTGAACCAAAGGAAGTGGTTCTGACGTTCGATGATGGACCTGATCCAGACGTCACCCCAAGCATCCTGGATACGCTCGACAAATACTGCGTCAAAGCAACCTTCTTCTTCACAGGGCATCGGGCGGAACGCTACCCCCATCTGGTGCGCGAGGCAGCGCTCCGGGGGCACACAATTGCCTCACACTCCTATTCACACCCCAGCAACCTAAGGCGCCTAAGCTGGAACCGGGCAACAAGGCAGATCACCAGAGGCATATCAGAGATCCAAGCCGCGCTGGATGGCGCCCCCGAAACAGCAAAAATCGACGTAGCCCCCTTTTTCCGCTTCCCCGGCCTCAATCACTCAACTGCCCTGCGGGGTTGGTTGGCCGCACGGAACATTTCGACCTTCTCCTGCGATGTCGGTACCGACGACTGGAGACGTATCTCATCTCGCGCCGTGGTCTACCGCGCTGTGC
Organism: Parvibaculaceae bacterium PLY_AMNH_Bact1; assembly: GCA_032881465.1. Taxonomy (NCBI): domain Bacteria; kingdom Pseudomonadati; phylum Pseudomonadota; class Alphaproteobacteria; order Hyphomicrobiales; family Parvibaculaceae; species Parvibaculaceae bacterium PLY_AMNH_Bact1. Next base: position 3,194,382 of record CP126168.1, read on the forward strand.
GAAACATCCGCTCCAAAAGCGGCGGGATCGTCATCTTTCACGACACCAAACAGAGGACTGCAGCCGCTCTGCCTTTCGTCCTGAACCAGATCCGAAATGAAGGCTACCGTGTCGCCCATATGGTGCCAGAACGCGACATGCCTACAGAACAGGCACATAACGCGGAACAACCATCAAGCGGCGGAAATATTGAAATACCGTCACTTGAGACTTCCACTGATCTTTCGCTAAGGTCTGCCCTATGAAGAAGCTGCGCCACATAAGCACACCCAGCCGACGTAGGATCCTCTCAAGCGGACTTGCCGTCGCAAGCGCCCTTGTGACGCCTGCGATCGTGCAAGCTCAAGCGCCCTACAAACGAACATTGCGCATGCAGAGCCTAAATTCCGGCGAAAGACTGACCATCACTTATTGGGCGGACGGTGAACATCTGGCTGAGACATTCAGCGCCATCAATTGGTTCATGAGAGACCTGAGAACCAACACCACCACACAGATGAGCACAGACCTGCTGGATCTTATGTGGGAAATAGATCAGTTAACCCCCTCCCGTGCCCCGCTCTACACAATGTCTGGCTATCGCTCGCCGACCACCAATGCCCGCCTGGCAGCACGGTCTGAAGGGGTCGCTGAAAACAGCTTCCACATGCAGGGGATGGCTATGGACCTGACCCAAGACTTCAACGATGTCGGCATGCTCTACCGCGTCGCAAAATCCTTAGGCAAAGGCGGAGCTGGCTACTATCCAACAAGCCGGCCATTCGTACATCTGGACGTGGGACCACCAGGAACCTGGGTCTATCCAGCGCCTGGGCGAGGCGACGACAGCGTCAGCTAGCCCCAAGCTGCATACCCTCTCCTGGATAGGGAGAGCAGAAATTGGTCCTACGCCGGAATTTCCAGGCTTTTGGCCGGTCCTTCAGCAATGAGTAATTGTTGCGATGCACAATTACCTCCTCAGAGATTGAGAGATATTCGACCTAACTCGTATCAGGAGAACAGGAAAAGCGCCGGAAACGGATAGAAGAACGGCAATGTGCCACCTTTTGGCCTACCGCGATGCACCAACAGACTTGCGCATTGCAACACTGCCGCGCAACAATGACAAGAAACAAGGCCGGTCCGGACCACCACACTATTGGACGGCCAGAATAATGAGGCGATCTTTGGCAAAGAAGAAACCAGTTGCCGGCGAACCGATTACCATCAAGAAATATGCAAATCGGCGGCTCTACAATACAGCGACCAGCTCTTACGTAACGCTGGAAGACCTCGCGACCATGGTGCGCGAAGGTCAGGACTTTCTTGTGCATGACGCCAAAACTTCAGAAGACCTGACAAGATCAGTCCTTACCCAGATCATATTCGAGCAGGAACAAAAAGGTCATAACCTTTTGCCGGTCCCCTTCCTGCGCCAACTGATCAGTTTTTATGGCGACAGTCTTCAGGGATTTGTGCCGTCATATTTGGAAATGAGCATGAATACGTTTTCCGAAGAACGCTCAAAGCTCGTTGACAAGATGACATCGGCCTTTGGGGGCAAAGAACGGTTCGACCAGTTTGAAGAACAGATCCGCCGGAACATTTCAATGTTTGAAGAAGCGATCCGGATGTTCTCGCCCTTCGCCCTGCGCTCCGACAATAATCGCGGAGAGAAATCAGCTGATGCAGAAAAGGCTGCCGCAGGCGAGGGAGACGATCTGGAAACGGTCAAGCAGCAACTCAAGGAAATTCAGAAAGAGCTTGCGGCTCTCTCCGGAAAAGAAAAAGAAAAGTGATAAACAGCCGCTAAGAAGCGGCGCGAGCATCGTCCTTCGATGTAGTTTCAGTATTCTGCGCACCCTCACGCCAGGGAGGAAGAAGCACAGGTTCCCCAACATGGAAACCTTGCAGGTATTCCACGCCAATTTCACGCAAGTAATCAATCTCCCCCTGACAGGTGACAAACTCTGCCACCGTGGGCAGACCAAAGTTCCGCGCAAGATCTACAAAACTTCTTAAGAACATCTGGTTGTCCGGCTTGTCCACTAGCCCCTCGACAAACGAGCCATCGATTTTGACCATGTCAACATCAAGGCACTTCAGGTTCCTGAACGAAGTGTATCCAGCGCCAAAATCATCAATAGCCACCTTTGAGCCCTGATTTCGAATGGTCTGAACAAACTGCTGACTCTCGCTAATTTCTTCAATAGCAACCGTCTCGGTAATCTCAACCACAAGCCGCTCCGCAGCGCCGGGATTGGACTTCGTCAGCGCAATGAACATATCGAGCCAGACCCTATCGGTAATTGTATAGCCTGATACGTTTATGGCGAGCTGAGGCTTACTTGTATGGACAAGTTCCTCAAAAGCCAATTCCAGAACGCGGTGATCAATCAAACGCACGAGGCCGAGTTTCTCTGCAATCGGGATAAACTGTCCGGCTGGCACAACCTCACCATCCCGCTGGCGCAAACGGATCAGCGTTTCATGAAGTACCGGGTCCAGAGTTTCTGAGGAAACAAGCGGTTGGAACGCCAACGTCAACCGCCGTTCATTAAGTGCCGCAAGAAGCTCGTCGGCAATCTTCAGATTGCTCCGGCGGGCTTGATCGCGTTCCGGACAATGGTGAAACGCAGCATAGGAAGCACGACGGGAATGTTTGGCTTCCGCAAGCGCTTCTTCCGCCCGCATCATTGCCTCCTGAGCCGTTTTGGCACTTGCAGGCAGTGAGACACAACCGATGGACACAGTGGAGGCGACCGGGCCAGCATCGATCTCGATCACCAGATCGCGCACAACACTCAGCAGCCGCTCAGTCGTCGCATGCATTTGTTTTTCAGAGCAATTTGACAGGATGATACCAAACTTGTTGCCAGAACACCTGCCAATCACATCCGTGCCGCGTAGCTCTCCAAGCAAACGATTGCCAACTGCGACAATCATCTGGTCAGCTACATCAAAGCCATAGGCTTCATTGATCAAAGCGAGGTTATCAATGGCCGCAACCAGATAGGCGCCCTGCCGCTCATTACGCCGCAGGTCGACCAGCGTCTCGCCAAGAAGTTCTTTCAGGCGCGCGCGATTAACATGCCCCGTAAGTTCGTCATAGGTGACCAGAAAGGTGAGTTCCTCATCGCGCTGGCGGCGGCCTGTAATTATGCGAACAACACCAACCGCGCGCACGGGGCGACCTTCAGAATCGCCAAACCAACGCCCGCGATCTTCCACCCAATGCTCTTCGCCTTGATCATTCTTGATCGCATATTCAATCTGATAGGCAACACCTGATCCATTATCGCGCAGTCCTTCGGTCACGATGGCCTCGTAACGCGTCGTTCCTTTGCCAGTCACGAGGCGCGATGCATACCCACGGCCCGAAGAGAGTGCGGATGGTTGATCAATTCCCAAAACGGCAGAAACATTGTCAGCCCAAACGATATCGTCTTTGTCGAGAGCCCACTCATAGAACACATCGCCCACTTCAGCGATGGCTTCCAGGCCAAGCGAGTCAAGCTTGGCTCCACCAAGGGTAACTTCATCTGGGCTCGATGGCAGGTCAGAGCTTTCGCCTGTCCCTGCATTTTGCCCGCGCCAATTCCGTCGATCACGCAACACTATCCAACACCCCATTTACAAACCGGTGGTCCCGGCCAGATCCGCAAACCTGCGGTACGCCTGTGTACAAGGATGATTTTGGACCAGCCCTGTTAAGAAAGGGCCAAGGAACATTGCGAAGAAAAGCCTAAAATTATTGGTTAAACCCGAGAAACTGTTCCAATCCGGGACAACATCACTGGCCGAGTTCTTGCTCCTCAATGGCCATGACCCGCATCACGCGCATAACTGGAACAGGCTTCTACCACAAACCTGCCCGCCCAAAAGCGAAGGCGGAGGAAACGCGCGACAGCGGGTCAGAAAGACCAAAATTGGTGGATCCACCTCAGCGACGGGCAACGGACCGCCGAATACACAATCGGCAGGGTCCCACAGCGCCATTTCTAGCTCAATATGTAGACCAGCACTGGCAGTGGCCACGCAACGAGACTGCACGCGTAAGAGCGAGGCAGAATGCTGCGAGTGCTTACGGTTCAGCCAATAAGCTCGACGCACCCACGTGCGTAGCCCTTGTCATCACTCGAAAAGCATAAAACTTCTTAGTAGCCGATGGCTGCGCCATCCTTGCGGGGATCCGAGCCGCCAATCAATCCACCATAGGCGGGATCAAGATAGATCGCCTGCCCACCACCAAGCGGCAGAAGGGCATTAGAGACAGTGTGCCCCCGAGCTTCCAATCCTGCCCGAACAGCGCCATCAACGCCCTTTTCAACTTCAATACTTGTAGCACCTGGGAAGGCCCGCGGACTGTCGAGTGCTTCCTGCACATCCATGCCAAAATCGATGAAATTAGTCATGAGGTGCACATGACCAACCGGCTGAAACGCACCGCCCATGACACCAAAAGGCATGGTCGCGCGCCCTTCTTCCACAAGCATGCCTGGAATGATGGTGTGAAGGGGCCGCTTACCTCCCTCAAGACAATTTGGATGACCCTCTGTCAGGACGAAGCCTGCGCCCCTGTTTTGCATCACCACTGCGCTTTTGGGGCCCGTAATGCCAGACCCAAAAGCCTGATAAAGGGAATTGATGAAAGAGATCGCATTCCGATCTTTATCCACGACCGTAAGGTAGATCGTATCCCGATTGAGCGGATCACGATTAGCCGCAACATCTTTCAGCGCCCGACTTGGATCAACCCGGTCCGCTAGCGCTGCAGATGTTTTGGCACTCAAAAGATCATCAACCGGAACAGGTCCAAAGTCCGGGTCGGCGACATACTTATCTCGCAAGTCATAAGCAAGCCGACAGGCCTCCATCTCCAGATGGAACCGCTCGGGTCCGTGGGGATCGAGTTTGTCCAACTCGAAATGCCCCAGGACGTTGAGCGCAATCTGCGCAGTGATCCCCTGTCCATTGGGCGGAATTTCCAAGATCTGACGCCCCCGGTAGTCGGTGCGTGTGGGTGTAACATAGTCAGCAGAGGTAGAAGCAAAGTCGTCCAGCGTATGCTCGCCACCAAGGTTTGTCAGCTTAGTCACCAGATCTTCCGCCACCTCACCTTCATAAAAGCCAGCCCGGCCATTCTGCGCAATAAGCCGCAAGGTCGCGGCAAGACCCGGCATGCGCGCGACCTGACCGACTTCGGGGCCTGCCCCATTGGTCAAAAAATGGGTAGCTGCATCCGTGTCTCTCTTCAAATGATCTGCAAGGTATCGCCACTCCAGCGAAACACGCGGTGAAACAGGAAACCCTTCTTCCGCAAATCGGATCGCGGGCGCTAGCACTTCCGCAAACCCCATTGTCCCATGATCTTTCAGCAAGCGGTCCCAGGCATCTACAGCGCCTGGGATGGTCGCAGAATGCACACTGGTCAGACCGATTTCTTCGATACCCTGATCTCGAAGTTTTTCGGCACTCGCCCCCTTCGGAGCACGACCTGACCCGTTGAGACCGATCACCTCACCACTACCGCTTTTTGATAGAAGCGCAAAACAGTCACCACCTATCCCCGTATTGTAAGGCTCTACAACACACAGCACGGCACTCGCGCAAACCGCAGCATCAATGGCATTCCCCCCCTGGCGCAGGAGGTTGACAGCCGCTTCCGCTGCGAGCGGCTGCGATGTCGCACACATGCCGTTCATCGCATGAACGGTGGAGCGGCCAGGATAGTGCATATCACGCATCAGACTTCCTTTGATTGGGCGCTGCGCTGTTCCAGCACCAAAGACTTTAGATCGACAAGAGCCCTCTCCACCCGCGCGAGTCGCCCATTCATTTCCTCAAGGCGGTCGAGCAATACACCAAGATCGGGCGCATCCCCCTCTGATGGGACTGGCGTTGAAACGCCCGCATGGTCAGCTACTTCTGACGGTGTCGCGTTGAGGAACTTTGCGAGCGTGCTCACTTCATGAGGGAGCAATTCTCGTTGATCTTTCCAGATCTCAGCCACCTGCATCAATGACAGGCGCAGCAGAGTAGCGACGTCCTCATGGGTCCGTTCTATAGATTTTAGCTGCTGGTCAAACCAGTCTTGATCAAAAAAGAGAGCCATTGCGTGACGGTCTACTGTCCTTTGAATTCGGGCGCCCGTTTCTCAAGAAAACTCTGCACCCCTTCGCGGTGATCTTCTGTTTGAAACAATGTACCAAGCGTCGAACTCACCCAACTGCCAATTTCGCGCAGATCCCCATAGCTTGTCCGCCGCAGGCCCTCTTTCATATGCCGCAGCGCAAGCGGCGCATTGCACGCGATACGGGCTGCAAGAGCATTCGCCTCTGCCATCAGTGCATCATGAGGAACGACGCGCGAGACAAGACCAATCTCACGCGCGGTCCCGGCATCAATAATATCGCCGGTAAACAGAAGCTCAGCAGCTTGCGCTTGCCCAACAATAGAGGGCAGCCGCCACAACCCGCCAACATCTGTGATCAACCCGCGCTTGACGAAGATCTCGCCAAACTTTGCTTTCTCCGATGCAACCCGGATATCTGCGAACAAGGAAAGCTCCATGCCCCAGCCGACCGCAGCCCCATTCACCGCCGCAATCACCGGTCGGTCACATTCAAGAGCAGCAACTGCCGCAGGTGTCGGTTCAGGCCGTACCTGGGTCAGCCGTTGGATGCTGCCCTCACGCGCCTCACCTGTCATCATCTCCTTCACGTCTTCGCCGGAACAGAATGCAGGATCAGTCCCAGTGACCATCACACACCTGACCTCCGGATCTCGGGAAACCGCGCGGAAGGCAGCTTCCACTTCATCATACGCACGGCGGTTGAGCGCATTCCGGCGCTCCGGCCGGTTGAGCGTGATTGTCGCAATATGATCAGCCACGTCATAGAGAACGCATTCAAACGCGCTCGGCTCGATTTTCGGGACCATGCTGCCCTCCCCCAATATTTGTCGGGAAAGACTAAAGCCATTCGCCCATGAACGGCACCCGGTTTTCGAGCCTTCAAATCACAAAGAAAAGAGAACCGAGAACCAACAGGGCAATCCATCCGGTTTCCGCTACGACAAGCGCCACAGGCCGCCACCCAACGACCGCAAGTTCTTTGAAGGACGTTTTCATCCCCAAAGCCGCGATGGCTGTAACCAGGCACCACCTGGAAACGTCAGCGAGCTGTTCCGTCGCCATGGCTGGGAGATATCCTGTGCTGTTCACAATCACAAGCGCTGCAAAACCGAACAGAAAGATGGGCAGGGGCACCTTACTGCCGGACCCGCTCCCATTGGCGCGGGTTACAATGAACGCGATGAGGAAGACGACCGGGAGCAACATCGCCACGCGCAGAAGCTTGATATAGGTCGAAACATCCCCCGTCTCCGGGGAGACCATATAGCCAGCCCCCACAACCTGCGCGACATCATGGATGGTCCCACCCAGGAAAATACCGGCGTCCGTGTGATTAAGCCCCAACGCCCCAACAAAAAGGGGATAGAGCACCATGGCCACCGTTGACAGAGTTGTCACCGCTACAACGGTCAGAATTGTGTCGCGCTCCAAAGCAGAATTGCGCGGTAGGACAGATGATATCGCAAGCGCTGCCGACGCGCCGCATATAGCAACAGAGCCGCCGGATAGCACACCAAACGCCGATCGAAGCCCCAATACCTTTGCCAGCAACCAACCAAAGAGAATAGTCGTGGCAACACCGGTCACCACTGTAAGCACAGGACCAAGCCCCAGTCCGGCGATTTGATCAAACGTAATACGCACGCCTAAGAGCGCCACACCGACGCGCAAAAGACTGCGTGCGGCAAACTCAATGCCTGCGACACACCGACCTTCTTCATGCAAAAAATGAAACGCCATACCGAGCAACAGTGCAAACAGCATAACCGGCGCACCATAGCGGGCCGCCAGCCAGGTTGATGCGAGGCCGATTGTGAGCGCCACCAGGACACCCGGATAAACCGCATGAATGAGCGCAGCCTTCGGGACATATCGCAGAAAGGGCGGAACCGGTGTGGGCTCGGCCTGCGCAATCCCTTCCATACTGTCGAGAGAGGCAAGCTGTTCAAGAGACGAGAGGCGTCCACCACTTTTTGGGTCAGACATCAGGTTACGCCGGGCAATGTCGAGATCTTTTTCCTCCATTGCTCAGGCAAACTCACCAAGAGCGTCCCCGCTCGCATTCCCAAGCTTGGTCCCTCCGTCACAGTCAATGATCGTCCCAGTTATGTACCGCGCATTATCCGTCGCCAGATACATGGCGACATCTGCGATATCACGCTTCTCACCATAGTCCCGCATGGCAACGCTGCTCTTTACAGCTGCTTCCATCTCAGGTGTCGGTGCAAGCCGAGCCATGCCTTCCGTATCTGCTATGGGACCAGGCGATATGGCGTTGACACGCACACCTGCTGGCCCCCACTCCATCGCTAAGCATTGGGTCAGCATGTTAATCCCAGCTTTAGCAGCGCAGACATGTGCTTGAAACATCGATGGATTGTGTGCTTGTGGCGCAGTAATACTCATAAGCGACGCACCTGGACGGTTCAGATATTGAAATGACGCCCGCAACACATTGAATGTGCCAATCAGGTCAATATCAACCACTGTCTTAAAACCATTGGACGACATGCCCAATGCAGGCGCGACAAAGTTTCCTGCTGCACCCGAAACAACAATGTCGATCTTGCCAAACTGCTCAACACTTGTCGCAATTGCCTTGTCGACGCTCTCGAAATCGCGCACATCGGCTGCCATCCCGATACCACCCTCGACCGTCTCAGCCGCCGCAATAATCTTCTCATGACTGCGACTGATAATAGCCACTTTCGCGCCATTGGCCGCGAAATGCTGGGCGATTCCCAGATTAATCCCGCTAGACGCACCAGCGATAAAGGCGACCTTGCCTTTGAGAGGTTGATCCTTAAAGGCATTATCCATCGCGATCTCTCCGTAAATTCGGTCAATTCCACAGCAGTAAGCCGATAAACTCCCCTAAAGGCAAGGGTACAAATTGAGCATCATCGCCCACTTATTTTGTCCGATAGACCCTGACCGACTAGACTGAGGCGAGCAAGGCAGGAGCCCCACGCATGAAAAATACGCTTCTTATCCTTTCGCTGTTCATGGCCCTGGTGGCCACCAGCTTCTGGTTCATCGGCGCAGACAAACCAGAATTGACAGCGCAAGCACGAGACCAACTCCTGGCTGGCGGTCAGGCAGAGAATTTCGCCGTGCTGAGCGAAGGAACAGTGCACTACCGCGTGAACGGGCCTGAAAACGGCCCGGTTGTGGTTCTCATCCACGGTTTTCGGACGCCATCATATATATGGAAGGATCACCTCGAACCGCTAGCAGGGTCGGGATATCGTGTGGTGGCCTTCGACAATTACGGACGCGGATTCTCTGATCGACCAGAAGGTGACTATACAGCTGAGAGAACCGACCGGCTGATCGTCGAGCTTCTAGATCATCTGAAAGTTTCGAGGCCGGTTCACATGGTCGGATATTCCATGGGAGGCGCCACCGCCGCCATCTTCACCGCCAACCACCCGACCAAGATCCGCTCCTTGAGCCTTATCGCACCTGCGGGCACTGGGGATCCCAGCTTCTTACCAGGTCTTGTTGCCATACCAGGTCTGGGCGAAATCATCTTCCACTATGCCGGTGATATGCTCGGGCGGGGAAGTGCGAAAAGGGCCGCTAAAGCAAGTGCAAATCCGGAACGCCATCTAGCAGATCATGAAGCACAGGCTGGCTTTGACGGCTATAGCCGGGCACTTCTGTCGTCCATAAGGCACTACCCGCTCTGGGACGCCCAGGATGCCTACAGGACCATCGGTGCTACTGATCTGCCGGTACAAATCATCTGGGGGACCGACGACGATGTCGTGCCCTATGCCAACGCTGAAGAAATCACGACCCTTGTTCCAGAGGCAACGCTCCACACATTCGACGAGACGAACCACCTCGTTCCCTTGGCCGAAGCGGAAAAACTCAACACTCTGCTAGTCGCGTTTGTTGAGGCGAACCGAATACGTACAACAACGGGGGGCGTGGGCGGCAAAGCCCGCGGCCCTGACGCTCGCCTCGAACCCGCGGATTGCCAATGCCACACGGATAAGGCACCGCTTTAAGCTTGCCGCAGGCCCGTCAGTACGCCTAGAACACAATGACCATGGACAGATCTTTGTTTCATCGCGTTTACGACGCCGGACATCTGATTGAAGAGGTCCCGTTCCGCGACCCTCTCTCTGTTTTTGCGACCATCGCCAGAGACCCTTTTGCGCTCCTTCTTGACTCGGCAACAGCAGCTCCCCACCAAGACCCATCGCTCCAGGGCCGCTGGACCTACATAGCCGCAGACCCGTTCACTGTCCTGACGAAGCGAGAGGGGCAGGTCTGCCTGAACGGCATCCCCCAGAATGTCAGCGCCCTGGAACTCCTGAAACAGCAGGCCACTTCCCTCGCCCTCACCCCGAATTGGCCCGAAGAAAGCGGACTGCCTCCCTTCGCAGGCGGGCTTGCTGGCATGTTCGGATATGAGCTTGCCCAGGAGCTGGAAAAACTCCCCGCCCCACGTCGGCAGGGAGGTGAAGGGGCACAAGCGCCAGACCTCGCCGTCGGCGCTTATGATTGCATTTTGGCTTTTGATTGTGTCGAGCGGCGCGCTTTCATCGTCTCCACTGGCCTGCCTGAGATGAGCCCGGCAGCGCGTGCCGTTCGCGCTGAAGCACGGGCATCCAAATGGCGCGCGCGCCTAGCACTCAACCCCGCATTGCCAGGTCTGGAGTGGCCCTCATCAAGTGCGTCCGAGAGTGCTGTCCGCGCAGAACATACGCGCAAGACATATGAAGCAAAAATACAGCAGGTCATCGACTATATTTTTGCCGGCGACATCTTTCAGGCGAACCTCTCCCAGAGATTTGACGCAACACTGCAAAATGGCGATGACGCCTTCACACTCTATCGCAAATTGCGGGCGATCAGCCCGGCGCCATTCGCAGGCTTTTTCAACTTCGAAAACGGGTGCCTTCTCTCATCATCGCCCGAGCGGTTTCTCAAAACAGATGGTAGGGCCGTCGAGACAAAACCAATCAAAGGGACACGTCCGCGAGGCGCAAGGCCCGAAGAAGACCGAGCCCTCGCACAAGATCTGTTAGACAGCGAAAAAGACAATGCTGAAAACGTCATGATTGTCGATCTGCTTCGAAATGACGTTTCGCGTGTCAGCCAAGATGGGTCCGTCAGAGTGACACGCCTCTGCGATCTGGAGAGCTTCGCGACGGTTCATCATTTAGTGTCGACCATTCGATCGAAACTCCGGCCAGACAGAACACATGTCGACCTCCTAAAAGCCTGCTTCCCAGGTGGATCCATTACAGGCGCCCCGAAGGTTCGCGCAATGGAGATTATCGCAGAACTCGAAGGCACCTCACGAGGTGCTTATTGCGGGTCGCTAGGGTTTCTCAGCTTCTCAGGCGCCATGGACACAAACATTCTGATCCGCTCCATGACCTGCATAGGTGACAACATAACCTTCCGTGCCGGCGGCGGTATTGTTGCAGACTCAACGCCTGCGCATGAATACGAGGAAACCTTGGATAAAGCAGCAGCATTGTCCGCTGCTATACGCGGCGTAGCGCCGAAAGCCGCCAACAAAAGGCAGGCCAGCGCATGATCCTGCTCATCGACAATTATGACAGCTTTGTCCACAACCTCGCTCGTTACATTGGCGAGTTGGGGTGTGAGCGCCAAGTGGTCCGCAACGACGAAACAGACATCAGCGAACTTGTCGAAAGCCAGCCGGAAGCGATCATCCTATCGCCTGGCCCCTCTACGCCCGCTGAGGCAGGGATCAGCAAAGGCCTGGTTCACGCTGCCGCAGAACAAAAAATCCCTCTGCTCGGGGTCTGCCTCGGCCATCAATGCATCGCGGAAGTCTTTGGCGGCAAAACCGTTCGATCAACAGAACCAAGGCACGGTAAGACCTCACTGATCAGCCACGAAAACCACCCCCTCTTCCGACATCTACCGAACCCTTTCGCGGCGGCCCGCTACCATTCTTTGGTATCAGAACTGTGTACCACCGACCCCTTACGTCCCATCGCTACCGCGAAAGACGACGGACACCTAATGGGCCTCGCTCACGAGACTTTGCCCGTTTTTGGTGTCCAGTTTCATCCCGAATCTGTCCTTACCGATCACGGACACCAGCTTCTGGCGAACTTTCTCGACCTTGCGGATGTTCCTCACAGCGCCATCCCACAACAGACGGATATGAGTGCGTGACCATCTGGCTCAATGGAACTTTGCTTGCCGCAGAAACAGCGCGGATCAACCCAAGCGACCGCGGTTTCCTGCTCGGTGATGGGGTCTTTGAGACCATGGCAGCGCACAAAGGAAAGCTGGTCTTCGCTGATCTTCACTTTGACAGACTGATGCGTGGCGCTGACACGCTCGGGATCAACTTGCCCTACTCAATCGCCGAGCTGACATCAGCAGCCACGGCCCTGTTGACCGAAACCGGCAACAGCAACCAAGACCGAACGGCTGTCCGCCTCACCTTAACGAGGGGAACCGGTCCACGCGGTCTCGTGCCATCACCCGACGCCAAACCAACCGTCTTGATCACCTGTTCACAATCACCAGCTCTCAAAAAATCCGTAAGTGCGATCATCGCAACGGGTAGGCGGAATGAGTTCTCTCAAACAGCAAATTTGAAGACGCTTGCCTATCTTGATCAGGTCTTGGCGCGGCAGGAAGCCGACACAGCTGGAACAGACGATGCCATACTTCTCAACACCCAAGGCAAAGTCACCTGTGCGACCGCAGCCAACCTTTTCCTATGGGACAGCAATACACTCATCACACCACCGCTGAGCGATGGCTGCTTGAACGGGACTGTGCGCCGCAAGGTGCTCGACATCGCATTGCAAACAGGCCTCGCAGCGTTTGAAGAAAGCATCACACCATCGACACTTGCAAATGTCGAAAGTGCTTTTCTGACCAACTCCCTTGTCGGCCTACAGCCAGTGCGGGAGATCTCCGGACGGCCACTCAAAATCCATACGTTACAGAACAAACTCCGCACCGCTTTCGATCAGGCGGAACGTCAGTCAATCCAGGCCTGAGGCCACCAGCAACCAATTGCCCTAGTTGAGGTTTTGAACGGTCCGCGACCGCAGGATCAGGTAGAGCGCGAACGCTGTTGCGACACCTGGTGCAGCACACAGAACAATGCAGGCCCAGCCATAGCGCACCCCTAATGACTGGCGCTCATAGAGGATCCAGACAATCAGGATCAGTCCGGTGATGATGACATCAAGGGAGTAGCCCGATGAGTATGGGTTCACGAACCCGGCAGCAAAACCTCCAATAATGTCTCCGTCAACCAGCAAGGCAGGGACAACAATAACAAAAAAGGCCACCGTAAAAGCCAGCCCAAGAAGGATCGTGAGTGTTTCGAACAGAGATTTGCTCATTGCATTCCAGTCCTTTGTTGGTTGAGAAACAATGCGATCAGATGCAAAAACGGCGGGGTCGTGCCCCGCCGCTCTGAAATCATATGTGATGGCTGCTCACTCGCCGACAGAGAAGTCCCGGCGCGCCGTTGCAATCGTGACCGTAAATCCTGCAACCACGTCCAACAGAGTGAACAAGGTGATCAGGAAGAAAGTCGACGTGCCGAATTCTGGCAGCACGATGAACTCTATCAGCGCAATGATAAAGACAACCAGCGAAAGCCCGTGATTGAGCACACTTGAACCTGTCGTACGTGTCGAGCCAATTAACTCGAAAAACAACAGGACCAACGCAGACGACAGAAGGATATCTGAGACAGTAACTGACCAGGTTGCTCCAGACAGAAGCTGAACCTCAGCCAGAACATTACCCATCGCAGCGCCGCCGCCCAAAAAGACAAGAACGTTATAAGCGATGACCGCGAGGGCCATGAGAGGCAGAGTAGTAAACATAAATTCCCCTTTAAACGATAGAACCGGCCTCAATCTTGAGAGGGTAGCACGACAGCCGCGCTGGCCCAGCATGATGTTCAGGTGACTGATTTTTTACGGCCAAAATGCGGCACCTAACCAAAAGTCCTAGAATTTCAGATGTCAGGCACAAAAAAAGCGCCGTAAACGGCGCTTTTTGCTATTCCCGCGTAACCGCAGAAATCAAATATCGTCTTTTGGCTCAAGAACCTGACGACCGCGATACATACCGCTTTTCAGGTCAATATGGTGCGGACGGTGCAGTTCACCCGAATCTGGGTTTTCGACATATGTCGGACGCTTCAACGCATCCGCAGACCGCCGCATACCACGCTTGGAGCCGCTGATTTTACTTTTTGGAACAGCCATCTCGGTCTCGCTTGCTGTGCGCCCTGAAAAACACAAAGAAAATCAGGGGGTTAAACGAATGGAGGGGCCCAGATCGAGCCCCTGCCTCAAATTCAGAGCGCGTTATACAGCCAACAACCCTCCCCGTCTATAGGGGCCAGCGAAGAAGCACCAGAATCGACCTGAAAAGCACCAGCCTTAAACAAACAAAAAACCTGTAAAGGCGGCAATAAAGGCAGGCAAAAAGATAGTCGCGAGCCGTAACGCAAAGCCGCGCCCGGCAAAATAAGCGCCGATAACCACTTTAACGCCCGTATTCACGACAACAGCAATCAGAATAGCCATTGCCACAATGGGCATGAGAGGCCCGCCCGACGTCTCAGCAAGACGCGCCATAGACAATGTCACAGCGTCCACATCAACCAGGCCGGAGAGTGCGGCAACCGTATAAAGACCGTCCTGCCCAAGCCATTCATTTGCGTAAAAGGAAAGCGTCGTCACCAGCACGAGAAGCAAACCAAACTGGAGCGCTGTCCCGAAATCATCCGGCGACCCCATCTCTGTCAGCAAGTCTTCACTTTCCTCAGCTGCACCCGCTGAGCGCTGACCGATGAGGACGGCAACGACAGAAACAAGGCCAGCGATTGCCAGAGGAACCCCAAGTTTAAAAACGACCGGCGGATAAAGAGCGGATGCCAAAAGGAGCGTGCGCCCAAAGCTCATCGCCGCGCTCAGCGCAATAGCCCCTGCAAAGGCGGACGCGGCCCCTGGCGCTTTGGAGACAAGCCGCGAAGCCGAGACCGTCAGTGCCGTCGAGGACGCCAGCCCCCCCAGAGCCCCCATCACCAAAGGCCCTTTTTTTGGTCCCGCGATCCGAATAGCAAAATAGCCGCCGAAGGAAAGTGCTGAAATCAACACAACCATCCACCAGAATTCAAACGGATTCCAGATCCCGCCTGGCCCATATCCTTCGTTTGGAAGGAACGGCAAGACGACAACGGAGATCAGCAAGAGCTTGATCGCCGCTTCCAACTCGAAAGCCTTCAGGCGATTGAGCGCATTGTGAAGCGGTTCTTTGAGATTGAGAAGCGCAACCAGAACAACCGCGCATACTGCCGTCAATGTCATATCACCACGAACGGCGAGAAGACCTAAGAGATAGGTGATGAGCGCTGCCACTTCTGTGGTCATGCCCTTGTCTGGGACCCGAGCGCCAACAGGGCGAAGGCCAACAACATAAGCTGCAATCACGAAAGCGAAAAAGCCGATAGAGATCGCAAGGGTGAGGAGGTCACCGACAATCAGTCCAGCAAGGCCCGCAAGACCACCGAGCAGTCCCATGAGGCTAAAGGTGCGCACACCGGCAGCATTGGACCCGGCTTCCGTGTCGCGCGTGTGCCATCCGCGTTCCAGGCCGACAATCAGGCCCACACCCAGCGCCAGCGCAAGGCGCTGATAAATGATGGAGGGATCTTCTCCAGGAAAAAGCTCGCTCATCTAACATCCTACTCCAGGCGACAGCCAATGCCTTCGCTGTATCGCGCGCTTCCCCTGATAACCCAATAGATGGAACTTGAAACACCTGGGGTTTCCTCATCGATCCAGGGCGTCGCCAGATCAAACCCTGGCGGTGCTTCTTTGACGCAATCCGCCAGGTCCCGCCCGGCCACGAATACGCAGGAACAATTGGTTTTGGCCACCGCGTTCGCCACGACCGTGAGCGCATCCAGCTTTTTCTCGCCTTGGATCATGCCAACACCCATGCCCACGGCGATTACCATGCCTATAAGTAAAAATCTAAGGTTCACGAGAGCATCATCCAGGGTTCAGAAATATCGAAGATCGCACAAGCAAGGATGACCTGACCGGCCAGCTTGCTCTAGAGTACCAACAAGAAAAATAAGTCCATTGTGATTTTGAACCCTTATGCGCCCTTTTGCATCCATACTTTTGCCAGTTACCCTGTTTTTGACAGCCACCCTGCTTTTGAAAGTCGCCTTGGCAGCACCTGCACATGCCGATCAGCCGCTGGTCGCGCTTCCAGGCCAGCCTCCTGAAGTTGCCTGGCCTACCCAAAGCTGGCCCATAGCGCCAACACCTGCTCTTCTAGAACAAGTGCTCGATCGCATAATGGCCGGGACGGAGCCGGGAACACCGCAAAACACCCGCGCAGTCCTCGTCGTCAAAGGCGGCCAGATGATCGGCGAACGCTATGGTGAAGGGTTTGATCCCGACACTCGCCTGCAATCCTGGTCAATGGCAAAAAGCGTTGTTCATGCGCTTGTTGGCATCCTCATTAAAGATGGGCAGATCGACATTTACAAACCCGCCCGCGTCGCCCGCTGGAATCGAAAGGTCAACGACCCACGGAAGGCGATCACAGTCGAGAACCTGTTGAGGATGGAAACAGGGCTCACCTTCTCTGAAGATTATACAGACCCTGAAACATCCAACGTTTTGCAGATGCTGTTTGGCAAAGGTCGGCTGGACACGGCTGAATATGCTGCTGGAGGTCTACTGCAATCCGACCCGGGAACCCTCTGGCAATACTCAAGTGGCACATCAAATGTGCTCTCTGGCGTTGTTCGAGACACTATTGGTGCCGAGAGCGCTGAAGAATATCGCGCCTTTATGGAAGAAAGCCTCTTCAGTCGCATTGGCATCAGGTCAGCGGTCCCGGAGTTTGATGAAGCCAACACCTTTATCGGATCATCCTACCTGCATATGACCGCCCGCGATTGGGCTCGTTTTGGCCTTCTCTACCTTCGCGATGGGATGTGGGACGGCAAACGCATTCTCCCTGAACACTGGGCAGATCACGCCAGACTCCCAACACCCTACTCAAAGGGACAATACGGCGCGCACTTTTGGCTGAATGGAATAGATCCGGAAACGGGGCATGCGGTCATCACAGATGAAATCCCAACGGACGCATTCATGGCTCGTGGCTTCGGGGCGCAAGTCGTGGTTATCATTCCATCACTGGACATGGTGGTTGTCTATTTGGGACTTACCTATGACGATGCTGCGCCCGTGGTTCAGGCCATAACGGACATCATCAACGCCGCAAAGTAACTAGAAAGAAGTTTAGCGGGCCGGGCGGGCTTGTGGAACGCGCTCACCGGTTCCCTGAGGTCGGCTTTCTTTCTTGTCTGAATTGCCGATAGAGCCGGTGATCAGCATGTCATCTTCGGACATGCCGGACAAAGGCCCGGAGCTCTGCGCTTGTTCGAACAAGAAGTTGAGGCTTTCACGATCATAGTCACGCAGCATGCCATCTTCAGCAGCCATGGCGACTTGCGTACCGAAACCCAAGAACAGACCAACAATCAATGCGCGTGAAAACATGGCAGCATTCCAATCTCAAAGCCCCAGAAAAGGCGAAAACCTTCAAACTAAATATAAAGTTAGTGTCAAATTCCCACCAAATCCTTAACGCCTGAGACCATTGCGACACAAAAAAGGGCCGCACACCTATCAAATGTGCGGCCCAAGGAGAATGTTCGATACTTGAGAGAGGGAACCTACCGAACACCCAATTGACGAATGGTCGCGGGCGTGTATCGCTCAAGGCTGAGCTCAGACGCATCATAATTGATGGGGCCTTCTTCACTTCGCAGACCACCAGCAAGGTACCGCCCTGCATTCAGGTCGTAGACGATGTCACCGGCGCCGTTGCAGAGAGGATGGTCATAGGCGACTGATGCCCAGCGTTCCTGCACACGCCACAACTCGCCACGGCCGTCATAGAGGGTTGTTGCTGCAATCGCCCATCCATCTTCATCCAGCGCCATCTGGCGGCGGGAATACACATGACGCGTCTGTGCCTTCAGGTCTGCCTGGATTTCCCAGACACGGCGACGCTCATAGCGCACCAGATCCTGATCGGGATGTCCTGGCTGCACGATGTCAGTGTATTTAACGCCGGTCTGCTGAACCTTGTAATTGTTCGCGGAGATAAAAACTTCCCGCTTACCAAGCACCGTCCAGTCATATCGGTCAGGTGCCCCATTATACATATCAAAGCTGTCTGACGTAGACAGGCCGTCAGAGTTTGTTCCCGGATTGTCATAGGCGATATTGGGAGCACGACGCACCCGCCGTGTTCCCGGGCTGTATTGCCATGCGCGACGCGCGCCGATGGCTTGGTTTAGTGTTTCATGCACCAGCAAAACGCTGCCGGCACTGCGCGCTGGCGCGATCGTGTTGAAGATGATGTAGACCGACACATTGTCGAGCTCTTCAGTCTTCGTCACAACCGGGTTGGAATAATTGATGATCGTATCGGTCTGAACAACCAACGGCGTAAACGAACCATCTCGCGTTGGTGCCGCATTCACCGTTTGAGCGGCAATCTTGAAGGCGCGATAAGTGAGCGTATGGTTCCAGATAATTTCCAGCGCATTGTTGGGAATCGGGAAGGGTGTTGTGCGCACAGCATCCACCACTCCATTTCCATCATCAGCGAGACGACCCGTAACAGCGTTCTGCCTTGCTTGCGCATAGGCACTGTCCGGGTTCGCACAGGTCCGACGGGTCGGATGGACGTTCATCTTGTAGCTCGGATAGGTCTGAAGCATTGCGACCTGGCCAGGCGTCAGATGAGCTTCATATTCCCCGTAATTTGTTCCATCGATGGTGAACTGAACCTGATCGTTCGCGAATGGGTCCAGATATTGCTCTCCAGCCTGGTAGCCAAGCCCGGCAGGCGGAGCAGTCAGCCCTCCGGTCCAAGCCGGGATCGATCCGTCACCATTACCAGCCTTCTCTGCTCCGGTCGGTGTCAGGTCCTGACCAAGCCGATTAGCGACAGCTTCTGGAACCGCCGCCAGCGCAGACACACTCACCAGTGCGGCGAGAGCACCACCGGCCATCACCGCCTGCGTTCCTCTTAATAGTCCTGTTCTCATTTCAAACTCCTGGGCTCCGCCCGGTTTTCTCATAGCTGCGCGATATTCTTTTAGTTACTTTTATTTTGCAAGTTACTATTTGGCAAGGTTCCCGACAAGAGGTCCGCCTGCGCTATCCACTTGCTGAACGAAAGTTGCTAAACTTCCCCTATGAGGGAACCTGATGGGGAGCCGGGGCGCCAAAGTACCGGCAAAAAAGCGGGCGCTGCGAAAGCACGCGCCAAATCGAAATGTGATGAGAGCGCCACCTGCCCAATTGCGGCGACGGTGTCCGTACTCGGAGATCGCTGGAGCATTCTGATCCTGCGCGACCTGTTGTTGGGCTTGCGGCGTTTCGACGAGCTGGTGAAGTCCCTGGGGATCGCGACCAACATCTTGACGGACCGGCTGAACAAGCTCTCGGCGGAAGGGCTGCTGACCCGCAGCGAGTACCAGTCCAATCCGCCACGTCATGAATACGAGCCAACTGAGGCGGGAGAGGCCTACCGTCAGGTAATTTTCGCGATGGCGGAATGGGGAAAAGCCTGGCGGATGAAGCCAAGTGGTCGCACGCCAGTGCAATATGTCAGTGACCGCACCGGCAATCCGGTCATGATGCGCCTCATTGATGAAAAAACCGGTGAGGAGACGCCTTTCTGCGAAACCACTGGCATATTGACGGAGTGGGCCAATGAAATGGCTGAGTGGCGTGTTGCCACCGCCAAAGCGCATGCAGGCGCAAACACGCCTAAAAAAGCCTGACGAGCATTCCACACCACCATCCTGATCTCGCAAGAGATTGCTCATCAGGCGCCAGCCTTCTGTGTAAAAACCCGCTCAGCAACCACCGGTCCAGAGACCACCCGCTGCACAAGACCAAGGTCCACAGCCTGCCGACTAGAGAGAAGCCAATCACCAAACCCTGGCATCTGATCGTAAATGGATACATCCGCACCCAAATCAATCATGGCTTCGATCAACGTCACAGTGCCCCAGACACTGCCAACACGCGCGTGATTGGGATCATCTGAAACCTGCACAGCGTAATGAAGAAGAAACAACGCGTCTTCGCCCGCTGTCCGTTCGACACCACCCTGATAGATCACCGTGCAAGCGCTGAAACACTTGCCCCCCGACGCAACATGCGTATGTGATCCCGCGGACCGGAGCCTGCGCGCAATATCAATGGACGATTGGACATCACCGCCAACGCTATCTAACTCAACAAAGGCGAGCTCAGCATCAGTCATAGCAAGAACGCGTCCAGCAACCACCGGTGTAATCATCTCGTCGATGATAAAGGTCGCTTCTGAAGACCGTCCTGCCTGCACTCTGCTTTCCATCAATGCAGAGAAAAGCCGGCCACCTTCAGCGACCGGCGCCGCGAAAAAAGACACCGGGCGGACAATCGAAGAGTTGATGGGGTCCCTACTGACAACCAACCAAACACCCACACTAAGAACAGCAAGCGCAAGACCAAGAAGGCCAAGCAAACGCGCATTCAATGCCATCATCGCTTCCATACCTCCGGGACCCAATTCACTTTCGACAACAATCCAGTCAGAGATGGGGAAAAGAAGCGACGCTTCAACAGCAAAGCCCGGCGCATTACTGCACCGGGCTGTTCCACTTTCTGCAACGCGAGGGGAAGGAGACCTAGGCGGCAATCACGCTGGCAGCATCATGAAAGGGTTCTCCCAACGCAGAAGCAACTGCGGCGTAAGTCACTGCACCATGATGCACGTTGAGCCCTGCCAAGAGATGAGGGTCCTCAGTCAAGGCTTGACGGTACCCTTTGTTGGCCAAGGCGAGCATGAAAGGAAGCGTCGCATTGTTCAGCGCAAAGGTAGACGTGCGGGCGACAGCGCCTGGCATATTCGCAACACAATAATGAACCACATTGTCAACTACATAGGTTGGCTCGGCATGGGTTGTCGGTCGCGAAGTCGCAAAGCACCCGCCCTGGTCAATTGAGATATCAACCAAAACAGCACCCCGTTTCATATTCGATATCATGTCTTGTGAAACGAGTTTCGGGGCGGCTGCGCCAGGAACCAGCACTGCCCCAACAACGAGATCTGCTCCCAACACATGTTCCTCGATAGCATCGACAGTTGAAAAGATCGTGTTGAGCTTAGGTCCAAACTGCATATCCAGCTCGTAAAGGCGGTCGAGGTTGATATCGATAATGGTCACATGTGCCTCGAGCCCCATGGCCATGCGCGCCGCATTGGTCCCAGCAACGCCGCCGCCAATGACGACCACTTTCGCAGCGGGAACACCCGGCACACCACCCAGCAGCTGGCCACGACCACCCTGCTCCATTTCAAGGCAATGCGCGCCCGCCTGAATGGACATACGACCGGCGACTTCGCTCATCGGCGCGAGCAGCGGCAAGCCTCCGTTGCGGTCCGTCACAGTCTCGTAGGCGATCGCAACACATCCGGACTTCATCAGCGCTTTTGCCTGTTCGGGATCAGGCGCAAGATGGAGGTAGGTGAAAAGAATTTGACCTTCCTGCAGCATCGCACACTCAGCCAGCTGCGGCTCTTTCACCTTCACGATCATGTCGGCAGACGCGAACACCTCTGGTGCGCCGGCCGCAATTTCAGCGCCGGCGGCAACATAGGATTCATCGGGCAGCCCAATCGCCGCTCCAGCGTTTGTTTCAACAGTGACCTGATGCCCATTATGGACCGCCTCACGGACACTGGCGGGCGTCATCCCGACACGGTACTCATGTACCTTGATTTCCTTTGGAACCCCGATCCGCATATCTTGCTCTCCACTAGCTCGGACGTTTTCCTCTACGCCCACCTCTCTCCTTGTTCTCAGGAAAGTGTAGAGTGACATCAACAAGACGCAATCGACCTGAACCGTAACCAAGATTTTTTGTTTGATATATTAAACGATTTTTCATGAGAAGCAGCGCAGATGAAATGACCAAAAACCCATGAAATACAACCAAGACCTAAAAGATCGACTGATTCGGCACCTAAAGGAATTTAGCCGATTGGAAGACGCAGCAGAAAATCTTAAACGCGCAGCGGTCGCCATCGTCGTAGCCTCCGACAGCCACAAAGCATCATTTTTGCTGACCCGACGCGCTTCAAAACTAAACAGTCACGCCGGTCAATGGGCACTGCCTGGGGGACGTCTGGATGCCGGAGAGACGGTTGAAGACGCAGCCCTTCGTGAACTCCACGAAGAAGTCGGCGTGCCGGCGCGAGACATTACTTTGCTCGGCCGCCTCGATGACTATGCAACACGTTCCGGATACCTCATTTCGCCGGTCGTGATGTGGGCATCACCAGAAATTTGCCCCATACTAAACCCAGACGAAGTCGCCTCTCTGCACTACATCCCCCTGAGTGACCTGCAGGAAGAAGACGCGGCCGAGTTCATAACGATCCCGGAGAGCGACCGCCCCGTAATCAGACTTCATTTTCAGAACAGTCAAATCCACGCCCCGACAGCAGCAGTCATCCATCAGTTCAACGAGGTCGCCATCAATGGCCGGCCGACCCGTGTCGCCCACCTCGAACAACCTGTCTTTGCCTGGAAATAGCGACGTCAGTCATGCAGCAACTGGCATCCGTGACCAGACCCGCTCATGAAAGAAAAAGACCACGGTATTCACCGCAGGCTCAATGAGAGCCACACCCGTCGCGATGGCAACAGAGCCTGTTAAGGCATAGGTCACGCCAAACCCCACACCAAAATGGAGGGTCGCAAAAGTCCCGGTTTTGGCCAAATCGCGCAAATTCGCTGGATCACGCATCTGAAATCTCCTCAAATTCCTTTCTTTATAATAATACTAAGAATTATTATTAATTCAAGTTCTTTCTCACGAGCAGCGATAGGCTCGATAAAACCAGAAGGCCAATCGGCGCAAAACCAGACCGAATGAGCGCCATCAGAGTGAATAGCTGCCGCCCACAAATGCAGGCAGTTGAAAAACTGCCTCATCCAAAAGCAACTTTGGCCCCACCAGCGCCAGCAGAACCTCACCCGTCCATAATGCTAAACACTTTCACCCCCTAACTTCTTGCACTCTGTGTCAAAGGGATGAACACTTCTTGCCGCAGATCATTGGTGGCAGATGGTTTGCACGTAAGGCATGCTTGGCATGTTTTAGGGGGTAGTTTTTTATCTCGATCGGAGGATCAATCGATGAAACGCAATAGAGGGATGGCCGGGCTGCTTCAGGCTTTGTCGCGCCGTCAAATGATGCAGGGGGCAGCGGCCGTAGGCTTTACCGTTTCTTCCTTGCCGACTTTTGCCAACGCAGCAGAAGAAAAGAAACTCAGCTTATACAACTGGGACACCTATATCGGCGAAACAACACTTGATGACTTCAAAGCCGCGACGGGTATTGAGGTCACGATGGACCTGTTCGCTGACAATGATGAATTGTTCGCGAAATTGCGCGAAGGCAATCCAGGTTATGACGTGATTGTGCCGTCAAATGACTATGTCGCGCGCATGGCCGCAGCCGGTATGCTCGAAGAACTAGATCATTCGAAAATACCAAACCTTTCCCACCTCTATCCGCGGTTCCTTGGGGATGATGTCGCATTTGACCCAGGTCGGAAATATTCCGTTCCCTACATGTGGGGCACAATCGGCATTGGCTACAGAAAATCACGCGTGACAACACCCCCTGACAGCTGGGCGGTGCTTTACGATTCGGATGAATATGCCGGCAAGATCTCAATCATGTCCGATTGCGGAACCATGATTCAGATGGCTCTGCGCTACCTTGGACATTCTATCAACTCACAAGATGATGCAGAACTTGCTGCAGCCGAAGCTCTGATCACCAAGCAGAAGAGCCACATCAAAGCGTTCCATGAAGACAATGGACAGGATCTTCTGGCCTCAGGTGAAGTTGACATCGTCATGGAGTGGAATGGCGACATCGCTCAGCTGATGAGTGAAGATGATGACATCGGCTATGTCGTTCCAAAGGAAGGCGGCCTTGTGTGGGAAGACACTCTCGCAATTCCGAAAGGCGCACCACATCCTGAAAATGCGCATGCCTTCATCAACTATGTATATGAGCCGGAAGTGAACACGCTCATTGCCGAATACATTGAATACGCAACGCCCAACAAAACGGCGGCGGAATCAATGGATGATAGCTACAGCAAAAACCCAGCGATCTTCCCGCCCGAAGATGTTCTGGCAAAATCAGAAAGCTCTCTCTATCTCGGCGAAGAACACAACGCCAAGCTAGACGAAATGTGCACCCGCATTTTTGCGGCGTAACATACAAAACCGGGCGGGAAGCCAAAAACTTCCCGCCCCATTTCTTTCTGCCGTGTAGCTTTTGGGGACGCTCTTCACGATGGATAATTGGCGCAAATCACCTGAGGCATTTTGGGCCTCCTTCATTCCGCCAACCTTGTGGCTGCTTGCATTTTTCTTAGCGCCACTCTCCCTCATCTGGGCTTTCAGTTTTGGTGTCAAAACAGGCATCACAGACATTGATATCAGCTGGACCTTCCAGCAATACGCTCGTGCACTGGAACCTCTTTATCTAGGCATTTTCGCTAAGTCACTTTGGATGGCAGGTGTTACGACCTTCATCTGCCTCATTGTTGCTTTCCCTGTCGCCATTGCCATCGTTTTCGCGCCACCAAAGGCCCGTATGTGGCTGCTGCTTCTGGTTATCCTCCCGTTTTGGACAAACCTGCTGATCCGCACCTATGCGTTAATCGCTGTCTTGCGGACCCGCGGCCATGTGAACTTCACTCTGGAATGGGTCTGGGAGAATGCGAACGGCTTTCTCATCTTCATCGGTCTCGGCAATTTCAACCTGATTGGGGAACGGTTCGAACCACTGGCCCTGCTCTACAACAACACAGCTGTAGTGGTGGGTCTCGTGTATGTGGCGCTTCCCTTTATGGTTCTGCCGCTTTATGCAGCGCTCGACCGTCTGGACAGATCCTTTATTGAAGCGAGCCTGGATTTAGGCGCAGGCCACATTCGAACCTTCTGGTCCGTGGTCGTGCCGTTGGCACTTCCTGGCATTGCGTCGGGCATCGTCATCACCTTCATCCCAACCCTTGGCTCATTTCTGACGCCGGACCTGCTCGGCGGGACGGACAGTCAAATGATCGCCAACGTCATCGAACGCCAATTCAAGTCAGCCAATGATTGGCCGTTCGGGGCGGCACTCAGCTTCCTTCTCATGTATGCAACCTTCTTCGGCCTGGCGCTAAGGGCTCTGCTAACGAAGCGGGAAGGCATGGGGGACCGCACATGAGCACCCTCGGAAATCTCTTGAACCGCAGTGGAAAAACCGAGATCGGCCCGCTTGAATACCATCGCCGAATGTGGCTGCGGATTACCGTCGCTCTGACACTGATCTTCCTCTACATGCCGATCGCCACGCTCATGGCATTCAGCTTCAATGACAGCAAGCGCAACGTCGTCTGGCGCGGCTTCACGTTCAAATATTACGAAAAGGCGATGAACAACTCGGAACTCATAGAAGCCTTCGTGAACTCTCTAACCATCGCCTTTGTAAGTACCATTGTCAGCGTAATCCTAGGAGCCCTCACCGCTTATGTTCTCTGGCGTTTCCGTTTTCCATTCCGTGCCGCCTATGAGGGCGCCATGGCGCTCCCTGTCGTCATCCCGGAAATCTGTATGGGCGTAGCGCTGATGGTGTTCTTCCTGCGCACCGGCTTCAACACCGGGGGGTGGGTCTGGCCGTTCAATCTGTCCGCCATCACAATCGCCCATATCGCCTTCAGCTTTCCCTTTGCGGCGATCGTCATCCGCGCGAGGCTTGAGAGCTTCAACACCGAGCTATCTGAAAGCGCAAAAGACCTAGGGGCGAGTGAGTTCCAGGTCTTCAAGGATATTATCGTGCCGCACATGAAACCCGGGCTGATTGCGGGCGCTCTGCTTGCCTTCACTCTGTCCCTGGACGATTTTGTCATTACCTTCTTTACCTCTGGCCCGAACACCCTCACTTTCCCAGTGAAGATCTACTCCATGGTCCGTTTCTCAGTGACGCCTGAGGTAAATGCCGCCTCGACCATTCTCATCGTGATCACAGTGATCATTACCGCCCTGGCGCTCCGGCTCCAGAACCGAAACAACATGTTGCAAGCAGGTTGATATGCAGAGCGACGCTTCGTCAAACGAACCGATTATTGAGATTAATGACGTCACCAAAATCTATGGCTCGGATGTGCGTGCCGTAGACAATGTGTCGCTCACCGTAAACCGGGGTGAATTCTTCGCCCTACTGGGACCTTCTGGCTGCGGCAAGACGACCTTGCTTCGAATGCTGGCAGGGTTTGAGACGCCAACAGAAGGCAAAG
The DNA here is from genome assembly GCA_032881465.1 of Parvibaculaceae bacterium PLY_AMNH_Bact1. NCBI lineage: Bacteria > Pseudomonadati > Pseudomonadota > Alphaproteobacteria > Hyphomicrobiales > Parvibaculaceae > Parvibaculaceae bacterium PLY_AMNH_Bact1. Next base: position 3,220,948 of record CP126168.1, read on the forward strand.
TCATCATCGACGGGGATGATATGGCAGACGTGCAGGCCAACAAACGGCCTGTCAACATGGTGTTCCAGTCCTACGCCGTGTTTCCTCACATGACCGTCGCGCAGAATGTCGGTTATGGCCTGAAGATTGACGGTGTCGCCAAAAAGGAAATCATAAGCCGCGTTGAGGAAGCACTAGAGCTCGTCAAACTGGGGGGCCTTGGAGCTCGCATGCCAGATGAGCTGTCCGGGGGCCAGCGGCAACGGGTCGCCCTGGCCCGCGCCTTGATCAAACGCCCAAGCGTGCTCCTTCTTGATGAACCGCTTTCAGCACTCGACGCCAAACTACGCGAAGCCATGCAGTTGGAACTCGTTCGCTTGCAAAAAACAGTGGGGATCACCTTCGTCATCGTGACGCACGATCAGGCAGAAGCGCTCTCCATGGCAGACCGCATCGCTGTGATGGAAGCTGGTGTCGTGCGACAGGTTGCCAGTCCTGCCGAACTCTATGAACACCCGGCGAGCCGGTTTGTCGGTGACTTTATTGGACAGATCAACCTGTTCACCGGCAATGCCTCACCTGCGGGCGAGGGCAAAGTGAATGTGAGCGCCGCGCCCCTCTCCGACCAAGTTCTAGACGGAACAGCGACTGGGGCCGTCTGCGTCGCCGTGCGCCCTGAAAAGGTAAGCGTGGGCCGCGAGAAACCCACCGACACCAACCTCTTGTCCGCTCAAGGCTCCGTCGCTGACATTGCCTATTATGGCGGCTATTCCAATCTCTATGTAGATGTCGGTGCGGAGGACCCAGTGCTTGCAGAGATCACAAATTCAGAACGGGGCATCGGGCCGGAATATGCTCAAGGCGAAACGGTCTGGGTAAGCTGGCGTCCAGAAGACACGCTCCTCTTTGCGGAGTAGAAGATCTAACCCTCGTCAGACATCTCGTCGTCCTCGCGCGCGCGAGGCAATTCACCACTCTGACTGATTTCTTCCACCGCCCGGATGATCCGATCCGTCCGCATGAGCGGCAGGATCTCATTCAAAATACGGATGCCTTCTGCCGCCATTGTTGCAGCCTCGCCCTGGCCGACCCGGTCTGACAGGATGCTGTAGAACGAGTTGACTTCCTCCTGCACCAACCAGCTGAGGAACGTGCCATAGATCGCCCACGTTTCCGCGCCATACCCTTTCTCCTCAGTGAAACCCGCATCGCGGATACCTCTCCACAAGGAGACAATGCGTGCATTGCGCGTATCAAGCCAGCGCTCGCCGCCACGCTCATCCACATTGATGAACCCTAGCGACGCCAACTCTTCCAGCTCGGTAACGGGGAAGCCGACATCAGCCGCCACATCTTCCAGGCGGCGAGGCTCAAGTTTCTCAGGATCCCCGAGCAAAGGGTACAGTGCGTTCTCAAGCCCCACAAACCCTTCAATGCCAGTCGCGGACGCTGTGTCTTGCGCTTTAACGATGGTTTTGATCACATTGAGCGGCAGAAAACGCTCTTGTTGGAGCTTCTTGATCTCTTTGAGGCGGTCGACATGAACATCGCTGTAGCGAGCCACATTGCGTTTTGGACGCTCTGGTTCAGGCAGTAAACCTTCACGGATGTAAAAACGGATTGTCTCACGTCCGACACCCGTCGCCTGTTCCAGCTCACGCATCTTGAGGCCTGGTCCGGCTCTGGTTTCTGCATCACCACCCACGTCTAATCACCGCCTGCTATTCTCGACCAGCTGATAATACCACGCGAGCAGGGCAGGAAGAAATTGCCCCTTATCACCTCACCCCATGGCCGCGAGAAACTCTTCCCGCAGCTGGGTTTTTAGGATTTTGCCGTTCGCATTGCGTGGAAGAGGTTCGTTTCGGATTTCGATTTTGATCGGCACTTTAAACGCCGCCAATTGCACCCGCACGTGGCCCTGCAAAGCTTCTTCGGTAACAGACGACCCATCCGTCACCTGAACAACGGCGCCTACTTCTTCACCAAGAACCTTGTGAGGAATACCGATAACCGCTGCATCCATGACGTCGGGATGGGCATAAAGCACGTCTTCGATTTCAACGCAGTAAATGTTTTCCCCGCCGCGGATCAACATGTCTTTCGCGCGGTCAAGAATATGGACGAAACCCTCATCATCCATGCGCACCAGGTCGCCGGAGCGGAACCACCCATCAGCATCAATCGCCTCAGCCGTGGCTTCGGGCTTGTTCCAATAGCCTTTCACCACATTAGGGCCCCGGATCAAAAGCTCTCCAACCTCACCGACGGGGACTTCCTTATTGTCAGTGTCGACCACTTTGAGATCACAAACAGGCACCGCCGGACCAGCACTCGACGGACGATTTTGATAGTCCTCTGCCGAATTCTGTGTCGTGACAGACGAGGTTTCTGTCAATCCATATCCGTTGCCGGGCGAAACCTTTGGAAATGCCTGTTTAATCCGCGTGACAAGCTCCGGAGCGCTTGGCGCACCGCCATAGGAGACAGACTCAACGCTTGATAGGTCATACTTGTCAAAGTTGGGCGACTCTAGCACCTGCCACACCATCGCAGGAACGCCTCCAAAAGCAGCAATCTTCTCCTTCTCAATAAGCCGCAACGCTTCTTCCGGATCCCACTTATACATCATGACAATCTTGCCACCGGCCGCCAGGTTTGGCACCAGAATGGAGTGGCACCCGGTCGCATGGAAGAAGGGCACAGACAGAAGGAAGGCACGCTTTGGCGCGTCCGGGTCGGGCGCAGGCGGTGTTTCTCCACGCCGCAAAAAAGCCCTCGTTGGCGCAATACCCAGACTGATCAGATTGGTCAGAATGTTCCGATGGGTTCCAAGCGCACCTTTGGGCTTACCTGTCGTACCCGATGTATAGAAGATCGTCGCATCATCTTCAGGCTCAATGGCAACTTGCGGCAGCGGTACATCTGGAAGCACATTCAGCTTCCCAGGTGCGGCAACAATGTCATCCCAGAGCAAAGCACCATCTGGCAATGGTCCGCCAGGTCGAACAACAATCAAGGCCTCCAGCTGTGTCAGGGCGTCCAGGTGATCGCGAACACGTTCCGCCCGCTCCCCATCAACAATCGCCACCTTGGAACCAGAATCGGCAAGCCCATACTCAAGCTCAGGTCCCGTCAGCCAAGCATTGAGCGGAACACTTACCGCCCCGACAACAACGGTGGCCCAGAATGCAATCGACCATTCCGGATAGTTCCGCATCACAATCGCAACCCGGTCTCCCTTGCCAACACCGCGCGCGACAAGATCCTGCGCGAGCTTAGCGACGGCGCGGTAGTGCGTTTCATAGGTGACACGCTCATCTTCAAAAACAAGATAGTCGAGATCACCATGGGCACGGCCCAGCTCAAAAAGGTCGCGCAGAGACGATGGCGCATTTTTCCAGACACGCAGTTTCACACCCCGCACCACCTCTTCCGCCATTTCAAAGGGTGAGTCAGGAGCGGTCGTCAGCAGTGTGTGGGCGTCGGCAATAGACATAGCAGGCCAATCAGCCGCCATTGCATGTGTCTCTGTCATCAGGTCCTCCCGAAAGGCTTTGTTCTTTTCAGTGATTTAAGCCCCGGACAACCAGAAAGCCAAGAGATTGCTTAGCTGGCGCGTTTAAGCACCTTGTCCAACATAGCTGTTTCCTCAGCAATACAGGCCGCAAAGCTTGGCCGCGCATGCATGCGCGCCAGATAGTCGGTGAGATTTGGATATGCGTCTGCACCTGGCTTAAAACCGGCATGGGCGAAATTCACAAACTGAGTGGCAATCGCGATATCGGCAATCGAAAAGGCGTCACCTACAAGGAATTCACGCGAACCAACCTGCGCCTCCAGATATTGGAAATAGGGGGGCAGCTTTTCTTCGATGGTCTTGGCCGCCGTCGCCGTGTCAGGCTCCTTACCCATGAGTGGCCCAACAACCATAGGCCGAAAGGTCCCCATACCGATATGCCCGGCAAGCTCAGAATCCCCATATTCTTCAAACCAAAGCGCCCGACCATAGTCAGTAGGATCCGAAGGGTAGAGCGCCGGTGCGGGAACTTTCTTTTCCAGATACCCGCAAATGGCAGATGAGTCTGCCAGAAACAGGTCCGCTTCTTCATCTTTCAGCACAGGAATTCGCTTCAGCGGAGAAATTTCTGCAAACCAGTCTGGTGGCGGAAAAATGTTCACATTCTCCAGCGTGTACTCAAGCCCCTTCTCAGTGAGAAACACGCGCGCCTTGCGAACGAACGGCGACAGTGCCGCTCCGTAGATGATCAATCCCATGGCTCATCTCCCTGTCTCATTTGCCGGATCAGTCGATCTCAGCAAAGATCTTTTCCATTCTTTTGACTTCTTTTTTGTAGGCCTTGTCAGAAACGAAGGGCCCGAACTTAGAAAATTCTTTGACGTCCGCGATCTCAACCTTGCCACCGGATTTCGGCAGAACTTTTAGATAGCCGCCTTCTCGGTCAATAATCGGAATGATCTCATTGCGACGGGAGAAAATACGACGCATCTGCGCCGACTGCTCCATAAAGGCTTCGAACTCACCTTCATCCACATCGATGAGCATCTGGTAGGCGTCCACGAACTCTTTGACGAACGCGTGCTCCACAATCTGCAGATTGGAAATCACCCAGCACCGGTCTTCGAATATCCAGTAGTAGCCCAGGCCAATAAACTCGCCCTCTTTGGTGAGATATGGAAAGAAGGGAAAGGACCGACACGCCATCAGGCGGTTATCGCGCTCACATTTCGCAGCACCCTTGCAGACACAGGCCACGCAGGTCTCGTTAATGTCCTTAACCTCTGCGACCGCATGTTTGTCATCCGGATCAGGCTTGTACTTCTTCCAAAGCTTGGTCCGCTTCTTGATTACCTTCCACTCAGGAGGGGATGCCGCTGGGATGGCGTTTTCAACATCACAGCAGACCGGGTCGCCATTGTTCAGTGGCGCGCAGAACTGTCCGCAATCATATTTCTCCGAAATGGAGGCGTTGAAGTTTCGGTAGATGGTCTCGAAATGCTTCTTACGTGCGGTCATTGAAGGCGCAGGCTCCCGCTCAAAATTGTTCCTAACCGGGGTACCAAGCTTTGACGGAAACATCAATCATCCCACGCCGGTAAACCACCCCAAGGCCCTATCCATCGCGCGGATATTATGTTCCCCGAAGCCTCGCCTTTACATAAATCGTCGGATCGCTAGGATCGCGCACCCCTAACCAATAGGTATTCAATGCGTATCACCCTAGCTGCTCTCGCCTTAGTTCTCTCCGGTATTACACCCGTCCTGGCAAACACGCCAAAGGTTGTGGCGAGTTTAAAGCCCATTCATAGCCTGGTTGCAGCAGTCATGGGGGAGACCGGCAGTCCTGAGCTTTTGGTCACTGGTGCAGCCTCCCCTCACACTTTTTCTCTAAAACCCTCGCAGGCAGCATCACTGACGGAGGCTGACCTGATTTTTTGGGTTGATCCGGCGTTAGAGGGTTTCCTCGTCAGTCCGATGGCAAACCTTGCAAAAGAAAATGCGTCTGTACCTCTCCTGAACACAGAGGGTGTCACCTTGCTCGAAGCTCGCGAGGGAGGCATTTGGGAATCCCACGATGAAGATGACCACCACGGCCATGAGCATGGACATGCTGACGAGCATCAAGATGTGCACGAAGAAGAAACTGATCACCAGATGATCGACCCCCATTTTTGGCTCGACATTGGCAATGGGGTCGCCCTTGTCACCACCATTGAACATCAATTGAGCAAAGTCTATCCGGACCTCGCACCTGTTTTTGCAGAGAACGCGTCTGCGTTTCGCGACCAACTATTGTTGCTGGACACTGAGTTGAAAGAGCAACTAGCCCCAGTCAGCACGCAGCCTTACATCGTGTTTCATGATGCCTATCAATATTTTGAGGAACGCTATGACCTGTCACCCGCAGGGTCGGTGACTGCCAACCCCGAGGTCAGACCCGGCGCTAGACGCATTGCAGATCTAAGACAAGCAAGCAGCACGGCAATCTGCGTTTTTGCAGAGCCTCAGTTTGAAGCACGCATCCTGCAGCGCCTGACAGAAGACGAAGACGTTCATCTGGGCTATCTGGACCCATTGGGAAGTGCCCTTCCTGCCGGACCAGATCACTACGCAGCAACCCTTAGAGCACTTGCAAACAGCATTACAGACTGCTTGTCACAATAAAAAAGGCGGCACCGAAGCACCGCCTTTTGAAACTCTATCGGTGAGATCTCAGAGACGCTCAACGATCGATACATTGGCAAGTCCACCACCTTCACACATGGTCTGAAGGCCATAGCGCTTATTCTTCTTCTGCAGCGCATGGATCAATGTGGTCATGAGCTTCGTACCGGAACCACCAAGCGGGTGACCCAGCGCAATCGCGCCGCCATTCACATTGAGACGCTCAGGATCAGCACCTGTTTCTTTCAGCCATGCCGCAGGAACAGAAGCAAAAGCTTCGTTCACTTCGAAAAGATCAATGTCATCAATCTTCATGCCGGTCTTTTCAAGTGCGACCTGAGTTGCCGGAATTGGGGCTTCTAGCATGATGACCGGATCGCCACCTGTAACTGTTAGGTGGTGAATGCGTGCGATTGGATCCACGCCGAGGTCTTTCAGACCCTTTTCATTCACAACCATGACCGCCGATGCGCCATCACAGATCTGGCTTGACGTCGCCGCGGTCAAAGCACCGCCTTCAACCAGCAGCTTCACACCTTGGATACCGTCAAGGCTTGCATTGAAGCGAATGCCTTCGTCTACCTTGTGAACTTCTTTCGTGCCGTCTTCCAGCTCGACTTCGAGACCAAGAATTTCATCATCAAAGTCACCCGCCTGAGTTGCGGCAATCGCTTTTTCGTGGCTTCGGAACCCGTATTGGTCAAGTTCGTCTTTTGAGAGTCCGTATTTTTTCGCCATCATTTCAGCGCCCGCAAACTGGCTGAACTGAACGTCAGGATAGCGCTCTGTCATGTGAGGGCTCACATAGAACCCAAAGCCGTTCTTTATGGGCAATGACATAGGCAGACCCATTGGCACACGGGTCATGCTTTCGACGCCGGATGCAATCACACAATCCATGAAGCCTGACATCACGGCCTGTGCCGCAAAGTGCAGCGCCTGCTGAGAAGATCCGCACTGACGATCAACCGACGTCGCAGGAACGCTTTCCGGCATGCCCGCAGCTAGAACTGCGTTACGTGCAATGTTACCAGCCTGCTCGCCAGCCTGACCAACGCAGCCCATGATCACATCATCAACGCGCGCCGGATCGGCATTTGCCTTGGAGATCACTGATTTCAAAACTTCACCAGCCATATCAGCCGGGTGCCAGCCTTTAAGGCGTCCGTCGCGACGACCACCGGCGGTCCGGGTCGCGGAGACGATATAAGCTTCTGCCATGTCTTTTTCCTCTTAGATGTAACGAGTCTGACCATAAATATGGGTTCGATTTGGCCGTAAGATGGGCCGAGCGCGCGGGAGATTCAACGCTCTTTTAGGCGCGCACGCCTCACACTTTCGAAGGCCGCGATTTGCCGAGGAATTCCCTACGTAAAGGCTGATAAATTGCTTTAACCCGTTAGCCCCGCTTAGACTGCGGGCAACGTAATATCACAGAACACTGACAAATTTGGCCCACACGGCCAGCAGGGAGAGCCTCATGAGCGAACGTATTTCAGTCGACATTAAAGATGGTGTAGCCGATGTGCGCTTGACCCGAAGCGACAAAATGAACGCCCTGGACGACCAGATGTTCAAGGCACTGATCGATACAGGCGAACGATTGAAGACCGAAAAGGGTGTTCGGGCCGTGGTGATTTCTGGCGAAGGGCGAGCCTTCTGCGCAGGCCTGGACATGGGGAACTTTGGCAAAATGGCCGAAGGGGATGATGCTACAGGAGCCAAATCAAACAAGAAGCGCAATGCGCTTGCGCCCAGAACGCACGGCCTTGCCAACCGCGCGCAATATGCTGCCTGGGTCTGGCGCGAAGTCCCGGTGCCTGTCATTGCTGCCGTACACGGTGTTGCCTTCGGCGGTGGTTTCCAGGTCTGTCTTGGTGCTGATATTCGCTACGTCGCACCCGACACCAAAATGTCCATCATGGAGATCAAATGGGGCCTCGTGCCGGATATGGCGGGCACGCAACTCATGCGCCACCTCGCCCGTGAAGACATTGTAAGGGAGCTCACCTACACAGGCCGTATCTTCTCCGGTCAGGAAGCGCTCGATTACGGCTTTGCAACCCGTGTCGTCGACGATCCCCGCGCACTTGCCCTAGAAACTGCGCAAGAAATCGCAGGCAAAAATCCGGACGCGATCCGCGCCAACAAGCGCATCTTCAATGCGGCCCCTTATGTGGATGCGGGCGCAGGCTTATTGTCTGAATCTGTTGAACAGGATGACATCATCGGGTCTGACAATCAGATTGAGTCCATCATGTCCACCATGGAAAAACGCCCTGGCAAATTCGCCGACGCTTGATCACCTATTTAGCCAGCTGAAGTATCTGCATAACATCCGCGGCCTCTGACACAGGTCGCGGATTTGTCCTTGCCCAGAAATCATGCATCGTTTTCTCAGCCACTTCCTGAAGCCGGTCCTCGCCCACATTTACCGCTGCCAGCGTTCGGGGCATGCCCAATCCGGAAATAAAATCGTCCGCAAGGTCAGACGCCCTCCTGTCTGGCGATCCAAAACAAGCGCTGATACGCTTCTGCCGCTCTGCATTCACCGATTCATTAAACGCAAGCACATAAGGCGACATCACGCAGGACGTGTAGCCGTGCGGCACACCACACGCACCGCCCAGCACGTGGCCGATGGCATGACTTGCACCCATGGGCACGCCGGATACGACCGGTACCATGGATTGCCACATGCCAATTTGACAATTGAGCCGGGCCTCCATATCGCCAGGGTCTTCCTTTACACGCCGCAAGCCATCGACCAGAAGACGCAGCGCACTGTCGGCAAGCCCATCGCAATAGGGGTTGGACTGGAGCGAGGCGAGCGTCTCAATGGCATGATCCATCGCGCGAACGCCGGTGGAAAACCAGAGCCATTCCGGCGTGTGACGCGTAAGCGCCGGGTCAAGGATCACCGTATGGGGCGCCAGATCTCTATGCTCATACCCTTCTTTCAGGTTCTTCCGAAGGTCCGTCGCACCGCCGAGCGGATTAAACTCTCCGCCCGATAGTGTTGTGGGGATGGCAATAGAGCGAATAGCCGGTCCTTCAAACGCTGGGTGCACCACTGTGCCGTCCTTCTCAACACGCACATGGAAGGGCTCAAGCCCATCGGCATCTTTGACATTGTGGGTGAGCGTGACGAGCACCACCTTGCCCGCATCGGTGACCGACCCACCACCCAGTGTCACAAGCAGGTCAGCACTTGCGCCGCGCGCCGCATCTGCAGCGTCAATGACGGCCTGTCGTGGCGTATGTGCAGGCATGCCTGTATAGACATCTGCGAGCCTGTCTCCCAAAGCGCTCCGCACTTTGTCGATTTCATCTGTCTGGTCCGCAAGTGTTTTGCTGGCAATCAGGAAAACACGTTGAGCGCTGAGCGCCTCAACCTGCTCCGCCAATGCATCCGCCGCCGGTTTTCCAAACACAACCTTCTCCAGCGCAGAGCACTGGATTTCACCTGCCGCTCCCATGACACTCATATGTCCCTCCCTTAATTCAGGAAGTCTGAGACATTTCAGCGCCTGTGGGAAGGGCGAGAGCATTTCTAGGGTGAGGTCGACGCCGCCACAGGTTCAAGGCTAGGCCGAACGCGTAAGCGGTTTTCCGTCAGGAAATGCGGCAAACAAAGAGTCAGAAGAGGCGCGTGTCCGTTTCAAGGCCCAGAAAAAGCCGCCCAGCCTGTTCAAGCACGCCCTTCGCAACCATCATATGCTGGGTCGCCACATGAACATCCCTGAAATACCGTTGCAAAGGCGAGCGCTTATAGACTGAAGTCCCACCACCCAGGTCATAAACAATATCAACTGCCTGGGCTGCAGACGTGGTCGCATGCGCCATGGAAAGGCGCATATCACGACGCAGATCAACGCTGATCACACCTTTTGTCTGCGCCGCCTCCCAGGCTTCCGCGAAAGCATCGTCCATCCAGGTCTGTGCAGAACGCACCAAGGCCTCGGCTCGCGCCACACCCATCTGAGTATCAGGCCGCTTCGCAAGAGGCTTCAATGTTCCCTGAGGCGTCTTGGCAGAGGCAAAGCTCACAAGCTCGTCGATGGCAGAGCGCGCAGTGCCCAAAGCAACGCCTGCAATTCCAGACGCAAGAAGCGCGAACAGAGGAAAGACATAAAGCGGGCGCTCCATCGGCTTGTCATACCCAAAGGCAATGCCGCGGCTTTCTGGTACCCACACATCCTTCATCTCAAAGTCAGTACTGCCCGTGCCACAAAGCCCAGACACATCCCAGGTGTCGAGAAGCGTCACCTCATCGGCAGGCACCATCATCATCCGACTGATGGGAACGCCTGTATCGGACATTTCAGGCTTTCCATCTTTCATGACAAAACACCCCCCGGAAATCCACGCCGCGTTGCGGCTTCCAGAGCCCCATTGCCAGCGCCCAGACACACGGTAACCGTCACCCTCCGGTATGGCTTTGCCAGTAGGCGCAAACACACCAGCTGTGATGGTCCGTTTGCCGCCTCCGAAAATCTCTTCTGCGTCGGCCTTCGGCATATAGGCAGACCCAAGCCCCGTCGTCGCGCCAATCATCGCGCACCAGGCAGCAGACGAGTCGCCCCGCGCCAGCGTCCGAATAAGCTTGAGGAAGCTCGGCGGATCCAATTCCAGACCGCCATAAACCTCCGGCACCATGACGGAGTAGAAGCCCGCTTCCGCGAATGCTTCTGCAATGTCCTGGGGAACCTGGCGCATCTCTTCAATTTCGTCTGTGCGCTCCCGCAGCATCGGCACAAAACTCTCGGCGGCGGCGAGGAGTGCGTCTCCAGTTGACGTCATCGACCTATCTCCTGGTGGTTTATTGGGGTAGCCCAAGCCGGGCAGCGATATTGTTGCGTTGCATATTGGAAGACCCACCGACAATCGGCATACCCAAAACGTCCCGCACATTGCGTTCCATGTCGTAAGAATCGGTAAGTCCGTAGGCCCCCATCACTTGCTGACAGGCGAGTACGATCTCAACAGCTGTGTCCGCGACGAACAACTTGGCCATACTAGTTTCCACAGAGCAGGGCTTGCCTTCATGGGCCAGATGAACCGCGTGATAGAGCATATGTTGGCAAGCTTGAAGCTTTGTCTTCGCTTCTGACAATGCATGTCGAACGGCCTGGTGCGCCGCAATCGGTTTACCGAACTGCACCCGTTCTTGCGCGTAAACCCAGGCCTCTTCTACAGCAGCCCGAGCGACACCATAGGTCACGGTCGTAATCTCGATTTTTTCGACATCAAGGGTTCTGCCCGCAAGCATGCCCCATCCCTTGTTCCAACCCTCAGGTCCACCCAACACCTGTTCAACAGGAATGCGCACATCATCAAAGAAAACATCACAAGACGCTGTATATCGAAGGTTTGAATGTTCGATCGGCTGCATGGAAATACCTGCAGCATCCGTCGGAATCAAAAGCACGGTCAGGTTCTTATATTTCTTGCCCGCAGCGTCGCTGTTGACCAAACAATAGATATAGTCCGCCCAATCAGCACCAGTGCACCAACGTTTCGCACCGTTGACCACCACAGTCTTCCCATCATCTTCCAGATGCGCGCGGGTTCTGACCGTCGCGAGATCACCGCCGACATCCGGCTCACTCAGACCATAGGCAAACCAGATATCACCCTTGGCAAGCTTCGGCAGAAGCTCCCGTTTCTGAGCGTCCGACCCGTTCTCCACCACATTTGCACCGCCATAAAACGCCGCATGAATAAACGGCCCACCGAGCGAAGGACCTACTTGGCAGAGCTCGTCCAGCACAGCAACGGCGGCAACCAGATCAATTCCCTGCCCGCCATATTCTTCGGGAATGGTAAGGCCACAGACTCCCAAGTCCGCAAGCTTGCGAAACGTGTCTCGACAAAAAGTATGGTCCTTGTCAAGCTGCCGGCGTTTCTCCCGCGGCATCTCATCTTTCACAAAGCGCTTGATCATATCCCGCAGGATGGTGACGTGCTCGGGTTCATCGGTGAAATACATGGACGCTATTCCCCAGTGAAGTTCGGCGTGCGCTTTTCTTTAAAGGCAGCCACCGCTTCTTTGCGGTCTTCCAGCGTGTTGGTAATGGCTTCATAGGCAATTGCGGCATCCATCACTTTCACAGCAATTTCGCGAAGCGTGATGTTCGCCGCCGTCTTTGTCCACCGCACTGCCCATTTCGGATTGCCCATGATCTTGCCGACGAGCTCAGCAACTTTTGCATCAAGCTCTTCTGCTGGAACGGAATAGTTGATGAGCCCGAGGTCGAGTGCCTGCTGACCGGTCAGCATGTCGCCCGTCATGAGCAACTCTTTTGCTTTGGCGAAACCAATAAGCTGAGGCCAGATCACCGCGCCGCCATCGCCTGCAACCAGGCCGACTTTCACATGCGGATCACCAATGACCGCTTTATCGCTCGCAATAATCACATCGCACAGAAGCGCAATCGTTGCGCCAAGCCCCGCCGCCGCGCCATTGAGGCGACAGACAATGGGTTTTTCCAGATCAAGGAGAGACGTGACGATCCGCTTTCCCTCAGGAGCAATGGATCGAAACTTTGCCGGGTTCGCGATCATCTCATCGAACCATTCCATATCGCCGCCCGCGCAAAACGCCCGACCAGCGCCCGTCAGAATGATGAGGTCGCTATCTTCATCCCGCTGAAGGTCGGTAAAAACACGGCCCAGCTCCTCATGCATGCGGGCATCAACGGCATTAACCTGCCCCGGCCCGTCAATCGTGACCGTCAGAACCCGGCCTTCATAACTGAATGACAAGGTCTCGTAATCTTTGAATTCCATGACCACTCCCTTTTTTTCTGAGGCTACCTCAATTTTATCTAGACGATCAACCCTGAAATAGGCTTATGTTTGTCGAGATATGTCAGCTAGAGATCTCATGAACGCTAATTTTTTGAGGAATACTCAAATTTCTACAATTGCAACATCGCCAAAACAACGGTCCGGACGCTGGGGAGACCGGGAACAATCAATCCTGGACGCGGCGTGGGAGCTGATCACCACCAAAGGGTTCAATGGCATGACCATGGCGGATGTCGCGGTAGCCACCGGCTTGTCAGAGGGCAGTCTCTACAATTATGTGCCCAGCAAAAGGGAACTCGCCATTCGGGTCGCAGAACGCTGGTTCTCGGCACAAGCCGAAGAGCTCGGACAAACATTGAGTGCCATTGACCACCCGCGTGATCAGATAACACTCCTAGTTCAGCGCCACATCGCCATGATCCTGGAACAACCGGAACTGTTCCTCATGTGGATACGTGAAGTCCGGGCGACAGACGCTTATCTCACCTCCAGCTCCCGCGACATCTTCCGGTCATACACAGGTCTTCTGCGCACGGTTCTTGGCAAGGGGCAGGCAACCGGCGCCATCAATACTGATATGAGTGATGACATGGTCCGCGACATGATTTACGGCGGCGCAGAACATGTTGCCTGGACGGCAATCGTCCAAAAACGAGCAAGCACGTTGGATACAACTGACGCCGCAAAGAAACTCGGCCGCACCTACTGGCGAGCCTTAAAGGCCCACGCTACATCAGAAGACTCAACCGACGAGCGCTTAGCGCGGATCGAAGCAAAGCTCGATCAACTTTCTTAGGTCTTATTCAAAACAGTCGCGAAGAGATCTCTCGATACCAACAGGCTCGGGTCCGACGCCGATGTAAACCAGCGCGGCGTCACCAGGTGTCATGTCCCGCGAGGAAATCTCCAACCGACCGGCTGTCCATTGAATGACGCGCGCTCCGCCATCCGCTGATCTGACAACCCCTTTGCAGCGCAAAAGGCCATTACAATCTGCCAACACACCTGTAAGCCGCTCGACATCGCAGGCTTCATTGCAAGCAATAGACCCTGTCCAAAAGAGTGCATGGGGATCGTGGGGTTCCACTTGTTGCGGCTGCACATCTGTTGAGAAGTCAAACAGAAGAGAGACCGGGACATCAGTGATGGCAGCCTCGATCGCCAGCACACCGGGCCTTTCACGCCCCAGCAGCTCAACAACCGCCTGCGTTTGACGCTCGCTCGCAATATCTGTTTTTGTCACCACAAGAAGGTCTGCCGCCCTCACTTGCGCACGTAGAGTATCTGAAAGCAGCGGGTCCACAGCCTGGCTTTGATGTTGTGTGGCGTCCACCAATACAAAAATCCCCTGAAGCCTAAGGGCCTTGTCGGCTCGCGCGATTGCCCCGATGCGCAAAGGGTCCGCAACGCCACTCGCCTCAATAATGATCTGCTCTGGCGGACCGGGGCGCGTGACGAGCGAGATCAAGGCGCGCAGAAAGTCATTTCCGATGGAGCAGCAGATACAGCCATTTGCAAGACTGACCATGTCCTCATCGCGAGTGACAATCAGCTTCTCATCAATATTGATGTCGCCGAAATCATTGACGATCACACCAAGGCGCCGCCCCTCGTTTTCCTGCAAAAGGCGATTGAGAAGGGTCGTCTTGCCCGCACCAAGAAAGCCCCCGACAACCGAAACGGGTATCGCAGGTCGCTCACTCATGGACTAAGCCTTAGGCGCTTCAAAAACCTCACCACCCACAACCGTGCCCCAGACGCCAATGTCTTTGAGCACCATTGCATCGACCTCAAGCGGGTCCTCATTCAAAACCGCAAAGTCAGCCAGCTTGCCCACTTCAATGCTACCGATCTCATGATCAAGCTTAAGGGAAATAGCGCCCCCCATGGTGATGGTGTAGAGCGCCTCTTCGATGGTCAGCCGTTCCGCATCGCCCCCCAAAAGTTTGCCTGTCGATGTCACCCGGTTCACCGCGCACCAAGCTGTAAAGAGGGGGCCGATCGCCGTGATGGGCGCGTCTGAATGCAAAGCCAGATCAACACCATGCTCAACAGCGCTCCCGGCATTGTCGACACGATGCGCCCTGTCAGGGCCGAGTGTCAGCTCATAGTGCTGATCACCCCAATAAAAGACGTGGTTGCTGAACAGATTGACGCCCACGCCCATTGCAGCCATGCGTCTGAACTGGGCGTCACTCGCCATCTGACAATGCTGCAACGTATGCCGGTGGTCCGGATGTGGATTGATCGCGAGCGCTTCTTCAATGGCATCAAGCGCCAGTTCCGTCGCCTCGTCCCCATTTGTATGAATGTGCAGCTGATGTCCGGCCGCATTGTAGGCGACGACAAGCTTCTTAAACTCATCCGGCGCGATATACCAAAGGCCATTCGGCGCCCCGTTAAAGTGCCCAGGCCATTTAAGACGTGCGGTGAAGCCCTGAATTGAGCCATCCAGCACCAGTTTCACGATCCCCATTTTAAGCTTGTCGGTACTTTGGGACACCAGCGCCCCGATCCTTTCCGTGCCTTTGTCTGCTGGCATCAAGGTTCCACCAAAGGCAGAGACGACACGAAGCGGAAAGTCGGATTTGTCCGTCACCTCTTTCAAGCGCCCAACCATCTCATCATCAAGCGGGCTGTGGAGATCGGTCGCCGTGGTAACCCCTGCCAACTGACACACTTTGGCAAAGTTCCAAAGCGCTGGAGCATGGGTTGATTGGGATCCCAAATCATATTTGAGCGACTTCATGGCGAGATACATGCCCACCATGCCCGCCAGCTCACCCGTAGGTGCCCCCTCGTCGTCGGTCATCACTTCCTGCATATCCGTGGAGCTAGAAAGGTCAGACTCTTCGATGACAGCAGAATTCACGTTGAGGAAATGCAGACTGGCATGAAACACACCGATCCGACGCCCGTTGGACACACGGTCCAGATCACGGGCATGCAGGCGCTGCTCACCAAAAAAGATCGGGTCAAAGCCCCAACCGATAAGAGCGGCGTCGGGATCATCCAGCGCAGCAGCGGCCTCCTGAAGTCGTTCAACAACGGCATCCAAAGACTTCAAGCCTGGCCAAATCCTGCCGTCCGGCGCGGTCCGGTCATAATAGCCCACATAGGTGTGATCCCAGAGCGCACCCTCCACCAGGTGGCTATGCCCCTCGATCAGTCCCGGCATAATCACCTGGTTTTCAAACCGCTCATCTAGTGCAGCGTCACCCCAGGCACTTACTTCCTTCAGGGTGCCAACACCAAGGACGCGCCCGTCACGGACAGCCACATGAGTAGCAAAGGGCCGAGACGGGTTCATCGTAATGATCCGTTTCGCCGCAAAAATGGTTGTCGTCACGCGACGTGCCTCCCAAAAATTCTAGCTGCGCTCAAAGATCCCAGAGCGAGATGATTTTGCCGCTCTCCGGCGCGACTTTGCCTTCCAGCACATCCAGATAGACGCGCTTGGTCTCATCAAGACCGCCAGACCGTTCCACCTTCATCCATCCATCAACAGATGCTAGAAATGCCCCCCAAGCTTTTGATATCTTCGCCTGCAGCACCTCAGCGCCCCAATCCTTGTTGCGCTTTTGAATCTGAGATGGCGCGAAGAAAAGAGTTGGCTGAGCACCCGGAAGATTATCAGCCCCACCACCTTGCTCCCAATGGGTACCGCCTACAGCACAGCTGCAGGTAAGCCGATCCGCGAAGTGGTTATGGATCGCGGCACGGACATTTGCGTCCCCCGCCATATCAACGAATGCGACATTGCCATCAACACTTATCGAGGCGATGTCATCATAGGCAACAACATCATCATAGTAGCCAACCCCTTCAACAAACGCTGTATTGCCTTTGGAGGTAAGACCAACCACCCGCGGCTTGTTCTCTGTCCGGCTTGAAAGCACCTGGGCAAGCCCCAGAGAAGTTTTGCTTGAAGCACTCGACAGGACGACCGTTGAGGCGCCAAAGAACTGATTATCTTCTAGAAAATCATCTATCAGGAAGGAGGTGGTGAACAGGGGTCGCAAAAGGCTTTGCTCTGCTTCGCGCGCCGCGGCGTAACCAGGGTCAGCGCTCACCCGGAGGTAATTGTTGTAGACTGGCGACAGCTCTGCCCTGTTCGCAGCACCATCAAAAAAGCCAGCGTCGGAAACACGCACCGCTTGCGCCACGAAATGTGTCGACATGGGGAAGTAGCCATAGAAGCGCTCACCAACAGCAACACCCTCGGCGCTAGACGCGAGCACATCTCCAAAGCCCCAAACAGGAACACGCCCCCAGCCCTCATCGGCGGGAAAGAAATCCCAATATTTCATTGCCTCTCCAAAGGCGGCATAGGTGATGTTATTCGCAGTGAAGGCAAAATCATCAACCTTGAAAAGCACTTCACCAGGCTGGAGCATGTCCGCATCGGGGATCGCTGTTTCTACAATCTTTGTCGTACGCAGATCATCTCGTTTTACCCAGAAGTTTGCCGCTGCCTGTTCTGCCATGTTTCACTCCCTTAAGCTGCAAGCTTGTACGCCCACCAACTAGATGACCAAATTTGCTGCATGGTAAGGGCGCGAGACACAAGGACCAAGAAAATCCGACCACAAAAAGAAGCAAAACCTGTTCAATACTGGACACCAAACGGTGCACACATTGACTTGAACAGGTCAATCCCCCACACTCTATACGGGTACGTTTATATCTGTGGGGAAATATGAATAAGGTAATCCATGCGGCACGCGCCGCAACTATTGCAGCGCTCGTAGGACTGTTTGTCGTCGTCACCGCGGCACCAAGCCAGGCCGAAGATCGCCGCGTTCGCATTATCAATGAAACCAGCTGGACGATGGTAGAGTTCTATGCATCGAATGTCGGAACCAACGACTGGGAAGAAGACATTCTGGGCTATGACGTCTTAGGCTCTGGCGACAGCGTCATGATCGATATCGACGATGGCACAGGCTATTGCATGTATGATTTCCGAGCTGTGTTTGCAGACGGTGATGTCCTTGTCCGCGAGCGGATCGACGTATGTGAGATCTCAAGCTACCGCTATCACGAATAGACGGCATGTACCGAATAGCAAAACCGCCCTTGCGCAAGCAATGGGCGGTTTTCTTTTGCCTAAATTTGTCGGCGAACAATCAGATTAGGCCGCGAGAATATCACCAGCTATATCCTGCATCCGCTTACCACGCAGGACTTGCCCAAACCGGACAGCAGGTAGAAACACTTTGGAGAGAATTGCTGGTGTCTTCGTTTCCTGGGCAAATGCCGGGCGCTTGAGAAGTCGATTGTAAAGCCTGAACAAACGAGGGTGAATTTCAAGCGGATAGCCCCCCATACGCAGACGGTTCATTGTGATGAACCAGGCAAGCTCAAGAACTGAAATTCGATCCCCTATCAACCAGTCATTTTTTTCAAGCCGTTTTTCAAGCACATCAAACGCGTCCCGATGGGCTTTCACAGCCGCGCGCGCCTGATCTTCGGTGACACCGTCCTTAGCAAAGGCGCGCCACCATGCAATCTCTTTGTCACGAGCGGGATCATCGGCGCCGTCTTGTTCATATTTTGCGAGGACCTCGTCGGGTTTTTGTGCAAGACGTTTGGGAAAGATGAACCCCATGGTGATCTCTCGCAACGCGAAATGCAGGTCGTTTTCCAGTGTTAGAGACGCATCGATAACCGCACGCTCCTCAGGCGTCTGCGGAAAATAGGAATCCGCATCGCTCGGCAAGGTATCCAAATACGCAAGAATGTCATTACTCTCCACATGCACAATCCCATCATGCACAAGTACAGGCACAACACCGCGCGGGTTGATACCGAGATACCAGGGTGACGCGTGCTCATGCTTCACCAGGTTTACATGGTGAGAAACGTAGCCGATGCCTTTCTCGCGAAGCAGCGTACGGACTTTCTGTGAACATGAACTGCCACTAAAGTGCAGGAGATGCAGCCCCTCCCAAGACTTCACTTCTTCTGTCGTAACTTGCTCATCGCTCAGGATCATACTTCTCTCCCTCTTTGAGGCCGCTAGCCCGCCATATCTTCCAGCGGCTCAGGCCCCCACTGTTTTCCAAGCAACTCCTCAACAGAGGCTTTGCCGGGAGGCGTTGAGGCGTCAAACAGATCACCATCTGTCCAATGCTCAACTGTGTGACCCCATGGGTCGCGCCAATAATCAAAGACTTGCGACCCGAGAATATGACGCCCCACTCCCCAAACGGGCGTGTATCCCTTGTCGCTCAAAACGTCGCGGCCAAGCATAAGATCATCTAGATCCGCAACCTCCCAGGCCGCATGATTGAATCCAGGCTTGCCGGTGCCCAACAAAAACAACGTGTGGTGGTCAACAAATTTCTCACCCTGATCACACCGCGTAAATGCGCCGATCACAGTGTTCTCATCACCAATGTAAATTTCATCTGATTTCAGCAGACCAAACTGCTCGTGGTACCAAGCGTAACTTTTTGGGTAGTCAGTGACATTCAAGACGATATGCCCAAGGCGATGAACATGGGCAGGACCTGCGGTCATACGCTTAACGTCGCCAAGCCTTGGCTTTTCCAGGCGCGCATTGAGCGGCGCGATCTCCTGCACGGCGGCGACGTCCAGCTTGTCCAGCCCATACACAATTTCAATTGGAAACCCGTCTGGGTCATGGACGAGCACGCGTTTGCCGCCACCAGGCTCCGTCCTCGCTTCCACAGAAGCGCCATTCGCCTCCGCAACAGCATCAAGGTCGGCTTCAGTAGATGCCTGCAAGGCAAGTCCGACAAAACCAGGTTCACCCAGCTCGGTCACATGCACGACAGGGTCGGACCCAACGCCACGCATATAAAGTGCGGTGTCCGTCCGCGCATACCGCTCCATGCCGAAATCGACAAGAAAGGCTTCCATCTTGTCCAGGTCCGGAGCACGAAACCGGGCATAGACAATGTCTTCGACTTTGATCATTTCAAGTGTTCCATTCGGTTCTAGAAATCGTGGCGTTATTCGATGATCACGCCGCCCTTATCGTCGAGCACCTTGTTCTCAATAGCTCCCAGACCTTCAATCTCAACACGCACAACATCACCGGCCTTTAGCCAGGGCTGGCCTTCCATGGCGGCAGCAACACCAGCGCAAGTGCCTGTCGCAATCACATCGCCTGGTTCCAGCGTGAAGGCTGTGGACAAATGTTCGATGAGAGTTGGCACATCGAAAATGAGATAGCTCGTATCAGACTTCTGCCGCACGTCACCATTCACCAGAGTCTTCAATTCCAGTTTGGATACATCGACTTCATCTGCCGTAACGAGAGCAGGGCCCATAGGACAATGCGTATCCCAGGACTTGCCCATCGTCATTGTGGGGGACGCGCGCTGCCAATCTCTAATGGTGACATCGTTCAAAACCGTATATCCGGCGACAACTTCGTCATAGCGTTCCTTTGGCACCCGCCTGCAGCGCTTTCCAATGACGACACCCATTTCACCTTCATAGTCCATTGCGATGCTCTCATGCGGTCGCAGAATAGGACCGAAAGGCCGCGTCGCCGACGTGGACTGCTTATTGAAGATGATCGGGACCTTCGGGAGCTCGCGACCTGTCTCCTCAACGTGCTCGCGATAGTTCAGGCCAACCGCGAGAATTTTCGGAGGCCGCAAAACTGGACTCTCAAGCGTCACGTCAGACAGGTCGATTGTTGCCTCAGCGTTGGCTGCAGCACGCGCCTTCTCCAAGGCGGCATCACCTGCTTCAAGGAAGGCAACCATTTCATTGGGAACATCAGGCGCAGCAACGGACAGGTCAACAATTTGATCTCCCTGCAACACGCCAATCCGCGTGGATTTCTTGTCTGTGAATGTAATGAGCCGCATGGCCTCTCCCCTAGATTTTCTGACACGCCGATCACAATTGGCATGTCGATATTTTCATAAATGATATTATCATCAGATATGATTACAATCAACATTTACAAGGCCGACACCGCATTCTCCGGTGATTAGATTGTGCTGCCTAGAAAATCTCCGCTAGGCAGCCATTAACGATGGGCGTCATTTCCAGCCTGACCAGCAGATTCCACCATCCACGGGCGTGATTCAGTTGGTAGCTATGGCGAGGGCTTGTTACGCTTAAAATCAACGATAGGGAGGATCGTGCACTATGGAACAACTAACAGGCCTCGACGCCGCATTCCTTTATATGGACCAAGAGAATTCGCCGATGCATATCGGCAGCGTCGCAATCTACGATCCTTCAACAGCCCCTGGCGGGTTCGTCCGATACAAAGACATTCTCAAGTTTGTTGAAGACCGGCTTCCGCTCGCCAACACCTTCCGGCGCGGCCTCGCCAATGTGCCCTTTGGCATCGATCACCCTTACTGGGTGGAAGTAGAAGACTTCAATCTGGAGTATCACGTGCGTCACGTGGCCCTTCCAAAACCTGGAGACTGGCGACAACTCTGCATTCAGGCAGCACGCATCATGGCGCGCCCTCTTGATCTGACAAAACCGTTGTGGGAATTCACGATCATCGAGGGCCTGGACCATGTAGAAGGTGTCCCCAAGGGCTCCTATGCCATCATTTCCAAGATCCACCATTCAGCGATCGATGGCATGTCAGGCGTCGACATTATGAATGCCCTGCACACAATCAAACCCGACGACACACTTCCTGTATTGGAAGACACTTGGAAGCCGGAGAAGAAACCGAGCGCAGTGGAAATGGCAGTTCGGGGTTACCTCGGCAACGTAAAGCAGCCCTTCAAGTGGGTCGAAATGGCCGGCAAGACTCTCCCAGGTCTCGCACGCACGATCAAAGGACTGCTGACAAAAGAATTCTCACTTGGTCAAGCCATGGCCGTGCCCCGCACGCGTTTCAACAATAAGATTTCTGCGCACCGTGTGATCGAAGGAGTCGCCTTCGACCTGGCACGGATCAAAGAAATCAAAACCGGTGTACCTGGCGCAAAAGTCAATGATGTCATGCTGACTATCGTTGGGGGCGCAATGCGGAAATACCTGGAATCAAAGGCCGAGCTCCCAGAGACAACACTGGTCGCAATGGCACCGGTATCCGTCAGAACCAATGACGAGTCCGGATCCCTCGGCAACCAAGTCTCTGCAATGATGGTCCAACTCGGGTCCGACATTGCCGATCCCTTGGAACGCATTCTTTCGATTTCAAACCACACACAGGAGCAAAAAGCTCTGACAAACGCCCTTGGCGCACGACAAATGTCAGAACTCAGCAAAACAGCTCCTGCTCTTTTCACCGGCATTGCAGCAAGGCTCTACACACAGTTTGGACTGGCAAATTCAACGAAGCCATTTTTCAACACCGTCGTGACGAATGTGCCTGGGCCTCCCATTCCGATCTACATGAACGGCGCTCAGATGGTGAAATATTTCGGCCTCCTCTGCCTGTTTGATGGGCTGGGACTAGGCCACGTGGTGATGAGCTACGACAAGGAAGTCACCATCACCATTACCGCCGATCGCGAAATGATGCCCGACCCAGAGTTCTATGCAGAGTGCCTGCAACAGAGCTACGACGAATTGGAACTGGTTGTCCTAGGCGCTAATAAAAAGAAAGCGCCTGCGAAAAAGAAAGCCAAGGCAAAAACAAAAGCTGCACCGAAGCGCAAGTCGCCCGCTAAGAAAAAGACCGCAGCGAAAAAGAAGACCGCCGCTAAACTTGAGGCTGAGCCCAGCGAACCATCGCTAGTGCAAAAGACCGGCTAACAAACACCATTCAAAAAGAAAAAGCGGGCCCCGAAGAAATCTTGGAGGCCCGCTTTTTTGTTCCGCGATGACAATCAATAAAAACTCAATGTCCGCTGGACGGATAAACGAGTGCACGCCAACCCTCTCGGTGGAACGGGCGCCAATTATCTTCAGGCTGTGCCAAACGGTCTGCCACCGCATACATGGTCGGCGCGTTAAAACCGAGACCACAATGAGAGGTTCGCACCTCAATATTGTCTGTATGGCCTTCTCGCGCTTCGATGGAGTTCTTCCAGTGCACGATCCCATCTGTCTTCGTATAGATTGATGTGGTTGGGATGCTTGGAGGAACTGCAATACTTTCGACGAGTTCCCGGAACCTTTGAGTCTGGGTCTCACCTTTGGCCATCACCTTGAAAAGCGGCCAGGCGCGACTGGTTTCAGGCTTGCCCGAAAACGGACTGCCGAGCGTGATCACTTGCCTCACAGCGTCGGGCGCGCGTTTTGCAACTTCCCGTGCAAGAACACCACCCAAACTCCAGCCAACCAGACTGATCTTCTGACCGTCGTGGCTCTCGGAAATTTCTTCGATACGCTCAGCGATCCGTTCGCCCTCGTACCCAACTGTTGCTGGGCCAAGATTACGACCAAGCTCCCACGGATAGGCCTCATAGCCACGTGACGTTAGGAAACGCCGGAGCACGCCCGTGCTGCTATCACCAGCCATAAAGCCAGGAAGCACCATCACAGGGTGTCCATCGCCTATAGGCGCGCGTTTCAGGAACTGTTGAAAAATCGGTAACATGGCCACTTCGGCCATTGTCCGGCTGGGCTCAAGGTAAAGCCAGCGCAATTGTGGACGGTCAAGATCGGCAGACTCAGACATCATTGCCATTCAGGATACCCCCAGTTTGTTCGCCTTGCGCCCACCCGCGCAGATCACGAATCGGATAAGGCTACAAACTGGAGGGATAAACCGTCAAGGAACTGTCTTATTGACGTTAACCACCAAGCTGGTAGGGACCGCCCTTCTCCAGCGCTTTTTTGTAGGCAGGCCGCGCCTGAATGCGCTCCACAAAGCCCGCAAGATTGGGGTAGTCCTTAAGCAAACCTGTGGACTGACCAGCTTCCATGGGGAAACTCATCTGCACATCACAGGCCGTAATATCACTCCCAGCGAACCAATCCTGATCAGCCAGAGCGCCATTCATATAGGAGAAGTGATTTGTCATTTCACCCATGATCCGCGGCAACAAAGGCGCACCCGCATCGCCGAGACGACCGACATAGAGCCCCAGTAGAAGCGGCACCATGGCCGACCCCTCTGAATAATGCATCCATTCTAGATATTGGAGCGCCTCTGGCGTGCCTACTGCGGGTTTCCACGCCCCCTTTCCGTAAGTATCGACCAGATATTCGATAATGGCGGCAGACTCAGCGATTTTGACCTCACCATCAGTCAAGACGGGTGACTTACCTAATGGATGAATTTCCTTCAGCGATTCAGGCGCCAGGTTCGTTTCTTTGTCCCGCTGGTAGTGCACGATCTCATAGTCGAGCCCCAGCTCTTCAAGCATCCAGAGAATGCGCTGCGACCGGGAATTGTTGAGATGATGGACAGTAATCATGTGTGTTGCCTTTCATTGACCAGTTACAGACAGATTTCGTCCTGAAGGCGGCAAAGTCAACAAAGGGTATGTTTCACCGATGCGTTATCGCTCCTCAAAATTGCAATGCGGCATCACTTGAATAATCTCAGGCTCTGCCGGCTCAACCGGTTGCAGCTTTTGCATGAGGCATCACCCTGTTAGCCTTTCTTCCATCAACATTGAGGAGGAAACACCATGGCCATTGATTTTAGCTTTCCCGAAGAAGTTGAGGTCATTAGAACCTCAATCCGCAATTTCATCGATGACGTCGTAAAACCCATCGAAGATGCAATGGACGAAGACGACCGCGCGTCTGTCCGCGAAGGCGTGATCAAAATGCGCACGGAGGCTTATGAGCGCGGCCTCTGGCTTCCTCACATGCCTGAGGCATGGGGTGGCATGGAGTTGGGCCATGTGGAACTTGCCATGATATCCGCCGAAGCAGCCCGCTCGCGCTATGGCCCATTCGCCATCAATTGCCAGGCACCCGATGAAGGCAATATGCATACGCTCCTAAAATGGGGAACGGACGAGCAAAAAGACACCTACCTGCGCCCCATGTGCGAAGGACGAAAATTCTCCTGCTTCGCCATGACCGAGCCAGAGGTAGCAGGGTCTGACCCAACGCTCATCCGGACAAACGCAAAACTTGAAGGCGACACCTGGGTGATCAATGGACATAAATGGTTCATCTCAGGAGCCCACCGCGCAAACTTCGCAATCCTTATCGCGCGAACGGAAGATGACCCCAAAATACCGCAAGCGGCCAACACCGCATTTATCATCGATCTGCCCTCTGAAGGCTGGTCGGAAGTACGCGAGATCCACACCATGCACGGGTCATCAGGGCACTCAGAGATCCTCATCGAAAACCTACGTGTGCCAGACACACGCCGTCTGGGTGGACGCGGAGACGGCCATAGGCTCGGCCAATCGCGCCTAGGTCCAGCACGCCTAGCTCACTGCATGCGGTGGATCGGACAAGCCGAAACGGCGCTGGAGATGATGGTCGACCGCTCAACCAAACGTTTCTCCCATGGCTCCTATCTCTCCGAGAAGCAGGGCATCCAGTGGATGATCGCCGACAGCACAATGGAGCTCTATCAATCGAAACTCATGGTGCTTCACGCTGCCTATAAAATAGACAATGGAGAGGACTTCAGGTCGGAGGTCTCCATGGCGAAACACTTTGTGGCCAACTCACTGAACAGGATCATCGACCGCGCCATTCAGGTACATGGGGCGCTCGGTTACTCCCATGACACACCGCTTGCGCACATGGCGCAGCAAGCACGCTGGGCACGGTTCGCAGACGGGGCCGACCAAATCCACCAGATGCGGATTGCAGAACGGACCATCAAGAGCTTTAAGGAAAGCGGGTCGCTGCATTCCGCACTTGGTGGTTTGCCAGTCTAAACTGAGCCCGCAGAGCATCTGACACTTAGCTGATCTGCGGACTTAAAGGCGTTGCACCAGATCGCAGGCACACACTATCCTCGCCTCAAGCCAAAGGGGATGATACGTGACGAGCGAAGACAAGACAGAAACGATCACGCCGGAGAAGGGTCCCTTCGACTTTAACTTCCTTATCTCTCTCGCGTTGGCCCTGTTGGTCTGGATCGGTCTGCGCAATGACGTGGTCTGGGGCAGCTTTGTTGGAGAAGCTGACCGCGAAGCGCTTCAAATCGCGTTTGAGATGCGCGTCAATAAAACACTCCCCGGATCTCATCCAATCCTGTTCCTCAATTTGGATGACTCAGTCTGGCTGGGTGCGACAGCTGACGGCCCCGCCCTCGCCTATGCGCCCCGCCCGGTCCTCGCTGACCTCATCGAAGCATCATACGGAACACCGGGCATGCCCCGCCCGAAAGTGGTCATTGTCGACATAGATCTCTTTTGGCGCACACCCGATGAAGCCGCCGAACAACGCATTGATAAGATCCTTCAAAAGTGGGGACGCGATCCGGAAGCCCCCCTTCTTATTCTTCAAAGAGAGGTGACTGAAGGCGACGGTCGCCCCGACTCTCTCGCTGCCGCCCGTGCGTCAGACAGAGACAGCATCATTCTGTCGGCACCGGAAGACAATATCGTTTGGGCAAGCGCACAACTGACAGGCGATGAAGTGATGGGGGCCCGCTACTTCACCCATTTCCTGTGTATCGACACGCCGACCGGCATCGAAGCATCTGCAACCACCGCATTTTATGCAGCCGTCGCGCGAAAAGCAGAGACCCCTCGAGAGGCCATTCAGATTGTCCAGAAATCAATGGAAGGTCCTCGCTCCTATTGCACCGGTACCTGGGATGACGTTTCCTTCGATCTCACTATCCCTGGTCGACAACCGCTCACATTCAAAAGCCAGCAGAGCCTCATCAATTACAATCTGAATGCAGGCTCAGCAGATGACCCAGAACCGCAGCTCCCCGCTGCCGATATGTTTGTTATTCCCGCCGGGCTGGTTCAACCGGGCATGGTCGCAGGTCTCTCGGCAAATGATGGGGTCGTAATTATTGGATCTGCTGCCATTGCCGCGAGAGACCGTCATATCTCCGCATATGGCGCCATGGGCGGCAGTCTCGTCATTGCCAACGTCATCAGGGGGGTAGAAGCAGGTGGCGAAGTAAGGCGCATGGCCTGGTACCTCGAAGCCATCCTGTTAACCCTGTTTGTCATGCTGATCGTGTTGGCTTTCTGGTATTGCCGAAAAGCCAGGGACTACCTCAAACCTATGGAGGGCCTGCACTGGGCCATGCGAATAGCCCGTACACCTATCAATCTGTTGACCAATCCGGTTATCATCAAGATATTGATCGGAATAGGGGTTTTCTGGGTTGGGGCTGGTGCCAGTTATTTCCTTCTAGATGACGGTCTGTGGCTTGGTTTAGCCGCCCCTGCATATGCAGCGGCACTTAACGAAGCCCGCGAAGATTTTGAAGAATTAATGGAAAGCTTGAGAAATGCCGAAACAAAAAATGGTTAGCGCCGCGATTGCGATTGCATTGGGTGCCGCGGCTTGGGGAACCACAACCAGCGCAGATGCAGCAATCCCGGCGTGCGGATCCGCCACTGTTGCATTCGTGAAACAAATTGACGGCAGCTCCGACAGTGTACGCATCAAGCGCGCAGGCTCAGAGGACTCTCTTTCCGTTTTCGCCCCGCTATGTGAGGGCGATGTGGTGAGTCTCAAGACAGCCAGCGACAGGGTGGTCCTCGGCATTGCAGGTAACTCTGGTCCAAATGAAATTCGCGGACCGAAAAGCTACACCGTTGGCCCTGCCTCAACCGGCAGCCAGTCTATTAGCGAACTGATCGAAGGCCGCCTGCTTCCTCTCGGTGATCGGTTGGTCGGACAGGGGTTAGCGCGCTCCGGCGGTGAGTTTGGATTTGGACTGCTTGATCTCGAAACCGAATCTGCACAGATCAAATCAGGCTTCCGTCCTCTGTGGGTCGGCTGGTCCGGTGGACAGGCACCCTACGAACTGCTCGTGCTCGATCCCACCGACCGGATCTTCGCGACCCAAACTCTGTCAGACATATCCACAACGCTGCCAGCGAGAACCATTACGCCAGGGCGCTACACAATCGTCGTGAAAGATGCCTACGGGCGGACGAGACAGACTTTCTTCGATGCAGTGGAGAACGTACCCACTACATCTGCACCTTCAGTACCAGCATGGATGGGGGAGGACACTGCCGTCATGCTTGCGGCTTTCTGCGTTGCCGCCGAAGACCCATATGTGTGGTCCTACGAAGCCGCGCAGCAGATCAGCGGAGCAAAAGATACCGGTCTTGATCGGGAGGCAGCACTTGCGCTCATTGGTGGGGGCGACTCAGAGGCTCTCTGCCCTCGCTAAGACGCCGCGTCCGGATCACCCTCGATTGAGCACTCGGTCTGCGTCTCCGGTCATGACATACGGAGCCCAGAAATAGGGGTGTGAGAACTTGTCTTGAGCGATGAGCGCTTTCTGGGCACCGCGTAACGCTTCATGCATCGGTGCACGAGCGGCATCTACGAAAAACTTGCGAACCACCGCGTCTGCCGCAGCGTCATCTGCAACCCAGTGGGTAGCAAGCACAGATCGTGCACCCGCATAGACAAAGCTTCGAACCAGCCCATCAAGCTGCGCACCATCGAAGACAGCAGCAACACCCTCAGCACCTTCGGCCGCCCGCGCGGTATCGCACGCGGCCAGAACCACCAGCGTGGCATCAAGTTTCATATCAAGAATTTCAGTCGCGCTCAGCATGCCATCGCCGCCTGCCTGGTCAAGCGACGTCAGCAGTGACGGTTCGGAAATGCAAAAGCCATCCCCAAAAAAACCATGCGTAACAAAGACCAACACCTGTTGATCAACAAGCGATGCATCTTCGATCGTGTCCACATCGGTGAAGGACCGTCCGGTCACATCTCGGCGGCCGAATGCCTGCCCAACTGACGACCGCAAGGCGGTCAGCGGCTTCTGAAGATTGGGCTGCCCAGCAAACACCTGACCACACCGGGCGGGCCTGCCTTCCGCTGTCATCCGAGCCGTGAAATCAGATATCCAGGCATCAGAATTGTTGGGGGGCACAGGCGGTCCAAAAACGGTCATACCGGTGGTCGCCTCTGGGGCCTCAGCGGTCCTTGCCGCAACAAAACTCGCCGCGCTCGGCGTATTGATGAAAGCAAAATCATTCGCAAGCCAGGGCAAGGTGGAATAAGACCGCGCGCGCACGAGATCCTTCTGTTCATCATCAAAGGCCGAGAGCAGAAGCGATGGAGGAAGTGATCCAATCACACCGCGAGGGGCAAATATCAGTGTTTCGACACCTGCCTCGCGAAGGTCTGAGTAAACCGGCCCCAACACGCCGTCAAACAATGCATGCGCCTGTTCGGCAGCAAAAGGTGGCGTTCCGCCAGCGCGTGCGCGCAGCGTGGAGCGCACGCGACGCACGAGACGGCGCGCGTCATTGCGCCCAAGCTCAGTACCAAAGGGCATCACCTTGCCCGAGAAAACAGCATACCCAAAACCACCGGCCTGGGTGGGGGCAAAAGCGACAAATGCCTCGTCTGAGCCAAGTGTCGAAATGAGGTCCGCCGTCTCCGCCCCCCCATTCACAAGCTGCATATATTGCGGCTGAGCCTGACGCGCGAGGACCTCTGCTTCCAGCGCCGCCGCTTCCGTGGTCTCCACAGCAAGCGTCAATCGCGCAAGCTCTTCCGGGTCATCAGTGCTGGCGCCCTGTTGCAGAGCAAGGCGAGCCTCCTGAAGCGCTCGCTCAGCATCCTGCAACGCACGGATTTCGTCTGCTGTTCCCTCGCTCGCGACCCGCGCGGCCGCCATCGCCATCGCCGCCGCAGCCCTCGGCTCAACCATTCCTTCAAAAGCATCGACAAAACGTCTCGTGAGCCCTGCCGCATCCCCAAGCCCCATGTCCTGTGCCCGCAACAAAACACCCAGATAATCTCCTGCAACATCCGGCGAGATGCCAAATGAGCCCTCTACACTCGAATAAAGATCAAACGAGTAATTGTAAGAAGCGAGCGCTGCGGAGACATCGCCATCGGTAATCTGGGCTTTTCCGAGGCTCGCAAGAAGCCGGGCAGTCAAAAGAGATTGAGGCTGGTCTTTGACCCACTTGGCCACAAGGGTCGACAAGCGTGATCGCGCAGCACCAACATTACCTTGCGCCAGATCATTCCCTGCACGCCGCTCTTCAATCAGCGCATCAAGCCATCCGGCCGATCCCGGAGGTGCACGTCCCACCAGATCCGCCGCATCATCAAGTGCATCCGCCGCTCCCTCGCGACCTGAAAGAAGCAGTGCAGACGCCCGAAGATAGGCTCTATGCCCTTCAAGGATGAGTGCCCTAACGCCCGGACGGAGCTCTGCATCTGAATAGATC
Source organism: Parvibaculaceae bacterium PLY_AMNH_Bact1 (assembly GCA_032881465.1). Classification (NCBI taxonomy): domain Bacteria; kingdom Pseudomonadati; phylum Pseudomonadota; class Alphaproteobacteria; order Hyphomicrobiales; family Parvibaculaceae; species Parvibaculaceae bacterium PLY_AMNH_Bact1. Next base: position 3,251,161 of record CP126168.1, read on the forward strand.
GGCGGCACACTATTACCGCTGCGATGATTAACAAACTCAGCAGCCCGCGGTGTGATCACACGATCAGAGCTCTCTCCCGAGACAAAGGCATAGGCCCCAAAAGTCTCCGGCGCGAAAGCCTGTTCTGCCAGCGCCAGGGCTTCTCGATAGTTCCCTATATTGAGCTGATGCACGGCCCTGTAGTTGATGAGTTTATCGCGCAGCCACGAGGTCGTCTGCACTCCCGCTGAGAGAGCCGTGTTATCAAGCAGTGTTTCCGCTTCCGCAAAACGCCCCTGGCTCGAAAGATTGAGCGCAAGGTCCAGCGCAATATCCGCGCGGCGCACAGGATCGCCACCAAAGAGCCCATCCTGGATTGCCACTGCTTTGGCATAATCTTCTGCGGCGAGGGAAAAACGGAAAGACACATTCCGCCGGTGTCCGCGTCGGCGCAATACTTCCTGATCCTGAAGTGCAGCAACGCCTGGCAGGCTCGCCATTTCATCCGCACTTAACTCAATCGGTGCTTCAAGGCCCGCAAGGGCTGCAGCCCCGCGACGCATTGCAGGAAGAGAGCCGGGAATTCCCCGGGCCTGCACGATGGTGTCTGATCCCGAAACGCTGATCGCAAGATCCTGCAGCAATGTACCCGACAATTGCCCTGGGCATGTCAAAACACCTTCAGCAAGCAAACTTGGCTCGACAGAAGACCGGCACGCCGACAAGAGACCGGCACCTTGCGCAATCTCGTTGGGATAAACATCCATTGTTGCAGCCGCCCGACGCCATGTACCGCAAAACACATCGTACCGGGCAAGCGCGCCCACAGCTTCCGTATCAAGACGCTTGCCAGCCCGGCAGGCATCGCCCTCTGAGCTCACGCCAAGATCCAGTGCGTCAGGTAATGCTGACCCCATCTCCTGCATACAGCTGGTAAGAAACAAGACAGAGAGCAAAGTTGCGAGGAAACGGCCGGTCATCGGACCCCCGCATCCCACAAGGCTTCATTGCCGCTTGCAGCAACGCCGCCAAGGTCTTCTTCCTCATCGTCCTCATCATCCTCACCGGTCTCAAACACAACCGGGATCACACCACCCAGGCCCGAGGGATCCCCATTGATAAAGCGGTTGTTCCGCTCAATCTCGCGAAGAGAATCAGCAGAACAGCTCACTGGATCACCGATGAGACAAAAATTCATGTAGTACCGGTTATTCTGGATCAACGCGGTCTCGCCAGATGTCGTGTCACCGCCAAACAGAATATTCTCTTCAAGGCTGGCATTAAAAGCAGACACACGCGTGCCATCTGCCCGAATGACATCGCCGAAAATCAACACCTCTTCAGGCCCGGTGCCTGATGGGAACAAAACCCCGTCCCCCTTAGACGGCACGTTGAACACAAGCCCTGCCCCCTCAACGCCGCGCCCCGTATTCAACTGGACGACCGATCCAGGCGCCAAAATTTGCAGCTGATTGGTGGCGATAAACACATGATCCTCAGCAACACCGAAAAGACTGTGAGGCAAGGCAGCCAAGCCTAGGAGGGGCAAAGACCCTGACTCAAAAATCTCCAGGAACCTCTCCGTCCCAATCACAACATCATCGGCCGACTCAAGCCGAACACTTCCCAGCCTTCCCGCACCCGTATCCAAACCCAGCTGCCCAGAAATCAGGATCATTCCAGGTCGCCGATCAAGGCTCGCGGTTTGATACCCAAGCTGTAGAGACGAAAGACCGGCAACGGTACCCGCAGCAATGATGCGGGATGACTGGTCTGTCCCGATCATCATCGTATCCAGGCTGCTCGTGTTGAGCCGCGCATCCAGCAACAACACATCGTTGGCACCGCCATCTATGTCAAAACGACCAGCGGAGATTTTGGTAAGCTCAGATTCATCAATGATGAGCCCTGCAGCCCGTCTGAGTGTGATGCCACCTGTCGTGCCATTACCACCGAGCACGATTGTCTGCCCTGTGCGATCGGTCTCTAGAATGAATTGATCGCCCGCGGATATCGACCCGGAGAGATCAAGGTCAGCGACGGTCAACATGACATCGCTTAAGGCGCCAATCCGATTGAGAAGAGCGCTGCCATTGGATGCATTCAGCACGAGCGTGCCACCCATAGCACTCATCGAACCACCAATCGTCACATTACCCGTAAGTGCCTGTAGAAATGCGCTGCCATGTGCAGTTCCGGTCCCAGCGACACTCACCGAGCCGCCCACAAGTCGGATATCTTTGGTCGCTTCCAGGTCATTAACAGCAATTGGACCGTTGGCCGCGTTGGCGACAATGTCGCCAAGAGTTGCCATTATGCTGCCCGTAGAGGAAATACCCCCAGTAAGCGCGGTCAAAAGAACATCTGTCGCTGCCGTAACTCTCCCAATGAGTGAGATTGAGCCAGCTTCTATCTCCAAGTTACTGGTCGAAGAAATATCTCCGACAGTCGCTGTCAGAGCAGCGGAGGTGCCAGCGGTAGACTTACCCGCGAGGTCAATATCTTGGGCCGACATGGTAATGCTGGTACCTGCCGTCGTGGTCCCCACGTCAATGCTCCCGGTCGCCGCATTGATCGCGATAGCCCCCGTCGTCGCTGTCACCGCATTGATCGCGATAGCCCCGGCAGTCGCTGTAATCGTGGCATCGGTGGCAGCCAGCGCCGGACCAGAGACCGTCACCGCCGAGCCCTCAATCTCCAACGCCCCCGTCGAAGACACATCCCCAACCGTTGCCGTCAGCATCGCTGTGGTCGTGGCATCAGCTTTGCCCGTGAGGTCAATATCTTGGGCCGACATGGTAATGCTGGTACCCGCCGTCGTGGCACCCACGTCGATATTCCCGGTCGCCGCATTGATCGCAACAGCCCCGGCCGTTGCCGTCACCGCATCGAGCGTGGCATCCCCTGACGTCGCCGTAATCGTGGCATCGGTGGCAGCCAGCGCCGGACCAGAGACCGTCACCGCCGAGCCCTCAATCTCCAACGCCCCCGTCGAAGACACATCCCCAACCGTTGCCGTCAGCATCGCTGTGGTCGTGGCATCAGCTTTGCCCGTGAGGTCAATATCTTGGGCCGACATGGTAATGCTGGTACCCGCCGTCGTGGCACCCACGTCGATATTCCCGGTCGCCGCATTGATCGCAACAGCCCCGGCCGTTGCCGTCACCGCATCGAGCGTGGCATCCCCTGACGTCGCCGTAATCGTGGCATCGGTGGCAGCCAGCGCCGGACCAGAGACCGTCACCGCTGAACCTTCAATCTCCAACGCACCCGTCGAAGACACATTGCCCGCCGTTGCCGTCAGCATCGCGGCGGTCGTGGCTTCGGCTTTGCCTGTCAGATCAATATCCTGACCAGACACGGTGATACTAGTCCCCGCAGTCAGAGCGGCAGCATCCACATCGCCTGTGGTGGCGGTAATACCAATCGCGCCCGTCGCAACAATCGCGTCATTGACCGATGCATCACCGCTCACCGCCTCAATGGCCGCAGATCCGACAGAGATATCTTGTGCGCTGGCAGCAATAGAGACTGAGCTACCTCGAACGGTCAAAGCCCCCGTGGCACTAATACCAAGATCTGCAGTCCGGACAGTCTCGGTTCCTGTTGCAGCAACAACCCCACCAACCAAATCCGCACCGCCGAGCAGCATGACAGAACCTGACCCGGTGCCTACATTTGTCGCCTCGATAACACCATCAACATTTAGAAAGGCGCCGCCTCCCATCGACGACGCAGCGGAGATAATAACATTACTGCCACGAGCACTCCCCGCCGCCGTCTGCGTAACAGGGACCGTCTCAGCAGGTGCCATGGCATGATCAACACCAGTATCAATGATAAAATCTGTGACCAGCAGTTCCTTGTATGGGGCTCCGCCACCCGCCGGCGTCCGATCCGCCTCAGCAAAACTGAGACGAAACGCGTTTGCGCCCCCAAGAAGAACATCCCCATTGTCCGATGTCAGGGACCCTGAATTAGTGACCATCGGCGCCACCAACGCAATCAGCCCCTGCGCCTGAAGATCAGCGGCATTGGTGATTGCTCCCGTCCCGCTTTCTGTAAAAACGAAGGTTCCGGTGGTTGGATCCGTCGCCATAAAAGCAGCAGTATCAATATCACTCGTGGTGGCCAGTAATCCGCCAACATCAACAACTGCACCCGCACCAAACGCAATACCGCCAGGGTCCAAAATCCAAACATGGCCGTTAGCTGTAAGCGCGCCATCAATCATCGTTGGCGTCATAACGTCAACTGTTACCCGGTTAACAGCGATAGATGAGCTTGAAGGTTGGATGAAATCGACCGCATCGTTGATCCCAATATTAAAATTGTCCCAATTGATGACCATCTGATCAGAGTTTTGCTGAACCGTGACGGCAACCCCGCCGCCGCCGGCCATAGACGTAATAGAAGCACCAACACCACCGCCAGCCACAATCGTCCCATTCGTCGGTTCCGCCTGAGCCCCTGTCATCGCACAGGCCAGCGCAGCCGCACACAACACACCGGCGGGCATCGCCCGACGAACGCCCTTACGCCAAAGCAGGTTAGAGGGTGGGATCTTCACCTAGCCCTCCAATAAAAGCCGCCGCGTCGTCCCAAATCTGCACCGCATCAGCGGTGATGTTGAACAAGACCCGAGCACCAGGTCGGTTTTCGCCAAGGCCGCGCGGCCGATCGAGCGGCTGCGCATAAGTGATATCGGCCCGCACTTGTTGGTTGAATAGAAGCCTCACACCACCGCCGGCAGACGCCAACGTCCGCGCAGGCGTGCCCGTGGTGTCTTCATTCCAATATCGACCGACATCATAAAAAGCGATCAGCTCAGCGCCAATTCGGTCATTCCAGAACTGTTGTTTGAAGCCGCTTAGCGTCACAGCTGCAGCAATCGCACTGTCCCCTGCCGCAGCTCCGGGATCATATCCACGGCCCACCGTGTAATTACCGAATGAGAACTCTTCGATCGCCATCAGTGGCGAATGTGCCCACTGGCCTCGGAGATCTATTTCCGCCTTCATGCCCCAAAGCGCCGGCGTTTCAGTAAGAAACTCTCCCGAGACCACCCGCGTAAACGGATCTGCCTCCGAACGGGCCAGGTTAGAATCGCCCCGGGCGCTTGCATGAAACCACCGGAGCCCCTGACGCAGCTCTACGTTCCCCGAAAAGCTCCACTCATCGACCTCAAACTCACCTTCAAGCCCCGCATAAAGCGTCCGAGTTTCATCTTTGCTCAGCGGCACGGCCCCCTGGAACAACTCTCCTTTGAGGTTCGCCGCTTCAAAACCCAGATATCCTGAAAGGGATTCTTCACGGCGGAGGTAGATAGGATGAGCCAGCTCAATGCCTGCTGTGAGGCTTTCCGAGGTTGATCCCAACGTCGCGACGGCACCGGAAGGTTCAGCCTCGGCATAGGAGCTCCAGACCCGCGCTGTCAGTCCATCAACCGTCAACCCGCGGGTATATGCAATTTGACCGCTCACCTGCTCACCAGGTTCCCAAGTATTAAATGCAGCAACCTCCAACTCATCGCCCAGAGGCGCCCAGCCGGGAATATGCGCAAAAAGTGTCGTACCTTCCCGTCCAAGGTTTTTCGATCCGAAGTTCTGAACATTCACCAAAACCCGGGGGTCTTGTCGCTCCGCGTCTGCAATGAGACGCATTGCTCCTGGGCCTTGCTTACCGCGCGCGATTGAAACTCTCGCTGCAAGTCCCGGAACGTCGTTCAAGAGCGCGACGGTGCGCTCCACATCATCAAGCGCGAGCGGTCCCTTACCGTCCAAGGCCGCGAGTCGCGCCTCCGTCTGAGCTTTGGCGATGGCAGAAGGCCCCAACACAGAGACGCCCTCAACCCATCCTTCGATGATCTGAAACCTCACACGCCCATTGAGAATTTCCTGTGGCGGCAGCACGACCCGGACGTAAGGGTAGCCTGCGTCCCGGAAAATACCCTCCATTTCAGTACCCAACGCCCGCAGATCATCTAAGGAAACCGGTCGATTGAGATAGGGCTCCGCAGCCGCTTCAAGTATGGCATCATCGACTGCCGAGGGCTCAGGAAGGGCGCTCATCCGCTCTAGCAAAACAGCACTGAACTCAATGCTTGGAGCGCTATTTGTCCCTTCTGCAGCTGCCGCAGATGTTGCGGCATCCATTTGCCCAGGAGTCGGCGCAAAGGTGCTGCAGCCAGCGACCATCAGAGAGAAAAATAAAAGTGCGATACTCCGCACAACCGCCCCCACATTCCACATCCATTGTTACGCTGGGATGATTGGAAAACATCAGGTCTGCGTATCGACCTGAAGCGCGAATTGTACAAAAGATTGCCGACGGGAGTCGGTCCAAAGTTAACTTTTGGTTAATCAGAACGCAGCTGAGCTTTTTCCCACACACCTCTCCAACCGCTGGTCGGAAGCCTGTGCAAACCCATCAAAAACACAAGTCCCCATCCCCAAATCACGGGCAGGCTGAAGCATTCTATTTAGAGACCAATCGCCATCATATAAACCGGCCTTAACCGGCGCGATTCATCCCACGATTAATAAGAGAATGTTAAGTATCTTTAGGCGGAGCATTATGTTTTGAATGGCGATGGCGGAGAGAAGTCATTTCTGACCCGTGCCCTGCAAGGCACAGAATTCCTCATCATACCCCTGTGATTTCGGATTATTTGACTTAAGTGAACGTTTTCCGCGTCTGCCGCGTAGAATAAGAATAGGTGAGGTTGGCGTTAACCGGCGCCCCCCAGTTGGAAACAAGGCCGCTGTATATGAATTCCCCCAAAGTGGTATCCCTAGCCACTCTTCTCATTCTGTCAGGATGCACCCTTGGACCGGATTATGAGCGGGGCAGCTCTTTAACCTCAATTCTCGGTCTGGATGGACCTAACGCTGACCCGACAACATTCAACGCGGCGCCCGACCCTGCATCAAGTGCAGCTGAAAACATCTCCCACTGGTGGGAACGGCTGGGCGATCCGGGCCTGTCCCCTCTTGTTGCGGAAATGTTGTCGAACAACAAGGACCTTGCAGTCTCAGCTGCCCGCATTAGACAGGCCCAGGCAAGCCTGGAAAACACTACCGGCACACGCCTCCCAAGCCTTGACCTCAATCCAAGCGCCAACCGCTCCTTCACCACGAACAGCGCTGGCGATCGGACCTACACAAACAACTTCTCTGTAGGAACAACCTTGTCATGGCAGACGGACCTCTTTGGCAGACTGCGTCGGAGCGAACGGTCACAAGCAGCCAATCTCGCGGCGGCAGAGGCTGACTGGCAAGGATTGATCCACACACAGATCGCCACGCTGGTGCGCACTCGGGTGGCGCACGCGACCCTGGAGCGACGGCTCGCCGCGACGCAGGCGATCGCAGAAAGCCGTCGCGCTACATTGAATGCCGTTGAACGTCGATACCGCGCGGGGCTTGAAAGCACCAACGCAGTCGATCTGCATGCAGCTCGGGAAAACTACACATCAGCTCTTGCAGATATCCCGTCACTTGAAAACGATATTGCAGCAACCACAACCAGTCTGCATGTGTTGCTCGGGCGTATTCCAGGCACCGGCCTCCTCAACATGGATACTCTGTCGAACGTGCCGCCACCTCAGGACATACCGATCGGGATCCCGGCGTCCCTTCTAGATCGTCGTCCGGACCTACGAGCCGCTGAGTTCAGATTAGAGGCAGCAACAGAAAATGTTGGTGTTGCCATTGCCGACCTTTACCCCAACCTCACGCTCACCGGCAGCCTGAGCTCCAGCGATGCATCGATCGCAAATCTCTTCGATATTACAAGCCTTGCAGGCTCTCTGATGGCACAGATCACTCAGCCTTTGTTTGATGGCGGTTCGCGGCAAGCCACGGTGAGACAACGCGAAGCTCAGATGGCCGAGCAGGCAGCCGCCTATGCTGGCAATATCCTGACGGCGATCAAAGAAGTGGAAGATGCACTTGTGGCAGAACGCAAGTCAGCCGCCCGGCTGGTCCAGCTGGAGAGCACCCTTCGCGAAGTTCGGTTGGCAGAAGCCAGTTCCTTTGATCGGTTCCGCCGCGGGATTGGGTCTTATGAAAGACTATTGGAAACACAACGCCGCCTGCAGGCCGCTGAGCAGACTCTTTTGATTGAACAACAAAACAAATGGAATTCTCGCATCAATCTACTACTGGCGCTTGGCGGAGATTGGCTGGATTCCGGCTCTCAACAAACACCAAATGCCCAACTCTCGCTTGAAACGAGTACACAGGAAAGTGAGACACATGAAACGCATTCTTGATCCGATTACAAAGCGCTTTTCGAAAGAGGCTGCGGATCCAGCTTATCGCGCTGAAAATGTCGGCCGTCTGCAACTCATCCTCGTTGTCTCGTTCTTCTTATTTGCCGTTCTGGTGTCCAGCCTGCTCTCAGGAACAGACCGCACACCACAGCTAAAGGACGAAGAAGAATTTGCCCCTCTTGTGAACTCGACCATTGTGAACCCGGAAACCCGACGGATTGAAATTGTGGGCAGCGGGGCGGTCAGCAGCCAGGTTGACGTTCAAATCATTCCGCAAGTCCAGGGTCGGGTTGATTGGCTGAGCGCAGTTATGCACCCCGGCGGTTCTTTCTTAAAAGACGAAGTACTGTTCCGCATCGAAGCACGCGACTTCGAACTAGAGGTTGAACGCCGACGCGCAGAGGTTGCAAGCGCCAGAACCAATCTACAGTTGGAAGAAGCCGAGGGTCTTGCCGCCACAAGGGAATGGGAAGAAATCACGCCAAGCGAGCCGGTTCCAGACCTTGTCGCGCGCAAACCCCAGATCCGAGACAGGCGTGCCGCCCTCGCCTCAGCCCAAGCTCAGCTCGCCCGCGCCCAACTCGACCTGGACCGAACGAATTTCTCATTGCCATTTAATGGAAGGGTCGTCTCCAGCAATGTCGAACTGGGTCAGTTCATGGCCACCGGCCAGTCCTACGGGACCGTCTATTCGCTGGATGGACTCGAAGTCACTGTGCCCCTAGCAGACAAAGATCTGAAATGGCTCCAACCACTCAACAATGTTGAGGCGATCATCCAGACGTCATATCTCGGTGTTGATCGAGTGATCCAGGCAAAGGCCACGCGCGTGTCTGCGCAACTGGACGCCCAGACAAGGTTTGCCTCCGTTATTGTATCCCTAGGCGAGAACGTAGGTACCGAAGACACACTGCCGCTCGTCCCAGGCGTTTTCGTTTCTGTGACATTTCGCGGTCCTGAACTGGACAACCTGGTCACCGTGCCCACAGCCGCTGTTCAGGAGAACGGGAAAATCTGGACCGTTGTAGATCAGCGATTGAAAGTTGCCCAGCCGGAGATTGTGCAAACAGGGCCCACTGTCTCGCTGATCAGAGGGCTGGCAGCCGGTACAGAAATATTGCTGAGCAATGTTCCAGGGGCAGTTGAAAACATGGCGGTCCGCACCGTCGTCGCAACGACATCAGCGATCAACACAGTCGAGGCGCGCTAATGGCCAGCGACTTTCCTAGCGATTACGAAGATCGCAAACAGACACAACCGCGCGGCATCATTCCCTGGTTCGTCAACAATCACGTCGCCGCAAACCTCTTGATGATGTTTTTGCTTTGCGCTGGCCTGCTTGCGGTTTCCAACATGCGGGCAGAAGTATTTCCACAGGTCGACCTTCGCACCATCAGCATCACCGTTGCCTATCCAGGCGCGACCCCGAACGAGGTTGAGGACGGCATCACCCGGCGCGTCGAGGAAGCGATATCCGGCATTGAGGGTATTGATCGCGTGCGGTCAACGGCGTCGGAAAGTGTTGGGACGATTACCGCAGAACTCGATGACTTTATCGACGCAAGCACTGTTCTCGATGACATCAAAGACGAAGTAGACCGACTCTCCGACTTCCCCCCGGCAGATGCCGAAGAGCCGGACATTTCCAAATCAAGCCGGGCTTCTAGTGTACTGTCTCTAGTGGTCTTCGGTCAGGGTGGAGAACGAGCAATCCGCGAAAATGCGGAGCGCATACGAGATGACCTTCTTCAGGTCAATGGCCTCTCGCTGGTCTCTCTCAGTGGCGTGCGCGGCTATGAGCTTTCTATAGAAGTGAGCGAAGAGACGTTGCGCAGGTATGGCTTAACGCTGCGAGAAGTTGCGAGCGCGGTATCCAATACCTCGCTCGATCTTCCCGCCGGTTCAATCAAAACAGATGCAGGCGAAATCCTGCTGCGAACGGCGGGCAGACGGTTTACCGGCCGAGAGTTTGAAGACATTGTGATCCGCTCCAACATAGACGGCTCCCTTCTGCGCCTAGGGAACATTGCAACCATCAATGATGGCTTCGTGGAAGATGAGTTAGAGAGCCTCTTTAACGGTCAACCCGCTGCGAAGATCAACATCTCCCGAACCGGTGACCAGGATGCGCTCGAGATCGAAGAGAAAGTCAAAACCTACCTCAAAACACTTACACTGCCCGCCGGCCTGGAAATCGACATATCCGAGAGTCAGACTGACATCCTGCGAGATCGCATCAGCCTTCTCATCCGCAACGCTCTGCTTGGTTTCGCACTCGTCTTTCTTTCACTCGTCCTCTTTCTCGATCTAAAGCTCGCTTTCTGGACAAGTATGGGCATCCCGATCTCCTTTCTTGGCGGACTGATGATTGCATCCCTGTTCGGGGTCACCATTTCTATGGTCAGCCTGTTCGCATTGATCGTCGTCCTGGGGATTGTGGTCGATGACGCCATTGTTGCAGGCGAGAACATCTTTGCAGCCCAAGAAGCCGGACTGAAAAATGAGAAAGCCTCACTCGCAGGTGTGATGGGGATCGCCGCCCCTGTCACCGTGGGCGTCACGACAACAATGGCAGCCTTTGCGCCACTTCTCTTTGCCTCGGGCATTTTGGGACAGATCATGGCGCCTGTGCCCCTCATCGTGATCGCGGTGCTCTTGGTTTCGCTTTTCGAAGCCTTCTTCATTCTGCCCGCCCACCTATCCAATTCAAGCCGATGGAGCCGGGGCATCCTGGAACGCATTCAAACACGTGTAGGTGGCGCTCTGAATTCATTCACGGAGAGGGTCGTCCGCCCCACTGTGACACGGTGCGTTCAATTCAAATACGCCACTTTTGCGGGAAGCGTCGGTCTTCTCATCATCATGTACGGCCTCTTTCAAGGGGGGTATGCCCGCTTCATTTTCTTCCCTCACCTTGAGGGGGACCGGGTAGCAGCGTCGCTCACAATGCCGGAAGGAACCCCTTTCGAAACGACACGCGCAGCCACACAACAGATCATCGATGCAGCTGAGCGCATTCGAAGAGAAATAGACGCAACCACACCAGACGGGACCGACAGTGTTCTTGTCAGAACTTCAGTGACCGTCGGCGAACAATCCTTCTCAGGTGGCCCAGGGGGCGGGAGCAGTTCAAATGGTGCCAATATCTCACGCGTAATCCTGGAATTGCCACTTGGCGATGCACGCGTCATCTCAGCCCGCGAGCTCGAACAAAGATGGCGCAAGGAAATAGGCGAGATCCCGGGCGCGGAATATCTTGGCATTCAAAGTTCTCTCTTTTCCAATGATCCGCCGGTTGAGATTCAATTGCGGCATGCCAACGAAGAAACAGTTCTTATGGCAACCGAACGGTTGAAACTGGAACTCGCTGCCATCACTGGCGTAGAAGAAATCCAGGACAATCTGGATGTCGGCAAACGGCAGCTGGATTTTGAACTGACCGCTGCTGGGTTGGCAGCAGGTCTCACAACCAATGATCTCGCACGACAGGTTCGTCAGTCCTTTTATGGCGAGGAGATTGAGCGCATTCAGCGTGGTCGCGATGAGATCAAGGTTCTCGTCAAGTACCCACTGGAGGAACGCCAATCTCTTTCAGAAGTCTATGATATGCGAATTCGTCTGGCAGACGGGTCAGAGGCGCCACTCCTCACTGTCGCACAACTCTCGGAATCGCGCGGTTACTCTTCCATTCAACGGGTGGACGGACGCCGCATTGCATCGGTGACCGCAGAGGTGGACGAAGCGGAGACGACACCCAACGATGTGATCGCTTTGATTGAGACCGACATCATGCCCCGCATGACGAGAGACATCCCTGGCCTCTCCTACTCAAAAGAAGGAGATGCGCGCAGTCAATCAGAAGACCTGGCCGCCCTCGGACAAGGCCTCCTGATTGCACTCTTTGTGATTTTTGTCATGCTGGCAGTGCAGCTGCGCAGCTACATTCAACCCCTGGTTATTTTGACCGCAGTGCCATTTGGGTTCTTGGGCGCCATCCTTGGCCACATGATCATGGGCCACGGCCTTTCCTTTGTTTCGATCTTCGGGATGGTCGCACTGTCAGGCGTGGTGGTGAACGACAGCATCGTGCTGGTGGATTATTACAACAAGCTGATCGAACAAGGCGTTGAGGAAGGCCAGGCAGTTGTCGATGCCGCCGTACGACGCTTCCGCCCCATTCTGCTCACGACGACAACCACCGCGTTAGGGCTTCTACCCATGCTGCTGGAGACAAGCGTTCAGGCTCAGTTCCTCATCCCAATGGCAATCAGTCTTGCCTTCGGAATCGTTGTGGCGAGTGTCATGATTATCCTGCTGGTGCCAGCACTCACCATGATCGTTGAGGAATGGCGTGTTCGATAGCGCGAAGGGGTCGCACTAGTTCGGCGTTACACGTAGTACTTTACCACCTTCGCCATCTGTCAAAATATAGAGTGACCCATCCGGCGCCATCTGCACACCACGGATACGGCTTTCAAGTTCTGCAAAGAGCACTTCCTCACCAACAATCTCACCATCTTCCAGATCAATGCGGCGCACGTCGCCTGGAACCAGCCCGGCGACAAAAAAGTCACCACTCCATGCCGGAAAGAGACTGCCGGTGTAGAGCTCCAGGTTGGCCGGGGCAATAGAGGGCACCCAATATTTCAATGGTTGCTCCATGCCCTCCATTTCAGTGAACGGCGATATGCGTGCACCTGAATAGTCAATGCCATAGCCAATCACCGGCCATCCGTAGTTCTTACCGGCTTCAATCAAATTGATTTCATCACCGCCTTGGGGGCCATGCTCATTCATATAGACGGTGCCATCATTCATGATGAAGAGACCTTGTGGACTGCGGTGCCCGTAGGAGAAAATCTCCGGCTTAATGCCTTCCTGACCAACAAACGGATTGTCCGACGGCACAGAGCCATCATCATTCAGACGTACGATCGATCCAAGCGTATTGGAAAGAACCTGGGCCTGCTCGCGATAGTTAAAACCATCGCCAGTGGTAAGAAACAAAGTACCATCAGGCGCAAAGGCAATCCGACCGCCATAGTGAACCGGTGTATCTTTAAGAGGCGTCACCTCGTAGATAACCTCCAGGTCACTCAGCGCGGCCCCATCGAATGTGGCACGCGCGACACGAGTTGCATTGGCACCTGGCTCACCAGCGGCGTAGGAGAGATAAAGTAGTTTGTTATCTGCAAAATCTGGATGCGGCACCACATCAAACAACCCACCCTGACTTGCACGGTAAACCTCGGGCACACCGGCAATAGGGGTAGGGTCAAGCTCACCACCACGGATCGCCCGCAGCTCCCCGTCAAGCTCTGTCACGAGGACCGTTCCATCTTCCAGAAAAGCGGCATTCCATGGAAACGCCAGGCCTTCTGCCACGGTTTCAACCTGATAGGAAGCCGAAGGCTCCGCTAGCGCGGCGCCACCAACAGGGAGAAGCGCCATCAAAGCTGCCACTCCCGATGTGGCCCACAATCGCAGGTTTGAGCTTTTCTTCATGGCCGATCCCCTTCTCATCATGAGTAGCTTGTTCTTTACGTTGTCTGATCATGTGACCATACTCCCCCAAAGATCAATAGACGATGGGGAAGAGATCATGAGCTATGTGCGCCCGATAGGCGGTTTTTTTGCCGCGGTGATTGTCGCAATAATTCTGGGGTCAATCGCTTCCACACATTTTGTCTTGGCCGCACTCTCCGACCTCGGGGTCGCAATTCCCTTCTCAGACCGCCTCGCAATGACCATGCAGGACATCGTCGGCATCGCGCCCCTGTATGGGGCGATCATCGGCACCGGACTGCTGGTTGCTTTTATTGTGGCAATCTTCGTTTCAAAGCTCGCTCCTAATTTGAGGTGGTTTGTCTATCTGGTTGCAGGCGGGACCGCTGTCGGCGTCACACTATTCACGCTGCAAACAGCTTTTGGCGGCATAATGCCCATCTCAGGAGCCCGGTCTACAGGCGGCTTCATTGCACAGATCGCCGTCGGAGCCATCGCAGGATACGTCTTCGCAACGCTTACTAACAAAACACAGACTGCCTGACCGAAACGAAAAACGGCGACCTCGTAAAAAGGCCGCCGCTCAAAAAAAGGTCCGTCCTGCATAAGCTCAACGAGCAGACAGATATCCCTGTTTTTCCAGATAATCGATGATCTGATCGGCCGCTTCTTCAGCCGAGACGTTATCTGTTTTGACTTCTATCTCCGCTGCTTCAGGCGCTTCATAGTCTGAATCAATGCCCGTGAAATTTTTGATTTCACCGGCCCGAGCCTTTTTATAGAGGCCTTTCGGATCGCGTTGCTCACAAAGCTCCAACGATGTGTTCACAAAAATCTCAATGAACTCATTCTCCTCAACCAGTCTGCGCGCTAAACGACGCTCACTGATAAAGGGTGAGATGAACGACACCAGCACGATAAGCCCGGCATCCACCATCAGTTTCGAGGTTTCACCAACACGGCGAATATTTTCAACCCGGTCTACATCCGTGAAACCCAGGTCCTTGTTGAGACCGTGCCGAACATTGTCACCATCTAGCGTGTAGGTGTGCCGACCGCGGTCATAGAGTTTCTGCTCCACGAGATTGGCGATCGTTGATTTTCCGGAACCACTTAAGCCCGTAAACCACAGCACGGCAGGTTTCTGGTGCTTCTGTTCAGCACGCGTTTCTTTGTCAACTTTCAGTTCCTGCCACACAACGTTCTGTGCGCGGCGGAGGGAGAAGTCGAGCATGCCCACACCAACTGTTTCGTTGGTGCGCCGATCAATAAGAATAAAGCTGCCGGTATCCCTGTTATCGGCATAGGCATCATAAGCAATCGCCTGATCCAGGCTGATATTGCAAACACCAACCTCATTGAGCTCAAGGGTCTTACCTGCCTGCTGCTCAAGCGTATTGACATTGACCTTGTGCTTAAGCTCAGAGACCGACGCAGACACAAGCTTGTTGTGGATCTTCATGTAATATTGTCGACCCGGCAGCATTTCCTCTTCACGCATCCACAAAAGGTGTGCCGCAAACTGATCAGAAATCAACGATGGCGCTTGGCCGCCGCAGATAACATCACCACGACTGACATCAACCTCATCTTCCAGCGTCAGTGTTATCGACTGGCCTGTCTGCGCTTCTTCCAGGTCACCGGTTGCCGTAACAATACGCTCAACCTTGCTGCGAGATGCCGACGGCATGACGATAACCTCATCACCCACCTTGACAGCCCCACCGGCAATCGTGCCGCTAAATCCGCGAAAATCCAGATTGGGCCGGTTTACCCATTGAACCGGAAAACGAAACGCTTGGGCTCCAGCTTCGCTATCAACTTCAATTTCTTCCAGTTCCTGAAGAAGGGCCGGCCCCTTGTACCAAGGCGTATCTTCGGGACTTGGGACTGTGATGTTTGCCCCTTTAAGAGCTGAGACAGGAATGCATTTGATGGTTGAGAAATTCAGCTGCGCTGCAAATTCCCGATAAGCCGCTTCAATCTCATTGAATGTGTCTTGCGAATAGTCGACCAGATCCATCTTGTTGATCGCAACGATCACATGCTTGATGCCCAAGAGGGATGCAATATAGGAATGGCGGCGCGTCTGGGTCAGCATGCCTTTGCGGGCATCGACAAGAATAATCGCCACGTCCGCAGTAGAGGCACCCGTCGCCATATTGCGCGTGTACTGCTCGTGGCCGGGAGTATCGGCGACGATGAACTTACGCTTGTCTGTCGAGAAGAAACGATAGGCGACGTCAATTGTAATGCCCTGCTCCCGCTCGGCTGCGAGGCCATCAACAAGCAGAGCAAAGTCAAAATCATCGCCCTGGGTGCCGAGCTTTTTGCTGTCAGCCTCCAGTGCTGCCAGTTGATCTTCAAAGATCAGCTTGGAATCATAAAGCAGACGCCCGATAAGCGTGCTCTTCCCATCATCCACGCTGCCGCAGGTCAGGAAGCGCAGAAAGCTCTTGTTTTCTTGAGCGTCAAGATAGGCTTCGATATCTGTTTCGATGAGAGCCGATTGGTGTGCCATCAGAAATAGCCCTCCTGCTTCTTCTTCTCCATGGATGCAGCTGCATCATGGTCAATCATCCGACCCTGTCGTTCAGAGGACGTGGTCAACAACATCTCTTGAATAATATCAGGCAATGTTGCTGCTTCAGATTCAACCGCGCCGGTCAGCGGGTAACACCCAAGTGTGCGGAACCGAACGGACTTCATTTCAGGCACTTCACCTTCAGCCAATTTCATGCGGTCGTCATCCACCATAATCAGCTGACCATCGCGCTCTACGACCGGGCGTTTAGCAGAGTAATAGAGCGGCACGATGTCGATATTTTCTTTATGGATATATTGCCAGATGTCGAGCTCGGTCCAGTTCGAGATCGGAAACACCCGCAAGCTTTCGCCAGAATGCATACGGGTGTTGTAAAGGCTCCAAAGCTCGGGACGTTGGTTCTTCGGATCCCACCTATGCTGTTCGGATCGAAAGGAGAAAATCCGTTCCTTCGCGCGAGATTTCTCTTCATCCCGACGCGCGCCACCAAATGCAGCGTCAAACTTGTACTTGTCGAGCGCCTGTTTCAGCGCATCGGTCTTCATGATCTGTGTATGCAGCTGAGACCCATGGGTGAAGGGACCTACCCCCTGCGCGACACCTTCCTGGTTCGTATGAACGATGAGATCGAGACCATATTTCTCTGCAACGCGGTCGCGAAACTCGATCATCTCCCGGAATTTCCAGGTCGTGTCCACATGCATCAAAGGAAAGGGCGGCTTCGACGGATAGAAAGCCTTCATGGCCAAATGCAGCATGACAGCTGAATCTTTGCCGATGGAATACAACATCACCGGGTTTTCACACGCCGCGGCAACTTCGCGGATAATATGAATGCTCTCAGCTTCTAGCCGTTCGAGATGGGTAAGCGCCCGCATAAATTCAGGTCCTGATCAACTGGGTCTAATGTCGAAAGCACCTCGCGAACTCAGCGGGTGCCTTGTTGCAGACTATATGCGCCGATTGAAATCACACTTCAAGGGCGTAATCTATTTTTATTACCATATTTTTTATGTAGATAAAGAAAATGGGCCGGTCCTCTTACAAAATGAAGACCGAAAGGCTATAGGGCGACCATGGCTCCTCCTCTTCTTACCCTCCAAGACGTTCACCTGACCTTTGGCGGCACCCCCCTTCTAGTCGGCGCAGATCTGACAATAGAAGCAGGTGCACGCCTTTGCCTTGTGGGACGCAACGGCTCGGGAAAGTCGACCTTATTGAAGATCGCTGCCGGTCTGGTCGAGGCGGATGAGGGCGAAAGGTTCCTCCAACCTGGTGTGACCGTAAGGTACCTGGCACAAGAACCAGACTTTGCTGGATTCTCGACAACCCAAGAATTCGCAGAAGCGGGTCTGACCGAAGGCGATGACCATTACCGGGCGGAGTACCTCCTCAACGAACTGGGCCTGACCGGGAATGAAGACCCGTCCAACCTCTCTGGTGGCGAAACGCGCCGCGCCGCTCTCGCCCAAGCGCTGGCACCTGAGCCCGATATCCTCATGCTAGATGAGCCGACCAACCATCTGGATTTACCTGCCATTGAATGGCTGGAAAAAGAACTGAGCAAAACCCGCTCGGCTCTTGTGCTCATCAGCCATGACCGACGCTTTCTAACAACGCTTTCCCGGTCAACCGTTTGGCTTGATCGAGGCACCACCAAGAGGTTGGGCAAGGGCTTTGGGGAATTTGAAGCCTGGCGCGATCAACTCTTGGAAGAAGAAGAGCGCGACGCCCACAAAATGCAGCGCAAAGTCGCCCGCGAAGAACACTGGCTTCGCTACGGCGTCACCGCGCGGCGAAAGCGGAATGTCAGACGGCTAGGCGATCTTCACCAACTTCGGGCAGACGCCGCAAAAGCCAGAAGCGACCTCAACAGAGGAACCGCAAAAGTCGACCTGACTGCACAGGAAGGTCGTCTGTCGGGCAAGCTTGTCTTTGAGGCAGATGCCATTGCCAAAAGCTTCGATGACAAACCCATCATCAGGAATTTCTCGACCCGCATTCTCCGCGGAGATCGGGTTGGCATTATCGGTCCGAACGGTGCTGGTAAAACAACCCTGCTCAACCTGCTGACAGGAAAACTGGAACCTGACAGTGGCACCGTGCGCCTGGGCACAAACCTTGAAACCGTAACGCTCGATCAAAAGCGCGAAAGTCTGCCCGCGGGGACCAGTCTCAAAGACGCCCTGACAGGCGGCGGAAAAGACATGGTCATGGTGGGCGACACCCAGCGCCATGTCATTTCCTATATGAAGGATTTCCTCTTCTCCCCTGAACAGGCAGGCACCCCCATCGACGAACTATCCGGCGGAGAGAAAGGCCGGTTGATGCTTGCACGAGCCTTGGCGAAGCCATCGAACCTTCTGATCCTTGATGAGCCAACAAACGACCTCGACCTGGAGACACTTGATCTCCTTCAGGAAATGCTTGGCGCCTATCAGGGGACCGTGCTGCTCGTATCCCATGATCGCGACTTTCTTGACCGGCTTGTGACCTCCGTCATCAATGCCGAAGGAAACGGTGATTGGCAGGAATATGCAGGCGGCTATTCGGATATGACGCACCAGCGCAAACCGGTTGAATCAGAGATCGCCGACCAAAACACAAAGCCCAAAAAGGCAAACACGAACAGCAGCAAATCTGCGCCTTCCAAAGGAAAACTCTCTTTCAAAGACAAACACGCTTTGGAAATACTGCCCAAAGAAATGAGCAAACTGGAACAGCGCATCCACAAACTCAAAGACACTCTGGCGGAAGCCGACTTTTTTGCGCGCGACCCGGAAGGGTTCCAAAAGACAGCCAAAGATCTTGAAACTGCTGAGGCCTCACTTGCAGAGATGGAAGAAGAATGGCTCAAGCTAGAGATGAAGCGCGAAGAAATCGAAGGCGGTTCGTAAACGCACACCCGTCAGACTCGGAATACCGCACATCCTGTGAGAGACTGTCCCCAACAACTTTTCGCAGCCCGGGAGGCCTCATGTCCAGCAATGTTAATCGCCAATTCCGCCTTAAAAGCCGTCCTGTCGGCAAGATCAAAACCAGTGACTTTGATCTCGTTGAAGAACCGGTTCCAACACCAGGACCTGGCGAAGCAGTTATCCGAAACCTCTATCTGAGCCTCGACCCCACCAACCGCATCTGGATGTCGGACATGGATCAGTACATGCCGCCGGTAGAAATCGGTGCTGTGATGCGCGGTGGCGGTATCGGCAAAGTGGTTGCATCGAACTCTGACGCCTACAAGGTAGGCGATACCGTCAGCGGTCTTCTTGGATGGCAAGACTACTATGTCGCTGGACCAAACGATGAAATCCCCGTGGGTGTCCTTCCAGCAGAACTTCCTGTTGGACTGCCGACCATGTTGGGCGCCTGCGGTTTGACAGGTCTTACCGCCTATTTCGGACTTCTTGAACTTGGCCAGCCCAAAGCCGGAGAGACTGTTGTCGTCTCCGCCGCTGCAGGCGCCGTGGGCTCCGTTGTAGGGCAAATCGCCAAACTCAATGGATGCCGGGTTGTTGGCATCGCAGGCGGCGCAGAGAAGTGTAAGTGGATTGTGGAAGAACTCGGGTTTGATGCGGCTGTGGACTACAAGGCATCAGGTTGGCGCGAGCAACTGGAGGCCGTGACGCCCGACGGCATTGATGTGAATTTTGAGAATGTCGGCGGCGAGATCATGGAAGCCGTGATGGCGCGCATGAACCTGTTCAGCCGCATGCCCCTCTGCGGCATGATCTCCGGCTACAACACCGACGAGCCCATGCGCGGTGATTTCTCACCTATCCTCATGCGACGGATAAATGTTCGTGGTTTCATCGTGACGGACTTCCTGGAGAAGTACGCTGAAGCCACCATGGAACTGGCGACCTGGGTCGCGAGCGGAAAGATCAAAAGTCAGGAGACCATTGTCGAAGGACTGGAAAGCGCCCCAACCGCCGTGAACAAACTGTTTGAGGGTGAAAATCTCGGGAAGCTGGTGGTAAAAATCGCCGACGAATAGATAGTAGGTGGGAACAACCCCTGGTCAGCCAACTTTCTAGAGAGAACAGACAATCCACGTGAAAAATTCTTTGAATTTTTCACGTGGGGCGTGATATTTTCACGCATGACAGAAACCAAGGAAATCGAGCGGGAAACCAGACAGATTGCAGAGGCAATCGGGAAAGACGTCCGCGCCCTGCGACGCACCAGAGGCCTCACGCTGCAAGCCCTGGCCGACAAGATCAATCGATCGGTGGGATATGTAAGCCAGGTCGAACGTGGCCTCTCCAACTTGGGTGTTGATGACCTCCGCAAACTGGGCGCGGCACTGAACGTGCCGATTGGTTTTTTTCTTGAGCATCACAATGCACACCCCTCCGACCGGGGGATCGTTGTTCGCGCCGACGCACGGCGCAAAGTCGGGACACGAGAAGAAGGCTTTACCGAAGAGCTACTATCCCCCGATATGACAGGCACCTTCGAGATGCTGCGCACAGAGATCGCTCCCGGCGCTTCCAGCAAGCACCTCATCCATCGCCCCACCGAGGAAGCCGCTTATCTGGTAAGCGGCACATTGGAAATATGGATCGAGGACCGCCACTACGAATTGACGCCTGGCGATGCATTTCGGTTCCACGACCAAAATGTCCGCTGGCACAATCCATCAAATGAACCAGCAATCCTCGTGTGGGTTGTTGCACCACCTGTCTATTGAGCAGGACAGACTGCATGACAACCCAACTCCCTGAAGAAGCATCGATCATCATCATTGGAGGTGGCGTCATTGGCTGCTCTCTCGCCTATCACCTGGGTGAACTTGGCCAAAAAGATGTCGTGCTTCTAGAGCGCAAACAGCTGACCTGCGGCACAACCTGGCACGCAGCGGGCCTGGTCGCCCAGTTACGCGCCACCCGCAACCTAACGCAACTGGCAAAGCACTCTGCGGACCTCTACGCGAACCTTGAGGCCAAAACGGAGCTCGCCACTGGCTATCGACAAACCGGGTCAATCTCCCTCGCCCTAACAAAGGAGCGGCTTGAAGAGTTAAAGCGCAATGCTGCGATGGCCTCAATCTTTGGAGTAGAGGCAGAAATGCTTTCTACTTCTGAGTGTTTGGATCTCTATCCACACCTCAATCTGAAGGACGTTGAAGGGGGCGTCCATGTTCCAGGAGACGGACAAGCAGATCCTGTCAATGTCACCATGGCACTCGCCAAAGGGGCCCGCATGGCCGACGTCCGCATTCTTGAGCAGGTGAAGGTAACCGGGGTCACACAGGCCAAAGGCTGTGTCACAGGCGTCAATACAGAGTTCGGCCCTATCAAAGCACCCATCGTCGTCAACTGCGCCGGCATGTGGGCTCGTGAGGTCGGGCAGATGGCGGGTGCCAATGTGCCCCTTCATGCCGCCGAACACTTTTACGTGGTGACAGAACCGCTTGCTAAGCTCGTCCCGAACCTGCCCACACTGCGCGTGCCCGATGAAGAAGCCTACTTCAAGGAAGATGCAGGCAAGCTGCTCATCGGGGCCTTTGAGAAAAAAGCAAAACCCTGGGGCATGGACGGCATCCCCGAGAGTTTCTGTTTTGATGAGTTACCTGAAGATCTGGATCATTTCACACCGATCTTGGAGAAAGCCATTGCCCGGCTGCCGATGCTGGAACAGGCAGGCATCGCGACCTTCTTCAACGGACCCGAAAGTTTCACGCCAGACGATCGCTACCTTCTCGGCGAAACACCAGAGCTCAAAAACTTTTATGTCGCTGCCGGGTTCAACTCCATCGGTATTCAGTCTGCCGGCGGTGCCGGTAAAGCTCTGGCAGAATGGATTATTGAAGGTCACCCTCCCTTTGATCTTTGGGACGTTGATATCCGGCGCATGGCGCCTTTTCAGAACAACAAGACCTATCTGTTCGATCGAACCAAAGAGTCCCTCGGTCTACTCTATCAGGACCATTTTCCGTACCGCCAATATGAAACGGGACGCGGCGTCCGCAGGTCGCCTTTGCACTCGAGGCTGGAACAACTGGGTGCCTGCTTCGGTGAAGTGGCCGGATGGGAACGCCCAAACTGGTATTTGACCCGCGAGCAGCGCGAAGCAGGTGTCGAACCAGCCTATGCCTATTCTTGGGGCCGGCAGAACTGGTTTGAGAATGCAGCTGCTGAGCACCACGCGGTCCGAAACAACCTCGCCTTTTTCGACCTTTCCTCTTTCGCAAAGTTCCGTGTTGAAGGGCGCGATGCGAAGGACGTTCTCCAGTATATCTGCGCTAACGAGATTGATGTTGAACCGGGACGCATCGTTTACACGCAATGGCTGAACGAGCGCGGCGGCATAGAAGCCGACCTCACCATAACCCGCCTCTCCGAAACCAGTTTTCTGGTCGTCACTGCGCCAGGTGTTCACCAGCGGGATTGGAATTGGCTGACCCGGCACATTCCTAAGAAGGCCCATTGCATTGCAACAGACGTCACCTCAGGCGAAGCGGTAATTGCACTAATGGGCCCCAAAGCACGCAGTTTCCTACAAACACTCACCTCAGACAATTTGTCCAACGATGCCTTTCCTTTTGGTACAGCAAAAACGATTGAACTCGGCATGGGGACCGTGCGCGCCCATCGTATTACCTATGTAGGTGAATTGGGCTATGAACTTTATGTTTCTACAGATATGGCACTGCACATATTCGATACCCTCTGGGAGGCAGGACACGACTGGGACCTCACACCCGCAGGCATGCATGTACTCGATGCGTGTCGTATTGAAAAAGGCTATCGCCACTTCGGCCACGACATTTCAGATGAAGACCATGTTGTCGATGCAGGCCTCGGCTTTGCCGTCAAAACCGACAAGCTCGAAACGCCCTATGGACATTTCATCGGACGCGACGCCGTTCTGCGTGTGAAGGAAGAGGGACCAAAAAGTCGGCTATTACATTTCCAACTGAACGATCCCGAACCGCTCCTCTTTCACAACGAACCCATCTACTGCGATGGAGAGCAGGTAGGCTATCTGACGTCGGGGAATTATGGTCATGCGCTGGGTGCCTCTGTAGGTATGGGCTACGTCCCCCGCACACCCGGTGAAAAGCTCAGCGCCCTGGAAGCAAAACCCTATGAAATCAATGTCGCTGGGACCCGGATTCCCGCGACGGCATCCGTGAAACCATTATATGATCCAACATCAGCTCGCGTCCGAGGGTGAGCGATTGGTGGTAAGGAGACGAGATATGACAGCAGCAAACTTTCAGGTGAAACAGGTAACTGGATCCCTTGGTGCAGAAATCTCCGGTGTGAAGCTCAGCGATCTGTCGAACGGACAATTCGATAGCATCTGCACAGCTTTTGCCGACCACTCCGTCCTCGTGTTTCGCAATCAGGACCTAACCCACGATGAACATGTCGCGTTCGCGCGCCGCTTCGGTGATCTTGAAGTCCATCCCATCGTCAACGGCATGGACGAACGCCCGGAGATGATCAAAATGCTGAAGCCAGCGGGCGAGTCCGCAAGCTTTGGCGTTGGCTGGCACACCGACAATTCCTTTTTTGCTGAACCCAGCATGGGGTCCGTTGTGTATAGCCACGTCGTACCTCCTCACGGAGGAGACACACTTTTTGCCAATCAGTACCTGGCATATGAACGTCTTTCCGACGGGATGAAACGAATGCTGGATGGCATGGGCGCAGTCCATTCCGCCAAATATGCTTACACGTCAGATACGGCGGAAGAAAAATACGAAGGTAAAACTGCCATCACCTACAAGCGATCTGACTCGGTCTATGACGAAGTCGTACACCCTGTGGTGCGCGTACACCCGAACACGGGACGCAAAGCGCTCTATGTGAATCCCATGTTCACAATCCGCTTTGAAGACATGAGCGAAGAAGAAAGCAAACCCCTGCTCGACTATCTCTTTGCTCATTGCACAAAGCCGGAATTCTGCTGCCGCGTACCTTGGGATCCAAAGATGGTTGCCATGTGGGACAATCGCTGCGTGCAGCATTATGCGGTCGACGACTATGTTGAATATGAACGCCTTCTCTACCGTGTCACCGTAAATGGTGAGAAACCGGTTTAGAGTGTTTCCAGGAAAAGTGGCCTTGCGGTTTTCCGTTCGGAAGCACGACAGAAAAGAGTCCCGATGAGCGAAAAGCTTCTCGTCATTGACGGCTATGACAAAACCGGTCGGGAAAATCTCGGCAAGGCTGGCTGCACACTTGCAGGCACGCTCTATGAGCGGATGATCAGACGGTTCCTGCCAAACGCTGAAGTTACTGTCCTCCATCCAGCAGACCCTGATGAGACACTTCCCTCTGGCTCCGCCCTTACAGATTTCGATGCGGCACTCTGGACCGGGTCCAGTCTCACCATCTATCACCAGACACCCGATGTGACCCGGCAGGTAGAGCTCGCGCGCGCACTCTACGCCGCTGGAACGCCAAGCTTCGGCAGCTGTTGGGCACTACAGATCGCAGTGCTGGCAGCCGGTGGCACGTGCCGCCTCAACCCCAAAGGTCGCGAGTTTGGCATCGCGCGCAAAATAGCCCTGACCGACGATGGCCGAGCTCACCCACTTTATTCAGACAAAACACCCGTCTTTGATGGTTTCACCAGCCACTTTGATGATGTGGAAAGTCTGCCCTCCGGCAGCATCCATCTGGCAGGCAACAACATCACGCCGATCCAGTCCGCCATCGTCACCCACGAAGGCACCCCCTTTTGGGCCGTACAGTATCACCCGGAATATGATCTTTCAGAACTGGCAGCGCTCACCCGCTTTCGCATGGACGGCTTAGTTGAAAGCGGATACTTCGCAGACCACGCAGCCGCCAGGAGCTTTGTCAAAGATCTTGAGGCTCTCCACAAAGACCCAACCCGCAAAGACATTGCCTGGCAGTTGGGTATTGACCAGGACGTCATGGACGAAAACATTCGAACGCTTGAGGTCAGAAACTGGGTCGAAAATGTATTGCGCGGTGGCGCGCCAGCCTAGTCGTGAATGCGAAGGATAACCGACTGACTGGCACTCGCCATGAGTTCTCCGTTTTCGGCAAACAGATGCATCCGCCCATGAGCAAATCCATTGTGGACACCGTGAATGCGAATATCCAGCAAGACCCAGTCTGTCTCCACCACTTGACGAATGCGGATTGTATTGTCGAGACTGTTTCCACCTGCGTTTCGCCCGATAGCATTCCCAATAGCTGAAGGCACAAAGTCCGCCATCACGGCAAGAGCACTGGAACTCATGGGCAGGTCTTCACGCATTCGCGCCCACAAGACGACATGGCCATCTTCACTCAGACCACCCTTCTTGCGCTCTTCGCCATAGCGTCCTTTCACAACACGCACATCGATACGGCCATGCAGATCATCGCGGTCCTCTTGCCAATGATCAACGGAGGCACAATCCTCCGGCGGCACGACATCAGGCTTCTCCGCCCATTGAGCAGAATATTCGCTGGGTCGTTCGCCAAGCGCTGCGTTTACCGTAAAAATCTCCCGGTCACCCACATGGCCAACCACACGTGCTTGCGTATTGTATTTGCCAGACACCGGCACGAGTACGTCCAGGTCGACAATCTCGCCAACACGCGCGAATGACAAATATTGCGCAGCCGCCCAAACAGTTGGCCGTCCCGTCGTCTCTTCAATAGCTCGAATGGATGAAGCAAGGCCGACACCACCGAAAAGAAAGAGCTTCCCTGGAGGACCTACGCTCAGCTTGTCTTCAACAGGCAGGTAATATCGATTGGGGTTATGAGTTGGTTGAAGGTCAAAGAGGTGATCTTTGGAAGCGGCTATGTCAGGCATTCAGTCTCACTCAGAACAGGAGGGGGGGCAGGGGAACTGGGCGCCTACCTAACCATTCCTGAGCGAGATTTCAAATTTCAGAGAAAAACAGACCTTATGCAGGGGCCAAATCTCAAGGTTTAGTATGTGAAACCGTCCGAAAACCAATGTGATCTGTGCCTAAATCCACTTCCTGGGGATGGCGGGCCGCCGGCCGGTAGCGACGACAATAGTTCGGCGCGCAGAGATAGGAGCCCCCCTTCATCAACCCGATGGAAGCATCAGGCGATGCATAAGGATCGGCCGTCCACTCCCAGACATTTCCGATCATGTCATAGAGCCCATAGCCATTTGGCGGATAACAGGCAACCGGTGCACGGCCCACAAAACCATCAGCCCCTTCGTCGTTGAAGGGAAAGAACCCCTGCCAATTGTTTGCAAGATATTCTCCCCCTGGCTCACGTTCTTCACCCCAGGCATACTTTGCGCCATCAAGGCCACCGCGCGCCGCATATTCCCACTGAACCTCTGTTGGCAGTGTTCGACCTTTCCATGTCGCGTAAGCGACTGCGTCTTGGTAGGCGATTTGAACGACGGGAAAGTGTTCGCGTCCCGTAATGGTGCTGCCTGCCCCCTCCGGCTGCCGCCAGTTCGCCGTCTCAGCGTAAGACCACCTACCTTCAGCATTGGTCTCGGGAACCTGAAACACCGCAGCACCAGGCGGAACCAAACCGTCGATCCCAGCTTCCGCAACCGTCACATATCCGGTTGCGTCCACAAACGCAGCAAACTCCGCATTGGTGACTTCAGTCGCATCAATCCAGAAGCTCTCAACTTCCTCACGGCGCACCGGTCCTTCTTCGGAGTAGATGCTACCCGCCCCCATATCGAAGGAACCCCCTTCGATCAAAACCATGCCAGCTGTATCGGGCGCGATCGTCTCAGGGTGTAGGCAACTCACCTGCCGGTCGACATTTTGGGATGTCGGCCAAACCAGATAGGTGACCACCCCCAGGGCCAGAGCCCCGAGAATTACCGCACTAGTTTTCCCAATAGATGACTTCATCGTCCTCTTTAAGCGGTTCCGCCAGTGTCTTGTCAACATAGACAGGTGTTGCCACAGAAGACGGCCAGATCGGGTCGGCCTGTTCCGCTTGGTGTGCGTCAAGAAGGCTTTTTAGCTCAGCAAGCTTGGTAGGTTCAGCCTCCGCGAGGTTTGTCGTTTCACTTCGATCAGCCGCCAGATGGAACAGCCACTCTTTGTCCTGAAGGCCCGAGACCTGGAGCTTCCAGCCATCTTTGAGAACCGATCGGTACTCGCCGGCAGTCCAGAACAGGGCTTCATGTGGCGCACCCTCTTTATCGCCCGCAACGAAAGGAACGAAGTCGACACCATCCATCACGCGGTCAGTCGGCATCGCGCCACCTGCAGCGCCTGCAGCAGTGGCGAACAGATCAATGTGGGAGACGGGCTCATCGAAAACCGTGCCCGCGGGAATGCGCTTAGGCCAGCGCGCCATAAACGGCACATGGGTTCCTCCTTCAAAGAGAGTGATCTTCCACCCCCGATAGGGCGTGTTGAGATCGTCCAGCCCGACATAACCTGCACCGCCATTATCGCTGGTAAAGATCACGAGCGTATTCTCATCCAACCCATTGTCTTTCAATGCCTGCATCACCCGACCAACAGACCGGTCGACGGCACGTGTCATCGCCGTGTAAACGCGCAAGCGATGGTCCTCGATATGGGAAAGCGCATCATAGTCAGATTTCAACGCCTGCAGCGGCGTATGAATTCCCCAATGAGCGAGATAGAGGAAGAACGGTTGATTGCGATTATTCTCAATCACCTTTACTGCTTCGTCTGTGTAGTAGTCGGTGATGTAACCCCGTGGCTCAAAACGCGAACTGTTATTGAAGGTCGATGCATATTGCATGTTCGGCCAGAGGAATCTGTCAATCGGGTCAAAGTCCTGATAGGAGTTCACCACATCAGGATGATCTTCCGGCAGATACAAACCACTCGCCATCAACAGGCTGTCGTCAAAACCCTGCTCAATCGCACTGCTGCCATTTGACCGCCCAATGTGCCATTTTCCGATATGAGCGGTGTAATAGCCCGCATCCTTCAACATTTCGGCAACGGTGATTTCCGAGGTCGGCATACCAAGATTGTCATAGGGCGGAATCTCAACGTCCCGCTCAAAAATAAAGGTGGGATGCGGCCTTTCAATCCCACTGTTTTCAGACACAAAGTTGACAAGGGACAACATACCAGGGGGCGTAGGCGTAAACTTGAAACCAAAACGCGTCGCATAGCGCCCCGTCATAATCATCGCCCGCGACGGCGCACACACAGCAGTCCCCGCGTAGCCGTTTGTGAAGGCGACACCTTCTTGAGCGAGCGCATCAATATGAGGTGTCTGCATGTCCGAGCCGGACGCACCACCGCCATAATAACTGATGTCATTGAAACCCATATCATCGGTCACAATGAAGATGATGTTGGGCGGACGCTCGGAGGGAGGCGCCGCCGCAACGTCCGGACCCTTCGTCCAGACAATCTCCTGGTTGGGACCAACAGGATTGACGAAGTTCAGAAGAACACCCGGTGCGTTGACCGCAATCTCAACCCGGTAGATCCAGCCAACAGCGATCAGAACAAGTAGCGCGACACCAACACCGCCAAAGATTTTCTTCAACATTTTTCACCCTCCCCAGGGAGTCATCACTAACGACGCACCACAGCGTTCAACACACCCGCAACACTCAACAAGGCGAAAAACAGCAACACTCTTGGATCGGCAAGCGCAAGGCCATCTTCAATCGGATAGGCGATCGTCTTTTCAAGTGACGCTGTCTTGAAATCATGCCGTCCTGAAAAGGCTGGATTGGTCGTAATCTCCATCATGTCGCGCCTGGAGCGATAGCGCATCGCCGCCCCTCTATTCCAGACACGCGCGTTCTCAATGCCAACAACCTCAAGCGCATTGGAAACTGATGGTCCAAACATCACCGGATGTGAGGCTCGGCTGAGAAGTGCCGGCCACATGTATTCCATATACTTCGCCATCACATCATCTGAACTGTCGCCTGCCTCAACGCCGTCCACCAGGTCAGGCGTGTCTTTCATATGAATGACATTGATCATGATGAAATCATTACCGGTGTCAGACTCGAGGAACGCCCGTATGCGAGCCAGTCCTTCTTCCTCACTTCCGCGTTCTTTAAACGCGGACACATACTGCTCGACTTCTTCTTGCGTTAGCGGACCACCAAAGCTCGTATACCAAAAGAAAAAGACCACATAGAGAAGCGCCGGAACAATCCAAACCATCAATCGCAGCGACATAACGATGTTCCTTTACGCGAAGAGTTTTTCGCAGCCGGTTCCCGCTAGAACCTCGTCGACAATCGCCCGGTCTGCATCCGCCAGCGCTGAGTGCTGTTCCCTCAGCCATTGCAGACACTTGCCCTGGTAGGCGAAAGGCTTCTGTACCCACCGCGCCCCGTCAATTTCTGTCTCAACTGTATCGGCACCTTCCATCAGCGCTTTAGCATTCGCGAGGAGTGCAGGAACGTAGTAGGCCCCCACTTCTTTGAAGAGATCTATCAGCGTTTGCGGGATCGCATCACGCTTGGTCCAGGCGTCCTCATCTGCATCAAGCCCACTCAGGTCATCGACCAAATCGACCCACGCATAGACTGCCGGGGCTTTGTCGAGTGTGAGCTGCATAGGCGTCGGGTCAAAGGTCGCAAGCTGGGTCAGCTGCCCATACATGCCGAAGTCACTACTGCTCGGCCGTGCTCCAAAGAGAAAGGAAGACGTTTCCAGGTGGGCCCGCATCACACCCAGATATCGCTCATAGCTCGCCTCAATCACAGGCGCGGTTTCATTGCTCGACCCAACAACGTGGAGCCGCGAAATCTGACGGTCAGCGAAAATCTTGCCCAGCTTGAGCGCTTCTTCCTCCGCTTGGGGTTTCAGGGTCCACCGCGGCAGGATAGCTGCCGCTTTGTCGATGTCGGCCTGGAAGTGCCAACGGTAATGGAACATCGGTTTGGTGAGCCATTCATCCGCATAGTCTTCGAGGAGATAGTCAAGAAAAGCGATTGCTGGATCAGTTGGAATAACCGACCGACCCTCATACTCATTTTCAAAGCGTCGGATCAGCGGCGTGCTGTCGACAACAGCCTCCATGTCCCCCGCCGCATTCGGCAAAAAGAAGGTGGGAAGAAGTGCCACTTTTGGAACTGGCAATCCTTCAGGCATGCCGTCACGGCTCAAGAACAAACGGTACGGCAGATGGCGATAGCGCAGAACCGCAAGCATTTTGCGTGTGTAGGGGGACCCAGGCGCTCCCATCAAAGTGAGCGGCGTCGAAACTGTCATGTAAACCTCCCATGCGGACGGAGCCAGGCAAAGCCGGTCAGTCATCGTTTTGTTGCTACCAGCGTAGAAGTTGGCATTATTAGTGTCAATTCTTTGTTTGCCCACAAAAAAGCCCGCAGAAGAGCGGGCTTTCTCGAATGATCGGGCAAAAACGTTCAGGCAGCTTTCATTTTCTCCAGCATCGCGCCCATCGCAGCATGGACCGCATTGACGGCCTGCAGGGGCCGGATCATGACCTTGAACTCAATGATTTTGCCTTCGTCATTGCAGGTGATGATGTCGACACCATTCACATACTTGCCATCCATCTCGGTCTCAAACTCAAGCATGGCGTGGTTTCCAGCGAGAATCTCCTTGGTGTATTTGAACTTGCCGGAGTTCTCAGCAGGCTTGTCTTCACCAGGCGTTCCTTGACCACCCAGCGTTCCACCTGCAGCGCGTAGATAGGCCAGCGTCAGATCTTTGCCAACCTGCGGCTTGAAAACGATTGGCGAGATAAAGACGCATTCGTCAGCAATCAGCGCTTCAAGGCCTCCCGGCTTCTTCCCGATAATATATTCGTGCCAGTCGGCGATGCATTTCTCGATCATGACAAAGGTCCCTTCTCAGCAGATCATTTGGTTCTGTGCAGGCACCCTACACCATCACAAGATCCAATCACGCACCGCCGTCTGAGCAAAAATGAACAGGCGGATGCGCCCCATCAATTGAAGTTCGACATCAATTTGTTGACCTGATCGGACAATGTGCATTTGTCATTTACCAGACCAAAAATGTAGCGATCCGGCCGCACGATGACTGCCTTGTGCAGTGCCAGATGCAAATCCATCTGAGATGTGAGCCGCGCGTCTTGGTCCAGGACAATGAGCTTCGCACCGATCCGATCCAGAAAGTCCTTCTGACCTTCGGAGAGTTCAGACGATAGATCCTCAGTTGAGACAATGAAAAAGGCGCCGGCCACATGCCGGTCCAACAGTGCCGGGTCGGCCCCGTCTATTTTGACCATCGCCTGTGGCGCCTGATAGCCCGTCAATCCGTCTGTCGGATCTTCTTCTGACAGAGCAAGTACTCCACCATGCAAATGAGGAAGGCCGCGCGAACCGCCATACATCGCATCATAGGACTCCGGCCAGTTTCCAGTGACTTGTGCTTCTGCACATGCATCAATCAGCTTTCCGGTCTCTACCGCATGATCAACAAGATCATGGGCATGCGGACCACGCTCACGTTGATAGGTTTCAAGAAGCGCTTCTGAAGCAAGTCCACGCTTCACCATGTCGAGCTTCCAAGCAAGATTGGCAGCGTCACGAACGCCTGCAACCATCCCCTCACCAAGGAAAGGCGGCGTCTGATGCGCCGCATCTCCGGCAAGGAAGATGCGGCGGTCGCGCCACTGATCCGCATGGGCTGCATGGAATTGGTATCCAGCTGAGCGTTCAATGTCCGCATCTTCTGGACCCACCCACGGAGCAAGCATTTTCCAGACATTTTCTTCCTTGGCCATTTCCACTTTGTCTTCGCCAGGAAGAAGTTGAAACTCCCATCGCCGCTTCAGCCCAACGTTCGGCACATAGGTCGCGCGACGCTTGGGATCACAGATTTGTTGGGTGATTGGCCCAAGGCTTGGGATCTCCCGCTTGAGATCAACATCGACAACAACCCAGTCACAATCATACCCAAGAGACTGAAAAGAAAAGCCCAGCGCCTTGCGGACAGGACTTGCCGCCCCATCGGCGGCGATCAAGTAATCCGCCTCTAGCGTAAAGCTCTCTCCACCACCCACAGGCGTGACATCGACACTTACACCGTCATCTGTTTGCTGTGGGACCGCTGCCTCATGCGAGATCAAAACAGTGACATTCGCCCGTGCTTCAATATTGTCACGCAATGTGCGCTCCAGTTGCGGCTGGTAAAACATCTTACTGTGCGCCCACCCTGATGGGTCCACATAGTCTTCTTGTAGATCAATTCCCTGGATGCGCTTACCCGTCGCATCTACAAATTCAGCACCCAGCGCCCGCTCGGAATCCGCATCGACCTGGTCCCCGATCCCTAACTCATCAAAGACGCGCATCGTTTCGCCATCAAGACGAACCGCTCTGGGAAGAGGATAGATGTCCGGTAAACGGTCAATAACAGCGACACTCCATCCGCGACAGGCCAGCAAGCCCGCCATTGTTGCCCCAACGGGGCCATACCCAATGATGACGGCGTCAAAACGCTCGGAGTTACCCACTTTCAATTCTCCTTTTGATCCAGGTATCCATCTTGATTTACCGACTTACAATGATAATATCATCAGAAATGACGAAAGTCACATTTAGGTAGTTTGAAAATCAGTACAAATTGACCAAGACGGAGACCGCGATGGACTTCCTGGAAATCGAACAGCCACCGATCAGCCGCGTAGAGCGCAAGCGTATGCGCGCGCGCGCGCGTATTCTGGAAGCGGCGGAAGAACTCATGCGGGCGAAAGGCTTTGATCCGGTCAAAATCCAGGACATCACAGATGTCGCTGACATTGGTCACGGCACCTTCTATACCCACTTCAAAACCAAGATGGACGTGCTGGTTCCGATTGTGCGCACAAAGGCACGACGGGTGACAGAACGGCTTGATGATCTGACCCGGGACATGACAGACCCGGCCGACGTTGTTTCAGTCAGCGTCAGGCACATGCTGACAGAGATCTCTAAAGATCCTCTATGGTCCTGGTTCCTCTATAAGTCCGACCTTCCGATGGACCAAATCCGAGAAGCAAGCGGTGATAGCGCAAAGCGCGATATTCAAAATGGTATCGAAGCAGGCCGGTTTATTGGTCACGACGAAGAAACACTCGAGCCGTTCTTGCTCGGCGCCCTCGTCGGCGTCATTCGCGACAAGTTTGAAACAGGTCTAGACCAATCCATCATCGAGAATTGTGCTTACATTCTGCTTTTAATCCTTGGCATAGAAAAAGAAGAAGCGCGCAAACTGTCTTGCGCGCGCCTGCCACCGTTACCACCAGAGTAAAACAGTTCAGCCTTTGATCTGTACGGGCAGTTTTTCAAAGCCCTTCACGAAACTCGACAGAACGCGCTCAGGTTCACCGACGACTTCGATCTTCTCAAAGCGCTTCATGATTTCTTCCCAGAGCACTCGCAACTGCATCTCCGCCAGGCGATTGCCAACACAGCGGTGAATGCCGAAACCAAATGACAAGTGTTGACGCGGCCGCTCGCGGTCGATGATGAACTGATTGGGGTTTTCAATCACATCCCCATCCCGGTTGCCCGAAACGTACCACATGATGACCTTATCGCCCTTCTTGATCTGCTTGCCGCCAAGCTCCGTGTCTTCAAGAGCCGTGCGGCGCATATGCGCCAAAGGCGTTTGCCAACGAATAATCTCAGGCACCATCGTTTCGATCAAACTGTGATCTGCGCGGAGCTTGTCATATTGCTCCGGATGTTCGTTCAACGCGAGCAAACCTCCTGTGATGGAATTCCGTGTCGTGTCATTCCCGCCAACAATCAATAGAATGACGTTACCCAGATATTCCATCGGTTTCATATTTCGTGTCGCTTCACCATGCGCCAACATCGAAATAAGATCACCTTTGGGCTCTGGGTCGTTAACCCGTTCGTTCCAAAGCCGCGTGAAATATTCCCCACATTCCAGCAGGATCTCATTGCGTTCCTCCAGCGAGGAAATCAGAGGTCCGTTCACATCCGCTGTCGTTATATCCGACCAGTACGTAAGCAAACGTCGCTCTTCCCAGGGAAAGTCGAACAGCGTAGCAAGCATTTGCGTCGTAAGCTCAATGGAGACACGGTCGACCCAATCAAATGTCTCATTGATCGGCAATCCATCAAGGATCTTACCCACCCGTTCCCGGATCACGCCTTCTAGAATCGCCAAATTGTTAGGTGCAACAATCGGACTTACTGTTTTGCGCTGCTCATCATGTTTGGGCTGATCCATCGCAATAAAACTGGGCAGGCGAAAAGCTTCCATTGGATCCCGAATGGTGATCCCGCCAAGACTTGAGTCCGATGAGTAAATCCCGTGGCTCGTATCCACTTTCATGATGTCCTTATATTTGGTCACCGACCAATAAGGTCCGAACTCGCTCTCCGCACAAAAATGCACCGGATCTTCATTTCGCAAGCGCTCGAAGTAGGGCCAGATCGCATTCTCTTTAAAGAGACGCGGTTGGCCGACATCGATTTTATCAAGTGGAATTGAATAGGCGTCTTCCGACGCGGCATCCAGGCTGACAGCAGCTTCGCTCATCGTTTGGCTCCTCCATCCAGAGGTGCGCACTGCGCAGCACTCCGGGACCAGTCAACTGGTCCCGCTCAGCTGGGCCCAGTCAAATTGCGAATTACACATCCTAACAACGTAAAACACTTTGCGCAGCGATCAAATTTTACCATCGCCTGAACGATTTCGAACGCCAGCTGTTTGTCACCACTGGACTAATGGCATTATGAGTGTCAATAATCGCGTCACTTGCAGGGAGATGCTGAATGTTGGAACCGACCAAAAAAGACAATCCAAACCCTTCTTTGACTGTAGATCCGCCGAGGCCCGTTCGGTTACTCATGTCATTCATACTGAACAGGATGATGGATCCAGTCCGTCTACAGAAAAAGCGGGATGCCGCGGAAGCTGAGCGCCAAAAGGCTGGTGCGCCACACCGCGTGGAATATTTCCACCAGCTTGACGATCCCTACAGTCATCTGAGCGCACAGAAACTTGCAGACTTGAGCGCGGCCTACGACATTGAAATCATACCGCGCCTCATTAATGCGACCGGTGGGAAAAACCAGCCCTACCCGGAAGATCTGGCCGAATATGCACGACGCGATGCCGCCGCTGTCGCACCCCATTATAATGTCGCCTTCCCCGGCAATGCGGGCACACTGCCACGCGACACTGATCGCTTATTGGCCGCTCGAATATTAGCCGCAGCAAGCCCAACCGAATTTGTCGACCAGGTTGCACCCGTCAGTGACCTACTTTGGGTGGGCGATCACGCCGCACTCCAAGCACTGTCAGACGAGCTGGGAGCAGTGAGCGAGAAAGAAGCCCTAAACCGCCTCGCACAAGATTCTGACATGCTCCAAAAGGAAGGCCACTATTCCGGCGGCACTTTTCGATATGCGGGCGAATGGTTCTGGGGCATTGACCGTCTCCACCATCTGGAGGCGCGTCTAAAGGAACGCGGCGCACATAAGGACGGCGCCCACCCGATCGCTCCCCGCCCGCCGGTTGATTGGGGCACGACCAAAGACACGGGCACCATCACCCTGGAGGTCTTCCCCTCTCTGCGTTCCCCCTATACAGCCATCATCTTCGACAAGGCCTGTGAGCTAGCAGATGAGAGCGGTGTAAAGCTCGTTGTCCGTCCCGTGCTGCCAATGGTCATGCGCGGCGTTCCGGGAACACAGAACAAGGGCCGCTACATATTCAGCGACACCAAGCGAGAAGCCGATGCCATGGGTGTCGGGTATGGACCCGTTTATGACCCCATTGGAGAACCTGTCCGAAGGGCTTACTCCCTCTTTCCCTGGGCAACGTCTCAGGGCAAAGGCAGTGAATTGCTCAGCGCCTTTCTCGATGCCGCTTTCAGAAAAGCCGTTCGTATTGATACCGATCGAGGCATGAAGAAAGTCGTCGAAGCGGCCGGTCTCTCGTGGAGAGAGGCAAAGCCACACCTGGGCACCGATAATTGGAAGGCAGAAGTCGCTGAAAACCAGCGCATTATGTCGGAAGACATGCACCTCTGGGGTGTACCAAGTTTCAGGGTTTCCGGGCCGGGGTCGGAGCCAGACTTCACAGCCTGGGGTCAGGATCGTTTGTGGCTGGTTGCAGCAGAGATAAAAAAACGGATCGCTGAAAACAGCTAACGTCCCAACACACACGCGCCCAGCCTAAATCTCTCCTTGTGCTTGTCGTCCACTCACCTTAAGTGACCAGACTGGGCTAGGGGACACGCGTGAGCGACAAAGACAACAAAAACAAAAATCGCTTAGCGAAGGAGGAGAAGCCAGAGCTCGCCTCACCTCTCCTCGACCTGCGCGAACGCAGTCCAAGCGCGCTCGCGCCGCCGCCCCAATCACTCGGCATATGGGAACTGGCCTGGCCAACCATTGTCGCATCCGCGCTCCAGACCATGGTGCGCTGGGCAGACTTCATGATGGTGGGCGATCTTGGCGTCGAAGCTGTTGCGGGCGTAGGCGCCGCGGGACAGATCTATTGGATGATCCAGACGCTGGTGATGGCCTTGTCCACTGGCCTTGTCGCCATTCTCGCCCGCGCGATTGGAGGGGGTAACCGCCAGGAAGCCGATCAGGCACTGCGTCAATCCATCATTATGGGCATTGTCTTTGGCCTGGTCTCCTGGTTCATCGTCCTGCCAATTCTTGAACCCATGATCGGCATTATGGGGGTCACAGACGGCGTCATCGCGTATGGCAGCGACTATCTGTTCTGGCTCTTGGTTGGCAATGTCCCCTTCGTTCTGGGTTTCATGTTCGCAGCTGCTCTCCGCGCCGCAGGCGATGCGCGTATGCCGCTCTACATCGGCATCCTTGCCAACCTGCTGAACCTGTTCCTGAATTGGGTACTGATCTACGGCAATCTGGGAGCACCAGCCCTGGGCGTCGCGGGGGCTGGCATGGCATCCGCCATCGCCATGTTCGTACAACTCGCTGTCTATTGGGTCATGTGGGCCCGCGGTTTTCTGATCCTGAAACCGCTGCTCAAAGGCTTTCGTTTTGATTGGGGCATGAGCCGCCGCATTCTGCACATCGGCTATCCGGCCTCCATCGAAGGCATGGTGTTTCAAATCGGCATCCTGGCTTTCATGGCGCTCATGAGCGTCTACGGAACGGCCGAATTCACCGCCTATCAGATCGGCGTGCAGATCCTTTCCATCTCCTTCCTACCAGGCAATGGGTTCTCGATTGCCGCTGCCACACTTGTCGGGCAGCACCTGGGTGCAAATGACCCGGACGCCGCCATGCGCTCCGGCTGGCGGTCTCTGGGCATGTCGATGCTCTTTATGGGCGCACTGGGTGCCGCATTGATTGCCATGGCCCCCATGTTGGCAGGCTGGTTTATTGACGACGAGGAGGTTATCGCTCTCACTGTCGACTTCATCTGGATATTGGGGATCGCCCAACCATTGATGGCCATCGAATTCGTGATTGCAGGCGCATTGCGCGGAGCAGGCGATACACGCTTCCCACTCTTCGCCATTTTCACTGGCCTGTTCGTGTTTCGCGTATTCCCGGCAATGCTGATCGCGCTTTATTGGGAAGGCTCGATCCAACTGGTCTGGTCCGCGCTGCTGCTGGACTATCTGGTCAAAGGCATCTTGCTGGCCGAAAGGTTCCGCCGCGGCCATTGGCAAACCATCAAGGTCTAATCATCCGCCGGTGAGAATACCCGCCTCCTGCATGGCCGAGATCTCCGCCTCGTCCAATCCGGCTTCACGCGCGATAGCAGACGAATGCTGCCCATGGGCAGGGCAAGGCGTCTCGATGTGGGCCTGCACGCCTGCAAGCTGAACCGGCGGCTCCGCAACCCGAACCGGCCCCAGCAAAGGATGCTCTTCAAGACCAAGCGCGCCAACCGCTGCTACCTGCTCATTGGCAACGACATCGTCCGGAAAGAGGCAGGCAGCACACGGAACATCATGCTCCTTGAGTTGCGTCAGCGCGTCTGCCGTTGAGAGATGAGAAAACGCACCATCAAGCTCCTTCAGCAACACAGCGACATTCGCACTACGCGCAAAAATCGAATTGAAACGGTCATCTTCCATGATGTC
Organism: Parvibaculaceae bacterium PLY_AMNH_Bact1; assembly: GCA_032881465.1. Taxonomy (NCBI): domain Bacteria; kingdom Pseudomonadati; phylum Pseudomonadota; class Alphaproteobacteria; order Hyphomicrobiales; family Parvibaculaceae; species Parvibaculaceae bacterium PLY_AMNH_Bact1. The sequence continues at coordinate 3,289,448 of CP126168.1, forward strand.
AGGCCGATCGATAACAGACGAAACGCCCCGCCAATGATCATCCGTCGCCGCCGCAATAGAAATGTAGCCATCAGCTGTTGCAGACACACGATAGTAATCTGCCATCGGCGCGAAGTCAGTCACGTCATCCCCGAGCAAGGTCTGACGCATCATGCCATCCGGCCACAAGAAAAAGAGGCAGGACTGAAGCATTGAGAGATCAATATGTTGCCCCTCCCCCGTCGACGCCCGCGCCAAAAGAGCTGCGGTGATCCCCTGTGCAACTGTGTAGGCTGTGATTTTGTCAGCGACCAAGGTCTTCATATATTCCGGCGCACCGCCTTCTGCCTGCACACCCGTATAACCCGTCAGGGCCTGGATCACATGGTCATAAGCCGGGTCATGCGCTTTGGGCCCCTCTTTGCCAAAGCCGGTAATCGCGGCGTAGATGAGCTTGGGATTCGCTGCGCGAAGCTTTTCACTTCCAAGATTCAAGCGCCGCATGACGCCATCCCGGTAGTTATGCACCAGCACATCAGCGTCTGCCGCAAGACGTTGAAGCAGATCCTGGCCTTTCGGATCTTTAAGATTGACCGCCAGTGCCCGCTTACCGCGATTGCAATTAGCAAAGAGTGCTGAGATACCGTTCTTCTGACTGCCGATAAACCGCATCGGGTCACCGATGCCGACAGGCTCAACCTTAATGACCTCAGCGCCCTGCGCCGCCAGCATCATCGAAGAAAGAGACGCGGTCACCATTGTCGACAATTCGATGATGCGAACACCCGAGAGAGGCTTTTCCGCCGTTACCTGTTTCGCCATCCCGTTCCCCCATTTTTACAGATGATAGGTAGAGCTGGGCGTCTAGTGCAAGCAGTACCCCCAGAACTGACGCGTTACCACCAGCTCCGAGGGCACTGATCAAATTCAGAAAGCGTATTTCAAGCCAAGGGACAAACCGAAGGACGAATATTCTGAATCAAGTTCGACATTGCGCACAGGAGCCGGGCCGCCAAACCGATTGAGCTCAGGGTCCTGCGCCAGATCGAAGTAACGCGCAGTGCCTACAATAGAAAGCTGCTCCGTAATAGGCACAGCAGCCCCAGCGAGCAACTGATAGGCAAAGACCGTATCGTCATCATTGATATTGGCGACAGGGCCATAGCGCACCGACGCATCAATATCTGCAAAGCCAATACCCGCGCCAATAAACGGGATAACGTCATCTGAGATTTGGGTGAAGTGCCACTTCCCATTTACGAGCACGCTGAAAACCGACTCATCACCGATAGGCGTTTGTGGGTTTCCGTTGAAGTTCAACGCATCCACATCGTTTTCGCGATAGGCGGCTTCAAGCTCAACTGATGGCTGACCATATTCTCCTGCAGCAAACGCGTATCCAACGCTGCCCGTGTAGAAGATGTCATCATCAAATTCGATGTCGACATTCCGACTGGGGCCAGTACTGTCTTGGTCATCAGCGAAGTTGTAGCCAACATCAGCTCCCACATAGAAGCCTTCATTTGCTGCCTGTACGGACGTCGCCGCCAGGAGGCTCGCGCCAAACATGAGCGCAGCGCTTAATTTCGTAATCGGTTGGGTCATTTGTTCCCCCGTTTTTCGGCCAGCGGCTTACATGCCGCAACGGGGATGGTGTCGCACATAGATTAGAACACTTCTAATCACGACGCCGTGCATGGGGTAACAAGTGTGTCAGATCTCGTGACCGAGTTTGCCAGTCACTAGGTTGGCGACTTCTCGCGAATGTGAGCGGTGAAGATCGGCTTGCCACCGGAGGTTACTTTGGTGATGGTGGCTTCCACAGGAAACTCGGTGCCATCTTTACGAAGCCCAACCACAGCCCCACGCTCGTTCATGAAGCGCGATGCCTGTTTTGATTTGGCAAAGTCTTCAATTTCCTTGCCGTGATGTTTCCGAAACCGGTCAGGGAGCAGCATGTCGAGCGACTGGCCCATAACTTCTTCCGCCGAGTAGCCGAACATCTTTTCAGCTGTCAGGTTAAAGAATGTGATGTGCTGACCCGCATCAACAGAAATGATGGCATCTGCCGCAACCGCAAGAATGCGCGACATCAACAGATGTCTTTCCTTGGTGCGCACCATCTCATCCCGTCGGGCTGAATGATCACGAACGGAAATGATGAAACGTTTGTCGCCGTCAAACGATGCTTCAGAGACGCGCACATCGACAGGCATCTCAAGTCCGTCTTTTGTCCGACCAGTAAGATCAAGATAGCGCGATTGGTTTTGCAACCCTTCGCCAGCCCAACGCGCAAGCCACTTCATTGGGTCGGCGCGCTGCCCAGGTTGGCGTGGGACCAATGTCTGAATCTCCGCCCCTTCCAACTCAGCCGCCTTGTACCCCAACAGCTCTTCAAGCGCACCGTTCACATAGACAATGCGGCCCTCAGCTGTGGAAACCACAATTGCTTCCGGAAGAGATGCAACCAAAGTCTCATAAAACGCGCCATCCATCACAACCACCTCATGTTCTAAAGACCTGCACCACCTAGACATCATTTGGCAGTGAATGTGCTCGCAGGCATGAACCTGCGAGCACAGTTCTTATTCTGCAGCCGCCACGGTGGCGTCCGCATCAGGGTTTCCACCCTCCATCGCTTCCAAGACACTCAGGTCTTCGCTGATCGTAATACCGGCTTCTTCGTAAAGCGGGCGCGTCCGTTCCGTCACAAGACCGACACGCGCGATGGCTGGCATCATCAGATCATCCAGTGCGTGGATCTGCCCTGGCGCCAATTCTTGCCCGAGACCTTGTTCTTCTGCTTCTTCCATACCTTTGAAGAAGTCATCCCGGTCAATGTCAGAATTGTCGAGCACCATCAAGAAGCCTGGGTCGGCACGTGAGGCGAGCGTATTCGCGTTGGACGACGACGACGCAGACGCCAGAACGTTTACCGCATCAAAGGCAAATTGCGCCATTTCTTCGCGGTCATCTTCATGCATCTTCTTGAATACAGGCCCGAGATAGACATGACCGAAGGAAACGTGACGAGATTCGTCCCGCATCACATTAAAGGTCAGCTTCTTCAGCAGCGGACAATTGGTGGTCCGATACATGTTGTTGAAGGCACCAAGAGCCAAGCTTTCAACAATCATGTTCATACCGATCATGACTTTTTCGTGTTTATCCGATTGCAGCGTTGCATCAATCAACGCTTTGAGCCATGGCGTCATCGGATAGGTCATCGCAATTTTTTCGCAATATTTTGCATAGACCTCAACGTGCCGTGCTTCATCCATGGTCTGCGTTGCAGCATAGAGCTTCGCACCGGAATCTGGCACAGAGTGCGTGACACAGGCTGCCGTCATTAGGGCACCTTGTTCACCATGCAGAAACTGAGACAAGAGCTGCGCTGTCGAGTGCGCCGTGAACGTTTCCTGTTGAGACTTTGAAAGCTTTGAGAAGAACGGCATCTGATGATAGGCGCTCGAGCGGTCTGCAATCAGGGGGTTGGAGGGATCAACTTCATGATCCCACGGAAGCAGTTCATCTGAGTCCCACTGGTTCTGCTTTGCGCGATTGTAAAGATCTTCAACCTTGTCTTCGCCAAATTCATAAGCGAAGTGCCAGGCGATATCCATCGGGTTCTTGTAAATGTCGTCCGGGTTCATCGTGACTTTCCAGTCACCCTTCTCGACAACCTTTGAATTGCTGGGTGCAGTCATTCATTCCTCCTGTGCGCTCCAAGCGCCTATTGATCTCGAAACCACCCGGCCGACGCCTCAATAATGACGCCTGCGTCATTTTTTGTTTTGACGTGAATCAAATGGCCGAATTTTCTTTTGGGAAAGAAACTCAATACTGCCGTTCAGGCAGAAGCACCGTCATACCTTCAAGCTCATCAGACACTTTGATCTGGCAGCTCAGACGACTTGTTTCATTCACGTCGAAGGCAAAATCGAGCATGTCTTTTTCAAGCTCGTCGACGGGCCCGACCTTTTCCGCCCATTCCTCCGGGATGTAGCAGTGACAGGTGGCGCAGGCACACGCACCGCCGCAGTCCCCATCAATTCCAGGCACTGTGTATTTAATGGCGCCTTCCATCAGGGTCAGGCCGTTGGTGACATCCACCTCATGTTCGGTCCCACCAAACTCCACAAACTTGATTTTTGTCATGCAACCACCGCTCCCAAAGATCCTGGAAAAAGCCAGTTCAGAGCCCTTTCACCTATTGACTGGCGCCACACTAACGTGACGCCTGCGTCATTTTCTTTGACTTGCGTCAAGAGCGTCCACGATCTACTCAATGTTGCTATTGACAACATTGAGATTATCCACTAGAAATGTAGGCATCGACAACATGGAAGCATGAATGACATACCACCACGGCAATCTGAAACAGGCCCTTCTCGACAGGGCTGCGGAAGTGATCGCAGACAAGGGAATTGAAGCCCTGAGCCTGCGCGGCCTTGCCCGCGACGTTGGCGTGTCTCACGCGGCACCAGCGCGGCATTTTCGCGACAAAAAAGCCCTGCTCAGCGCACTTGCGACAGAAGGCTACCTAAGGTTCAGCGCCTATGTGACCAACGCGGCTGAACAGGCGGGGAGCGATCCCGTTACCAGATATAACGCCATGGGCAGGTCCGTCATCCGCTTCGCACTGACTTATCCAGCCTACTACGCCACCTTCAATCATCCAGACGTGACGCAGCAGGCAGACGAAGACCTGCTAAAGAGCCATAAAGAATATATGGAGATCGTCCTGATGGCAGCGGCTGAAGCACAAGCCGCTGGCTGGCAGCCTGATATTGACCCGCTTGTACTGATGGCATTTTCATCCGCTGCAGCCGCCGGCGCTGCAAATATGGTCACCAACAGGCGCGGCAGTGACATCTTTGAAGGCCGCGACCTCGAAGATCTCGCAGAACAAATCATCAATCTCGTCGTGCCACCAAGCGCCGACCAGTGCGCCCCAAACAGCAAAACCTGACCGGGCTAAGGAGAATGACATGGAAATCTTGAAGGCAATCTACCCCTGGGGACCATTCCTCTTTGGGGTTGGGTTCTTGGCACCACTCATCGCCGCGATCATGAGCAGCATTGGCGTCACGCCGCCGCTAGGTCTAACTGAGATCCAAACCGGTCTGATCGTCGGCGGCACCTGGGGCCTGATCGCCAAGTTCGGAGGGCGCTGGATATGAGCACCACAGAAACACTGAGCCCTGTTGAATTGGATAAGGACGAAGAGCGTCGTCTTTACCGAGAAGAAATGGCGATTGCCAAAAAGTATATCGGCCCCTTTCCCGTTGTGATGGCGCTTTGGTGCTTCTCCAACCTTCTATGCTGGTTCGCCCTTTGGCCGCTCGTAATTTTCGATGTCATTCCACTTTGGGTGGGCTTCATCATTGCGACAGCCAATGTTGCGCTTTGTTATCTCCCCTCACACGAAGCCCAGCATTCTAATTATGCCAATCCGGGCACACCGCTTCGGTGGCTGAACGAGCTGATCGGCTACGTATCAACAATCCCCCTGGTGCTGCCCTTCAAGATCGCCCGCTACACCCATATGCTTCATCACAAGCACACAAATGATCCCAAGCTCGACCCCGACTATGAAGTGATCGCGCCCACATGGCAGCAAGCGGTCCTCAAAACCATTCGCCGTATGCAACCGGGATTCCCGAACTCCTATGGCGTTGTTCTGTCAGAAAACGCTGATGATCCTGCGGCGCAGCGGGCGGGCCTTGAAGGTATGGTACAGTCTCTCGCCTATTGGGGAATTCTCTGCGCCCTTGCCTGGAGCGGTTACGCACTCGAGGCAGCGTTCCTCTGGTGGGTGCCACGAATGCTCGGCACCATCTATATCTCACTCTTTCTCAGCTGGTGGCCACACCACCCCATGAACGAGATGGGTCGCTACCGCAACACACGGTCATTCAGTCACAAACTGGGGAACATTGTTGCCTTCGGCATGGAAGACCACATCATCCACCATCTGCATCCGGGCATGCCGCTCAACCGCAACAAAGCAGCCTTTCGTGAACTGCGACCAATTCTGGAAGCCCGTGGGTGCCGCCTGGAGGATCAGCACGGCTAATCACCGGAATGCTAAGCCTCATATGATCTTTATCAAGGCAGACCTTCCGCTTTTCGATCACTCTCTTTGACGACGCGCATAGTGCGACCCGAAGCGGTCGCCTCCTGCCCGCAATCGGTGTAAACATCCGCTGGCGGGAATTTATCGCAAAGGTGGTCATCATGATTGGCGCAAGCTTCACGCTTATCGAAGTCTTTGGAATAAAAATCAGGGTCAACATAAGTTGGGCCTTTATTGCCATCCTGTTGGCCTGGGGGCTGGCTGAAGGCTATTTCCCCACCATCCACGAGAAACTGCCGCAAGCGACATATTGGTGGATGAGCATTGTCGCCGTGCTGGGACTATTTGCCTCCATATTGCTGCATGAACTTGCCCACTCCTTGGTCGCGCGCGCCTACGGTATGGAGATAACCGGCATCACGCTCTGGTTGCTGGGGGGCATCGCAGAACTGAAAGGCGAGCCCCCATCGCCAAAGGTCGAACTCCTTATGGCGATTGCAGGCCCGGCCATGAGTGTGTTCCTGGGAACTCTATTTTGGTTGAGCGCCGGAGCTTTGGAAGCTTTCGTGTCTGTCGCCACCGTGTTGAGCTATCTCGGCATGCTCAATCTCATTCTGGCGGCGTTCAACATGGTGCCAGCCTTTCCCCTCGACGGCGGGAGGGTCGCGCGCGCCATCATCTGGATGCGAACCGGTGACTATCTGACAGCGACAAAGACAGCCGCCCGCATGGGATCACTGTTCGGATTGGGCCTCATCATTGTCGGACTGATGGGTCTGTTTACAGGTGCCGGGTTCGCCAGCCTTTGGTGGGTCGTGCTTGGCATGTTCGTGCGCTTTGCTGCAGACTCCTCAAACTTTCAGGCACAGACAAAGAATGTGTTGGCGCAAAAAGCCGTGCGGGAGTTCATGACACCGAACCCCATCACCGTTTCCGCAGAAACCCCCGTCGCCGGTCTGATCGAAAATTATATCTACCACTACGACTTTGAGTTTTTCCCGGTCATGGATGGTGGGCGCGTCGTCGGCAGTGTCAGCTTGAAGGAGGTTCGCACCCAGCCCCTCAACCGCCATGGCGACACACGGGTGCGTGACATCATGAAGCCCGTCACCGCCAATGCAATCGTCAACCCTCGCGACCTGGCCGCAAATGTGATGGCACGAATGCAGGAGACGGGGGCCAGCTTGCTCATGGTGATGGATCGAGACGATCTGGTGGGCGTGATTGCAACAAAAGACCTGCTCCGCATCGTCGCCATTCAATCAGCACTCGAACAGGCTGAATAGCTGCATCCGGCAAACCTGCTCTTTACGCGAGGTCAAATCCCTACCCACATTTTCAATATGACTTTTTGTCAGTTTTTTGTTCACAGACGCCAGGTGAGGCTCTAACATTTCCCCATCGATATTCACGAATGGCGGCACCAGGCCGCACCAACATTGAAACGACCCGGGGAGATGCCGCATGAGCGAGCAAGCAGTGAACGACGCGATTGATTTTGATCCAAATGCCCTGCGCGACAAATACCGTGAAGAGCGGGACAAACGCCTGCGTACAGACGGCAATGAGCAATATGTCGAGATCAAAGGCCAATACGCCCACTACCTCGAAGACCCCTATGTTGAAGAGCGGATTGAACGCGACCCATTGATCGACGAAGTGGACGTCGTCGTGATTGGTGGGGGCTTCGGCGGCCTGCTCGCCGGTGCACGTCTGCGCGAGGCGGGCGTCAAAGATCTGCGCATGATTGAAAAGGGCAGCGAGTTTGGCGGCACCTGGTACTGGAACCGCTATCCGGGCGCGGCCTGCGACATTGAATCCTATGTCTACCTTCCACTCCTGGAAGAAACCGGCTTCATGCCCGTAGAGAAATATACCCGAGCGCCAGAAATCCTGGAGCACTCCAAGCGCATCGCGAAGAAATACGACCTCTACAACAACGCAACGCTGCAAACAGAAGTCGAAGAAGTCCGCTGGGACGAAAGCCTGCAACGGTGGATCATCAAGACCAATCGCGGCGACGCCATGAAAGCCAAGTTCGTCATTATGTCGAACGGCCCGCTGAACCGTCCGAAGCTTCCCGGCATCAAAGGTGTTGAAAGTTTCAAAGGCCACACCTTCCACACAAGCCGGTGGGACTACGACTATACAGGCGGCAGCCCTTCAGGCGGCCTCACCAAACTCAAAGGAAAGAAAGTCGGCATCATCGGCACCGGCGCAACCGCCGTGCAGTGTGTGCCGCACTTGGCAGAAGGGGCGGACGAGCTCTACGTCTTCCAGCGCACGCCGTCTTCCATTGATGTGCGCGGCGACCGGGAAACAGATTGGGATTGGGCGAAGACACTTGAGCCAGGCTGGCACAAGCACCGCATGGAGAATTTCAACATTCTCGTTTCTGGCGGCTTTGCAGAAGAAGACCTCGTGAATGACGGCTGGACGGAAATCATCCGCAACCTTCTTTTCATCGCAAGCCAGGGCGACAATAAAAACCTGTCCCCAGAAAAGCTCGCAGAGATCGCAGAACTCGCTGACTTCAAAAAGATGGAGCAGGTCCGCGCCCGCGTCGACGAAGTCATCAAAGACCCAACCGTCGCCGAAGCGCTGAAGCCCTGGTATCGCCAGTTCTGTAAGCGCCCTTGTTTCCACGACGACTATCTCGCCGCCTTCAACCGGCCTAACGTTCATCTGATCGACACGGACGGCAAGGGCGTCGACAGGATCACAGAGACAAGCGTTATCGCGAACGGCAAGGAATACGAACTCGACTGCCTGGTCTATGCAACAGGATTTGAAGTGGGCACGGAATATACCCGCCGCTCAGGCTTTGAGCTTTATGGACGTGGCGGCCAGTCATTGACCGACACATGGGCTGATGGCGTGCAGACACTCTATGGCATGCACGTGCACAATTTCCCGAATGTCTTCATCATGGGCGGTGCGCAGGCGGGCTTCACCGCCAACTACCCTCACCTCCTGGAAGAGCAGAGCAATCACATTGCCTGGCTCCTGGACGAGGCCAAAAAACGTCAGGCCTCAACCATTGAAGCATCGGAAGAAGGACAGGCCGCCTGGGTGGAGCAGATCCTTGGCAAAGCCGCCATGCGCACCAAGTTCCTCGAAGAGTGCACACCGGGTTACTACAACAATGAAGGCAAGGCCTCAGAACGCACCGTGCAGAACGCCCCCTATGGTGGCGGCTCTGTTGAGTATTTCGAGATCCTCGACAAGTGGCGCACCGATGGCGAGATGACCGGGCTAGACCTCAACTAAACTCAAACATCATTGCTGCAAATGACAAAGGGCGTCTCTCGCAAGGCGCCCTTTTTCAATGTGGAAGCCGCCCTGATGGGGTAGCGACATTGATAGAGAGCTCCTTAGCCCACCTGGCTCACAATAGTCTCTCGCGACTTGCGGACCTTTTTCATCGGCAGCAACCAGTCACCCGTTGGATCACGATAGCCGAGCGGCAAAAGAACCACGGAACGCAAGCCGCGTTCTTTCAAACCCAGAATTTTGTCAACTTCAGCCGGGTCGAAGCCTTCCATCGGCGTGCTGTCAACTTCCTGCTCAGCAGCAGCGATGAGCGCAAAACCCAAAGCGATGTAGGCCTGGCGCGCTGCATGGGCGTAATTGACCTCTGCGTCACGCGGCAGATACATCGCCTTCAGATTGTCGTAATAGGCATTCAGCATCGGTATCTCACCGCGCTCTTCAGTCATGTGGCGAGTGACAGCATCAATACGTTCCTCGGTGTAATTGTCCCACGCAGCAAACACCAGAAGATGAGACCCGTCCGTGATCGGCGACTGATCGTGGGCAACTTTACGAATTTCACCCAATACGTCTGGATTTGTGACCACGAGAAGCTCAAACGGTTGAGTGCCGCTCGATGTCGGCGTCATGCGGACCGCCTCGACAATCGCATCGACCTTCTCCTGCGGCACGGGCTTTGACGGGTCCATTTTCTTGGTGGCATACCGCCAGTTCAGAAGGTCGGTAAGAGTCTTATGAGTCATTCTTCAGGTCCTGTTGTCGGCATCAACATAAAGCAGTATACTTTTGTTACTGAGGATATAATCAGAACTAGAAGCCACCGCAAGAGGGCACAGGATTGACCCCCGGTTACACAAAGGGAACTGACATGTCTGAGACCAGCCGATGCCCTGATTGTAAACGCATCAATGAGGTTCTGTCCCGCGTTGGGGATCGCTGGAGTGTGCTTGTCATAATCTCGCTCTCTCAGTACGGAACCCTTCGTTTCAACGAGTTAAAGCGGAACCTCGGTATCTCGCAGCGCATGTTGAGCCGCACTTTGCGTGAACTGGAGCGCGACGGTCTCGTCAACCGCACCCAATACCCAACCATCCCGCCGAAAGTGGAGTACACCCTCACACCACTCGGCGAGTCTTTTCGCGAGCCGGTTGCCGAATTAGGAAATTGGGCACTTGAGAACCTGGCAACCATTGACACCGCCCGCGAGGCCTATGACGGACAGGCGGACAAGCAAAAAGTGGGATAGCAGGACACGCTGCGAATGGCGGAGAGACAGAGATTCGAACTCTGGGTACTGTTGCCAGCACAACGGTTTTCGAGACCGCCCCGTTCAACCACTCCGGCACCTCTCCGCGATAGACCACGTAAGCGATCTTTGGTTGTGGCGGCGGAATGTATCAGAAGTCGCGCCCAATACAAGACTGCACAAGGCCATACCCACAGGTCCTGCAGACGGGCCACCCTCGTCATAATCCACCCGATATCGCCCTTTTCTGCCGCGACCTCTTGAATTAGATGCATATGCATCTATATTTGAAGCCAACCAGATTGGCAGAGGTTCAAGGCATGCGACTAGACGATCACCCCACCGTCCTCAAAGTGAGAGCATCCGCTGCATCAAAGGAGCGGGCCGAGCCCCTCAACGCCACCTGGCTGAAAGAGCTTTGCAAGAAAGCGGGCGCAGACGATGTGGGCCTCGTCTCCCTGGACCGGCCCGAGATTGCCGACCAGAAGGCAGACATCCTCTCCATTCTGCCGGAAACAAAAACGCTCATCAGCATCGTCTCTCGCATGAACAAGGATGCAGTCCGCACCGCGACACGCTCTATCGCCAATCACGAATTCCACGAGACCTATCAGTCGGTGAACGAAGCCGCCCGGAAGATCGTGAAAGAACTGGAAGCCATGGGCATTCCCGCGGTGAATGCAGTCGCCGCCTTCCCCATGGAAGTGCAGGACTTCCCCGGTAAAAGCTGGCCCGTCTCCCACAAGCCCATCGCGGAAGCCGCCGGCATGGGCAAGATCGGATTTCATCGCAATGTCATTCACCCAAAGTTTGGCAACTTCGTTCTGCTCGACACAATCCTCATTGGCGCAGCGGTCAGCGACGACAGCAAACCGCTCGACTACAATCCATGCGTTGAATGCAAACTCTGTGTCGCGGCCTGCCCTGTCGAGGCCATTGGCCCAGACGGAAGCTTCAACTTTTCCGCCTGCTACTCCCACAATTACCGGGAGTTCCTCGGCGGCTTCCTTGACTGGACAGAGCAGGTAGCTGATGCAAAAGACAAGCATGACTACCGGGAGAAAGTAAGTGAGGGAGAAGTCGTCTCCATGTGGCAAAGCCTCTCTTTCAAACCAAGCTACAAGGCCGCCTACTGCATATCGGTTTGCCCTGCAGGCGAAGACGTTATCAGCCCTTATCTGGAAGACAGGGTCGGGTTTGCTGACCGCCACGTCAAACCGCTGCAACAGACCGCAGAAACCATTTACGTGTTACCCAACTCAGATGCTGAAAGCCTCATCCCGTCGCGCTTCCCCGCCAAGACAGTGAAGCAGGTTCGCTGGAATGTTGGGGCGAATGATGTTTTCAGCTACCTGTTCAACATCACGCTCACCTTTCAACGCCGCAAAGCAGGTGACCTGAACGCGACCTACCACCTGCGCCTCACCGGTGATATGCCGCTTGAAGCCACGATCACCATCGCCAGAAAACGAATTGAAATCGAGTTTGGCCTCAAAGGAGAGCCTGACCTGACCATTGAGACAAGTGCGGAAGCTTGGATGGGTGCCTTTGAAGGCGGTTTCAGTTTGGAAAACGCCATCAAAGACAGGACCGTAAAACTGGACGGCCCCCACGAGCTGTTCCATCGTCTCGCGGTCTGCTTCCCTACCTATGGCGACATCAACTAAGGTTGGACCGCATGACCACACATCAAAACAAGACCACACAGCAAGCCATTCATATTGGATCGTCCTGTGCCTGCTTTGCCGTCCGCAAGATGACACGGGCGGTGACGCAGCTCTACGACCATCATCTGTCTGAGGCAGGACTGCGCATCACCCAGTTTACATTGATGAACGCCATTTCCGGCTTTGGTCAGGTGCCCGTCTATGTCCTGGCAGAAGAACTTGTCATGGACAGAACAACGCTCACCCGCAATCTGAAGCCACTGATCAAAGCAGGTCTCGTTGCCAGCATTCCTGATGAAAAAGATGCCCGTGTCCGCAACCTGTCTCTGACAGCCGACGGGGCCGAACGCCTAAAGACGGCCACACCTTATTGGGAGCGCGCTCAGGCAGAATTTGTCGAGAAGGTGGGAGAAAGCTCCTGGGCAGAGGTCTCGCAAGGAATCTCTCTGATTGACCGGGCCTTGAGTGTGGGACCCCGCCCCTCCGATAGAATGATGAACACCCGGTAGGCAAAAGCCTACTGGCAGTCAGTGCGCATTCGCATTAGTTTGAGCCCATGCAACGCGAAGAACATACGCCGCTGCTCCGCGCGCGCGCCTGGGCCATCCATCTCTTCACAGCCTCCGGGGTCATTCCGGGTCTGCTTGCAATAGAAGCGACATTTGCCGGGGATGGACGCATGGCACTGCTCTGGCTGGGCCTGGCGCTTATCATTGACGGTCTGGACGGCCCGCTTGCGCGGCGCTTTGAAGTGACGCGCTACACACCACGGTTTGACGGCGCCATCCTGGACCTCGTGATTGACTACCTGACTTACACAGCCATTCCTGCCCTGATGATCTGGCAGCTGAATATGGTGCCAGAGGGATGGGGGTTCGCCGCCGCCAGCTTTGTGATGGTCACCGCCCTTTATTGCTTCGGCAATCGGGACATGAAGACCAACGACAATTATTTCGAAGGGTTTCCGGCAACCTGGAACATGGTGGTGCTGTGCTTCTTCATTCTCGACAGCAGCCAAATGATCAACCTGGCTGTGATCGCCTTTTTGGGCGCTCTCACCTTTAGCCGCCTGAAATTCATTCATCCCTTTCGGGTTGTGCGACTGCGCCTGATCACAATTTTCATGACCGCGACATGGGGCATTAGCAGCACCTGGCTTCTGATCGCAAAGGCCAACGCACCGTTACTGGAAAGTGAGTCTGGCGCATTTGCCGCCTGGCTCTTCTCATCCCTCTACTTTGTTGGCTTTGGGGTTGTCCGGTCTTTCCAGCAGAACATTAAAAACACCTAGTCGTCGCCTCTAGCGCTGTGGTCCTGGCGGCGATGGTGGCGGTCTCAAAGCAGCGGGCACACCATCTGGCAGTTCACCGCCATCAATCAGCATATCTCTGAGACGAAGACGCATCGCCGGCGGCAATGACGAGGGATCAAACCCTTCTCGTTGTGCCACATCCCGCAGTCGGAGCAGGCCAGCAATGGCCGCCAGCTCAGAATGAGCACCGGCAAGCTGCGCCGGGTCAATCCCCGCCTCGAGCAAACGAGCGCGCATGGCCTGAAACTGAGGCATCGGCAAGGGATCAACGCCCTCACCAACTGCATATTCTTTAATCATATCTTGATGTTCGAGGAACGTTGCAAACCGTTCCGGATTAAATCGGAGGATCCCCTCTTCCGTCGCATCTGCCCCTCCCAGCTCCATCAATGCCGAAAGCTGGTCAGCGGTAATAGGTCGAGCGGCATCAAGAAATACGCCGGGCATGCCTTTAGCGGCCACGAGCGCTCTCACCTGCGCAATGTCGGGAAGGTTTGTTGGATCGATGGTAAGCCGATCAATCCCGCGCGCCTCAATTTGATTGCGCAACAGGTCCGGAATTTCGCCAGCACGCAGATTGCCGTTTTCGAGAGCCTGCGGAATGTTCCTCAAGAGACCCGGTATCTGAATACGCGGTTGAGGACTGACCGAAATCTCATCTTCAAGCCATCGTCCCTTAAACAATGCTGCCGGTAGCCCTTCTTCAGAGAAACGTGGAACAAGTCCTTCCGGAAGGGTCCAGTTATGTCCTGCCACATAGTGCAGACCGGAAAGATCCGATGCGACAAACCCTTGCACAAGCAGATCAGACATGCGCCCCCCAAAAGGTTCGCTCGGGGCTTTAACAAAATCTGTCACTTCAAACGCGCGTGCCCGGACAATCCCGCGGAGCAACACCTCGTCCCCAGCGTCGATGGTGCGTCCATTAATGAGCGGCCGATCAAACTGCAATCCTCCGAGTGCCAGTCCTTCCCCGTCCGCGAGCAGGGCAACACCTCGGACAAATGCGCCCCGGGAAGGGGACACGGGATCAATGCGGGTTGCGACAACCTGCTCATCCGGCCCCCTGAGACCACTAATCCGCACCCACTCATCAACAAGCGGCAGTCGATCGCTCTGTGCGACCTGAATGGTCTGACCAAGTACGGTGATGGTGCGGGTGGCCTCGTCAACATCACTCACCGGCCCTAGGGCAGCATGCCGAACCTCAACCAGTTGTGCTTGATAGCGCTCACCCATGGGGCGGGCTTCAACCGCAACAACTTGACCAATAGCAAAGTCGTCGGGCGTTCCTTCAGTCCCGTCCACAACCACCGGGGTTTCATCTTCATAGTCGATATGCACACCGTTGACGACGATGCTGCCAAAGGCCGTAATGACGCCGAAGATTCCGGTTCCACCGACACCGTCATCACCACCGCTTGCCTGCGCGACACCCGATACAAAACCGGTCCCACCGACACCTTCATCACGATCAGCCCCGTCAACGTCAGTGTACCCAGTGCCGCCAACGCCCGCATCCGGGGAAGACGTACCCGTGGGGACCATAGCAACAGGTCCAAGCCCAGCACATCCTGCTACCAAACTCGCAGCAATAAGGAGAACAAGAACACGGATCATTTTGCGTCCTCCCCTTTACTGCTCTCCGGCCCATCTTGCTCAGCGTAGAAATAGACACCGAATGTCATCCGGTTACTGCCGTCACCGCGTTCACGATCTTCCGTCGCAAACTCCAGCGCCTGCTTGTTTGCTTCACGAACGGCTTCGGCACCAAGTTCCTGCGCAAGCAAACGCAGCTTTTCAATTGAGGCGTCCGTAAGCCCCCAATAAAACGTCGCCCGATCGATGAAGCGCGGGTCCTGCCCTTCAAGATTGTGCAGGCCTGCGGATACATGGTCACGCAGATTTCGGCCAAAAAAGTGAAGCGCTTCCACCTCAGCTTCCGGTGTCGCAAATGCTTCTGTATTCAGTTCAACAAGACCATCATCTCGCCGCAAGACCACATTGAGCCGCAGCCAGTCGTCCAGAACCGCACGGGACCGAACATCCTGGCTCACCTCACCCACCAACTCCTCGAAACTGGGAGATCCGTCCGATCGCTTTTCGAACAAAGCCTGCGGGCTGCCGTCCGTCTGGGCAAATGGAGTACGTCCCATCCAAATCCCGATGAGCTTTGACCCCATGGACGCTGCACTTGGTGGACGAGGTGCATCTTCTGTGGTCTCCATAAGGCGCTTCACATCCTTGCGGTGAACACCACTCATCACACTGATGGCGCTTTGCGTGACGCGTCCCGTCTTTGCAGCCTCCTGTCGTGCGGCCTCCACATAAAGCGCCTTCAGCTCTTCAACAATTTGAGGAAGTTGCACGCCCCGCCGCACCAAACCGCGGACGAGCGGCCGCAATATGGTGCGTACAGCACCTACAAGCGGCCCTGTCGGCCCATCTTTTTCCAGGATTTTCCCCATATTTGGAGACTAGCTGAAGTTTTGTGGGAAAACTACCCACATTTTTGTTGACGTGGGATTTTTTCCCACATATATTGATCATGTTGCTGACGTTGTTGGCAACACCTGGTGAGCACTAGGCCCCTGTCGGCACAGTTTCCTTCTGGCCGGTCAGCATCCTCACCCCTTGGGTCTATGTTTTATTAGGTAGGGCCGGAGGAGTCGCAAGCACCTCCGGCCCACTACTTTCTAATCCACCATCCAGAAATTCAGGCCCTGAGACTTCCGGTTTTAACCCGCTCAAGGATCTGCGCATAATGAGCGCCGAGGTCCGGGGCAAAGGCCGGATGTGCTAGACAGTTGCTCAAATGCGCCATGGCGCGGGGAAAGCGATCCTTGAGACCTTCATCAAACAACGGAACAAGTCCGGCTTCATCGAGAACCGACCGGTTGTAGTGAGACAGAGCGAACTCCACCATCTCCGCTGCAAAGCAAACATCTGCCAGCGAGACATCATCTCCCACGAGATACGCACGACCCTCGATAGCGTTTTCAATGCCGGTCATATAAGTATCAACCGCTTTCTCAGTCGCGTCATAAAGATCCTGAGATATCGTTTTACCAGCCAGCATCAAAAGATACTTCTGTGTGTCACGGGCAAAGACCAAACTTACATCTAGAAAGCTGTCGATCCGGGAGGCCTCAAAGACATCCCGTCCATAAATAGGATGATCGTTGGTCGACAATCGGGCTACAGCGCGCGCAATACTGTTGGACTCGAAAATACCAACCTTACCGTCCGGACTGAAAGCGGCGGGCACCGTGCCGAAAGGGTGCGCTTCCAGAAACGCATCTGTCTTATGAAGCACACCGGCAAAACCCGTTCTGGCCTCGCGCATTGTCGGCGACCCAGGCGCCTTATCCCCATCGCTCAGTGGTCGGGCATCGACGTCCCACAACCAATCAACAAGCTCACGAGGTTTGGCACCACGCACATCCACCTCAACATCACAGAGCCGCGCCGTGACGGTCGCCTTGTTGATACGGGGATTTGGCAGGTAGGAGAAAAGTCGAAGATCAGCCATAGGATCGCACCCAGAAACGTAAGTTCGAAAAAGGAACTTGAGTAGCATAGGCTGAATTTCACGCAGCTGCCGATCAATCATCTTGCGCCAAGTTTAATTTTTTATATAATCACCATTATGCCAAAAAAAGTTGACCATACCAAGAGACGCCGCGCCTTTGCTGAGGCCGCCATCGAAGTCATTGGAAAACAGGGGTTGGATGCGGTGCGTCTCGTAGATGTTGCCCGCGTCGCAGGCGTCACCACCGGAAGCCTCACCCACTATTTCAACGACAAAGACCAGTTGATTGCAGCGGCCCTGGAAGAAGTCATTGCCCAGGCTCACCGCCGTGGAAACGAGGCGTCAGACAGCCTGTTCGAGGCAGCAGCAGCCTTCCTACCGCTTAACGAAGACGGGCAGCTTGCAGCCCGCGTCTGGCTCGCCTTTTTTGATCAGGCGCTGACAAGCAACACACTCTCCGATATTCACCGGCAATATTACGACGAGTTTCAATCGAGCCTGGTTGAGCGCCTCACCAAGGAGAGCGATGCTCCCAAAGAACGTCTCACTATGCTGGCAGACGCCATTATCGCCATCGTTGATGGCCTGCTGGTGCGAGCAACCCTCGATCCAAGCGGCTGGCCGGCTCAAAAACAGCTCGATCACCTGAATCTGATGCTTCGCTCCTTGTTGGGCGACACAATGAGAGTGGAGGAAATCCTATGACCACACCCAAAGTAGAGACCCTGCCGGCAACGGCCACCAAAGATGAGATCATGGCCGTGATCAATCGCGACGGCGCGGTCATCCTGAAAGATGTGTTGAGCCCGGAGCAAGTCGTCGCCCTGAATGCGGAAATCGGACCCTATGTGAACGCCACAGAAGAAGGCCGTGACGACTTTACCGGCCGCCACACGACACGGACCGGCGCCCTTGTAGCCCGCTCGCCAATGTGCCGGGAAATGGTAATGAATGAGAGTATTCGGGGTGCTGTTGCCGACTTCCTGTTGCCAAACTGCGAAGCCTATCAGCTGCATCTCACCCAGGTGATCCGCATCAAGCCGGGACAGCCAGAGCAATCCATCCATCGCGACCGTTGGGCCTGGGGCAAATACCTGCAGGGGATTGAGCCGCAACTCAACACCATCTGGGCCGCAACGGACTTTACGAAGGAAAATGGCGCCACTCAGGTAGTGCCGGGTTCCATCGATTGGCCAGATGACCGGGTGCCCCAACCAGATGAAATCGGCTATGCCGAAATGTCCGCCGGATCTGTCCTGATTTATACAGGCTCAGTCTTCCATGGTGGCGGCGCCAACAAATCCAATGGAGACCGGGCCGGGATCAACATCACCTATACGCTCGGCTGGCTCCGGCAGGAGGAAAATCAGTACCTTTCCTGCCCACCGGAAATCGCCAAAGATTTCGATCCGGAGCTTCAGGCACTGCTGGGATACGCAATGGGATCCTATGCGCTGGGCTATTTCACTCCGCCGCTGCCAGCTGGCCAGGGTCCCGAAGTCGTACCGCCAGAATTCGCACTCGGCGTCAAAAGCTCGGGCTCTGCCTTTGGATCTGCGGAACTTCTGGAGGCCGTCTCAAACAGTGGCCCCGCCCAAAAATAGCTTTAAGCCCCAAGCGCTTGAAAAACCGGCAAATACGGGCCTTAAACCGGCCCGAATTCGCCCAAACCCAGTTGACAGTCCCCGCGCCACGGCTATAGTGCGCGCCACTCACAGCGGTCCCCGACCTCCATCCGGATTGTCGGCAGGGCCGCTGGATTTTGTTTTGCATGGAATTTCAAGATGTTCGCAGTTATCCGCACAGGCGGTAAGCAATATCGGGTCGCTAAAGACGACGTGATCAAGGTCGAAAAACTCGGCGGCGAAGCCGGCGACAAGGTCGATCTGACCGACGTTCTGATGGTTGGCGGTGAAGGCACTGACACAAAAGTCGGCGCACCTCTGATCAGTGGCGCTTCAGTGAAAGCTGAAATCGTCGAACAGGGCCGCTCGCGCAAGATCACGGTCTTCAAAAAGAAGCGCCGTCACAATTACCGCCGCACAGCCGGTCATCGTCAGCACGAGACGCTGTTGAAAATCACGGACATCGCTGCAGGCTAACGCCGGCGCGGTCCTCAGGGAGTTAGAGAAAAATGGCTCATAAAAAAGCAGGCGGTTCATCCCGTAACGGTCGCGACAGTGAAGGCCGCCGTCTTGGCGTCAAGAAATCTGGCGGCCAGGCAGTGATCCCAGGCAACATCATCATCCGTCAGCGCGGAACCAAATGGCACCCAGGCGAAAATGTTGGCATGGGCAAAGATCACACGATCTTTGCAACTGTTGAAGGCACAGTGAATTTCCGCACCCGCGCAGGCGGCCGGACCTATGTCTCCGTCCTTTCATCGGACGTACCGGCAGCGAAAGCAGCAGACTAAATAGCAGGGGCAACCGTCACCTGCGGGTGGCGAACAGACCTGAAGATTTCGAGAGAGAGATGGTTCGCCATCTCTCTCTTTTTTTGTTCTCTCTCGGCACAAAAGCATTCAGATCTGGGAGGGATTTCCATGATTGCCGAAACATTGAGTCTTGCAGGCGATAAGGTGAAGCTGCGTCCGTTCACATTGGACGATGCATCCAATGTGCAAGAGCTCGTCAGCAACTGGAATGTGGCTTCGATGGTAGCGCGCATTCCCCATCCCTACCCTGACGGGGCGGCAGAAGAGTGGATCTCTGGCCACAGTGAACGCCGCGCGGCAGGCGACCACTGGCCCTTTGCCATTGAAACAAAAAAATCAGGATTTGTCGGTGCTATCGGCCTGTCCAGAACCGAGAGCGGATCTTTCGAAATTGGGTACTGGATCGGTGAACCCTATTGGGGCCGGGGCATAGCCTCTGAGGCAACTCGGGTCCTCGTCGAGTTCGCCTTCGACATTCTGGGCCTTGATCACATCGCATCAGGGCATTTCAAAGACAACCCCGCATCGGGACGGATACTGACCAAAATCGGCTTTCAAAAGACCGGCGAAGAGAAACGCTTCTGCTTGGCACGCGGAGAAGAGCTAGACTGCATCACCCTTATTCTGGCAGCGGAAAACGCGACGCGATGACCACGATCCTGACCACAGACCGCCTGTGTCTCCGTACCTTCGAGCCGGAGGATGCAGCCCTCGTCGCTGAATATGTGGGCGACTGGGATGTCTGTTCCAAACTCACCCGTGTGCCTTACCCCTATACGCGGGAAATGGCAGACCAATGGATCGCAAGCCACGATGCTTCACCTGACATCATCTGTGCAATCGAACTAGACGGTGAGCTTGCAGGATGCATTGCTCAGGAGCTTGAATATGGCTACTGGCTCGGCAAGCCCTTTTGGGGCAAAGGCATTATGACGGAGGCGTCGCGCGCCTTCGTCACCTACCTCTTCAAAGACGAAGGCATGCATGATCTCGGCGCCTCCTTTTTTAAGGACAACCCCGCTTCCGGCGTGGTGCTTGAGCGCTCTGGCTTTTCAGTTACCGGCGAAAGCAAGGTCTTCTGCCTTGCGCGCGACGAAGAGGTGGAACGCTATGACGTCACAACCAATCGGCATGTCTGGGAAGACCTAAAGGATAGCTGGTAGGCATATGAAACGCATCTTCACAATGCCCGGCGAGAGACAACCTGTTCTGGAAACAGAACGGCTGACACTCCGTGCTTTCAGGCATGAGGACGCCAAGACCGTTTGCAGGTTAGCCGGTGATTGGGAGGTGGCACGCATGATGGCGCCTGTGCCCTACCCATACCCTCTCGCAGCCGCAGGAGATTGGATCAGAAGCCACGGACAGTCTGCCGCCGACGGCATCGATCTCACCTTCGCCATTTGGTTGAAAGACGTACTTATCGGCTCGATTAACATTGAGAACCGGGGCGACGATACAGTCGGCATCGGGTATTGGATCGGCAAAGATTATTGGAGCAAAGGCTATGCAAGCGAGGCGGTCACTAAAATCCTCCGCTACGCTTTCGGCGAGCTCAGCATTAACCTTCTTCTCACGGACCTCTTCGCCGACAACCTCGCATCTGCCCGTGTTTTAGAGAAAGCGGGCTTTACTTTCTCATGTGAAAAGTCGGGCTGGAGCGAAGCCAGACAGGAAACATGCCCTAAACGTGAGTATCGCTTGACCCAAGAGCGCTGGCAGGCTCAAAAGGGGCTGTTATGAAATTTCTGGACCAAGCAAAAATCTATATTCGCTCAGGCGATGGCGGCGCTGGCTCAATCAGCTTCCGGCGGGAGAAGTATGTCCAGTTCGGTGGGCCCAATGGCGGCGATGGTGGTCGCGGCGGCCATGTGATCGTGGAATGCGTTGACGGCCTGAACACCCTCATCGACTACCGCTACCGCCAGCACTTCAAAGGCAAGACCGGCGTCCACGGCATGGGTCGGGACCGCTCCGGTCCCAATGGCGAAGACGCGATCCTGCAAGTGCCCATCGGCACGCAGATCTTTGAAGAAGACAATGAAACACTGATCGCCGATATGACAGAGGTGGGTCAGCGGGTTGTCCTGCTGCAGGGCGGCAATGGCGGCTTCGGCAACGCCCACTTCAAGACCGCGACCAATCAGGCACCCCGCCACGCAAACCCAGGCCTGGAAGGCAAGGAGATGTGGATCTGGTTGCGGCTGAAACTTATCGCCGATGCCGGGCTGGTCGGCCTTCCCAATGCTGGCAAGAGCACCTTTCTCGCTGCCGTCTCGCGCGCGAAACCAAAGATTGCCGACTATCCCTTCACCACCCTCAATCCTAACCTCGGTGTGGTGGATCTCGACGGCGACGGATTTGTACTGGCCGACATTCCAGGCCTCATCGAAGGGGCACATGAAGGTGCGGGCCTGGGTGATCGATTCCTCGGACATGTAGAACGCACAAATATTCTTCTCCACTTGGTTGATGCAACAGAAGAAGACGTTGTTGGTGCCTATCAAACCATCAAAGGCGAACTGGAAGCTTATGGCCAAGGATTGAACGAGAAGCCTGTCATCGTTGCACTCAATAAATGCGATGCGTTGACCGATGATGTCGTTGCCGAACGCAAAGCAGCGCTTGAGGACGCAGCGGGCCAGGAGATCATGACCCTCTCCGGTGTGTCCGGCGAAGGTGTGCGCCCCGTGCTCCACAAGCTGCTCAAAGAAATCAATCTGCATCGCAGGAAAGAAGCCCAGCCTGAAGAAGACGAGGTATCCACCTCACAAGGGTGGCAGCCATGAGTTCCCGGCTGGAGCATGCAAAACGCATTGTCGTCAAAATCGGATCAGCCCTTCTTGTTGACAGCGAGACAAGCAAGCTGAATCGGTCTTGGTTGGACGCCCTCATGGATGACATCGCGGCGATGCGCGGACAAGGCCAGGATATTGTCATTGTCTCATCAGGCGCCATTGCCCTCGGACGTCATACTCTGGGATTGCCCGACGGATCACTGAAGCTGGAGGAGAGCCAGGCCGCAGCGGCAGCTGGGCAAATTCATCTGGCGCACGCCTTTCAGGAAGCCCTGGCGGAGCGCAATCTCTCCACAGCTCAAGTCCTCGTCACACTGGACGACACCGAAGAGCGACGCCGCTATCTGAACGCGCGCTCTACAGTCACAACACTCCTAAAGCTTGGCGCCGTTCCCGTGATCAACGAGAACGACACCGTCGCCACGGCAGAAATCCGCTACGGCGATAATGACCGACTGGCTGCACGCGTCGCCTCCATGATCAGCGCCGACTGTCTTGTGCTTCTCTCTGATATTGATGGGCTCTATTCAGCGCCTCCCGGCGAGGCGTCCGCGAAACACATCCCCGAGGTCGCCCACATCACAGCAGACATTGAGGCCATGGCCGGAGATGCAGGGTCGGATCTGTCGCGTGGCGGCATGAAGACGAAAATCACCGCGGCGCACATTGCCACGCAAGCCGGCTGTCATATGGTCATCACCAATGGGCGCAACATCCATCCGCTGAAAGCCTTGGCGGAAGGAGCCAAGTGCACCTGGTTTGACGCCCATTCCGACCCCAACACGGAGCGCAAACGTTGGATCGCAGCCGCTCTCCAGGCGTCGGGCGCACTTTTGGTTGATGCAGGTGCCGCTAAGGCACTTGGCGAAGGCCGTTCACTTTTGCCCGCAGGCGTCGTCGGCATCGAAGGCACGTTTGATCGCGGCGACGCGGTTCTCGTAAAAAATGGAACTGGCGAAGAGCTCGCACGCGGTCTCTCAGCCTATTCCAGCGGGGACGCTAAGGAAATCGCGGGACATAACAGCAGTGAAATTGAAGCCCTTCTGGGCTATCGTGGACGATCTGAGATGATCCACCGGGACGATCTGGTTCTAAAGAAAACACTCAGAAGTGAGAACAAAGGATAGAGGCATGAGCATCGCCGATCTGAATGCAGCAAATGACGATATTGAAGCCATCATGGCAGATATCGGCGCGCGCGCGCGCAGAGCCGCAAAGACGCTCGCCACCGTGCCGACCAAACAAAAAGATGCAGCGCTTCTGGCAAGCGCCATGCTTGTCCGCGCCAATGCGGGAGACATCCTAGAAGCCAACGCAAAGGACATGGAGGTAGGTCGCGCCAAAGGTCTTTCAGCACCAATGATGGATCGCCTCATGCTGGACGATGCCCGCGTTGAGGCCATCGCCAAAGGCATTGAGGAAGTCGCAAGCCTGAAAGACCCCATTGGCGACGTGATGGCGGATTGGGAACAACCCAGCGGCCTAAACATTTCCCGTGTTCGCGTACCCCTTGGCGTCATCGGCGTCATCTATGAAAGCCGTCCCAATGTAACGGCAGATGCAGCCGTCCTCTGCTTGAAGGCAGGCAACGCTGCGATCCTCCGTGGAGGCTCTGAGAGTTTTCATTCAAGTCGCGCCATTTTTGAGTGCCTCGAAGAGGGCATGGCTGCCGCCAATCTGCCTGACGGCGCGGTGCAGATTGTGCCCACAACCGATCGCGCAGCCGTGGGCGAAATGCTGAAAGGTCTGGATGGCAATCTCGATCTCATCATCCCACGCGGCGGACGCTCGCTGGTGGAGCGCGTACAAAACGAAGCCCGCGTGCCTGTCTTCGCGCATCTCGATGGACTGTGTCATGTCTATGTGGACAGGGATGCAGACCTCAAGATGGCACAGGAAATTGTCGTGAATGCCAAGATGAGGCGCACGGCCATTTGCGGTGCGGCAGAAACAGTGTTGGTCGACAAGGCAGCCGCAGACAAGAATTTGAGCCCCATCGTAGCAAGCTTGATTGAAGCGGGCTGTGAAGTGCGCGGCGACGATGCGACGCAAGCAGCTGATACCCGCGTGAAGCCCGCAACAAATCAGGACTATGAGACCGAATATCTCGATGCGATCATCTCAATCGCCGTGGTGGACGATGTGAAAGACGCCATGCGCCACATAAGCGAGTATGGCTCGGACCATACCGATTGCATTGTGACCGAAAATGCAGATACAGCGGTGCGTTTTCTCAATGAAGTCGACAGCGCCATCGTGCTGCACAATGTCTCAACCCAGTATGCAGACGGCGGTGAATTTGGCATGGGTGCAGAGATCGGGATTGCCACGGGCAAGTTTCACGCGCGCGGACCTGTCGGACTGGAACAGCTCACCAGCTTTAAATACCAGGTGCGCGGAACCGGTCAGACACGGCCCTGAACCTGTACGGTGAACCTTCCTCTCGTAACATCTCCCGGCCTGAAAGTCGGGTTGCTTGGCGGCTCGTTTAATCCCGCCCACGAGGGACATCGCCTTGTATCACTGATGGCGCTCCGCCAATTGCAGCTTGATCAGGTCTGGTGGCTGGTTTCTCCGCAAAACCCACTCAAGTCAGCGAGTGACATGGCACCGCTGGAGGCGAGAATGCAGGGCGCAAAGCAGTGTGCCGCTCACCCGCGACTTGTCGTCACCGACATAGAAACTCATCTGGGAACCAGGTTCACGGTCGATACTGTGGAGGCGCTCAAAGAACGCTACAGAGAAGTCCACTTCGTCTGGCTGATGGGCGCGGACAACATGATCCAATTGCCGCGCTGGGCAAAATGGCGTGACCTGGTAGAAGCTATCCCGATGGCGATCTACCCCCGTCCGGGCTTTAACTTAAAAGCCCGCCTGTCGCCAGCAGCCACGACCTATCGCTCCAACTGGCTAGACCCCTCCGATGCCCCCATGATCCCAAGGCTCACGGCACCTGCTCTTTGCTTCCTCGAAGGCCCTCAGAATCCAATTTCTGCCACGCAGCTGCGTCAGGAAAGCTGAAGACGCCGGACAACACCAACTTAAGTCATTGAAATTTATAATGAATTGGAGACGCCCATCATCAATGCGGGGTTTCATTGAATTGTCGCGAGCAAGCAGTCATATTTCCCTTGAGAAGCGCGAACCGCGTCTCTCGCAGAGGTCAAAAAGCCCCTGCTGTCATCATGCATAGGGACCCCGAAACGGGGACAAGGAGTTATCCCTGAGCGCTCAAAATCTGGACGCAAATGTCCAATCTCAGTCATCACAGGGCCGCAAAGCCGCTCTCTCGACTGATGAAAAATCAACCCACACCCAATCAAACGCCATGCTCGATCTCGTTCTGACTTGTCTCGATGATGACAAGGCTGAAGAAATCGTATCGATCAGTCTTGAGGGAAAATCTGCGATCGCCGACCATATGGTCGTCGCAAGCGGCCGTTCCCAACGACATGTCAGTGCATTGGCGGATCACCTCACACGGCGCATGAAGGAAGAAGGCTTCGGCAGCGCGCGCGTGGAAGGTCTCACACAGTCAGATTGGGTTCTGATCGATGGCGGCGATGTGATCGTTCACATTTTCCGGCCAGAGGTTCGCGAGTTCTACAAGCTGGAAAAGATGTGGTCGGCCGATGTAACGGCTGAGCGGATCGCCATCAGCTAAAGCATTTTCAACAAAAGTTGCAGACTTTTGTGGTTCGAAAATGCGACAGAGAAGAAAGCTGAGCCCGGTTTTTTAGCGGTCTAAAACATCACGGGCTCTGAACACGCGATGCGGGTAGAGATAATTGCCGTGGGCCGAATGAAACCGGGCCCCGAGAAGAGCCTTTTCGACAATCTCGCAAAACGGTTTGACGGCCAGGGCAAGGCGTTGAGCCTTGGACCGCTGTTGCTCACCGAAGTGGAAGAGAAGAAAAATCTCGGGCGCGCAGAGCTAGCCGCCCGCGAAGGTGAGAAGATCCTTCAGGCCTTGCCCAAGGGCGCGAAACTCATCGTCCTGGATGAGCGCGGCCGATCGTTGAAAAGCAAAGAATTTTCACAAAAGCTGAGTCTTTGGCGCGACGAAGGTGCACACGCCTGTGCATTCGTGATTGGCGGAGCGGGAGGCTTAAGCGACGAAGTCAGAAATCGCGCAGATTTCAAGCTCTCGTTCGGGTCTCAAACATGGCCACATATGATGGCGCGGGTTATGTTGTGCGAACAATTGTACCGAGCAGCAACAATTCTCGCAGGCCATCCCTACCACCGAGATGGGTAGACAAACCCTCGACTCTAGACAGGTTGTGACCCGCTCAGTAGGGTCGCTTCCTTCTCACAGATGAAGAGCGATTCTTTATTTTCCGCGCTGGCATTCGTGTCAACGCATTGTGCCCCAAAGACGTCAGGAGAGACACTTAAATGGCACGCGCGACAAACACAGAACCCGTCGTACTTGCCATTCTGGATGGGTGGGGAAACCGCGCGGACACCGACGGCAACGCGATCGCCAATGCCAAGACACCCATCTTTGATCGCCTGGCCGCACGGGGCATGCGAACAATGCTGGCAGCAAGCGGGGAGGCCGTCGGCCTTGGTCCCGATCAGCCGGGCAATGTCGAAGCCGGACACCGTGCCATCGGCGCGGGCCGGACAGAACAACAATTTGCCGTGCGCGTGAACGCCGCCTTTGCCGGTGACGGGCCCGAACCCATTGCAGATAATAGAGAGTTACAGGATCTCATCTTGAAAGCGCGCAGCGTGGGTGGCGCAATTCATCTTGTCGGATTGATTTCACCTGCAGGCGTTGAGGGCCATCAGTATCACTTGGCTGTGCTGGCAGCGCTCATGAGCCACGAAGGTGTCCAAGTCTGGATCCACGCGATTCTGGATGGTGAGGATGCAGGCGCACAAAGCGGTGCGGACTGCCTCGGCGAATTTCTGCATGACATTGAGGGGGCGGACAATGCGCAGCTCGCATCGGTCATGGGACGACGCTATGCCTTTGATCGGCTTCAACGCGAAGGACAAACAAGCCTCGCACTCAAGGCAATCGCAGATGCAGGCGCCAGCTCAATTGACTACGCGGTCCCCTATGTCGCGGAGTGCTATGAAAAAGGCCTTTGTGACGCAGACATTCCACCTGCCATTCTGACTGGCTATGGAGGCCTGCGTCAGGACGATGCCCTGTTGCTCGCGCTTTTGCGGGCGGATGGGGCCGCACCGTTGATGACGGCCTTGTCTGGAACAACCGAGGCATCAGCCGGTGCCGTTGCTCCGATAGAGCTGTCTGCGGTGTGCAGCCTCACGCCACTCGCCGATCCATTGCGCGACCATATACAAACTCTTTTCGAGGAGCCACGCCTGAACGGAACCTTGAGTGAAGCCCTGGCAACCGCCGGCAAAAGGCAACTCTATCTGTGCGATGAGGCATCTCCTTTTGCACTCGGCACCTATCAGCTGGGTGGCAGACCGGCTGCCTTTGAAGGCGAGAGCCACCTTGCTCTGCCAAGCCCCAAACGCCAGCAGTTTGAGAAAAAGCCAGAGCTTGCGGCACTTGATTTGGCAAATGAGGTCGTGAGTGCTGTGAAAGCAGGAAGTGCGGATGCGATCATCGTACACTTTCCAAATGTTGGCCTCGCCGCTCGCACCGGCGATCCGGCTTTGGTCAAAAAGGCAGCAGAGATCGTCGACAAGGCGCTCGGCAAAATCACAGCCATCCTGGAAAAGCGTGGCGGCACTCTGATGATCACAGCATCCCACGGCAACGCCGAAGACATGCGCGCCGACGATGCAGGAAAAGCCAATGCGCGTAACACCCGAGCATCCGTACCGCTCGTAATCGATGGACCGCCAGCCGCAATAGCAACCATTGCACTGAAGCCCGGCCGTCTTGAAGATGTAGCGCCCACCTTGCTGGCCCTCTTCAAGGCGCCACCGCCCCAGGAAATGACGGGTATATCACTCCTGGTGTCCAATGAGGCAGAGGCCCATGAGGCCGTTTAACACAGCCTGCACCCTGACCAGCGCTGTGCTGGTAAGCACGGGCCTTTTTTTGGGCCCCCCGTCCTTAGCAAATGAGACCGACCCGACGCGCCTCCAGAAACTAGAAGGCGAAATCGAAGACCGGGTCGAGCGCCGCAAGCAATTAGAGGCAGAGGCAAACGCGCTTGCCGAAGAAGTACAAGAGATCAGACAACAGCTAATCGAGGCGGCTGCCAGGGTCCAGGCTCGCGAACGCGACGTAACGGACTCAGAAACCCGGCTCGCTGGTCTGGAAGCTGCTCAGGCGGTACTTCTTGCACAGCTGGAAACACGCCGAGCAGAGCTCACGGACACCCTCGCCGCCCTGCAACGACTTGACCGAAACCCGCCACCAGCGCTCGCGGTGCGCCCGGACGATGCGGTGTCAGCGATGCGAAGCGCTCTTCTGCTCTCAACCATCGTGCCGAAGCTCGAGACAGACGCCCGAGAGATACGAGAGCGGCTGGAAGAGCTGGAGAAGGTAAAGTCAGATCTGATCGCCGAACAGGAGACCTTTGATACCGCCTCTCTCGATCTCACAGGAGAGCGGGAAACGCTGAACCAATTACTGAAGGCAAAAGTCACCGCTGAGGCTGCGGCCCGCGCATTGGCCGAAGAGGAAGCGGCAGCCCTTGCCACACTTTCTCGTGAGGCCAAAAGCCTCAAAGACCTGATCGCGCGCCTGGAGGCCCGGGCGGCAAGCAGAACGCCTGCCCCGCGCCCGACCTTTACCGAACGCGGCGCATCACCGCAGACAGATCCCACACCAGCCGAGCGCCAGATCGCTGCAATCGCGCCTAATCTCGCACCAGGCCACCTATTTTCAGCTTCCAGAGGCCTCATTCGCCCTCCAGTTGAGGGAATTGCGCTCGGACGCTATGGAACGGATGACGGCGTGGGCGGAACGGTACAAGGGTTAACGCTTGAGACCCGGCCTGAAGCCCCCGTAACAGCCCCATTTGACGGCAGAATTGCTTTTGCAGGACCCTTTCGCCGCTATGGGCAACTCTTGATCCTGGAGGTCGGCGAGGGGTACCATCTGCTCCTTGCGGGCATGACCCGAATCGACGGAATTGTTGGCCAAAACGTGCTGGCAGGAGAACCCGTCGGCGCGATGGGGCTGACCCGCTCTGAAGAGTCTTCGAACGCTGGTAGCGACAAGCCAGCGCTCTATATCGAGTTGAGGCGAAACGGATCCCCCGTCGACCCAAGACCCTGGTTTGTCGCAAGTGATAGGAAGGCCCGAGGCTGATGAATAGGTCCATAATTGCAAGTTTTGCTATTGGCACGCTGGTAGCCGGCGTAACAGTCTTTGCGCTTCAACCACTGACCAACCACTCTGCGGCCAATGCAGCCAATTCAGAGACTTATCGACAACTCAACCTGTTTGGCGATGTCTTTGAACGCGTTCGCGCTGACTATGTCGAACCAACAGAAGACTCAGAGCTGATCGACAACGCGATCAACGGAATGCTCCATTCGCTCGACCCGCACTCGAGCTACCTGAACCCGAAAAGCTTCCGCGACATGCAAGTACAGACCCGCGGCGAGTTTGGCGGCCTGGGCATTGAAGTCACCATGGAGAACGGCCTGATCAAAGTCGTAACCCCGATTGACGACACGCCGGCGCAAAAAGCGGGCCTGCTGCCAAACGATCTCATCACACATTTGGACGACACGCCGATCTTGGGGCTCACCCTTGGCGAGTCTGTTGAAAAAATGCGCGGACCTGTCGACACAACAATTTCACTCACTGTCCTGCGCGAAGGCGTGGACGAACCGTTTGATGTGAAAGTCACCCGCGACATCATCACCATTCGCTCCGTCCGCTTCGAGCGGGATGACGACATTGGGTATATCCGGATCACAAGCTTCAACGAGCAGACATCCACCGGGCTGGATGATGCTATCGAAGAATTGTCAGAGTTGATCGGTGAAGACCGCCTGAAAGGCTATGTCCTTGATCTGCGGAACAATCCCGGTGGCCTGCTCGACCAGGCCATTGCTGTCTCTGATGCGTTCCTCGACAAAGGCGAAATCGTTTCAACGCGAGGACGCCGAACAGAAGAAACGCAGCGCTACAATGCCCGGGGTGGGGACAAGGTAGAGGGCAAGCCAGTTATTGTTCTGATCAACGGCGGATCCGCCAGCGCGTCCGAGATCGTAGCCGGTGCTCTCCAGGACCATGAGCGCGCAACAGTTCTCGGCACACGCTCATTCGGCAAAGGCTCTGTCCAGACGATCATTCCTTTGGGCTCTGACGGCGCAATCCGACTAACAACGGCGCGCTATTTCACGCCGAGTGGTACATCCATTCAGGCCACCGGTATTGAGCCTGACATTGAAGTACACCAGGAAGTGGACGATGAGCGCCAGCGCAGAATAACCGGTGAAGCAGCCTTGCCAGGACATCTGGAAGCAGAAAATGGCAAGGAAGAAGCTTCTGGCTCACCTTCCTACGTCCCATCAGACCGCGCTGACGACCTTCAGCTGCAATATGCCTTGGACCTTCTAAATGGCGTGCGGACCTATGAAGTGAAAGCAAACACAGACGAACAGAGCGCAACGGTCGCTAACTAAACAGATACCAGGCAGCGGTAAAATGGGAGCAGTAGGCTCACAATCTGGCCGCTGCTGGGCAAATTGGAAAAGCCTGAGACGTGAGGCCGCGGCTCCGGCTTTGAGAAGCGGATAACGCACGGTGCAGATACGCAACGCTGAAGACGATGACATCAAGGACGTGATTTCGCTTTGGGAACATTGCGGATTGACACGCCCCTGGAACGATCCTCGCTCAGATATCGCATTAGCGCGACAAACGCCCACATCACGGCTAATGATTGGCGTTGATGAGGACCGAATTGTGGCAACAGCCTTGGTCGGATGTGATGGGCACCGCGGATGGCTCTACTACATGGCGGTTGACCCCGATCAGCAAGGGAAAGGGCTGGGTCGAAGAATGCTCCATGCGGCTGAAGAATTCGTCCAATCCCAGGGCGCTGCAAAGCTGCAATTGATGGTCCGAACGGACAACACCCAAGCATCTGGCTTCTACCAAACATCAGGGTACCTAGCAGAAGACGCGATTGTCTTTGGCAAACGGTTCGACGGGAAGACATGGGCAGTGCGAGGGGCAGAGTAATGGTAAGCAGTTCACCTGCAAGCGCTGAAAAACGTCGCCTATTGCCAAGTATGCAGGCAAGCAGGGTCAGCCCACTGGCAGTCGGCGCTTTCGCCGTCGCCCTGTCATACGGCGCCGTCATCCTTTGGCTCTGGGCAACGGGCAATCCGACCTATATTGGCCCGCAACAGGTCATTGAGCTAACCGCTGAACCCGCCATTCCCGCGCCAGACATCTTGCGATCCGGGACAGCCGATGACCCCATCACACCCGAACCCCTTGAAGATACGAGCGTATCTCTCCCACTGCCCCTTTCGCTGGAACCCAAAGTTCCAGAAACGCCGCAGCCTGAAACAGCTGCGGCACCTCAAAGTCCGCCGCCGCCAACGCCTACAATAAATGTAACAGCTCTACCTGCAGCTCCCTTACCCGGACTGATCACCAGCGGTCCCCATGGCCCTCTACCAGTCATTGGCGCTGCGGGACAGCGCTCATCAACTGCCTACGCCCGCCCCTCGGGCCTCACGGCGGCTAATGTGCGCCTGCCCCGCGTGGCGTTGGTTGTCGGTGGGCTAGGCATCTCCGAGACGGCGACACGAAACGCGATCGAGAAACTACCACCAGAAATTACCCTGTCTTTCGCCCCTTACGGACGTAACCTCCAAAACTGGATAGACCAGGCGCGTGCCGCAGGCCACGAAGTCCTGCTGGAACTCCCCATGGAGCCTTATGACTATCCAGCCAACGACCCTGGGCCCTATACCCTGCTCACATCG
Organism: Parvibaculaceae bacterium PLY_AMNH_Bact1; assembly: GCA_032881465.1. Classification (NCBI taxonomy): domain Bacteria; kingdom Pseudomonadati; phylum Pseudomonadota; class Alphaproteobacteria; order Hyphomicrobiales; family Parvibaculaceae; species Parvibaculaceae bacterium PLY_AMNH_Bact1. Next base: position 3,321,668 of record CP126168.1, read on the forward strand.
CTGAGTGCCGGTGACAATCTGGATCGCCTATCTTGGCTGATGAGCCGCTTTACGGGTTACGTCGGCGTGACATCCTATCAGGGCGCAAAATTTACCTCAGACAAAGCTGCCATGGAGCCCATTCTCGAGGCGCTTGAAAGTCGCGGCATCATGTATGTCGATCCGGGCACCAGCCGCAGAAGCACAGCTCCAGAGTTAGCTCAAGAGCTTGGGCTTCCATGGACCAAAGGCAACCGCGCTGTCGACCCGACCCGCACCCCGCGCGCCATTGACGAAGCACTTGTTGCTCTTCAGCAGCAAGCCAGCCAGAACGGTGTTGTTGTCGGTCTCGGCACCGCCTTCCCAGTGACCATTGAGCGCATCGCGAAATGGACAGAAAACCTTGGGCAAGACGACATTGTTCTGATACCCGTGAGCGCAACCGCCATAGACGGCTAGTGCACATTCGTTTCTGGGAAGCCCATGTCAGCAAAATCAACCGAACTGCCTTATCGCCGCTGTGTTGGCATTATGCTCATCAATTCGGAAGGAAAAGTCTGGATCGGTGACCGGATCGGCTATTCCGATGACAGCCATGACACCGCTTGGCAGATGCCCCAGGGCGGCATTGACAAGGGTGAGGAGCCGGCCACTGCCGCACTGCGCGAGCTCGCCGAAGAAGCCGGAACGAACAAAGCAGAGATCGTTCAAGAATCTGCGCATTGGTACAATTACGATCTGCCCAAGGAGATTGTTGGCAAGGCGCTGAAAGGCAAATACAGAGGGCAAACGCAACGCTGGTTCTTGCTGCGCTTCACGGGCGAAAATAGCGACATCGATATTGCCGCCGATGACCATCAGGAATTCTCCGCCTGGCGTTGGGAGGACATTGATGAGCTTGAAAGCCTCATCGTACCGTTTAAGCGTCAAGTCTATAGCCAGGTAGTCGCTGAGTTTCGGGACACAATCAAAGCACTCGCGGATAGATGAACGCGGTCTCGCCGAGCACGAGATAGCGAAAAAGCTCGACCGCATCGATAGGAACGGAAATCGACGTCGTCACTAGCCATAGAGCAAGGTAGACACCGACAACACTCCTCCAGGTAATTTCGTTCCGCTGGTGCAAAACGAAAATCAGCGCAGGTGCCCAGAATAGAATGTGTCCCAAGGCCAAAAGTCGCACCGGGCCAAACGTTGCAGCGATTGGATATCCCATCAGGTAGTTAGCGAAAGCAGCAGCAGCGACAACCTGCAACAAGCGGTTGTGGCGGTTGAACATCAAAACGACAAAGGACGCAAACTGCAGTCCTGTCATCCAGTTTAGCCAGACTTGAAGGTAGGGAGGAAATGCTGCTGAATGAGATTGCATATCATCAAATGAGTATCGGAACCAGACTATGTCATCCATCAGGACCTCCTCTTGGAGGCCTATGGTACCTACGCCTAGGGACGATTCAGGGAACCATTTGTCAAACGGACTCCAGCCACTTCTTACGCCGCCAGTGCCTGAGCCTTACGGGTGCGCCGCTGCCAGACCTTCCACACGATCGGCTCCATCATCCGCATGAAGCGACCATGGGGGGCGATGCCGACGGCTTTCGCAATCATGGACACAAGCCGGTTGGTATGAGTTCGCTTGTAGAGCACCAATGCCCGCGCTTCATACGCCGCCGCATATTTTTCGCGCTCATACGCCGCTCCATCGCCAGGCTTCGTATTTGCGGCGAAATAGGCTGACGCCAATTCATCGTCATCGGCCTCGTTAACCCGCAAGAGCGCAACCTTTGCTTTCTCAAACATTGAGGGCTGCTCATCAATTTCGTTGAGCGTGTCGTAGAACAGTTTGTAATGACGGAATTCATCGGCCGCAATACGTTGCGCCACTTGGCGAAGCACCGGCTCCTCAGTTGCTTCTTTGATCGCTGTATAGAAGGACGATGTCCCACTCTCCACGACACAGCGTGCAACCATCTCACCAGCCCGCGAGCCACGCACACTCTCTGTCGCATCCGTTGGAATCTGATAAATCTCCTGGAAACGCTTGAAAGCCTGGTCGAACGAGAAGTCAGGATCAGCGAGCTCTGCCCAGCGGGCAAGTGCAGCGCCGTGCTGCTCTTCTTCACGTCCCCATTGTTGAATGGTTTCCTGCACGGTCGGAAGATCTGAAAATACATTCGTGAGATAGGTGACATAGTCACCAGCATTGTACTCCACCATCGCAGCGGCCTTGACGGCTGCAAGCAGGTCACGATCAACCTTTGTGGCATCAAACTGATCCCACGCGATGTCATCCAAAGTCCAATGATCGTCCATGCTCAATCCTGTCATCTCTCGGTCATGAGATAGTATAGCGGCACCCGCCAAAAGCGCGAAATTGACGCCAAAGAAAAAGGCGGCACCCGAGAGTACCGCCTGAAATCTTAGGGTCTTTGCACTGGATCAAACCGCAGCGCGCAGCTCCTGAAGCTGGTCAAGGTGAGCCTGCGCCTTGGCTTTTGCTTCATCCGTAGACGCATCCTGAACATCTTCTCCAGCATCCTTGATCCGCTGATCAAGGGCCGCTGCGTCGAGCTCGGACAGGGGCACAGCCTCTTCCGCCAGAACGGTAAGGCCAGCTGGGGTTACTTCCGCAAACCCACCGCGCACGAAGATGCGCATGTCATTACCGTCCGTGCCAGTTACATCCAGCACGCCAACACGCAGCGTCGACATGACGGGTGCATGGCCGGCGAGCACACCGAAGTCACCTTCGGAACCTGGCACAACGACCATCTCAGCTTCCGTCGACATCAAAAGACGCTCAGGAGCTACGAGATCAAATTTCAGCTTCTCAGCCATGAGGCAAACCTCTGTTCAAGCTCTGAAGTTATGCAGCTTCCGCAGCAAGCGTTTCGGCTTTCTTCATTGCATCTTCGATTGTGCCGACCATGTAGAAGGCTGCTTCTGGAAGGTGGTCATAGTCACCATCGCAGAGACCCTTAAAGCCTTTGATCGTGTCCTTCACATCAACCAGCACGCCAGGGGCTCCGGTGAAGACTTCCGCCACAAAGAATGGCTGGCTGAGGAAACGTTCGATCTTACGAGCGCGCGCCACAACAAGCTTATCTTCTTCAGAAAGCTCATCCATGCCGAGAATGGCAATGATGTCCTGAAGCGACTTGTATTTTTGCAGGATTTCCTGAACACGACGGGCTGTTTCGTAATGCTCATCACCTACAACGCGTGGCTCAAGAATACGGCTGGTTGAGTCAAGCGGATCCACAGCAGGGTAGATACCCTTTTCTGAGATCGCGCGGTTCAACACGGTCGTCGCATCCAAGTGAGCAAACGAGGCCGCCGGTGCAGGGTCAGTCAGGTCATCGGCAGGCACGTAAATCGCCTGCACGGATGTAACCGAACCCTTGGTTGTTGTCGTAATACGTTCCTGCAGCGTACCCATGTCAGTTGCCAGTGTTGGCTGATAGCCCACAGCTGACGGGATACGACCCAAGAGAGCGGACACTTCTGAACCAGCCTGCGTAAAGCGGAAGATGTTATCCACGAAGAACAACACGTCCTGGCCCTCGTCACGGAAATGCTCAGCAACAGTCAGACCTGTCAGAGCAACACGTGCACGGGCTCCGGGAGGCTCGTTCATCTGACCGAACACAAGAGCACATTTGGAGCCTTCGCCACCGCCCTCTTTGTTCACACCACTTTCGATCATTTCGTAGTAGAGGTCGTTCCCCTCACGAGTACGCTCCCCAACGCCAGCAAACACAGAGTAACCACCGTGTGCTTTCGCGATATTGTTGATCAGCTCCTGAATAAGAACGGTCTTACCAACACCCGCACCGCCGAAGAGGCCAATCTTACCGCCCTTCGCGTAAGGAGCGAGAAGGTCCACAACCTTAATGCCGGTGACCAACATTTCTGCTTCTGTTGACTGTTCAACAAACTCAGGCGCTTCCTGGTGAATAGCGCGCTTAGCTGCTGTGACAACCGGGCCTTTTTCATCTACCGGCTCGCCGATCACGTTCATGATCCGGCCAAGTGTTTCATCACCAACAGGCACCTCAATCGCAGCGCCTGTGTCGGTCACTTCCTGGCCACGAACCAGACCTTCCGTCGCATCCATCGCGATGGTGCGAACCGTGTTCTGGCCCAAATGCTGCGCCACTTCGAGAACAAGACGGTTGTCACCGTTCTTTGTTTCAAGCGCGTTCAAAATGGCCGGCAGTGCATCGTCGAATTCAACGTCAACAACAGCACCAATAACCTGGGTAACTCGTCCGACAGCGTTGGTCATATGTCTTTCCTCGGATCGGTTGCAGCCTCAACGCGAGGCCTGCGTCCAACAAAATATTTTAGAGCGCTTCAGCACCCGAAATAATCTCAATCAGTTCTTTCGTAATCTGAGCCTGGCGGGAGCGGTTATAGGTGATCGTCAGCTTGTCGATCATCTCACCCGCATTCCGCGTCGCATTGTCCATGGCGGACATACGCGCACCCTGCTCAGAAGCAGAATTCTCTAGAAGACCCCGGAAGATCTGCACCGCTATATTTCGTGGCAGCAATTCTTTCAGAATGTCTGTTTCTTCTGGTTCGTACTCATACGCCGCACCACCCAGATCAACACTTTCGTCTTCAGCACCTTCGACAGTTTCAATCCGCGCAGGGATCAACTGCAAAGCTGTTGGGATCTGCGTCACAACGCTTTCAAATTCAGAGTAGAAAAGCGTGCAAATATCAAATTCGCCAGCGTCAAAGAGCGACAACACCTGTTCGGCGATAGCGTCAGCGTTCGAGAACGCAACCTGCTTCACTTCAGACAGGTCGACGAAATCAACAAAGAGGTCGCCATAAAGGCGCTTCAACTGGTCACGGCCTTTTTTGCCGACAGGCAAAATCTTGACCGTCTTACCCTGGCCCTGAAGACGGATGATTTCTTCCCGCGCCAGACGCACGATCGAAGAGTTAAACCCACCGCAAAGCCCACGCTCAGACGTCGCAACAATCAACAGATGCGTATCATCTTTGCCAGTGCCCACCATCAATTCTGGCGCACCATCGCGGCCTTCCATACCAGCAGACAAGTTCGCCAACACACCGCTCATCCGAGCAGCATAAGGACGTGCCGCTTCGGCAGCTTCCTGCGCACGGCGCAGCTTCGCTGCCGCCACCATCTGCATGGCGCGGGTGATCTTCTGCGTGTTTTTCACGCTTGAGATCCGGTTTCTTAGTTCCTTAAGGCTGGCCATATGCCATCAGTCCTGTTTGATCAGAAGAAGGCTCAAGCAAACGCCTTGGTGAAACTCTCGACAACCTCTTTGAGGCTCGCTTCCGTCGCATCAGAAAGCGCAAGCTCCTGACGAATGGTATCGAGAAGATCAGCGTTCTTGTCGCGAACCGTGCGAAGAAGCTCTTCTTCGTAGCGGCCAACATCAGATGTTGGGATGCCATCAAGATAACCGTTCACACCGGCATAAATAACGACGACCTGCTCTTCAATCTTAAGCGGCGAGAACTGGCCCTGCTTCAGAAGTTCAGTTAGACGCTCACCACGATTAAGAAGACGCTGCGTTGTCACATCAAGGTCAGAACCAAACTGCGCAAACGCCGCCATTTCGCGGTACTGCGCAAGCTCACCCTTAATCTTACCGGCAACCTGCTTCATCGCTTTCACCTGAGCAGATGAACCAACACGGCTCACCGACAGACCCACATTCACCGCAGGACGAATGCCCTGATAGAAGAGATCTGTTTCCAGGAAGATCTGACCGTCAGTGATCGAAATCACGTTGGTCGGAATGTAAGCAGACACGTCGTTGGCTTGCGTTTCAATGATCGGCAGTGCCGTCAGTGAACCAGAGCCATTGTCTTCGTTGAGCTTCGCAGCCCGTTCGAGCAGACGTGAGTGAAGATAGAAAACGTCCCCAGGATAAGCTTCACGTCCAGGAGGACGACGAAGAAGAAGAGACATCTGACGATAGGCAACAGCCTGCTTGGAAAGGTCATCATAGACCGCCAGAGCATGCATGCCATTGTCACGGAAATATTCGCCGATCGCACAACCAGCAAACGGTGCCAGGAACTGAAGCGGTGCAGGCTCAGATGCCGTCGCCGCAACAACCACTGAATATTCAAGAGCGCCGTTTTCTTCCAGCGTCTTAACGATCTGCGCAACAGTAGAGCGCTTCTGGCCAACAGCGATGTACACACAGTAGAGCTTCTTGCTCTCGTCATCGCCCTGGTTCAGAGGCTTCTGGTTGAGCATGGCGTCAATCGCCACAGCTGTCTTACCAGTTTGGCGGTCACCAATGATAAGCTCACGCTGGCCACGGCCAATCGGGATCAAAGCGTCAATAGCTTTAAGACCTGTCTGCATAGGCTCGTGCACAGACTTACGCGGGATAATGCCCGGTGCCTTCACGTCCACACGACGGCGCTCAACGCCTTCGATGGGGCCTTTGCCGTCAATTGGATTGCCGAGCGGGTCAACCACACGACCAAGCAGACCTTTGCCAACCGGCACGTCCACAATGGCGCCAGTCCGTTTGACGGTGTCGCCTTCTTTAATGTCACGGTCAGAACCGAAAATCACGGCGCCGACATTATCGTTTTCCAGGTTCAGCGCCATGCCCCGAATTCCACCTGGGAATTCGACCATCTCACCGGCCTGTACGTTATCGAGACCGTAAATACGGGCGATACCGTCACCAACGGACAGAACCTGTCCGATTTCCGAGACCTCAGCTTCGTCACCGAAACCTTTGATCTGTTCCTTAAGGATTGCAGAAATTTCCGCGGCCTGAATGTCCATCAGCCAGCCTCTTTCATCGCAAATTTGAGGTTATTGAGTTTGGTGCGGAGTGAGGAGTCAATCATGCGACTTCCCACTTTGACAACGAGACCGCCAAGCAGCTCCTTGTCCACCCGTGTTTCGATTTGTACGTCACGACCCATCGCGGCATTGAGCGCTTCTTTTAGCGCCGCAACCTGAGGATCGCCCAGCGGGTGAGCGCTGGTGACATCAGCAGAAATTTCACCGCGCGAGCTCGCCAGAAGCTGGCCATAAGTGCGGATCATATCCTGAAGTGCAAAAATTCGGCGGTTGGCAATCACCACGCCGATAAAATTCTGGGTCAAGGTCTGAACGCCAGCCTTTGTCAGGATCGCTGACATGGCGGCGGCCTGCTCTTCGGTGGAGAAGACAGGACTTCTCACAAGCCGTTTCAGGTCATCAGATGTATCGATCAGACCGCTCAGACCCGTGAGGTCTGCAGCGACCGCATCAAGGGCAGAGGCCTGCTCAGCCAGCTCGAAGAGAGCTGTTGCATAGCGACCGGCAACGCCGGAAGCGAGTGATTTATCAGCTGACACGTGTGTGCTCGCAACGCTTGGTTTAGGACAGTTACCTTAGATTCCGGGATGGCCCGGACAATCAGGATAACCTCCTGAAAACATTGATGTTATGGCAATGGGAAATAGACCAGAAAACTGACCAGCCCCGAAACCGGGCGTGTGGTAACACGCAGGCATAGCAGGTGCAATGCCCCAGCCCAGAAAATCGCGCAGGTGCGGCAATTCGGCGTCATTTTTGTCGCACTTTGCCCGTAGACGGACCATTGCCAACGAGTCCGCCAGAACCAATCAATCAAAGGAAAGAGTAGGGATCCACATCTACCGAAACCCGGACCGCGTTAGGCACCTTTACCCGTGACAGCCACTCCGCCACATAATCCTGGATCGGCACGTTTCTTGTGCTTTTCACCAGGAATCGCACCCTGTGTCGGCCACGGAGAAGCGCGAGAGGCGCAGGCGCAGGCCCGAAGACACTGATTCCCTCCTGGGGACCGTGAGATCGCGCCAGCTCTCTTGAAACACCGTGCACCTGTTGTGGGTTAGGGCCTGAGACCACAATTCCCACCAGGCGCCCATAGGGTGGGTAACCCGTGCGCTCCCGCATGGAGGCCTCCCGCTCCAGAAAGCGATCCCGCTCTCCTTGGATGAGAGCCTGCATGACCGGGTGTTCGGGCATATAGGTCTGGAGGTAGACCCGCCCTGGTCGCTCTGCCCGGCCTGCCCGCCCAGCCACCTGATGAAGCAGCTGGAAGGTGCGCTCGCCTGCGCGCAGGTCCCCATTTTCAAGCCCCAGATCAGCATCCACCACGCCCACGACCGTCAGAAGCGGAAAATTATGGCCCTTCGCCACAATCTGGGTGCCGACAATCACATCCACCTCATGATCCGTAATCTGCCGGATCGCCTCGGCATGCGCCGCAGGGCCGCGCAAACTGTCCGACGACAGAAGCGCCAGCCGTGCCTCAGGGAATTTCTGAACCACTTCCTCAGCGATTCTTTCCACCCCTGGCCCGCACGCGATGAGAGAATCCTCATCATTACAGGACGGGCAGACGCTGGGCACCGGCGCCGAGTATCCGCAATGGTGACAGGTCAGTTCCTTACGAAACCGGTGCTCCACAAGCCAACTATCACACTCTGGACAGCCAATCCGATGTCCACAAGTCCGGCAAAGTGTAAGCGGCGCATAACCTCGGCGATTGAGGAAGAGCATCGACTGCTCTCCCTTCGCCAGCGCCTCCGCCATTTCTCTCACAAGGGGAGGCGAGATCCACTCTCCCTTTTCAGGCGGGTGCGCGCGCATATCAATCGCCCCGACAGCTGGCATAACCGCTGCCCCATGGCGTTCAGGAAGAACCAGATGGTCATATTTGCCCGACCAGACATTCGCCATACTTTCAAGCGACGGTGTCGCCGACGCCAGCACAACAGGGAAACCGCCGAGCGAGCCCCGCACCACACTCATATCCCGGGCATTGTAGGCAACGCCCTCTTCCTGTTTGAAGGCACTCTCATGCTCTTCATCCACGACAATGAGACCGAGGTCGGGATAGGGCAGAAAAAGCGCAGAACGCGCGCCCACCACCGCTTTCGCTGTTCCATCAGCCACCGCGCGCCAGACACGCTTTCGCTCTTTGGTAGAGAGATCCGAATGCCATTCGGCCGGACGACAGCCAAACCGCGCCTCAAACCTCTGCAAAAACTGACCCGTCAGCGCAATTTCTGGCAGCAGGATCAAAGCCTGACGCCCCTTTGCCAGAGCCGCAGCAACAGCTTCAAAATAGACTTCCGTCTTGCCAGAGCCTGTCACACCATCCAGCAGTTGAGCGGAAAACCCACCTTGTTCGATACGTGCGGTCAGCTGGTCAGCCGCAAACTGTTGATCTTCAGAAAGATCAGCGCCTACGCGCGCCAAATCCGGCTCCTCAAAAGGCGCATCCGCAGGCAACTCCACCGCTTCAAAGGTGCCCGCATCAATAAGACCGCGAACAACAGCCGTAGAGACACCCGCCTCATCTGCAATCTCACGGGTTGTCCGTGCGAAACCATCCTTTGCCAGTTCCAGAACCTTTTCTCGGCCTGGCGTCATGCGAGATGGGGGTGGCCCACCCAGCCGGTACACGGTACGCACGCCTGCCGGCTCCAATGCACCCGGCACCCTGACCGCCAAGCGCAACACAGCGCCTGGTGGAGAAAGTGTGTAGACAGCAATCCAATCAACAAACTGACGCAACGCCTGGGTCATAGGCGGCGCATCAAGTTTGTCGATAATTGATTTCAATCGATTATGACCAACTTCGCCACTGCCCTCGCCCCAGACGACCCCCAGCACTTCCCGTGGCCCCAAAGGCACAGTCACATAATCACCTGTACCGATGGTGAGCGTGTCAGGGACCGAATAGTCATAAGGTCCAGGAAGCCCAAGCGGCAGCAGAACAGAGACAACGCGCTGCTTCCGGGGCGCTTCATCCTTAAAAAGATCGCTGTCTGAAAATTCACTCGGCATGTATCAACCTTAACCCTTCAACAAGGGTGCGCGCAGTAACTCTCTTTCTCTCCTTGGCAAATTCGTCAAGGCGATGGACAATGCGGCCCACACAACAATGAAGTCCGACGATTGGGCAGCGGGATCAGAGGCCACAACACAACATGAAGTTTTTTATCGATACAGCAGACATTGATGAGATTCGCGACCTGAGCGACTCTGGCTTGCTTGATGGTGTCACAACCAATCCATCACTCGTTGCCAAAACAGGCCGCGACTTTTTCGAAGTTGTAAAAGAGATATGCGGAACGATCGATGGCCCGGTCAGCGCGGAAGTAACAGCGCTTGATGCAGACGGCATGATCAAGGAGGGCAAGACAGTTGCAAAACTGGCTGACAATATTGTCGTCAAGCTGCCGCTTGTGTGGGAAGGTTTGAAAGCCTGTCGTGCACTGACCGCAGAAGGTATCAAGACAAATGTCACGCTCTGCTTCTCAGCAACGCAAGCTTTGCTCGCCGCCAAAGCGGGCGCAACCTACGTGTCCCCTTTCGTCGGGCGTCTGGATGACATTCACATTGATGGCATGGAGCTGATCGAAGACATTCGCGCCATCTACGACAATTACGATGAGCTTGCGACCGAAATTCTGGTTGCATCCATTCGCAATCCAAACCACGTAAAAGACGCAGCACTAATCGGTGCAGATGTTGTGACCGTTCCGCCTGCAGTCTTACGCACACTCGTTGCGCATCCGCTAACAGACAAAGGCCTTGCAGCCTTCCTCGCGGACTGGGAGAAAACCGGGCAGAAAATCTCGGGTTAAGAGCAAAAACAGGAACTCTCAAAGTATGTCGCGTCCAATAGACCCAAGCCAGCAACAAACGCCGCCCCACCATACGGACGGACAGCTCACTGCAGACACGGTGAAGCAATACCTGCTGGCAAATCCCGATTTTATCCTGGACGATATGGACCTTATTACGTCCATGAGTGCGCCGAAGAACGCAGCCGGTGACAATGTCCTCGATCTTCAAAGTGTCATTATTGAACGTTTGCAACATAAGGTCGGGCAGCTCCGCGACATCCAGGCAGAACTCATTGACGCTGCCTCCATCAATGCTCTAACCCGCGACCGCGTGCTGGTAGCAGTCCTGAAGCTCATGGATGCCAAAAGTTTTGAAGAACTCATCGCCTTCATCACAGAGCCTTCCGGACTCGCGGCTGCACTCGACCTTGATACGGTTGCCCTTGCGGTTGAAAGCAAAGCAGACGTGCCGGGACTTGGCGTCAGGGGGTTACGCATTCTCGAGGCAAATGGTGTTGACGCACTCATTGGATCAGGCGAGCCCTACTGCCTGAGCGCGGAGATCAACTCAAACCCGGGCCTCTATGGCGGCTCCGCGCCTCACGTCAGATCAGAAGCCTTGGTGCGCCTGACTTTCTCAAAATCCACACCACCTGGAATCCTGGCGCTCGGCTCAGCCCACCCGGAACAGTTTCACCCAACCCAGGCAGCAGACCTGCTTGAGTTTATGGGCCGCGTCGTTGAACGCGCGGTGCGCTTATGGTTGGACCTGCCCAGAGACCAATAACCGGCCGTCTAAACGGCCCCCCAGATGAAGTTGCGGCAGCGATTGCCAGTGCAGCTTCAGCAACGAAAGCCGTTTCCAGCTATCTAACGTTTCTCACCAGCGAGAAACGGGCAAGCCCCAAAACCATTGAGAACTACGCGCGTGACCTCATGCGCTTTTTCGAGTTCCTATTCGACCATTTGGAAGGCGATGCCAACCTCGACGATCTGGCAAACCTCTCTGTCAGTGACTTTCGCGCCTTCCTGGCACATCGCCGCCGCGAGGGCTTAAGCGCTAAGAGCATTGCCCGAACACTCTCAACACTGCGCGGCTTTTACGGACATCTGGAACGCGAAGGTCTTGCGACCAACCATGCCCTTAAACGCCTGAAGACACCCAAAATCCCGCACAGTATTCCCAAGCCAGTATCGGAGACAGGGGCGCTCAATCTGTTGGAGGACGCAAAAACAATTTCAGCTGAACCCTGGGTTGCCGCACGCGACACCAGCATTGTAACCCTGCTCTATGCATGTGGACTGCGGATCACAGAAGCACTTTCCCTCAACCAATGCGATGCGCCCTTCAGCGAGACATTGCGCATTATCGGTAAGGGCAACAAAGAACGCATCGTCCCTGTGTTGCCCGCAGCAAAGGAAGCTGTGGATCAGTACCGTGTCCTCTGCCCTCATCCACTTGATGGAGACGATCCCTTGTTCGTAGGCGTACGGGGCAAAAGGCTCAATCCGCGAGAAGTGCAAAAACTCATGACAAACCTGCGCGCACGCTTAGGGCTTCCCGATACGGCCACACCTCATGCGCTTCGCCATTCGTTTGCGACGCATCTCTTAAGTGCGGGAGGCGATCTGAGATCTATTCAGGAACTGCTCGGCCATGCGAGCCTCTCCTCAACGCAGGTCTATACCGAAGTTGATGCTGACCGGCTGCGGGAGATTTATGACAGGGCGCACCCCGCCCAAAAAGGGGCTGGGTCAACCAGAAAGTCATAAGCTCTGACTACATGTGTAGCGGGCGACCATCCACCGCGAGGGCAGCTTCTTTGACAGCCTCGGACAATGTTGGATGAGCATGACAGGTGCGCGCAATATCTTCTGCCGCGCCGCCAAACTCCATTACCGTCACAGCTTCGTGGATCATCTCGCCAGCCTGAGTGCCGATGATGTGAACCCCCAAAACCTTGTCGGTCTTTTTGTCCGCCAGGATTTTTACAAAGCCGTCTGTCTGCTGGTTTGCTTTCGCGCGCCCATTCGCCGTAAAGGGGAACTTGCCTGCACGATACTCAATACCGGCTTCTTTCAATTCTTCTTCGGTCTTCCCGACACTCGCCACTTCCGGTTGCGTATACACAACGCCGGGAATGACATTGTAATTCATATGAGGTGATTGGCCCGCCAGTCTTTCCGCCAAGACCACACCCTCTTCCATCGCTTTGTGCGCAAGCATAGGCCCGATGATCGCGTCGCCAATCGCATGCACCCCATCTACATTGGTTTTGAGATGCGCATCCACTTTGATGCGACCGCGCTCATCAACATCCACACCGGCCTTATCGAGACCCAGACCTTCCGTATAAGCGACCCGTCCGATACAGACCAGAACCACGTCCGCATCCAACACTTCGGCGTCACCACCTTTGGCGGGCTCAACAGATACCTTGAGACCCTTGCCGCTCTTTTCAACGCCGGTCACTTTGGAGCCAAGCTTGAAGGTAAATTTCTGTTTCTTCAGAACACGCTGAAAGGTCTTTGCCACCTCTCCATCCATGCCCGGCAGGATCCCTGGTAGAAATTCAACAACTGTGACGTCAGAACCAAGACGGTTCCAGACAGAACCAAGCTCCAGACCAATGACACCACCGCCAACGACGACGAGCTTGCCGGGAACCTTCTCAAGTTCAAGCGCACCGGTTGAGGAGACAATCTGTTTTTCATCAACGTCGATGCCCGGAAGGCTTGCAACATCGGACCCCGTTGCCAGCACAATGTCGGAGGCTTTAAGTGTCCGAGACCCACCTTCCGTGAGCGCAACTTCAACTTCACCGGCACCTTTAAGCGTGCCAGTGCCCTTCACCCATTCAATCTTGTTTTTCTTGAACAGAAATTCGATGCCTTGCGTGTTTCCGTCAATCGCCTGCTGCTTGAAACTCTGCATGGCGCCAAGGTCGAGCTTCGGCTTACTGATTTTGATGCCCATTTTCTCAAAATGGTCCGTCTCAGCAAAAAGTTCGGAGGCATGAAGAAGCGCTTTTGACGGGATACATCCGACATTGAGGCAAGTGCCGCCAAGCGCATCGCGCTTTTCAACACACGCCACGCTCATGCCCAATTGAGAGGCCCGGATTGCACATTCATAGCCGCCAGGGCCAGCACCGATGACAATTAGATCGAACGTGTCGGACATGGGAGAAGCCTACCTTCGCTTTAAACAGCAGATTGCGCAGGCGTCTCATCAAGGAAACACCTGCCGCTAGAGTTTTCAGAGATCAAGAAGCAAACGCTGCGGATCTTCCAGGCATTCCTTGACCCGCACCAGGAAGGTTACAGCTTCTTTACCGTCAACAATCCGGTGATCATAGGACAGTGCCAGATACATCATAGGACGCACCTGGATCTCACCATTCACAACCATCGGCCGTTCCTGGATCTTGTGCATGCCCAAAATGCCTGATTGCGGCGCGTTCAAGATTGGTGTCGACATCAGCGAACCATACACACCGCCATTGGAGATGGTAAAAGTGCCACCCTGCAAATCATCGATCTTAAGGTTCCCATCACGGGCTGCCTGACCATAAGCGTTGATTGCCTTCTCAATGCCAGCAAGCGACAGGTCCTGAGCATCCTTCAAAACAGGCACAACAAGACCTTTGTCAGTCCCGACCGCAACACCGATATTATAGAAATTCTTGTAGACCAGCTCGTCGCCATCAATCTCAGCATTCACTGCCGGGATGTCTTTAAGCGCCGTAATACAGGCTTTGACGAAAAAGCTCATAAAGCCCAAACGCACACCATGCTTTTTCTCAAACAATTCTTTGTACTGGGAGCGCGCCGACATCACTGCGCCAAGGTCCACTTCGTTGAACGTCGTGAGCATAGCAGCGGTGTCTTGCGCCTCTTTAAGGCGTGTCGCGATGGTCCTGCGAAGACGGGTCATCCGAACCCGCTCTTCACGAGCTCCCTGATCAGCAGCTGGGCCGCTAGCAGGTTTCGCCGCAGCTGGAACCGCGATAGGGGTCGCTGGCGCAGACGGTGCTGCAGCCGGAGCCGCCGCCCCTTTGGCCTCGAGCACAGCCAAGACATCGCCTTTGACGATCCGACCATCTTTACCACTGCCGGAAATAGTCGATGGATCGAGGCCGTTTTCATCAATCAGCTTTTTGACCGCCGGAGACAAGGCCTCATTACCGCTCTCCGATGCCGCAGCAGGCGCAGGTTCAGCTTTTGGTGCTGGCTCTGCTTTGACTTCTTCTTTCGCCGCCGCTGGCTTTGCTTTGACAACAGCACCGTCGCCATCCCCAATCATGCCGAGCAGCGCGTCCACTTCCACGGTTTCACCAGTTTCAACGGTGATCTCCGCCAGTACGCCTGCAGCAGGAGACGGAAGCTCAATCGTCACCTTGTCCGTTTCCAGTTCAACCAGCGGTTCATCAACAGCGACAGCATCCCCTGCCTGCTTGAACCATTGGATCACCTCTGCCTCTGTGACGGATTCACCGAGCGTGGGGACGCGAATTTCAGTGCTCATAATTTCCTGCCGTTTTCTATCAGTCAGTCGACGATCAATGCTTCAGAAAGAAGCTGGTTCAGTTCTTGAAGATGTTTACTCATAAGACCCGTTGCTGGTGACGCCGCCGCGGGGCGTCCAGCATAAGCTGCCCGACGTTTCCGCGCACCGACATGCGACAACACCCATTCGATATTCGGTTCCACAAAGAACCAGGCGCCCATGTTTTTGGGCTCTTCCTGGCACCAAACGAATTCCGCATTCGCAAACCGCCCCAGTTCCTTGATCAGTGCACGCGCTGGGAAAGGATAGAGCTGCTCGACACGCAAGATGTACACATCGTCAATGCCGTGCTCTTCGCGCTTCTCGTAAAGGTCGTAATAGACCTTGCCAGTACACATCACGACACGGCGGATCTTTTTGTCATCCACCAGCTTGATCTTCTGATCAGGCAAAAGTTCGGCGTCATCCCACAACAAGCGATGGAACGAACTATCAGGCCCAAGCTCTTTCAGTGTTGAAACAGCCCGCTTGTGCCGCAGAAGCGACTTCGGTGTCATGATGATCAGCGGCTTGCGGAAGTTCCGGTGCATCTGGCGCCGCAGCACATGAAAATAGTTCGCAGGCGTCGAACAATTCACCACCTGCATATTGTCTTCGGCACAAAGCTGCAGATAGCGCTCCAACCGTGCCGACGAGTGTTCAGGGCCCTGGCCTTCATATCCGTGGGGCAACAACATCACGAGGCCACACATACGCAGCCACTTGCGCTCACCACTGGAAATGAACTGGTCAATCACCACCTGCGCGCCATTAGCGAAATCGCCAAACTGCGCTTCCCACAGAACGAGCGAATTGGGTTCAGCAAGGCTGTAGCCATACTCAAAGCCAAGCACCGCATTTTCCGACAGCATGGAGTTGATCACTTCAAACTCTGCGTCACCGGTTGCAACAGAGTTAAGCGGAATAAAACGGTCTTCGTTCACCTGGTCATTCAGAACAGAGTGACGCTGAACAAACGTCCCGCGTTCAGAATCCTGGCCGACCAAACGAACGCCCGTTCCTTCGTTCAACAAAGACCCGTAAGCCAGATGCTCAGCCATGCCCCAGTCAATTCCGGCTTCGGTCTCAATCATCTTCCGACGATTTTTCAGCAACCGCTGCAGAGTCTTATGGGCATTGAAGTCATCAGGAACTGATGTGATCTTCTCACCAATTTCAACAAGGGTTTCATGCGGAACGGCAGTTTCCCCGCGACGGGCATCGCCCTGCGCCTGAGAAAAACCAGCCCATTTTCCATCAAGCCAGTCTGCTTTGTTTGGACGGAAGCCTTTTGCAGCAGCGAGATCGCCATCCAGCTGTGCACGGAAACCAGTGATCCGTTCATCAACGTCAGCTTGCGTGACCAGCCCTTCATCCACCAACCGCTTGGCGTAGATTTCAAGCGTCGTAGATTGATTGCCAATCTTTTTGTACATGAGCGGCTGCGTCAAAGACGGATCGTCGCCCTCATTGTGACCAAAGCGGCGATAGCAGAACATGTCAATCACAACAGGCTTGCCGAATTTCTGGCGAAACTCGACTGCAACCTTTGCCGCGTGCACCACGGCTTCGGGATCATCCCCATTCACATGGAAAATCGGTGCGCCCACCATTTTCGCCATGTCAGATGGATAGGGCGACGACCGTGAATGGTGCGGCGCTGTTGTAAACCCGATCTGATTGTTGACGATAAAGTGGATCGACCCGCCAGTACGGTGACCTTTCAAGCCGGAGAGTCCAAGACACTCAGCAACAACACCCTGACCTGCAAAGGCAGCGTCACCATGGAGAAGCAGCGGGATCACAGATCCCCGCTCACGGTCATGAAGCTGGTCCTGCTTCGCCCGGGCCTTGCCGAGCACAACCGGGTCGACAATTTCCAGGTGAGATGGATTAGCCGTCAGCGACAAATGCACCTTGTTGCCGTCAAACTCACGGTCTGACGATGCACCAAGGTGGTATTTCACATCCCCTGAGCCATCCACATCTTCAGGGTTGGCCGAGCCGCCATAGAATTCATGGAAAATGGCCTGATAGGGTTTGCCCATCACATTGGTCAGTACGTTCAGACGACCACGGTGAGGCATGCCCACCACAATCTCTTTCGCACCAAGGGCACCACCGCGCTTGATGATCTGTTCAAGTGCCGGGATAGTCGCTTCCGCGCCATCAAGACCAAAACGTTTCGTGCCGGTATATTTCACCGCAAGAAATTTCTCGAAGCCTTCGGCGTGAATGAGCTTGTCGAGAATGGCAAGACGCCCTTCCCGCGTAAAACTAATCTCCTTGTCGCGGCCCTCAATGCGTTCCTGAATCCATGCTTTCTCTTCTGGATCGGAAACGTGCATAAACTCAACAGCGAATGTGCCGCAATAAGTCCGACGCAGGATTTCCAGCATCTCGCGGATCGTCGAGGTCTCAAGACCCAGCACATAATCAAGGAAGATCGGCCGGTCGAAATCTTCTGGACCAAAACCGTAGCTTTCAGGCTGCAGTTCTGGGTGATGGCTCTCTTCGCGCAGCGCCAACGGATCCAGATCCGCATCCAGATGGCCACGAATACGGTAGGCGCGGATCATCATGATTGCGCGAACGGAATCGAGCGTGGAGGCTCGAATGCTTTCCTCAGACGCCTCTGGCGCACGTGCCTGCAATTTGGTGCGAATGATTTTTTCGTCGGCTGCTGGCCAATTGCCGTCAAGCGCACTGACCATCTCACCATTGGCGTGCATTGGCCAGTCCTGGCGCTTCCAGGAAGCTCCCTGCGCTTCCTTCAACACATCAGCGGTCTCGTCACCCAACGATGAGAAAAAGGTCCGCCATTCCGCATCAACAGATTGGGGGTCATTCTGAAAACGGGCGTAAAGCTCTTCAACAAAGGGGGCGTTGGTACCAAACAGGAACGAAGTCCGTTCAAGCTGTTCGTTTGAACTGCTCTTGCTCATCATGGCTGGTGCGGGTCTTCCCCGCACTCCTCTCAAACTCTCGCCAGGGAGGTCAGAAAGCAGATTTCCGGGCGAGGTCGTATGGTTAATTTCCTGAGTGTGCCACGCAGGTCGTTAACTAGCCATTTAAAACCGCGAGACAAAAACACAAGTCTCACGCCAGAAAAAGTGATGAGTCAGACCCGCGTTAAGAGGTGATTAACCTTTAAGCACATCCGCCAAAGTTGTTCCCAAAGCAGACGGTGACGGCGAGACGGTGATGCCAGCAGAACGCATCGCTTCCATCTTGTCTTCCGCGCCACCTTTACCACCGGCAATGATCGCACCAGCATGGCCCATCCGGCGTCCGGGAGGTGCCGTAACACCTGCGATGAAACCAACGACCGGCTTTTTCACCTTAGACGCTTTGAGAAACTCAGCCGCTTCTTCTTCCGCTGAACCGCCGATCTCACCAATCATGATGATGGATTCAGTCTGATCATCGCCAAGGAACATGTCGAGACAGTCGATAAAGTTCGTGCCATTGACCGGATCACCCCCGATACCAATACACGTGGACTGTCCCATGCCCGTTGCTGTTGTCTGAGCAACCGCTTCATAGGTGAGCGTCCCAGAACGCGAAACAATACCCACAGAACCAGCCTGGTGAATATGACCCGGCATGATGCCGATCTTGCACGCACCCGGCGTGATGACGCCTGGACAGTTAGGCCCCACAAGACGTGTCTTGGACCCACTGAGCGCCCGCTTCACTTTCACCATATCAAGGACAGGGATGCCCTCTGTGATGCAGACGGCAAGTTCGATGCCTGCATCAATTGCCTCTAGGATCGCATCCGCTGCAAAGGGCGGCGGCACATAGATGGCCGACGCCGTTGCACCTGTCTTCTCGACAGCCTCAGCAACCGTGTTGAACACTGGAAGATCAAGGTGCGTAGAGCCGCCTTTGCCGGGGCTCACGCCACCAACCATTTGTGTTCCATAGGCAATTGCGCCTTCAGAGTGGAAGGTGCCCTGATTGCCGGTAAAGCCCTGACAGATCACTTTGGTGTTTGCATCAACGAGAACAGCCATTACTTGGCCTCCTTCACGGCTTTAACGATTTTGTCTGCCGCGTCGGCAAGATCAGAAGCAGAAATAATCGGCAGGCCTGACTTGGCCATAATCTCTTTCCCCTGCTCCACATTGGTTCCTTCAAGACGGACAACCAACGGCACGTCCAGCTTGACTTCTTTAGCAGCAGCAACAACGCCTTCCGCCACAACATCGCAGCGCATAATGCCCCCAAAGATATTCACCAGAATGCCTTCAACATTCGGGTCAGACAGGATGATTTTGAAGGCCGCAGTGACCTTCTCCGTTGTTGCACCACCACCCACATCAAGGAAGTTGGCAGGCTCTGATCCATAGAGCTTGATGATGTCCATGGTCGCCATGGCGAGACCGGCACCGTTGACCATGCAGCCAATCGTGCCATCAAGCGTCACATAGTTGAGGTCATACTTCGACGCCTCAATCTCGTGTGCGTCCTCTTCGTCAAGATCGCGCAGCTCCAGCAGGTCTTTATGTTTGTAGAGCGCGTTGTCATCGAAGTTCATCTTCGCATCTAGGCAAATCACATCACCTGACCCCGTCACAACCAGAGGATTGATTTCGAGCAAGCTCATGTCTTC
Source organism: Parvibaculaceae bacterium PLY_AMNH_Bact1 (assembly GCA_032881465.1). Lineage (NCBI taxonomy): Bacteria > Pseudomonadati > Pseudomonadota > Alphaproteobacteria > Hyphomicrobiales > Parvibaculaceae > Parvibaculaceae bacterium PLY_AMNH_Bact1. Next base: position 3,341,449 of record CP126168.1, read on the forward strand.
GCCGACAAAGGCGTCATAGAGCTTTGAGATCAAAGCGACGGCCTGCTTGGCCGTATCACCTGACAGACCAAGTGCGTAGGCAACCTTGCGACCATGGAAACCGGAAATGCCGCTAGCTGGATCAATATCAAATGTCAGGATCTTCTCAGGTGTGCTTGCAGCAACCTCTTCGATGTCCATGCCGCCTTCCGTAGAAGCGATGAAGGAGACACGCGAATTGGCGCGATCCACGAGAGCAGAGAGATAAAGCTCTGACGCGATATCAGATCCGTCTTCAACGTAGATGCGGCCAACTTTTTTGCCCTCAGGTCCGGTCTGATGGGTGACCAGGGTCATGCCCAACATGCGCTCAGCTTCCTGGCGGACTTCGTCAATAGATTTGACGACCTTTACGCCGCCTCCTTTGCCGCGACCACCTGCATGGATTTGCGCTTTGACAACCCAAACCGGGCCACCCAATTCTTCCGCAGCCTTCACCGCTTCATCGACGCTAAATGCGGGTTTCCCCTTGGGAACGGGCACGCCATATTTAGCGAGCACCGACTTGGCTTGGTATTCATGGATATTCATGGGCAGTCCACCGGCTGGATCGACGCGAATCTGCGTCGGAAATGGTGAGAAAGAGACGGGCCGTTTATAGCACCCAAGGTCTGCATATCAACTGGCAAGACGCTGCCAACGGCGCTTTATTCCGCCAATGCGTGCTGATTGACCTTTGACGCAAGGGCAGTCAGAACTGACTTCAGCAGGTCGACCGCCTGGTCGGCACTCAGTCGCTGAACACCACGAAGATGTCGCCAGCTGTCCCAACTGGTTATCAGTTCGACCTGTGCAACCACATCAGCTGTTTTGCCGAGACAATGAGGCTCAAGCAGTTCTGTCAGGCAGGCTCGATACCGCGCGGCTCGGATCGCCTGCGACGTGGCGACAGACGGCAGAAAACGTCCACCAGCATCCCCTAAATGCTTGAAATCGGCGGCTGCTTCATAATATCTGGCACGCAGCACTGCCAGTTCCTCAAGCATGGGAACCAACGAGCCCTGAACGGGCATAGCTTTTTCGAGGTCGCCAAACAGATCTTCCGCAACATTGCGAATCTCTATTGCCAGATCATCCATCGACGGAAAATGAGCTTCTATCTGTGCTGCCGACAGGCCCGTTTCTTGGACAAGGCGCTCAAGCGTCGGAATCACGCGATCGCTGGCAGCCAGGCACAAGGCGGCATCACGAATATTGTCTCGAATAGAGTTCTCTAGCTGGGTTTTCTGACGGCTTATCGGCATTGCTCCCCCTGAGAAACAGCGGATCACAGCCGGTTTTTGCGGTCAATCACCCGAAAGGGTGAGGCGGCTCGCAGCATGTTTAGCCGCCATAGACCGGACCGACTAGGGTGCCCGAACCACCCTTTGGACAAGGTCGCCGATAATCCTGCGCGTCTTCTCTTCGCTCAATCTCTGGATATTTCGCATATGACGCCAGAATTCCCAACTGACCAGCGCTTCAACCTGCGCCGCCATGTCATCTGTCTTTTGACCAAAGTGAGGCTGCAACATCTCGAAAATACGTGCGCGAAACAGACCGTCCCTGATTGCGCGTTTTTCGCGGATTCTAGGGAACATGTGCTCAGAAGCCTCCGCATAGGTCCGAACAAATGCCGTCTCTTCGTAGAGATTGATCCTGATCTCGACCAGCGTAGCAAGCATGCCTGAGAGGTCCCCTGGCTCAGGAAATGCTTCATATTGAGGCGCCAGGTTGGCATCCAACACATCAGTGATATCAACTGCCAAATCTTCAATCGTTGGATAGATCTGATTGATGACAGCTTCCGACACACCCGATTTCTCGGAGAGATTTTTCGGATCAGGGATCTTCCGATCATCGTGCATAAGTCGGAAGACAGCCTTCCTGACCTTTTCCCGCACAGCCTCCTGATCAACGCCCAGATTGCCTAAATCAACGCCCATGACGATTTTGCCGACCCCATTTTCAGTCCCGACCCCATTTTCAGTCCCGACCCCATTTTCAGTAGGGACAACGATAAGCCAGTGAGTGCGTTTGGAAAGGGGGTGCCACCATTAACTTACAAAAAAGTAGGCAAAACCCGATCACATAAAAGTGAGCGGATCAGTTTACTTTATAAAATCCCTACAACCCGCCATAGTCGATCTCATCCGAGCCAGCCGGGAGATGAACCCGCAACCCATCATACCCCAGGAGAACCCCTGCGGACCTCACGTCAGATACGCCGCGCATGAAGATGCCTTCCATTACGCCAAGCGGCATCGGCGGCACAATATGATTGTAGATAAGCAGCTCAGCATTCGCCTCATTGGCAATCTCCGCGGCATCAACAGGTGAGGTATGGACCTCAGACGCATCTGTCAGAATCTTTGCCGTGGTTGACTGACCGCTGTTCCGAAGGGCACCAATGATCGTATGAATGTTCGCCATCCCCATCACCTCATGCACCATGACATCTGCATCCGCCCCAAAGCGGACCATATTTTGGTCTCGCACCGTATCTCCCGAGAACACGACAGAGCGATCTCTAAAGTCGATCCGGTAGCCATAAGCATTTTCCAGCGGCACATGATCAACCTTGAACGCTGTGATTTTCAGATCACCATCTTCAATAACAGTGACGGTCTCATCACGACTGGGCACAACAAAAGAAGTTGAGCTGATTGCCTGAGCTTGCGGCGCAAAAACCTCTTCACCGTGATGATCAATCCGGGATTTGCTGTCGATCCCAAAAGCATTGAAAGTGCCGTTGGCGAGCTCTTCCACACCAGGAGGGCCATAGAGCTCCAGCGGCGACGTCCGACCAGCTGCCCAGCTGTTCATCGCAATATCACCCAGCCCTGCAATATGGTCTGAATGCAGGTGGGTATAAAGCACACCCTCAAGACGCTCCATCGGCACACGCAGCTGCTGCAAACGTTGCGCCCCACCCGTTCCACTATCAACAAGGAAGACGCGCCCACCGGCCGCGACGAGGGTACAAGGCCCGGCACGGTCAGGATCGGGAAAAGGCCCGCCAGTCCCGCAGAAAATAAGCGTCAGGCTGTCTGAATCAGACAGGTCGATCGGGTCTGCGGACACCACCGCATTGACGCCGCGCTCTAGAACTACGTCCTGGATCGCTGGAATTCTCAAACCAACAGCCACCAGCATTCCAAGCACCAGGATGGCCCCCACACCAACCAATAAAACGCGCTTCATTCTCTCAGCCCCCACTGTCATATTGACCCAGATCAATATATTGACACAAATAGTGTCAATACCAAAAAGAAATTGAGGGCCAGGTCATAAAAAAAACGGGACCCAAAGGCCCCGTTTTCAAAACTCAGACTGACTGAGATCTATTTCTTCTTACGGCCCTTTGCGGGAGCGAGCTTCGCAACAGCAGGATTGATTTTTTTGCAGGCGTCAACCAAGCCCTTCACTGCGCCGACCGACTTATCAAACTGCTTCTTCTCTGAGGCATTCAGATTGATCTCAACGATCCGCTCAATCCCACCGGCACCAATTACCGTTGGCACACCCACATACATATCTTTAAGGCCGAACTCGCCGTTTAGGTGGGCGGCACATGGTAGTACGCGCTTCTGATCTTTCAGATAGCTTTCAGCCATCGCGATAGCTGATGCCGCTGGTGCGTAATAGGCAGACCCTGTCTTCAAAAGACCAACAATCTCGGCGCCGCCATCGCGTGTCCGCTGAATGATCTCAGCCAGCTTCTCTTTAGTCGTCCAACCCATTTTCACAAGGTCAGGAAGAGGAATGCCAGCGACTGTTGAGTAGCGAGGCAGCGGCACCATCGTGTCACCATGACCACCAAGAACAAACGCATTCACGTCCTTGACAGAAACATTGAACTCTTCAGACAAGAAGTATTGGAAGCGGGCTGAGTCGAGCACACCTGCCATACCAACGACTTTGTTCGCGGGAAGACCAGAGAACTGGCGCAGTGCCCAAACCATCGCATCCAGCGGGTTCGTGATGCAGATCACAAAGGCGTTTGGCGCGTGCTTGCCGATACCTTCACCAACCTGCTGCATAACTTTCAGATTAATGCCCAGAAGATCATCACGGCTCATGCCAGGCTTGCGAGGCACGCCCGCAGTCACAATCACAACATCAGCACCTTTGATATCGCGATAGGAGCTTGTGCCCTTCAACGCTGCATCAAAGCCGTCAACAGGTGAGCTCTCAGCAAGGTCAAGCGCCTTGCCCTGCGGCACCCCGTCGACAATGTCAAAAATGACAACGTCACCAAGCTCCTTCAGTCCGGCCAAATGAGCCAAGGTTCCGCCGATCTGACCGCCACCGATAAGAGCGATTTTTTTGCGTGCCATAGTTGATGCCTCCGGGATATCGCATGGGCAGCCACTGCAAGAAGCGCCGCCTTTTAAAGTTAAGAAAACGAGTTGTTAGGGTGCCTAGTAGCGTGAATCTCGTGTCGGGGCAACGTTCTGGCGTCTGAAAGACGGCGGCCACCGAAATCAGGACAAAAACCCCTCCGGGAGCCGAGCTTTTTCGCCTGTTTTTAGCGTTAATCAAAACAAGTTCGAAGATTTGACTCACCCACGACGAAAGCGCAATCTATCAGGGTCCAGAAAGTTGGACGCGGGTTGATCGGGGGAAGAGAGCGGGCAAACCGCCAATGATCGGTCCGACGCCAAAGGTTTGAGTAACCGCTTTAAACAGGATGCGGAGTAGCAGCTGAACGGAAGGCCAACGGGTCATAGAGGCGCCCGAATGTGTTCAGCAGCGTGAGTTAGTGGGGTAGGCAGTGATGCCAAAGGGGTTAAATACGCAGATTGGTGATGAAGCGATAAGCTCATCCACCTTGGATCATCAGATCCAACAACCAGCAACCAAAAGAAGCCGTATCCGAAAGTCAGGGATCGCCGCCACTATGGCTGCAGGTCTTATGCTATCGGGATGTGCATCGCCCATTATTGGGGCGCTGACAATCGGCGAAGTCGCATCCATCGCAGGTCTCGTGTCGACCTTCATGTCCGGTCAGGATCTGACAGAGCATGCTTTGTCAGCAGCAACCGGCAAGGACTGCAGGATCCTGGAAGCGATGCTACGTTCTGAACGCGATTTCTGCGTTGACCATAGCGACAGCGCGACGCAGAACGATTTCGAAGGCGTCGTAGCGCTCTTTAACGAGGGCCAAGGGTCAACAACAACAATCGCAGCAGCTGACACAGACACTGAAATTTCTTCAGAAGCAGACCTGATTGCACTGGGCTTTGCCCCTATCGATCGCGGGATCGCCCGTGACCGTTTTGCGCTGGAAACAGCGAGCGCGGAACCGAAAGAGCGGAAGAGACAGCCAGTTGCGTTTGGCATGCTACAGGCCTCCTACGGGCAGTCTTGGTCCTATGAGCTGACCACCCGCAGAGACGGATCGAGATATGCGGAAGCTGGCACCACCCAGCAGCTCGCCAGCGCAGAGCCAAAGGCGTTACCGGGCACACGAACAGATGGTGCAGTGATCCTGCCTGAGCCTGTCGCGAACTAAGCGCGAGAGCAACGAGATTTTAAAGGGCGGCTTTTGGCCGCCTTTTTTATTGCTGCGCTTCAGGATCCAATGCCGCCGCCCGACGACGCACAACCTCGACCACCAATGGAACAAACTGATCAGACATCCCAATCTGAGGATGGTTTGCCTCAGCCACGAGATAAAACCGTCCGTTTGTGGAAAGTGCAGACAACTCAGATTGCATTTCCGTCCAGCTCGGGAGCATCTCGTCAGGCCAAGCGCCCGCAACAAACACATCCAGCGGAAGCTCTCCCAATCCCTCTTCGGCCACCTTGCGCCCAGCAACAGCCGACCTCTCCCAGCCTCGCGCTTCTTCCGCCGTGCCACGCATATGAGAGATGGAATTCAAGAGTGCCAGTGATTGCTCATAGTCCGCTCCTTCCAGACCATCAATGGCGGGAGCGAACAGATCAAAAGCGCGCGGCACCCCAATCATATTGAGCCAGGGTGCCAGCTGGAATCCATTCAGCAGGTCCCGGAAACCTTCTTGTGCAAATGGCGGAAAGCGCTCCCCCATGTCCTCATGACTTGAATCCAGCAAAACTAGAACCGACACCCGTGACGGATGGTCTTTCGCAAACACACGGGCGACAACGCCCCCATAGGAATGACCAATCAGGATGACCGGACCCGTGATCGAGGCAGCGTCCAGTAGACGGGCCAGACGATCACTGGCGACCCCCGCATCTCTCGGAGCGCCGCTGTCGTCGCTCCACCCCAAACCGTCCCGGTCATAGGAGCAAACACGGAAGTCAGGCGTCAGCAGTCTCTCAAGGGGCCGCCAGCTGGATGCCGGATTGCCCATGCCAGATGAGAGCAACACTGTCTGATCACCCTTGCCGCGGCAAACCATGTGAAGGGAGACGTCACCTACGTCATAAAACTCACCGGGCGCGGGGTAGAGAGACGCCGCCCGCATCTCTCCAATCCGCTGGAACACCATGCCCCCCACAAGGACGGTGAGCACTAGTCCCACGGCGGCAAAGCCTGTCAGACGCACAAACCGCCACGGCCTCTTCGCCGACTCTTGCAGGTTTATCGCTCTCTCACTCATCTCACCCTCCCATACAGTTTGTATGAATATGGAAAGAGCCTGCCCCGAATACGAGCAACTGAGGGAACCAATTAATTTGTTGAGCTTGGGGCCGCCGCGCCAGCGGCAAAGTCACGGATTATGCGCATCCAGATAGTCTGCGCTCTGCATCTCCATCAGCCTTGAGGCGGTCCGCTCAAACTCAAAGCTACCATCACCGCTTTTGTAAAGCGCCTGAGGCTCAACGGCAGCAGAGGCTACCAGCCGCACCTTTCTTTCATAGAAGGCATCTATGAGCGTGACGAAACGTTTGGCTTCATTTCTATTCGCTGCACTGAGTTCAGGAATATGGTCAATGAAGACCGTCCTAAAACACTCCGCGATCTTCAGATAGTCAGCAGCCCCCAAAGGCTTCGCGCAGAGATCTGCAAAGCTGAAGCGCGCAACATCATGCACTGCTTGCGGCACCTCAACAGCCCGCCCCTTCACCGCAAGCGTGCGGGGCTTGGGTTTAAGACTGTTTGTCAGACTATCGAAACAGGCATTCATTTTGCGGTCCGCCCCCATGTCGAGCGGCACGTAATAGACCGGCATTCCATTCATCCGATCGAGTCGGTAATCCGTGTCGCTGTCGAGCGGCACTACTTCCATGGCCTCTTCCACAAGATCAATGAATGGCAGGAACCGGTGACGGTTTAGTCCCCCTTCATAGAGGCCCGACGGCGCCCTGTTGGATGTAGCGACAACAATCACACCCAGCTCAAACAAGCGGGTAAACAAACGCCCAAGGATCGAAGCATCCGCGATATCGTGAACCTGAAACTCATCAAAACAGAGCAATGTCGCTTCCCGCGCGATTTGAGAAGCGACAGGCAGGATCGGATCATCCCCCTTGGCCGTCCCTGCTTTCTCTTGTCTGCGCCATGCGAAGATCCGCTCATGGGTCTCCGCCATGAACTCGTGAAAATGCACCCGGCGTTTTTGGGCAACGGGCGCTGTTTCAAAGAACATGTCCATCAACATGGATTTGCCCCGGCCCACGTCGCCCCAAAGATAGATGCCCTCTGGCGGACTGACAGGCTGACCCAGGCCAAAAAACCGAAGGCGACCGGTCTTCAGGCCGGGACGCCAATCACTCAGTGCATCGTGCAATCTCTGCAGATTGCGCACGGCACGTTCCTGCGCCGGATCATGGGCAATGTCCCCCCCATCCGTCAGTGCGCGATATTTCTGAACCGGGCCGTCTGTCATCTAAAGCGTGAGAATCCGAAAAAAGAACATTTCAAGAACACATCGCCTTTGCTACCCTTCAGGGCAAAAGGAGCAAATGCCGTGACCTCACTCATATCTCTCGCCGCGCGATTTGAACAGGCATCAAAAAAATATGCCGCCGACAATGACATCAGCCGGACTGAAGAGTGGTTCACCCTCAAAATGCAGGAAGAGCTCGGTGAGCTCACACAAGCCTGGATGAAATGGGCAGGACACGGACGACGAAAAGGCAAATCAGCACAAGATCTGCACCATGAAATGTCAGACGAAACAGCGGATCTACTGGGCCACATCCTCCTGTTCGCACAACAGAATAATATCGACTTGGAAGCAGCCATCAGCCGCAAATGGCGGTTCGATCCAACCGCCGATGTACCTGCCTCTGAAAACGACTAGCCAAGAAGTTTTGTGAGATCGCCATAAGGAGGATCATCATTTGTGAAGGTGAAGCTTCCCTGATCTCTAATCTCTTTGGCGGCTTTCAAAAACCCACCAAGCGCCGCGGCCGCCAGGGCACTTCCGGTACTGATCCGCTTAACGCCAACAGCGGCCAGCTGATCAACGGTTAGCGTATGGCCCGGCAGGCCCGCCAGCACATTGACCGGGCGGTCAACCGAGCGCACCAGCTCTGAAATCTCATCAATATCTGTCAGACCTGGCGCATAAAGCACGTCAGCACCTGCTTCCTGGTAGGCCTGCAACCGTTCGATGACAGCGTTGAGATTCCGATCACCCACGAGATAGTTCTCGGCGCGCGCCGTCAGAACAAAAGAAACCTCGCCGCTGTGCGCCATCTCGGCAGCAGCTTCAATCCGAGCCTTTGCCATGTCGAGGGGATAGAGCAAACGCTCCGGCGTCATGTCTTCAATGGATCCGCCCGCAAGCCCGGCAGCAATGCCAAGCCGGATCGTTTCAGCCACTGCTTCGGGCGCGTCACCCCAGCCATTTTCCATGTCCGCATTCACTGGCAAAGAGGTTGCTTCAACAATCTGCGAAATATGCGCAAGCATAACCTCACGCCCCACCCGGTTATCCAGTGTACCGATAGAGTAGGCATACCCGGCACTTGACGACGCAAGCGCCTCAAACCCCAGCCCCTCAAGAAGACGCGCCGTGCCCCGATCATACGGGTTTGGGATGACAAGAGGCTTATCCTGTGTGTGAAGCGCCTTTAAACGTTCGGCTTTTTCTTTCTGGCTCATGCGTCTTACTCCTGTTCTGGTCACCCGCTGGATATATGGATAGAGCGGACGGAACGCTCGCCATTTTCGGACGCCTACAAAGCTGAAGGGGTGAGGAACCGTTCCAGAATTTTTCGCTGCTCATCTGTTTCAACGGGCAACCCAAAATGCTGATCCAGCAGCGCGACCATCTCTTCGACATCTGCGATCTCATGGACGGTCTGATCTTCACCCTGTTTACGTTCAACAAATGTGTTGTTGAAAATCATCCGCCGCGCCTCAGCGGAGGGGCGTTCCACAATCAGGTTGTTGGTAAAGAGAGACTCAGGATGGGTCGACGTGTACCAGCTCGATAGTTCGTAGTCGACGGGCGATTGCGGCGTCAGCGTAAACACACACACATTCGCCCACTGTTTCCCCAGATCAGCCTGGATGGTGTAGTTCTCGCCATTCTGAACGATGCGGTGATCTTCATGCCGCGTCTGCTGAACAAGATCAGGGACAAGCTTCAACACGCCTGTCAGGCGAATACCGCCAAACCCACCATCGTAAATGTATGTCCCATCCTCAAAATCAACGCGGATCAGCATATGTGTGAGCGGCGCGGCAACTTCATCCGCCACCATCCACCGGACGCGCCCGATTAAGCCCGTCGCCTGGAAGCCCAATTGACGAAGAGCGGCGAGCGCGAGCCCATTCTGCTCGAAGCAATATCCGCCGCGACAGGCGCCAACGATCTTGCTCTGCAATGTGGCAAGATCAAGCTGCACACCCCGCCCGAACAGAATGCTCAAATTTTCAAACGGAACGGAGGTGGCATGAGCAAACTGGATCGCCGTCAAATTCTCCAGTGTCGGCTCGCGGCCGCCCTCATAGCCGATACGGGCGAAATAGGCATCAAGATCGATTTGAGCGTCAGACATGGGCACACCACCACAAAAAAGGAGTGCTCCCTATGTAGGAGCACTCCCGTCATTTACCTAGAGCCAATTCCGAACTCCAACTGCCTTTTGTTCCCTTGAGCTTACTTCATCGTAGGGATCACGAAGCTGGAGCCTTCTTTCACACCGGTTGGCCAGCGAGACGTGACCGTCTTCACTTTGGTGTAGAACTTCACACCCTCTGTGCCGTGTTGGTTCGTGTCACCAAAGGCAGACCGTTTCCAGCCGCCAAACGAATGGTACGCAAGGGGCACAGGAATCGGCACATTAATGCCCACCATGCCCACATTCACTTTCGATGCGAAGCTGCGCGCTGCGTCCCCATCACGGGTAAAGATCGCAACTCCGTTGCCATACTGGTGTGCACTCGGCAGTTCCGCAGCTTCTTCAAATGTCTCAGCCCGCACAACAGAGAGAACCGGCCCGAAAATCTCTTCTTTCCAGATGTCCATATCAGGCGTCACATTGTCGAACAGCGAGCCACCGATAAAGAAACCATCTTCATAACCTTGAAGCTCAAAACCGCGACCATCAACGAGCAGATCTGCGCCCTGCTCAACACCGCGATCGATCCAGCCAGCAACCTTATCGCGCTGTTCAGCGGTCACCATCGGTCCATAGTCTGCGTCCGCATCTGTCGAGAGACCAACTTTCAGACTTTCAACGCGCGGAATAAGTTTCTCAATAAGCCGGTCGCCCGTCTCCTTGCCCACTGGCACAGCAACTGAAAGCGCCATACAGCGCTCACCAGCAGAGCCATAGCCTGCACCGATGAGATCATCCACAACTCGGTCAAGGTCAGCATCCGGCATGATGATGGCGTGATTTTTCGCGCCACCCATAGCCTGCACACGCTTCCCGTGGGCAGCACCTGTTGCGTAGATATATTCCGCAATCGTAGAAGAACCGACAAAGCTAATGGCTTCAACCCGCGGATCAGTCAAAAGCGTATCGACCGCTTCCTTGTCCCCATTCACAACATTAAGGACACCAGCGGGTGCACCTGCTTCCATGAAAAGTTCTGCCAGGCGCAAAGGCACGCTTGGATCTTTTTCAGATGGCTTGCAGACAAATGTGTTGCCGCAGGCAATCGCTACACCAAACATCCACATGGGGATCATGGCCGGGAAGTTGAACGGGGTGATACCGGCACACACGCCCAAAGGCTGACGCATGGAGTACATGTCGATGTCAGGGCCTGCGCCTTCGGTAAACTCGCCTTTCTGGAGGTGCGGAATGCCACAGGCAAACTCAATCACTTCCAGACCACGCTGAATGTCGCCCTTACTGTCGGCGATAACCTTGCCATGTTCAGACGAGAGCATTTCGGCTAGCTCATTCATATTGTCTTCGAGCAGGCGTTTGAAGTCGAACATCACCCGCGCGCGACGCTGCGGGTTTGTAGCGGCCCAGCCCGGAAACGCAGCAGCGGATGATGCAATGCCCGCCCGCACTTCATCTGCGCTCGCAAGTGGCGTCTGAGCGGTAACCTCACCCGTATTCGGATTGAAGACACCAAGCGTCCGATCGCTTGTGCCAGCGACTTTCGCGCCGTTGATAAAGTGGTGAAGGTCCATGGTCATTAGTCTACTCCCGCCCTGGGGCCCGGCAATCGGGCAAAATCCTGCCCGTTGCTTAGCGCTCTGGGTGAGGGCTCGCAAGCCCCACCGGGAGCAATTGTCGAGGATATTGCGAATGAAGGCAGGGAGGAGCGGTAGCCGTAGCGGCAATCACGCCTTCAGCCCTTCTCATGCCGGCCGGTCTAGTCACCACCTTGAGGGACAGAAATAGGCTTTTCTGCCGCAAACCAGCGTCTTTTCAGCCACAGCGCCACGCTCACCAGACCGATCAGCACCGGCACTTCGACCAGCGGCCCGACAACCGTGGCAAAGGCCACCGGCGACGCGATCCCGAATGCCGCGATGGCCACCGCGATGGCCAACTCGAAATTGTTCGAGGCCGCCGTGAAAGACAAGGACGTGGTCCGTTCATAATCCGCACCGAGAGCCTTGCCCATCGCGAAACTGACCGCGAACATGACAAGAAAATAGATAGCCAGCGGCACCGCGATGCGCAGGACATCCAGCGGGAGCTCCAGCACGGCCTCCCCTTTCATCGCAAACATGATCAGGATCGTGAACAGGAGCGCTGTCAGCGTGATAGGGCCGATACGCGGGAGGAATTTTTCCGCATACCATTCGTCGCCCTTTCGGGCGCGCAGAACACGCCGCGTCAGATAACCGGCGGCAAAAGGAACACCAAGATAGAGCAGGACGGCACCTGCAATCGTGTCGAAACTGATATTGAGAACCTGCCCCTCAAGCCCAAGCAAAGGGGGCAGCACACTGAGAAAGAACCAGGCATAGACACTGAAAAAGACCAGCTGGAAGATGGAGTTGAAGGCGACCAGTCCTGCCACATATTCATTGCTGCCCCGTGCCAACTGGTTCCAGACGATGACCATGGCAATGCAGCGTGCCAGACCGATAATGATGAGCCCGGTCATATATTCCGGCTGGTCGCTCAGAAAAACAACCGCCAGCACAAACATCAGCACCGGTCCGATCACCCAGTTCTGCACCAGTGACAGCAGCAACACTTTCCGGTCTTCGAAGACACGCGGCAGTTCCTCATACTTCACCCGCGCAAGGGGCGGATACATCATGAGGACGAGGCCTATCGCAATCGGCAAATTTGTGGACCCGATAGTCATCGAATCTATCAAACTAGGCACACCGGGGATGATGGTTCCCGCAGCGGTCCCAATACCCATCGCAACAAAGATCCAAAGCGTGAGATACCGGTCAAGAAATGATAAACGTTGAGCAGAACTTTCAGACATAGTGCCTTCTTCTTTTTTGGAGCTAAGCGCTTTCGTTCTTCTGATCTGTGGAGGCCTTGCCGATCTTGTCCAACTCGCGCTGCAGCGCCAGCTCATCCAGACTGGACATCGGCAGGTTCACGAAGATATCAATCCGCGCTTTGATCTGACGTAACACATCCAGGAAGACGGCGCGCTTTTCCACCTCTGGGCCAACAAAGGCGGCAGGGTCTTCAAAAGGCCAGTGTGCACTCATAGGCTGACCCGGCCAGATAGGACAGACTTCGCCAGCGGCGTTGTCACAAACCGTAAAGACAAAATGCATCTTCGGCGCACCGTCCACAGCAAACTCGTCCCACGACTTCGAGCGCAGACCATCGACAGAGATCTTCGCTGTCTTGAGCGTTTCAAGTGCTGCATCGTTCGGCGCACCCGTGGGGTGACTTCCCGCAGAATATCCTCGAAAGGGAATGCCGGGAATGGAATTGAGATAGGCCTCTGCAAGCAGGCTGCGTGCGGAGTTGCCGGTGCATAGAAAAAGAACATTGTAGATCGTGGAATGACCCGACATGGTACCTCCCTTAGGAAACAGATATATGTCCGCAGACGATTTCATGGACATTTTACGTTTTAGTGACAATTCAGTAGGTGCCGGACCCTGCAGGCCTGAACATCTACTACGAAATCCCCTTCCTCAGCATCTCATCGCCCAGCGAAAACTGATGGGAGGTGAGCCACAACCTCAACAAATGACGCTTCTCTTCCGGCTCATCCCAATCTTCATATTCGGTACGTTTGTGGAGAATCGCAGCATTCTTGAGGAATTGCATATCGCCTGGCTCAAAATGCATATCAAGATAGAAATCCTCACGATTGGCTATCTTCTCAATCATTTCCACACACGCAATCTGGTCCGCGCTTAACTGGGGAGCGCCTTCATGTACTTGCGATTCACGAATGTACCAGGGGATGAAAAAGGTCCGAAGCCGCCCTTGGTCCTCATGACATATAGGGAAATCAAACCAAGGCTGCTGCCCAGGCTTTTGTTGCCCTTGCGTGTCGAACGGAAACGTCTCTCGAAGAACCGTGGCGAGGTCCGGTCGTTGTTTCACCAGCTCATTGTATATAGTCACAGAACTCACAATCCGGCTCACGCCACCGCTACGTCCGCCCCGCAAACAAAACAGGCCAATAATGTCTGCACCGTCTGTATGAAAATCCTGCTCTACTCGCGTTTTGTATAAGCGCACACCATAGGCGTTTGGATCTGCACCCACATCACGCACATGACCCAGCAGATCACCATCGGTATTTTGAGGAACCGCCTCGCCCATGTGAAGACCGATACCCCAGTAAACAAGCTCGCAATCTTCCTTGCTGTATTCGCGAACTGGAAATCCACGAACAAGCTGGAACCCGCGGCCTAGGTTAAGTTCACTCATCCAAGAGTGAATTTTCTTCCCTAGACTGGGAAGCGGAAAATCCTCCACATTCCAGGCATCCATGTCCTTTCCCGTAGAGCAGGCAACGGCAAGTGCGGCGGACAACTCATCGATGTCCGCCACGCTCAATTGGTAGACCCAGGCAGTGTCTGATTGGATCTCCGTTCCACGCCACGCGTCTGGCGTATCAAAATGCAACACAGGCACCTCACTCATCGCTCAGCAACAACCCGCGGCTCCGGTCACAGGAGTTGGCGTCTCAGTGACTTCGGGAGAGACTGGTTCAACACTAATGCCCGTGCCGCGTTCTTCCGTCTGATGGTGTGTAAAGAACGCTTCCCACGCAACGCCGTCAGGATCAGTGGTCCAGCTTTTCTCCGATTTATGGTAGCAGCAGGTGGTGACACCTTCCGGCAAATAGGGACCTTCAGCCTGCTTGAGCTGGTCAAACAGGGGCGCAAGCTCTTCTTCGCTCTCCACCTGAATGCCCGCATGATTAAAGCCAGATTGTTCTGCTCCCGCTTCAAGAACGAAATTCACCCGTGGGTCATCAAGCATCCATTTCGCATAGTCATCTTTTTGAGTGGTCGGCTCCTGTCCAAAGAGCGTCGAATAGAAAGCCACAGACTTTTCCAGATCTGCAACACCAAAGCTTACATGTAATCTCTTCATGTTCCTGTTTCCTCTAACGACGGCGCACACGCGCCCTGACAACAATCTTCCAATAGGTAATCGGCAAGGGCACGCATGCCGCCGAGATTTGCTGTGTAAATGATCGAGCGCCCGTCACGCCGCGCAGAGACAAGCCCCGCCCGCGTGAGCTCCTTCAAATGAAAGGAAAGTGTGGGAGCAGCGACACCCAATTGCTCTGCCAGGCCGCCAGCGGGCAATCCCGCCTCATCGGCATTTGGTGAGTGGGCACGCACCAGCGTACGGAAAATTTCCAACCGGGTTTCCTGAGCCAAAGCGCCAAGTGCTTCTATCGCGTTCATCATTTCCATATTTTGATAATTATAGAATTATAATGAGATTTCAACCCCAATTCTCCAGAAAATCGAAATATCTGAAAAGACCCGCAGTTTTGCTAGGGTGAGGTAGGACAATTGACCGATGAGGAGGACAGCAAATGATCGTCATTACCGGACAGGCAGCCATTGCCGCAGACAAGATCGACGCCTTCCGCCCTGTGGCAGAGCGACAAGTCACCCTCTCCCGCAAGGAAGAAGGCTGCCTCAACTATGGGTACTACGAAGACGCCATGGCACCAGGCACCTTCCTTTTCTATGAAGAATGGAAGGACCAGGCAGCGGTCGATTTTCACTTTGCTCAAGCCTATTGCCTGGAATTTATGACTGCCGCTGGCGAACTCTCCTCAACACCGCCAAAGGTCAACATTCACCAGGTCGCGAACACACAAGTGATTGGATAAGGCAGACTATTGTTCCGACCAAAATCTATTCAGGCCAGAGTCTATTCAGCGTTGTGACAAACCGCTTCGATATTGTGGCCATCAAGGTCGAGCACAAACGCACCGTAGTAATGCTCGTGATAGATCGGACGAAGCCCTGGCGCACCATTATCCTTCGCGCCCGCCACAATCGCTGCTTCGTAAAACGCATCAACCGTCGCTCTGTCTTTCGCCAACAAGGCCACATGGAGCTTCGGTGCGGGAGCGCCCTGCTCAATCCAAAAGTCAGGCTTCCCATTTTCGCCAAATCCGGCAAACGGGCCGACCTCCGGCATCTCCATAATCAAATCATAGCCAAGTGGCTTCAAGGCCAGCCGATAGAACTCTTTTGACTGTTTAAAGTCCGAGACACTAATGCCAACGTGATCAATCATCGGGTCTTCCCTTCTTGTTGTTCGGATGCCCCGCAAGGATGGCAAACACTTCTATGTCGAACAAGCAAACAACACCGGCAGACAGTGCCTGTCCTGACAGCTTTTGTCAGCAGATACGAAAACGCCCCGGCCTCATCAAAGGCCGGGGCGTCTCGATCACCAAAATGAAGGAGGCTTATCCTTCCCATTCAATCAGGTCTTCAAACTTGTCGACCACTTCTCCAAAGGTTGCGACCGTATTGATGAAGTTCACATCAGAGATGCCGCCTTCAAGCGTGACCCATTGCTCAATCACGGGATCATTCTCATCATCGATGTAAGCCTGACTGAAGCGCTCGCCCGCATTGAAGTCGTTG
This sequence comes from Parvibaculaceae bacterium PLY_AMNH_Bact1, assembly GCA_032881465.1. Classification (NCBI taxonomy): domain Bacteria; kingdom Pseudomonadati; phylum Pseudomonadota; class Alphaproteobacteria; order Hyphomicrobiales; family Parvibaculaceae; species Parvibaculaceae bacterium PLY_AMNH_Bact1. Next base: position 3,357,894 of record CP126168.1, read on the forward strand.
ATGGCTTTGTAGCTTGGACGATTGTCCATGGACCAGCCCACATAAAGCTGCAGAAATTCACATGCCTTGCCTGTTTTGCCGCATTCGTAGAAATAGATGACGGCGTTTGAGTCAGCGAGCTTGAAGTTCAGGATCGGGAGATCCTCGTAATCAGTATCCGCGATATGCGCATCATCATACCCATTGTCTTTGAGCATCTGCAAAATGTCATTGGGTTCAATCGTCCCAATATATTCAGCAGCGCTCGCAGGTGCGGCGGCAATACCCATCGTTCCAAGAGTAAGTAGCGTTGCGCCGAAAAGGCGTTGTATCTGGTTCACGTCGCCAGGCTCCTATGTTGCATACCCCGTTTAAGATTCACTCTACCCCACCCAAAACCCCATGCAAGCTGTGCATTTGATTTTCGCCGAGAACCGCTGTTTTTCTCAACTGCTGCAGACAAAGTATCAATGCCTTAAAGCAGCGCACCGCCTTGGCGATAGAGCTTCAGACAAGTATTTAGTCAGAGTCTTCTGTCGGCTCCGGTAGAGTGATTCCTTCAGGTACATTCAATGGCGGGGCCGCAGAACCATATCGGGCGGTGGAAAACTGATGTTGGGACATGCCTTCGACGTTACGAAAGTCAGCACCATCAATTTTCATCCCCGCACAAGCTGCACCTGTCATGTCAGCATCTTCTAAATCCACGTATCTCAATTCTGTGCCGAACAACCATGTTTCATTAAGCTTTGCACGCCAGAGCCTCGCCGAGTTGAGCTTAGCAAATGACAAACGCGCGTCTGAAAGATCGACATACCAGAGGCGCGCATCCTCCAGATTTGATCTTTCAAGGCTGAAACCAGAAAGATCGGCGCGCGGCAGATCCAAACCTCTAAGATTAGTTGCCCGCAAATCTATACCTCCCGATTTGCGAAGAGGATGATCTTTCCGCAATATCCGGGCAAGAACAGCAAGAGTCGCAACGACATCAATAGGTGGCGATGCGCCAACTTCAGTTTGGGTCGACAAAGGTGCCTGGTGGCGAACAAACGCGGCAAGCGTTGACACAACAGTGTCAAAATCGCGTTCACTATCTTTTGCAATGCGTTCCAATGCATACACCGCACCATAGCGCACAGCATCGTTTTCGCTACCCAGCTGCTCCACCGCTTTTGTGAACCGATCGGTGATCTGCGCTTGCTCTGAAAGCCTTCGGTTTTGTTCAGCGATTCTACGATTGTCTTCGGCAATCCTAGCCTGCTCATCCAAAGCTTTCGTTCTTCGCGCTGCGAGCGATAGACCATAAAGACCTGCCGCACCTGCAGCGACAGTCGCAAGTGACCAAAGAAGATTGCGCATGCCTTCCGGATTTTCGCTCCAGAATGCGACTGAGAGAAAGTCATTTTCGGAGTCTGGAACGCGCCCCAACAGCAGCCAGGTGACAATGACAGCGCTAAAGCCAAAACCGAGATAGGGAACAGGCGATTGCCAAACATGTCGGCCAATGCGCGTAACGTCTGCGATCAGATCGTCAATCAGTTCTACGATGGCGGCGAGAAGGCCCATGGGCTCCGTCCAAAATGACCGTTTTGAACAGGACCCCCGATTCTCAGGGCTGCGTCAAGGCGGGAAGGCTGATCCGCCGTTTTTCCCACACACTCAGCCGTCATACCCGGGCTTGTCCCGGGTATCCAGGGCAAGGAAATGCCCACCGTGCCCCAAGCCCCTGGATTGCCGGAACAAGTCCGGCAATGACGCATAGATTTGGAGCGAAAGTCAGGAGACCAACCGAGGAGGTCCGAACGACGCCACCCAAACAAAAAAGGCCGCCAACCTTGTCAGGCAGCGGCCTTTGAAACTTGGAACGCGAAACAATCAGACGCGGCGTTCGACCATCATCTTCTTGATCTCGGCAATGGCCTTAGCGGGCGAGAGCCCCTTCGGGCAGGCCTTCGCGCAGTTCATGATTGTGTGACAGCGATAAAGCCGGAACGGGTCTTCCAGATTATCGAGACGCTCACCTGTTGCCTCATCGCGGCTGTCAATCAACCAGCGATAGGCCTGCAACAATACAGCAGGCCCAAGATAGCGATCGCCATTCCACCAGTAAGACGGGCAAGACGTGGAACAACATGCACAGAGGATACACTCATAAAGACCGTCGAGCTTTTCGCGATCTTCCGTTGACTGCTTCCACTCTTTTTCAGGCTGCACAGACGTCGTCTGGAGCCAGGGCTCAATGGACGCATGCTGCGCATAGAAATTCGTGAGATCCGGCACCAGATCCTTCACCACATCCATGTGTGGCAAAGGATAGATCTTCACCTCACCCTTCACCTCATCAATACCTTTGGTGCAGGCAAGCGTGTTGGTGCCGTCAATATTCATGGCACACGATCCGCAGATACCTTCACGGCAGGACCGGCGGAAGGTAAGCGTCGGGTCCGTCTCATTTTTAATCTTGATGAGCGCGTCGAGCACCATGGGTCCGCAGGAATCCATGTCGACCTGATACTCATCAATGCTCGGGTCCGCTTGTGCATCTGGGTCGTACCGGTAAACCTTGAACGTGCGCAGGTTCTTCGCGTCCGCAGGAGCGGCGTGCTTTTTGCCTTTGGTGGGCTTGGAGCCTTTAGGCAGTGCTAGTTCAACCATCTGTCTCTCCTTACCGCCTTAATAGACACGCTCTTTAGGTTCGATATAGTCGACTTCATTCGTCATCGTGTACGTGTGCACAGGACGATAGGTCAGCGTCACGTTCCTTGCATCATCCACCCAGGAAAGTGTGTGCTTCATCCAGTTTTCATCATCTCGGGTCGAGAAGTCTTCCCGGGCGTGGCCGCCACGGCTTTCCTTCCGCGCATCCGCACCATTCATCGTGGCACGGGCCTGAATGATGAGATTGTCGAACTCAAGCGTTTCAATGAGATCGGAATTCCAGATGAGCGACCGGTCGGTGACACCAATGTCTTCTGAACCCGCGTGAACCTGCTCCATGAGCTTCACGCCCTCTTCCAGAACATCGCCGGTCCGGTAGACCGCGCAATTGTTCTGCATTACACGCTGCATGCGACCACGCAGCTCTGCCGTTGGCGTGCTGCCCTTGGCATTGCGGAAGTGATCAAGACGCTCAATCGAGTTCTGACCCGCATTTTTCGGAAGTGGTTTGGTTGGTCCGCCTGCGGTGAGTTTCTCGCCAGCACGAAGGCCGGCCGCCCGGCCAAACACAACCAGGTCGATAAGTGAATTGGAACCAAGGCGGTTTGCACCGTGAACCGACACACAAGCCGCTTCGCCAATAGCCATAAGGCCCTGAACCGTTTTCTCCGGATCGTTCGGATCACCCGCGATGACTTCCCCATGATAGTTGGTAGGGATGCCGCCCATATTGTAGTGGACAGTTGGAATAACCGGGATCGGCTCTTTGGTAACGTCGACGCCTGCAAAGATGCGCGCAGACTCAGAAATACCTGGCAGACGGGCTGCCAGGATATCCGGGTCCAGATGGTCGAGATGCAGGAAGATATGATCATTCTCTGTGCCTACGCCGCGCCCTTCACGAATTTCCATGGTCATGGAACGTGAGACCACATCGCGGGACGCGAGGTCTTTCGCCGATGGGGCATAGCGCTCCATAAAGCGCTCACCCTCGGAATTGACGAGATAGCCACCTTCCCCACGCGAGCCCTCAGTGATCAGGCAGCCCGATCCATAAATGCCCGTTGGGTGGAACTGCACAAACTCCATGTCCTGAAGCGGCAGCCCAGCGCGAAGGGCCATCGCGTTTCCGTCACCGGTACACGTGTGTGCAGATGTGGCGGAGAAATAGGCCCGGCCATAACCGCCAGTTGCCATGATCGTCTCATTGCTGTGGAAACGATGCAGCGTGCCATCGTCCATCTTCAGGGCAACAACACCGACACAGGCACCTTCATCATCCATGATGAGGTCGATGGCGAAATACTCAATGAAGAACTCCGCATCATAACGAAGCGACTGACCATAAAGCGTATGCAGGATCGCGTGACCAGTCCGGTCAGCTGCCGCACAGGTGCGCTGCGCAATGCCCTTGCCATACTCTGTCGTCATACCACCGAAAGGACGCTGATAGATCTTGCCCTCTTCCGTCCGGCTGAACGGCACGCCAAAGTGCTCCAGCTCATACACGGCTTCCGGTGCATTGCGGCAGAGATATTCAATGGCGTCCTGGTCGCCCAGCCAGTCAGACCCCTTTACGGTGTCATACATGTGCCACTTCCAGTCATCCTGGCCCATATTGCCAAGCGCTGCGGAAATGCCACCCTGCGCCGCAACCGTATGCGAGCGCGTTGGGAAGACCTTGGTGATGTTCGCGGTCTTAAGGCCCGCCTGCGCACAACCCAAGGTCGCGCGAAGACCAGCACCACCGGCACCCACCACAACCACATCAAATGTGTGATCTGTAAACTCATATTCTGTCGAGGCGCTCATCGCCGTCTCCTACTGGATCAGCCGCCAAAGCCGAGCTTCAGCACTGCATAGATGCAGGCAAGGCCGACCACTGCCGCGAAAAAATTATTGCCGATGATGGAGAGCAGCTTCATGCCCTCACCATTCACATAATCCTCGATAATCTCTTTCATGCCGATGCGCATGTGATAGACGCCCGACAGAATGAGAAGCAGGAAGAGGATCGATACCACCGGCATGGAAAGATAGGCTTTGACCGTCGCATAGTCGGCACCCACAAGGGCAACAACCGATGCGAGCGCAAAGATCACCAGAGGAACATTGGCGACAGCTGTAAGCCGCTGCAGCCAGAAGTGATCTGTGCCGGATTTTGCCGATCCATGGCCCCGAACGCGGGAAAGAGGAGTGCGCATATCAGACATTTCAGATCACCCCCGCCATGGCATAGGCAACAAGCCAGACAACCACCGTAAGGACCAAAGAGCCCGCCAAGGTAAGCCGTGCCAGCCACTCAACAGTGCGAAGCTCAAACCCCTTGCCCATGTCCCAGATGAAGTGGCGAACGCCACCCAGCAGGTGGTGGATCAACGCCCATGTATAACCGATAAGAACAAGGCGCCCGAACCATGAGGTCGCAACATCCATAAAGACGCCATAAGCCTCAGGTCCCGTCGCAGCAGCAATCAGCCACCAGGCAAGAAGAAGTGTGCCGAAATAGAGAGCTCCCCCGGTGATCCGATGCACGATCGACATCATCATAGTGAGCATAGGCCGGTAGATCCCCATATGGGGCGACAGCGGCCGGGCGCGCCCAGGTGCCTTCACAGACGTTTCTGCCATGGTTCTGTCCTTGATAGGTGTCGTCCGGCCCCTCCGCCGGGTGCGACACCGTTGGGAATATAGGCCCCGTGTTTAGCGAAGACAGGGGGACATGGCAAATAACAAGGCCCCAGAGAGGGCCAGTTTTTGGTACTTTTACTTAGTTTTTGAGAGCGCTTCGCAAGAGCGTCCAATTTAGGAGAACTCGCGGAAGGATTCAGCCCCGCGCTTCTTCCCGAGCGACTTGATGCTTCACCCAGGTAAGCGCCTTCTTAGCATCAGTGAACTGACGCTGCGGGTAGCTGCTTGTTTGAACGCGCATAGACAAATTACCCATCAGGTGAGCCAGCTTGCCAGGCGTGACGATCCCCAGCTCGCCCTCGACCAAAGTCACCCGCCTCATACACCGTCCTCCCTATTGGGCTTTACGAAATACACCTTACGCCAAAACCCGTTACACGCATTTTGGTGGCCTTAGTTGGCGACGCGGTGTCCACTTTGATCATTTGCCACCTGGTCCCTCAACCAAGCCCGCGCCTCCTCAGCATCAACAAATTGCCGCTGCGGAAAGGGACTGTTTTGGAACTGCATGAACAGATTACCGACCAATTGGGTCAGTTTGCCTGGAGTGAGAATCGCGCTGGCAATTGTAAAACTGGCAAGATCATGTTTGGAAAGCACAGCACCTACTTTCGCCAGATCGGTTGCAGACTTTGCCTTCACCAAGACAGCAATGCGGCCTTCTCCCCACTCTTCCTGGGATCGTTCAACGACATCTTGCACCAATTCAGCAGTGGCTATGGCGGTCCCATAGTCGATCGTAACAATACCCGGTTCTTCTTCGACCAAAGTCACGTCGCCCACGACTGCCCGCTTCATGCATTTTTCTCCCATTCATCCCGTAACCATGTTTTACCTTATTCTGACCCAAATTTCTCAGCGTCTAATTCGAAAGCACTAAATCAGACCCACCATGGATCATTCCTTCTGCGTTATCGACCAAAATGGAGTAATACTCCAACAAAATGAAACTGAGGTCTTTCCCCTTTACAGCATCACCAAAACGATCATCGCAGCTCTGATCCTCGATTTGGGCTTGGAAATTGATAGACCTGCCTCAGACTGGTTGGACAAAAGCTGGCTGCCGCGGGGCGATGAGATCAGCCTGCAGCAGCTGTTAACCCACACATCAGGCCTTCGCGACTACTTCAGCGTCGCCGAGTACCACAGATCCGTGAAGGCCGGTCGAACCGCTTGGCCCGACGCTGAGTTCGCCCAACACACGTTGAGGCAATCGCTTTTGTTCGAACCAGGACAGGGCTGGGCCTACTCCAATCCAGGCTATTGGGTGCTGAAGCGGATCTGCGAGTTGGAAAGTAGGATGAGTTTCGCAACCCTAGTGAACGAGAGGATTGCCTCACGTTTTGACGCGCCCTCGCTACATGTCGCAAGCGGCCTGTTTTCCGATGACCTTCCTCGTTACGAAGCAGGCTGGGTCTGGCACGGTCTGGTCTGTGGCAATGCCAAGGACACGGCGCAGTTCATGACCTCAGACCTTGTATCAAAGCTCGCCCGCCAGCTCGTTCCAGTGTCGAATGCGGGCCCCCTCTATCCAGAGGCAGCCTATGGACTAGGGATCATGGGAGATCTGAGCGGCACGAACTATGGGCATAATGGCAGTGGCCCGGGCTTCAGCACATCCTGCTTTCGCTTTCCAGGAACCAGCATCACCGTCAGCTACTTTATGTCCTATGATGGACCGGACGACGCAGCCTACCGCCAGATGATGGCTATCGCCGCGAGGTACACCGCAATCTAGCCATTGCCACGGTCTTGCATGACGCTCCTGTTAGAGCAATACTCTATATTATGGCCACCAGAGAAAACAAAACCTACGCCGCCGGCGTGGCAGCTGCAAAGAAACTCTTTTCAGAGCGGGGCTATGACGCGGTTTCAACCGCTGAGATCCGCGCAGCAGCGGGCATGTCCAATGGCAGCCTCTTTCATCATTTTGAGAACAAAGAAGGCATTGCCGTTGCGGTTTTTGTCACCCTTGTGCGTAGCTATCAGGCTGAAATTGGTGAAAAACTTGCCCCTACCCGCCGCGCTGCCGATGGCATAGAGGCCTTCATTCGCGCGCACAATCTATGGATTGAGAGGGATCCGGATGGCGCCCGCATCCTCTTTAACGGCCATCATCCGAGCTGGAGCGAAACAGCCCTGAAAAAGATCCGAGCCGAGAACCAGGGCTTCGGACAAACGCTCCTCGACTGGAAAAACAACCTGCAAGACAAGGAACAGTTGAAGGACTGGAGTCTTGCTCTAATTCTGGCAACATTAGTGGGACCAACCCAGGTTATGTGTCGTGCCTGGTTGTCCGGGCAATCAAAAGCCCCGCCGAGTGAAAACATTGAAAGCCTTGTAAAACTGGCAAAAAATGCCCTGCTTTCATAGGCCCTGTCGAAACATCCCCGAAGAGCGAGCATCACCACATCTATCGTCCCCTGAACACAACTTGATGCTGGAGCAATACTCTAGTCGGACATCTCTTTTGCACAGATATCGATCTGAACCGCCAAAGCGGCGCTTTCCCCGCCATCGACATAACCATCATCACCCGCTGCAATCTGGACGGCCTTCTCCAGACAAACCGTAAGTACGTCGGCAGACGGTAGGTCAGACGCCGCTTCATATCTGAGGCCTAAAGGCGTGATCGTTCCTTCTGGATCCACTTCATGCGCCATTGTAACAGCCGTACAACAAACCGCACAGGACGGCGCGTTTCCCACAGCCTCCCCATATTGCTCTTTCGCCCTCGCCCATTGGGCCTCAAAGGGAAGATCAGAGAACGGTGCGACCATGATATCCCAGGGCGTCATGTTCGCACTGGCAATCAGTCGCCCATCCGGAGTGGTATGCGTCCCAGCAAGGCCGCCATTGCAGCGGTCGCCAAAGGCCTGAACCTTGATGTCTCGAAGCTCAGCCCCTTCCGCAGCGAGCCGCCCCGTCACGAGAGAGCTGAAAACGCCGGACCCGCCCCAATTATCGTACGCCTCAACAGCAATCCATCCCTCATCGGACAGGTAAGCAACTCGAGCGCCTGAGAATCGACGCTCAAAATTCGGATCCTCTGGCGCCCCGCGATGGAGTGATACTCTATTCCAATCCTCGTCAACGACAATTTCTGCGTCCGCCGGAGAACAGTCTTGAAGGCTCACCTGGTTCGGAGCCTGCGGGGCATCAGGCGAGAATGATGCATCTAAGAGGGGCCAGAGGCAGGCGGGGTCGACCGCAACCAGCGCCTTTTCGGAGGAGAGATCAGCCCTCCCCTGTCGACTGGAGCCCCCAGATTCCTCAACAAAAAAGGCGCCAAACCCAAGAAATAGGCCCGCCACAGCGACAACAACCAGTGCACCGCCAATACCAACAAGACGCCCCATGAAACCTCACAGAAAATGAGCTCAGACTATCGTGGCATCAGCACCCAATAATCGAGATCCAAAACCACTCCCTCATCATATCCCTTGTCTGCCGGGCCAGGGAATGAAGTGCATGGCAGATCCTTCGTTGCGATTGTCCGCAATCGAAGCGCGCCAAGGTCAGATCGCCCGTCCAGCTCAACACTGTCCAGCACTTCTGACCAGGCAAAAACCGTGTCACCGCCAAAGCACGGCGCCACATGACGCCCGCCATTAATCGCCGCAATCAGATACGCGTTTCCCAACCCGTTAAAAGTGAGCGCGCGGGCCATAGAGATCACATGCCCGCCATACATAAGCCGGCGTCCGAACCGCCCCTGGCCTTCTGTGAACTGGTTGAAATGCACCTTCGCCGTGTTCTGGTAAAGCCGCGTCGCCATCATGTGCTCGGCTTCTTCGATGGTCACCCCATCCACATGATCGATCTTTTCGCCTACCTGATAATCTCCCCACCGATGGGAGGAACCAGATAGTTGAGTGTCAATATCAGCAAAGCCCGTGGCGGCGGGCAGAATGAAGTGTTTGGGTTCCACAACCTTTGGAAGGGTTGGGACATCTTCTACAGGCGCGGGCGAAGCCTCATCCCGTTTTCGAACCATCACCCAGCGCACATAGTCGAGCACATTGTCGCCTGTCTGGTTCGACCCAGTGGACCTCACATAAACGACGCCGGTCTTGCCATTCGAGTTTTCTTTGAGCCCAATCACCTTCGATATTGTCGTGATGGTATCTCCAGGGAACACAGGCTTGAGGAAACGGCAATCTGCGTAACCAAGGTTCGCCACAGCGTTCAAAGAGATATCCGGAACCGTTTTGCCAAACACAAAATGAAAGGCCAGCATATCGTCGACAGGCGCTTGGGCGTACCCGACCTGCTGCGAAAACGCATCCGACGATTGCAGCGCGAACCGCATAGGAAACAAACTATTATAGACAGCAACATCGCCGGCAGTGATCGTCCGCGGCGTGGCATGGGTCAGAACCTGACCGACACTGAAATCCTCAAAAAAGTTTCCCGAACCCGTCTTATCGCTCATCGTCGATCTGCCTCTAAACTGCTCACCATTAGGTGCAGCCTATATCAGCCTCCAGCGGGCCTGTACACATGCCCCAGCCCATCCTGTTAAGGCATAGGGCAGCGCTAGCCCTGTGGTTCGACAAAATCCTCCGGCGAAAACTGCTGCGCTGCATCCTCATCAATGTAGCGCATGGTGCCCTCTGCCCAGACCCCGATCTTCCCGATAGTAGGGAAGTGCGACATGTCCGTCGGTGTGCGCTCGCCGCCCATGAGGTAAACCAGATCGGCCTCGCCTGTATTATAGAGCTGATGAACCGCCCCATCGATCGGGAACCCAACATAGTCGCCAGGACGAACCGCAACCCGCTCCCCATCAATCTCCATCTCCCCGTTTCCTTCAAGGATGAAGACAAACTCCTCCTGAGCACTGTGAGAATGGGGGACAAAGCTCTCACGGCCAGGTGGAATGCGTCCGAGCCCAAGCTGCGCGCGCTGCATGCCCACACGGTCTGACAGCGGAACAAATGAAATCGCCGAATTGGGGTTAAGCGGATGCGTGAAAGAATAGATCTCTGCCGGCTGCAGCTCCGCCGTCCGGATCACATAGTCTTCCGCTGTCGGTTTCTTGGTTTCACCCATGATCGTGCTCCCATCTATCGATGCCTCATCACACCAAAAGAGAACGTATCATGAACAATCAGACTCAGCCAGTAGCTTCTAACTCGGCAATCGCATCAGCAATGGCAACAACCCGTTCCGCAATCTCAGCATGGAGCAGCTCGACCATCTTACCGTCCACCTTGATCACGCCCTTACCCGAGTTCTCCGGCTGCTTGAACGCCTCAATCACCTCACGCGAGAAGGCAACCTCGTCAGCATCGGGAGAAAAGATCGTATTGCATGGGCCCACCTGGCTTGGATGGATCAACGTCTTTCCATCCAGCCCCAAATCCCGGCCCTGCTCGCAAATCGCCGAAAAGCCACTCTCGTTCTTAATGTCATTATAGACACCGTCAAGAATGGTGATCCCGTAGGCACGGGCCGCCAACATGCAAAGGCCCAGCGACGTCACCATAGGCAGCCGGTCTGGTGTATGAGCACAACGCAGCTCTTTGGCAATATCATTAGTGCCCATGACCCAGGTCGTCATGCGCGTCTCAGACACCGCTGCCGCAATTGCTTGTGCCTGCAACATAGCCAAGGGTGTCTCCATCATCGCCCAGAGCTGCATTCCCTCATGCGCCCCTGCTTTATCAAGCAGCGCCGAGGCAGCGCGGACGTCCTCTGCAGAACTGATCTTCGGAACGAGAATAGCGTCAGGACCCGCAGCGACTGCCGCTTCGATATCTGCCGCACCCCATTCTGTCGTCAGGGCATTCACTCGAATAATGATCTCCCGCTTCCCATATCCACCTTGTTTGACCGCATCACAAACCTGGGCCCGCGCCTCAGCTTTGGCGTCCGGCGCCACAGCATCCTCCAGATCAAGAATGAGTGCATCAGCTGGTATCGAGCGTGCCTTCTCCAACGCCCGCGCATTTGATCCCGGCATGTAAAGGACAGAACGGCGTGGGCGAGCGGCAGAGGTCATGAGAAATTCTCCAGACAGAGGGTGGTATGAATTGGGCGCAGACTAGTGAGCTTGGCCGAGAGTGCCAAGTCAGAACAGGGTCAAACCCCACAATTTATCGATGGGATGGCACAGGGCGCCATATTCAAACCCGTCGCAAAGCCACCCCCAATTAACAATAGTGAAACCCCTGGTCTGCCAAACTGCCCAGCGGTGGCGATTGATATTCTATGAGGTAGATCATGGATCTCGCATCGTCATTCAGCGCAGTTGCGTCATCGCTGACAGATGGATTTGTCACCATTGACAGCAAAGGCATCATTGCCGCTGTGAACCCCGCTGTGGAAGACATTTTCGGCTATAGCAGTCAAGAGCTTCACGGGAAAAACATCTCGATCCTCATGCCTCCAGACGATGCCGATGCGCATCAGTCCTACATCGACACATCCACTGTTGGCGAAAAGGGCAGAGTGCTTGCAACCAATCGGACACTGCGTGGCCGTCGAAAAGACGGAACAATCGTTCCGGTGACCGTCACCGTATTCGCCCTCAAAGCGAACACAAAAGAGAAGTTCTATGTCGGCCTCATCACAGATCAATCCGATGCCGTCGCACTCAGCGAAGAACGTCGCAGAGCGGAACTCCTATACAGCAATATCGATTTGCTGGACGGTGTAGGCCTGTGGCGCATTGATGTGAATTCCCGTGCCCTTGAATGGACGGACCAACTCTTCGAAATACATGGCCTCAGCAGAGAGTTTTTTGGCCTTACGATCGACAGCGCGATTGCATGCTACCACCCAGAAGACCAGAAAAGCGTCGCGGCGAATTTTGCCGCCGCCATTGAAACCGGTCGGAGCTTCTATTTTACAGGTCGCATCATCAGACCCAATCAGACCGTCCGCCACATACGCACGACCGGAAAAGCAGCGCATGGGCCCGACGGAACACCCATCGCTGTGTTCGGCACTACGTTGGACATTACTGAACAACAGGAACGAGAAAAACGCCTCTCACGCTACAGTCAACAACAAGGCGTCCTTAAGGAGATTCTCTACAAATATTCCCATGGTCAAACGCCCGCAAAATTTTTCGCGCAGGCCTTCAATTCAATTTCCAACTACCCCTGGAGCTATGCGATTACCGCGCAAGCGCTTCTCCTCAAAAATGCTGGCACCAAGGAGTTCGAAGCAGCTGCCAACATTGGTTTTGACACAGAGGAAATTGAAGACCTGCAAATCTGTTGCACGGCACCAGAAAGGTCAAATCATCTGGACAGTTTTATACTCGTTCCGCTTCTTCACAATACTAAAACACTGGGCTACCTGGCCTTTAGGCGAAGCCTTCAAACCAACGCGGGCAATGCTTGTACAGCGCAGGAAGAAAACTTCCTCTCTGCCATCGCCGACATTCTTGCCATTTGCCTCATCGATATCAACAAACAGGAAACGATTGCGGATCAAAACTCAGAGCTGAAAGCAGAAATCGTAAAAGTTCAGAAACTCAGCAAGCAGTTCGAAAAGCAAGCTCAGTCACTTCAAATCCTGTCGGACGAGTTGGAGGTCGCAAAAGAAAAGGCGGAGACCGCCAGCGAAACCAAATCAGCCTTCCTCGCAAACATGAGCCACGAGATGCGCACACCCCTAAATGGTGTTCTTGGCATGCTGTCGGTGCTTGAAATGTCATCGTTAGATGACGAGCAAGTCGAGTGCATTGATCTTGCAAAACAAGCGGCCTACGCAGCGCTCGAACTCATGAATGACCTGCTGGATCTCTCGCAGCTTGCAGCAGGCAAGCTCTCCATCACGCCGGAGGAGTTTCGTCTGGAAGATCTTATCACGCGCCTGGAAACCATGTTGGGGCCCAAGGCCAAAGGAAAGGATCTCGACCTCCTTATTGAAAATGATCTCGGCCAGGCGACCATCGATGGCGACGCACTTCGATTACAACAGATCCTCATCAACCTTGGCGACAACGCCATAAAGTTCACCGAACAAGGAAGTGTGAAGATCGAATTTTCACAAACACCTGAGCAAGGTGACCTGTGCATTACCGTTACCGATACTGGCGCGGGTATGACACCTGATCAGCTGGACCGAATTTTTGACCGTTTCGAGCAGGTAGATCCCTCCTCAACCCGCAAGCAAGAAGGTGTTGGACTTGGACTGGCAATCTGTCAAAACCTGGCAGAGTTGATGCAAGGTGAGATCATGGTGACGTCGGAAAAGGGCGTCGGCACCCACTTTACAGTAACGCTCCCGCTTCCTGTCTCGCAATCAACGGGCGCCGAACAGAAAAACCGCGCAGCACCCAAACCCACTGTTCGCGAAGGGCTCAAAATTCTCGCGGCGGAAGACAACATCGTCAATCAGGAGCTCTTGCGACGCTTGAGCAAAATTCTTGAGATAGACCTCACCATCGTCAACAACGGTGCCGAAGCAGTGGACGCAGTCGAAGCGCAGGATTTTGACTTGGTCTTGATGGACGTACATATGCCCATCATGGATGGTGTCAGCGCATCGAAAACCATTCGCGCAGCTGGCTCTTCCATTCCCATTGTCGCCGTTACCGCCGATGTAATGGACAAGGACAGGAAGCGTTTCGAAAACGCGGGCATGCAGGGCTATGTCAGCAAGCCCTATGAAATTGGCGCCCTGCTCTGCGAAATTGAGCGCATGCTAGATCTGACGAACCACCAACAGTCTGACTTGGAAGAAGTCACGCAGCAGCGGACTGAACTATTCGATCACGCGGCAAACGCAACGTGATTGTAGTCCCCTCGCCGGGCACTGAATTGATCACAAAGGTGGCATCATGCAAGCGTGCAAGGGCGACGGTAAGCGGAAGGCCAAGCCCTGTTCCCTCAGCCGAATAGACTGTTTCGTCCGTCGATATCTGCCTGAAGGGTTCAAGCGCTTTTGACATATCATCTTTCGCGATACCGATCCCAGTGTCGCTCACTTGTAGCGCCACCCGACCATCAGGTTCAACAAAGGCTGACAGGCGCACGGTACCCTTCTCCGGTGTAAACTTAACAGCATTCGAGACAAGATTGAGCACCATCTGTCGCATAGCACGCTTGTCTGCGATGACCGGTGGAACGCCTGGCGCGACGGAAACCTCAAAGGCAATCAACTCTTCATCGGCACGGTGACGGATCATAGAGGCGCAGGAATCAAAGAGACTCCTAAGATCCAGTTCGTCTTCATCCAACTCAAACCGGTTCGCCTCAATTTTTGACAGGTCCAGAATATCGTTGATCAAGCTCAGCAAATGGCGGCTGGAGCTATGAATATCATCAACATACTCTTTATATTGCTCGTTCTCCAGCGCGCCAAAAAGCTCCTTATTGATGATCTCCGAAAACCCAATAATGGCATTAAGCGGCGTCCGCAGCTCATGACTCATATTCGCCAGAAACTCTGATTTGGAGGCATTGGCGAGTTCCGCCTTGTCACGCGCATCTATGACCTGCGCGATAGCAGTATCGTTCGCCAGTACTTGCTGTGTAAATCGGTCGAGGACTTTATTGTAGCGCACCGCAATCTCACCAGCTTCGGTGAAATTTTCTACTGGGACGTGATTTGAAAAATCACCCCGTCTGCTTTGGTCTTCCATCACATTCAAAAGACTGAGCAATGCTGAGCTAGCACCATGCTCCGACACATTGAGCCCTTCTCGTTCCGCCCGTGAGCTCACCCGCAAAGGAACAAACGCATCGATAAAGGCCAGCGCAGAAAACGAAACACCAAATGCGTAGGCGCCGATAGCAGCGATACCCAGCAACTGAACACCCAACTGGTCGGTCCGAGCAACGCCTTCGCCAAAGAAGGAGGTATCTGCAAATAGGCTGACAGCAATGGTGCCCCAGATACCAGCAGCAAGATGAACCGGCACCGCGCCGACAGCATCGTCAACTTCCCAAATATCAAGTTGGACAGTTGCGGCAAAACACACAACCCCTCCGATCGCCCCAATCAACACCGCGTCTGAAACGGCAACCATGTTTGCCGATGCGGTGATTGCCACCAGACCCGCAAGGACACCATTAAGCACCGCATTGGGGTGAGGTCGGCCATGCTTGAGCCATGTAAGCAAGATCGCAGCGCCGCCCCCGGCGGCGGCAGCGAGCAGCGTGTTTACCAGAACAAGAGGAACCGACCCATCGAACGCGAGCGTCGACCCACCGTTGAAACCAAACCACCCGATAAAGATGAGAAACATACCCAGCGCAGCCATTGGCATATTGTGGGGCTCGATCTCTCTGCCCTCGGATCCAAAACGGCCCAGGCGGGGCCCGAGAACCAGCACCGCCGCAAGCGCGACCCAGCCACCGACGGAATGCACAACAGTGGACCCGGCAAAATCGATAAAACCCAATGCCTCCAGCCAGCCTTGCGTCTCTGTATTGAGAAGGCTCGCCCACGCCCAGTGGCCGGTAACGGGGTAGATGATCGCCGCAAGCAAAACAGAGGCAATGATGAAACTGCGAAAGGACATGCGCTCAGCAACAGCACCAGAGAAGATCGTCACGGCAGTGCTGCAAAAGGCAAGCTGAAAGAAGAAGAAGGCGATCAACCAGACATCATTCGCTGTTGCATTAAAACCAACGCTTGGAAAGAAGCCGCTCGCACCGATGACACCATTATTCGACGCCCCAAACATAAGGCCGAAGCCCACGGCCCAGAACAGAAGGCTCGCAATGCAAAAGTCACTGATATTTTTCAGCGCAACATTGATCGAGTTTTTCGCGCGCACGAGGCCCGTCTCTAAGCAGATAAATCCCGCCTGCATAAGCAGGACCAACACGGTGCAGATAACGACCCAGCCAGCATCAATTGTCAGCGGCATACTCAACCCTCTAGCAACACAGGACGCCATAATTCAGCGTCGCGAAACACGAGGGGAGGATCACCTTCGAAGCGTTAAGGGCATGAAAATGAACATCTCAATTTGCGAGAATGTTGCGATGCAAACACAGAAAATCAAAAGGGCCCCAGCCGTTTCTTGCCAGAGCCCTAACGATTGAATTGTCTTTAGGCGTTATGCCGCTTTTTTGATCAGCCCGCGCTCAAGCAGCAGCTCCGCAATCTGGATGGCGTTGAGCGCAGCACCCTTACGCAGATTGTCTGACACACACCAAAGGCTGAGGCCATTTTCAAGCGTCGGGTCAACACGAATGCGGCTGACAAACACAGCGAAATCACCAACGCAATCTACCGGTGTGATGTAACCGCCGTCCTCACGCTTATCGATCACCAACACACCAGGTGCTTCCCGCAAAATCTCACGCGCCTGAACATCATCGATTTCGTTTTCGAACTCGATGTTCACGGCTTCAGAATGCCCCACAAAGACCGGCACCCGAGCAACCGTCACGGAGACTTTGATTTTGGGGTCCAGGATCTTCTTGGTCTCAATAACCATCTTCCACTCTTCGGTGGTGCCGCCATCTTCCATGAAGTCGCCGCCATGAGGAATGACATTGAACGCGATCTGCGCGGGATAAACTTCCTTGACGATGGGGTCGTTCACGAAGATCGCCCGCGTCTGATTAAAAAGCTCATCCATCGCGTCCTTGCCCGTACCGGACACTGACTGATAGGTCGAAACAACAATCCGCTTAATTTGCGCTGCATCATGCAAAGGTTTCAACGCCACCATCAACTGCATTGTCGAACAATTGGGATTGGCAATAATGTTCTTGTTCGAGAACATGTCGATATCTTCCGGGTTCACCTCCGGAACGATAAGCGGCACATCAGGATCTGTCCGCCACTTGGACGAATTGTCTATCACCACGCAGCCCTTGGCGGCGATCTTTGGCGACCATTCGCCGGACACCGTGCCCCCAGCTGACATCAGGCAGATATCAGTACCGGTGAAGTCATAGTTCTCAAGCGCCTGGCATTTCAAAGTTCGATCACCAAAGGAGACTTCTTTGCCCTGGCTGCGACGGGACGCAAGCGCCACCACTTCTGTCGCCGGGAACTTCCGCTCGTCCAGAATGTTCAGCAATTCATGGCCCACATTTCCCGTGGCACCAACGATGGCGATTTTCAAACCCATCTTACTTCTCCTTGAGCCAACTCGCCCTGTAGTGACGGCAAGTTCTCTTCTTCGGATGACCGCCTGATGCGGTCATGTCCGGGCAACAGGTAGTCGGTTAAACTCTGGCAAGCGTTTCCAGAAAAAGTGTAGGGCGGTTTTTCGTCCGGAAACGCGACATAATTAGGAGGTCCGTTTGGTGAGTGCCGCAAGAATTGCGTCGCCCATTTCAACGGTGCCAACCTGTTTCATTCCCGGCTGCATGATGTCGCCAGTGCGCAAGCCGTCAGCGAGCACATCTTCCACAGCGCCTTCCAACAGATCTGCATCGGCGCCGAGATCGAACGTGTAGCGAAGCGCCATCGCAAACGAGAGAACCGTCGCAATCGGGTTCGCAAGACCCTGACCGGAAATGTCCGGTGCGGAGCCATGCACGGGTTCGTACATGGCGCACGCTTTGCCGTTTTCATCTTTCGCACCGAGAGACGCAGACGGTAGCATGCCGAGCGACCCGGTGAGCATCGCAGCAACGTCCGACAACATGTCGCCGAACAGATTGTCAGTGACAATCACGTCAAACTGCTTCGGGTTTTTCACAAGCTGCATGCCGCAATTGTCCGCGAGCATGTGCTCAAGCTTCACATCCGGGAATTCTTCCGCGCCAAGCTTCACCATCTCCTGATACCAAAAGAGGCCGGACTGCATCACATTGCGCTTCTCAACGGACATGACGCGATTGTCGCGCTTCTTTGCCAGATCAAAAGCGACCCGGCCGATACGCTGAATTTCATGCGTGTCATAAACCTGCATGTCATAGCCACGGCGTTCGCCGTTCGGCAGATCATCAATGCCTTTAGGTTCACCGAAATACACACCGCCAGTCAGCTCGCGCACGATCATGATGTCGAGCCCCTGAACGAGCTCAGTCTTAAGCGACGAAGCTTCAGCCAGCGCCGGGAAACAAATGGCAGGCCGCAGGTTGGCGAAGAGACCGAGATCTTTCCGCAGACGCAGGAGACCGGCTTCTGGGCGCACCTCAAACGGCACGTCATCCCACTTAGGTCCACCCACAGCGCCGAGCATGACCGCATCGGCAGCTTTCGCCTTCTCGACCGTCTCATCTGTCACGGCGACACCATGGGCGTCATAACAGGAGCCACCCACGAGCTCATTCTCAACGACCCCGTCAAAGTCCCGGTTCTCGTTAAACCAGGAAATGACGCGCTCAACTTCGCCCATCACTTCAGGACCAATGCCGTCACCGGCAACTATGAGAATATTTCTGCTCATGGCTCAACTAAACCTTTGAATTTATTTGCATTTATGGAGTTCATAGCCCCATCGCCGCTCAAACCCATATCGAGCGCGGAAGGTCCTTTTCCTCATCAAATGCGGAATTTCCGAGGGTCTTACCGCCTTTTCGGGGTTCTGTCACCCTTCAGGGCCTGGATTCACAGGAATCCTGGTTGAATTAGGCGTGAGTGTCTACTTGCTCGCCGGAGGTCTGGGAGGCTTGTCGTCACCCCGGCCGAAGATATAGCCCGCGACACCGCCCAGCAGCGTCGCGATGACCTCCGTCGGCATCTCGCTACTCACCACCAGCAACATCAAAATGGTGGGCAACAGCAGAACAAGACCCAGGCCTTGCAGATTATAGGGCCCAAGGCCCTTGGCCTTGATCCGCTCTGCCATGATGCGAAGCCCAAACCAGCCCATCATCAGCGCCAGCCCTGAGGCAGCAATCGTTGCGATCAGCTTTGCGTCGAGTTCCATGAGAGCCTCCCATCCCAATAGGAAGGATAAGCGTAGCGTTTCACGCGCAAACGCGAAACCCATCCACCTGCGTCATTGCCGGACTTGTTCCGGCAATCCAGGAGCGAACTCGCTCGGCCCGCATTTCCTTGCCCTGGATCCCCGGGACAAGCCCGGGGATGACAGCTGGAGAAAAAGGGGATTGGCACACAACAAAAATCCCCGGAAGCGAGGCCACCGGGGATCAATGTGTTCTCAGAATGAAGTGAGTGCTTAGAGCCAGGGCTGCTCTGCGCCCCGCGTCTTTTCAAAGGACGTGATCTTCTCTTCCTTCTGAAGCGTAAGACCCACATCATCCAAACCTTCCAGCAGGCAATGCTTGCGGAAGGGATCAATGTCGAAGGAGATCGTGCCGCCATCAGGGCCTTTAATCTCTTGAGCTTCCAGATCAACTGAGACGGTGGCGTTGGCACCGCGCTCCGCATCATCCATCAGCTTGTCTACATCGCCCTGTGAAAGCTTGATGGGCAGGATGCCGTTCTTGAAGCAGTTATTATAAAAAATGTCGGCAAACGAAGTGGAGATGATCACCTTGATGCCAAAGTCCGCAATCGCCCAGGGCGCATGCTCTCGCGACGAGCCACAACCAAAATTATCACCGGCAACAAGGATCTCTGCATTCCGGTACTGAGGCTTGTTCAGCACGAAATCTGGAATCTCTGCCCCCTCTTTTGTGAAACGCATTTCATCAAACAGGTTCTTACCAAGACCCGTCCGCTTGATGGTTTTCAGGAACTGCTTTGGAATGATCATGTCCGTGTCGACATTCAGGATCGGCAGGGGGGCGGCAACGCCATCTACTTTTTTAAACTTATCCATCACTGCTCTCCTTAAACTTTTCGTACGTCAACAAAGTGACCCGCAATCGCAGCCGCGGCCGCCATCTCTGGCGACACAAGGTGTGTGCGTCCGCCCCGGCCCTGACGACCTTCAAAGTTCCGGTTCGACGTTGAGGCACAGCGCTCGCCTTCGGCAAGCTTGTCCGCATTCATCGCCAGACACATGGAACAACCCGGCTCACGCCAGTCAAAACCTGCTTCAATGAGGATCTTATCGAGCCCCTCCTGCTCCGCCTGCTCTTTCACCAAGCCAGAACCCGGCACGACCATTGCACTCACAGTCGAGGCAACTTTTTTGCCCTTCGCAACACGGGCAACTTCGCGAATGTCCTCGATCCGCCCATTGGTGCACGACCCGATAAACGCACGATCAATTTTGATGTCCGTCATAGGCGTATTGGCCTCAAGGCCCATATAGGCAAGTGAGCGCTCAACTGCTGTACGCTTCGCTGCATCTTCAATCTTAGATGGATCAGGAACAGAGCCTTCAATCGAAACAACGTTCTCAGGGCTGGTGCCCCAGGTAAGCGTTGGCGGCAGGTTAGACGCATCAAGCGTCACGACCTTGTCGTAATGCGCGCCTTCATCAGATGGCAGTGTCTTCCAGTACGCTACAGCTGCGTCCCAGTCAGCACCTTGTGGGCTGCGCGGACGGCCTTTCAAATATTCAAACGTCTTTTCATCCGGCGCGATAAGACCAGCACGCGCACCGCCTTCAATCGACATGTTGCAGACCGTCATCCGGCCTTCCATAGACAGGGCGCGGATAGCTTCGCCCGTATATTCCATCACATAGCCGGTCCCGCCAGCTGTGCCGATCTCACCGATGACGGCGAGAATGATGTCTTTTGCCGTCACGTGATCGGGCAGCGTGCCGTTCACTTCGATCTTCATGTTCTTGGCTTTGGATTGGATCAGCGTCTGGGTTGCCAGCACATGCTCCACTTCCGATGTGCCGATGCCGTGGGCCAGTGCCCCGAAGGCACCGTGAGTTGACGTGTGGCTGTCACCGCAAACGATCGTCGTACCGGGAAGCGTAAAGCCCTGCTCTGGTCCAACGATATGCACAACACCCTGTCGGATATCGAGCATCTCCAGATATTCAACACCAAAATCCTTGGCGTTCTTTTCCAGTGTCTCGACCTGAATGCGGCTTTCTTCATCCGCGATGCCGTTGGCCCGACCTTCGGTTGGCACATTGTGGTCAGCGACGGCCAATGTCTTTTCAGGCGCGCGAACCTGACGGCCCGACATGCGTAAGCCCTCAAAGGCCTGCGGGCTTGTCACTTCATGCACAAGGTGACGATCAATATAGAGAAGGCAAGTTCCGTCATCTTGAACATCCACCATGTGGGCATCCCAGATTTTGTCATACATCGTACGAGCCATTTACTCTTCTCCTCTTGAACGCGCTCATCGCAGTGAACGCATCTCACTTGGTCAAATTTCAAGTCATGAGCACTTTGGGAGTGCCCGAAACAAAAAGCGGGCGAAAGGCCCTCTGGCCTTGCCCGCTCTTCGTGTGCCTTAAAGCCTGATCTCAGGCAGTGGCTTCTTATTTTGCAGCGGCGGACTTCTTGTTCCGGTGATCCTGACGCTCCGCAATACGGGCCGATTTACCGCGACGGCCACGTAGGTAGTAGAGCTTCGCGCGACGGACACGTCCGCGACGAATGACCTTAATGCTGTCGATCAGCGGACCGTGAACTGGGAACACGCGCTCGACGCCTTCACCGTAGGAGATCTTTCGAACAGTGAAGCTCTCGTTTACGCCTTCACCGCCACGGGCAATGACAACCCCTTCGAACGCCTGAATACGTTCGCGGGTGCCTTCCACCACCTTAACGTTCACCTGAACGGTATCGCCCGGATCGAAAACCGGAATCTCTTTGCCCAGGGACGCAATTTGCTCTTTTTCAAGCTCTTGGATGATGTTCATCGCTTCAAACCTTTTTAGCCGGATACGGCACGTTTTCGGAACGGATTCCCCGAAAGCGCGCGTGAGTACCACATATCAATCTGTTAGGCGACCTTCTTTGTGCATTTTTTGCCACAAATCTGGCCGCCGCTCTTTTGTTAACCTCTCGGATTGCTCCCGGCGCCATGCCGCGACCTTTCCGTGATCTCCAGAGGTGAGAACGGCAGGGATCTCCTTGCCTTCCCAGGTCCCGGGCCGCGTGTAATGCGGATATTCCAGGAGACCTCCTTCAAAACTCTCATCTTCGCCGGAGGCTTCCGCCCCCATCACCCCTGGAAGCAGTCGGATAACTGCATCCAGAAGCGCCAATGCCGCAGGCTCCCCGCCCGACAGCACAAAATCGCCAAGGCTCACCTCTTCGAGGTTGCGGCCCTGAATGACCCGCTCATCTATGCCCTCAAACCGGCCACAGAGAAGCACCACACCGGGGCCCTCTGCCAGCTCCCGCACCCTTGCCTGCGTAAGCGGCGCGCCCCTGGGGCTCAGATAGAGCCGTGGACGTGCATCTCCGGCGGGACTTGCCGCATCAATGGCATCGCCCAGCACATCTGCCTTCAGGACCATGCCAGCCCCACCCCCAGAAGGGGTATCATCCACCTGGGCATGTTTACCCTGGCCGAAGTCTCTTATGTTGATGGTCTCCAGAGACCATCTGCCGTCTTCCAGCGCTTTGCCAGCCAGCGAGAACCCGAGCGAGCCCGGAAACATCTCCGGAAAGAGCGTCAGGACACTCGCAGACCACGCTTCCTGAGCGTCCCGCTCAGCCATTGCCACCCTCGTTTCCATCAGCCCTATCGCCTGTCCGGGCATTCTCCCGCGCCCGGGCCTTAGGGCTGCGCCGCCGTTTCCGAGGCTTTGGCTTCGCCTTTTCCTCTTCCGTCTCAAACGTACCCAACGGCGGGTCCGCGATCAGCTTGCCAGCGGCAATATCAACACTAGGGACGTTCTCTTCTGTGAACGCCATCATGACTGTGGCCGCCCCGTCAGCGGGGGCGATCTCCAGAATATCTCCAGCGCCAAAGTCAAAAACCCCGGACACGGTTCCCAGGACCGCGCCGTCTGTGGCCTCAACCGTGAGGCCCACCAGGTCAGCGTGGAACCAGCCTTCATCCTCTGGCTCGGTCTCTCCGAGATCAGCTCGGGTGACTATCAGCTCCGCGCCTTTCAGCGCTTCTGCTGCATCCCGACCCTTGATCCCCTCAAGCTCAATCGTCACCAGGCCTTTGCCAGCCCCTGTGACCTTGATCTCCCGAGAGACACCGCGAACCATCACCGGCCCATAATCACCAATGGCCTCTGGTTCACCCGTGAAGGGTTTCACCCGAAGACCTCCACTGACACCATGAGCGCCGGTAACAACGCCCAAAATAATTTCTGCATCAGCTTCACGGGTCATGGAAGAAACGCGGGTGAGGGGCTTAGCCCTCAGCTGCGGCCTCTTCTGCGGGTGCTTCTTCAGCTGGAGCTTCAGCAGCAGCTTTGGCATCTTCAGCCGCTTGACGTTCAGCTTCCAATCGTTCCTGAGCCTTCTGGCCAGGCTTCGCCTTGTTTGGATTGTTACGTGCAGGACGCTTCGCAATGCCCGCAGCATCCATAAAGCGCAGAACCCGGTCTGTTGGTTTCGCACCATTGGAAACCCAATGCTGAATGCGCTCAACTTCAAGCTTCACGCGGTCAGCGTGATCTTTTGGCAGCAGCGGATTGTAGCTACCTACTTTTTCAATGAAACGGCCATCACGTGGGGAACGAATGTCAGCAACAACGATCCGGTAATACGGACGCTTCTTGCTGCCACCCCGGGCCAGTCTGATCTTCAATGCCATATCGATTTTCTCCTTGAACGGCGCGCGACTGAGTTAGCCGCGAATTGCTTTGTGATTACGAATAACTTCCTCGATGAGAAAGTTGAGAAACTTTTCGGCGAAGGCGGGATCAAGATCCGCGTCTTCCGCCAGTTTGCGCAGACGCGCGATTTGTCTTTCTTCCCGGGCAGGGTCTGCCGGCGGAAGATCGTGTGCTGCTTTCAACTCCCCCACGGCCTGGGTGCACTTAAAGCGCTCCGCCAGCATGTGAATGAGTGCTGCATCTACATTGTCGATGCTTGAGCGAAGCTTTCCGAGCACTTCTGTGGCCCGCGCACTGTCGTCAACTTGGCTCATCTTTTCTTGCCCTTCTTACCACCACGCCCAGTCGGCAAACCTGGAAGACCGCCCGGTGCACCACCAAGACCAGGCAAGCCCGGAACACCACCCGCGATGGAACCGGTTGGAAGCCCCGGCATCCCACCGGCTTGATCCCCAAGCAGGCGCTGGATTTCAGCCGGGTCGGTTGGCATATCAGCAGGGAGGTCAGCTGGCATTTCCGGCATGCCGCCGCCAAAGAGACTGCCCAGCCCCTTCATGCCACCCTTCGCCATCTTCTTCATCATGTCCGCCATCTGACGATGCATCTTGAGCAGGCGATTAATCTCTTGAACCGTGGTCCCCGATCCAGCAGCAACCCGCTTCTTGCGGCTTGCGTTCAGGATCTTTGGATTGCGACGTTCAGCTTTGGTCATGGAGGAGATGATCGCGCCCTGACGTTTGATGACGCTGTCATCCAGGTCGGCCGCATTCATCTGCTTCTTCATCTTGCCCATGCCCGGCAACATGCCCATCACACCAGCCATGCCGCCCATGCGGCCCATCTGCTTCAATTGCTCTGCGAGATCATCCAGGTCGAACTGACCCTTCTTCATCTTCGCCGCCATCTTGTTCGCTTTTTCAGCGTCGATGGTCTCTGCCGCTTTCTCAACCAGACTGACAACGTCGCCCATACCAAGAATGCGACCGGCGACACGGTCCGGTGCGAAATCTTCTAGCTCATCAAGCTTTTCACCCGTACCAAGAAGCTTGATCGGCACGCCGGTAACAGCACGCATGGAAAGCGCGGCACCACCACGACCATCACCGTCCGTCCGGGTGAGCACAATACCCGTAAGGGACATACGCTCGTGGAACTGTTCGGCCACATTGACCGCGTCCTGACCCGTCAGACTGTCTGCAACGAGCAGGATTTCATGAGGCTCTGAGACGGCACGCACATCAGCCATCTCGGCCATCAATGCTTCATCCACATGCAAACGACCCGCGGTGTCGAGCATGATCACATCAAACCCGCCAAGCTTCGCTGCCTGCACCGCCCGCTTAGTAATATCGACCGGCTGCTGCCCCTCAATGATCGGGAGCGTAGCAATCTCTGTTTGCTCACCCAGAACCTTCAACTGTTCCTGAGCGGCAGGACGGCGCACGTCGAGCGACGCCATCAAAACCTTTTTCTTCTCAGTCGCTGTCAGGCGTTTCGCGATCTTCGCGGTAGAGGTCGTCTTACCAGACCCCTGCAGACCCACCATCATGATGACAACGGGCGCGGCGGCGGCAAGAGAGATCGGCGCGGGCTCGGTGCCCAGCGTCTCAACCATCGCGTCATGGACGATTTTGACGACCTGCTGGCCCGGCGTCACCGAGCGCAGCACTTCCTGACCGACAGCACGTTCGCGCACTTTGTCGATGAAGGCCTTAGCAACAGGCAGAGCAACATCGGCTTCAAGGAGCGCGCGGCGCACTTCGCGCATCGCTTCGTCCACGTCTTTTGGTCCGAGGGCACCCTTGCCTCTCAGATTGTCAAAAACGGACCCAAGCCGGTCTGTTAAGCTCTCAAACATCGCGTCCTTTATCGGCGGAAATCCGCCAGAAAAAAAGCCAAAGCACAAAAACACCTGTGAGCGAACCCTCGCCGACAGGTGGTGATCCCGGCCTCCCTCAGGAGGCCTCATCAGGACCGAAGCGTACAAACAGCTTCGAAAGAGCGCGCAAACTAGGCAGAAAGGGGGTTTCTGTCAAACATTCCGCGCTGAAACAGGGTTAGCCCCGGTTAACCTCGTTTCCTAACAAGCCGTTAACGGGCTGGGGATAGTTTAGCCCCATGATAGATGCACTCGGCACAGCAACCCAAGGGGCTCACAATGCCCTCCAGAGCTTCGACCAGGCGGCGACCCAAATCGCCAAAGCCGGGACAAATGCTGTGGAGCAGGTGACGAGCAATGGCAGCACACCGCCTGCAAAAACGGATGGCATCGTCAAAGCGGTGGTGCAGATGAGCCAGGCCGAAACCAACTATGCAGCCAACGCAAAGGTCATCGAGACAGTCGACAAGTTGATGGGCGACACCCTCGACATTCTGGCTTGAGCTAGGCGCCAGCCTCTTCCAAACACTCAATGAGAAGTTCAAGCTGCGCCTTCCCGAAGAGGCGCATGTTCTCTACGCGATCAGCCACCCCAGTCTCAACAAGCCGCGCTTTTGAAACCGGCCCCGATACTGCCACAA
The DNA here is from genome assembly GCA_032881465.1 of Parvibaculaceae bacterium PLY_AMNH_Bact1. Classification (NCBI taxonomy): domain Bacteria; kingdom Pseudomonadati; phylum Pseudomonadota; class Alphaproteobacteria; order Hyphomicrobiales; family Parvibaculaceae; species Parvibaculaceae bacterium PLY_AMNH_Bact1. Next base: position 3,384,250 of record CP126168.1, read on the forward strand.
CCGCCGTGCCGGGCTGCGGTCCATAAGGCGACCCTGCAGGACCTGCCGCCCCCATCTCACTCGTCGCCCAGTCGGATGCCATTTGGCTGCGAAACCCATCAGCCATGGCCTGCGCAAACTCAGGCGTCAGCGGCGCCAGCCCCTCGAGCTTCAGAGTTGAACGGTCCCTCAGAATGCGTCCTGCTTCACGGGTATAGACGACGGTAGAACCCAAAAAGAAGGCAGACGCACCCGGCTGAGCAATGAGAGCCGCAGACACAAGTCCCCCGACAGAACTTTCGCCCACAGCGATCTTCTCACCCCGTGACTTCAGAAGATCTGCAGCGGTCTTCGCCAATGGCAATAGGCTTTCCAAACGAAACTTCCTTCACAAAATGATTACTGCCGCAGTTTAATAATATGCGAAATGCCGTTCGCGTCGGCGCCGCATCATTGGTAGTATACATTGGCTACCGGAGGAAAGATGCGCGTTCTTCAACTTGTCAAAACAAGCCATGGTGCACGTTGGGCACTAGAGCAGGTGCAAGAGCTCTGCAAAATGGGCGTGGAAGTGCATGTAGCGCTTCCCAACCTCGCCGGTGGGTTTGCCAATGCATGGACCGAAAGCGGCGCTAAGGTTCATATTGTAGACATTGGGTTTCCTGCTCGTGAGTTGTGGCGCCTTCCTTCTGTTATCTCATCATTCAAAAATCTGGTAGAGCGAGTCCAACCGGACCTCATACATAGCCATTTCGTAAGCACCACACTGACGATGCGAATGGCACTCCAAAACGATCAATCGATAAAGCGTGTATTTCAGGTGCCCGGACCACTCCATCTGGAGAACGCAATCTTTCGTAACTGGGAACTGACCTCCAGCAACAGCCAGGACTATTGGATCGCCTCCAGCAACTTCATCGAAAAACTCTATCGCGACGCTGGCATATCACAAGACCGGCTCTTTCTGAGTTATTATGGCAACCATCTCAGCGATGAGATTTCCTCAGCGCGAACTGAAATGCGCAAGCTCTTTGGCATCTCCGAAGAACAGCGGGTCGTCGGTAGCATCAGCTACATGTATCCTCCCAAATATTTTCTGGGACAGGTACGCGGACTGAAGCGCCACGAGGTGTTAATCAAAGCGTTTTCCCACCTTGGAGAATTGCGCAGTGATGTGACCGGCGTTCTTATTGGAGGACAGTGGGGCGGGGGAAAATCCTATGAGCGTCGATTGCGCAGAAGAGCCAAGTCAGTGGCAACCATGCGCATCGAAATGCCCGGCGCAATCCCACCACAGAACTCACAAAATGTTTGGCCTCTGTTCGATCTGGCGGTTCATATCCCGAGCACTGAAAATTGTGGCGGTGTGGTGGAACCACTCGCTGCTGGCGTACCAGTATTGACCAATCGTGTCGGCGGCATTCCAGAAGTTGTAATTGACGGGGTCAGCGGCCTCTCGGTTGAAGAGGATTCACCGAAAAATATCGCGATCGCCATAAACCGTGCACTCAACGATCTACCCAAACTGGGATTGATGGCGAAAGAGGGCCAAAGCCTTGTCAAAACCATGTTCGATGTACGCCGCACAGCCGCGGAAATTCGCGCGATATACGAACACATTCTGAACGAGGGTCAAAAGCCGAAACGTTTCAATAGCAGAGACTTTCTCGAAACAAACTTCCAGGAAAAAGCAACCAACGTTGTTCCGCTGAACAAGTCCTGATCTACCCTCAAAATGCGGCGGGACTAATCCCAAGCCGGTGCCGCACGGCAAAAAACATTACACAAGCTGGGATGGCCGTTGTCAGAGCAGTAGCAATCGACGCCCCCAACATTCCAAACTGTGGAATGAGCAGCCCATTGAGCATCAAGTTAGCAACCACACTGAACAACAAAATTCGGGCAGCCGTGTCTTCAGCCGATGTCATCGTAAGCAGCAGGGCAGCCGGACCAAAACAAGCGGCAAACGTTTGCCCCCCCACCAAAACAAGAAGCGGGACATAGACCGCCACAAACTGATCGCCGAAGAAACCCAAAATAACACTCCCCCCAACCGCAAAAAGAGCACCCATTGGGAGAAGCGTCGCAAGAGAGATGCGCGCCATCAGCTTCACAAGGCGGGCCAGTGCCGCTGTATCTTTTTTGGCATAGAGGCTTGCGATCATCGGAGCACCAATAGACCCAAGGGCGACAATTGCAAAAATGGAAATGGCGGAAAGTCGGCTGGCTATGGAATAGAGGCCCGACTGGTCCGTACTTGTCAGCAGGCCGAGCATCACAATATCCATTTGTGTCAAAACAAGCCCTGCGCCAGACACCAGCAGGAGTTGGGTTGATACCTGACGCCAGATCTTAGGTTCGCGCTCAGCCTCAGCAGAAAATACATCGGCCGGCAGACTGTTGCGCAGCCAGCCCCATCCCAACACGAGCCCAACGGCGGCTGAAACGGCGGTAATCGCCATCGCATCACCACCATCGACCGACACCCCCGCCAAGAGCAACAGCGAGACCGCGAGCGTGACCCCATAGGGCCGAATGACAAGATCCGGTATTTGTGCCCGAACGATCCACAGCCGCCCTCGCAAAGCAAATTGGTTCATCTGCGACAGAGCAACGAGCGGCAGGAATATGAGCCCCCAAAACCCGGTCTCGCGCAAACCGGGAGCAGCGAAAGGACCGATGAACAGGAGCGTCAAAAGGCCAAATAGCGAGATTGCCGCCGAAACAAAGCCGACACGGGTTGTCATCCAGACAATGACGCCTTTCAGCAACCCCCACTTTTGTTGCGCAGAATAGACAGACACAAAACGGAGGACCGCGCTGTCCATCCCCTGTCGCGCCGCCATGCTGATCAGCAGCACCACCGACAGCACGAAGGCATAGTGACCAAAGGCTTCAACCCCAAGACCGCGCGCCAGAACAGCATTCATGACCAGAAAGCCCAAAAGGCCGAGGCCCTTCAACACCAGGTCACGGGCACCATTAACCAAAAGCTTCCGAGACTGTTCTTCCCCTGACAGGAAACGCTCCGAGATCTCATCCATCAGTAGTTTCAAACGACTCATGCGAACCTTAGGTGCAGCCCATAAAAGGCGCCAAAACAGCAGGCATTTGGGAAAAACCCACCCGCCTTCATATCACTTAGTTTGTCCAAAAGCCCAGAAACCGCAGCCCAATGTCACAATTCCGGCTTTGAAAAACTGGCATTCCCACACCAAAAAGGCCATATAACGCCCATTATGAGTGAGCTAGGCGCCATACCCTTTAGGAAAATGAACGGCCTCGGCAATGATTTTGTCGTGGTGGATATCCGCACGCGCCCTGTCGCGTTTTCAAATGCGATTGTGCGTGCCATCGCAGACCGTGACACGGGGATTGGCTGTGATCAGTTTATCTTGATCGAGCCCCCGCGTGCGGGGGGCGATTGCTTTATGGGGATCAGGAATGCCGACGGCGACGAAGTAGAAGCCTGCGGCAATGCGGCCCGCTGCATCACGGCGCTAATGCTCGACGAAACGGGCAAGGATCAGGTCACGGTTGAGACCATCGGCGCAATCACCAAAGGCTGGCGGGCAGCGAATGGTGACATTACCGTCGACATGGGCACCCCAAAGCTCCAATGGGACCAAATCCCCCTGTCGGAAGAAATCCGAGACACGCGCGGCATCGAGTTACAGATAGGGCCGATTGATGCGCCGATCCTGCACACACCAGCCGCTGTGAACATGGGCAACCCCCATGCCATCTTCTTTGTGGATGACATTGAAGCCATCGACCTGACACAGGTTGGCCCGCTTCTGGAGAACCACCCTATGTTCCCTGAGCGCGCCAACATCTCGCTGGCGCACGTAACAGACCGCGGACACATAGATCTCAAAGTCTGGGAGCGCGGTGTTGGTCTTACAAAGGCCTGCGGCACTGCCGCCTGCGCTGCAGCCGTTGCAGGTGCACGCAAGCGCCTCACTGACCGTGTATCGACGGTGAGCCTCCCCGGCGGGAACCTTCAGCTTGAATGGCGCGAGAACGACGATCATGTGCTGATGACTGGCCCTGCGACGTTTGATTATGACGGTGAGCTCGACAGCCGTTTTTTTGAGGCGGCCTAATGTCTGTCACACCCAAGAAAGAGACGAACGCAGCAGACGTCGATCCCAATGTAGACATCGTGACCTTTGGATGTCGCCTGAACAGTTACGAGTCCGAAGTCATGAAGGCACATGCCGCAAAGGCAGGCCTCGACAATGCGATCATCTTCAACACCTGCGCTGTCACCAATGAAGCCGTACGCCAGGCCCGCCAGGCCATCCGTAAGGCACGCCGCGACAATAATACCGCACGCATAATTGTTACTGGCTGCGCCGCCCAAATTGATCCGGCGCAGTTTGGTGACATGGATGAAGTCGATCTCATCATCGGCAACGAGGAAAAAACTGACGCGTCTGCATTCGCAAGACTAGCCGTCGAGGGCATTGGCTCTGAGCGCATCCGGGTAAACGACATCATGTCGGTGAAAGAGACCGCCGGGCACCTGGTTGAGGGCTTTGAGGGCCGCGCCCGCGCTTTTGTTCAAGTGCAAAATGGCTGCGATCATCGCTGCACCTTCTGCATCATCCCCTATGGCCGAGGCAACTCAAGATCCGTGCCCGCTGGCGAAGTCGTCACCCAGGTGCGCGCCCTTGTAGAAAACGGCTATCGGGAAGTCGTCGTCACCGGTGTCGACATCACATCTTATGGGTCTGACCTGCCTGGCAATCCATCGCTGGGCAATCTCTGCGCGCGCATATTGAAACTGGTGCCTGAGCTAAAACGATTGCGTCTTTCATCCATCGACAGCATTGAAGCCGACCCTGAATTGATGCGGCTCATCGCCGATGAAGAACGGCTAATGCCGCACCTTCATCTTTCGTTGCAGGCGGGCGACAACATGGTGTTGAAGCGGATGAAACGCCGCCATTCCCGCGAAGACGCTATTGCCTTCTGCCAGGAAGCAAAACGCCTTCGACCAGAAATGGTGTTTGGGGCCGATATCATTGCAGGCTTCCCGACAGAGACAGACGAGATGTTTGAAAACTCACTGCGCCTCGTGGAAGAGTGCGACCTTACCTGGCTGCATGTCTTTCCCTACTCTGCGCGCCCAGGAACACCGGCAGCACGCATGCCCCAGGTCGACGGTCGCCTTATTAAGGAGCGCGCCAGGCAATTGCGCGACGCAGGAGGCAAACGAAGCGCAGCCTTCTTAAAGAGCCGCATCGGACAGACAGAAAACGTCTTAATGGAAACAGAAGCCCGCGGACGAACAGAACAGTTCGCGGAGATCACCATGGCCGTGCCGATGCGCGCGGGAGAGATTGTGAAAACAAGAGTAGTGACTACAGCAGATGGACTGCTGAGCGGCGAGGCATGCACGTGAGCGAGATAGAAGACAGGAACCTCCAAGGTGTTGAGACAGCACCGGAAACCCCAGAGAAGAAGTCCCTCTTCAAGCGCATGAAGGATGGCCTGACGCGCTCCACTCGCGCTATGTCGGATGGCGTCACAGGCATCTTCACAAAACGCAAATTGGACGGTGAGACACTTCAGGATTTAGAAGACCTGCTGGTTACATCAGATCTCGGTCTTGATGTTGCCGTGGAGATCACAGAAGCCGTCGCCAAAGATCGATACGACAAGGAAGTTTCCCCGGAAGAAGTTCGCGAAATCCTCGCCGAAGAGGTCGCGCGCGTTCTGAAACCCGTCGAATATCCTTTCCGTGTGGAGGCGGCCAAAAAACCATTCATCACGCTCGTAGTAGGCGTAAACGGCGCAGGCAAGACAACAACCATTGGCAAGATAGCCTCAAAGACAAAAGCCGAAGGCAAGTCGGTCATGCTGGCAGCAGGAGATACGTTCCGCGCCGCAGCAATCGAACAACTCTCCGTTTGGGGCGAGAGGGTTGGCGCGCCGGTTGTCACGACAAAAGTTGGCGGCGACTCCGCAGGTCTTGCCTATGAAGCCGTGGAGCGCGCCCAGAAAGACGGTACAGATCTTCTGATGATTGATACCGCCGGGCGTCTGCAAAATAAGACGGACCTTATGGCAGAGCTTGAAAAAGTAATCCGGGTCATTCGCAAACTCGATGACACCGCGCCCCATGCGACCCTGCTTGTTCTGGACGCCACGACGGGCCAGAACGCCCTTAACCAGGTTGAGGTCTTTACAAAGATCGCCGGCGTCACCGGGCTCGTTATGACCAAACTGGACGGCACAGCCCGAGGCGGCATTTTGGTCGCCATCGCGCGTAAATATGGCCTGCCCGTGCACATGATCGGTGTGGGGGAAGGCATTGATGATCTCCAGGACTTCTCAGCTGAAGGCTTTGCAAAAGCTCTGACCGGCACTTGATCCGACTGATTGACTGGTACGTATAGAACATAGGCTCCCAACTGATGAGCGCAAAACAGCGAGTAACATGACCGACATCGCGGAAAAGACCGAAAAAGAAGCATCCCCCAAAAGCGAAGGGGGTATGAGCGGCAAACAATGGCTGCGCATGAGCCTTGAGCTTGGGCCTCTGATTGTCTTCTTCCTGATGAATTCAAAAGCTGATGCGTTTTTCGGCTCTCCACCGGAACAAAACATCTTCTATGCGACGGGCATGTTCATGGTTGCGACCATCATCGCCCTCATCGCCACCTATGTCCTGTTTAAGAAGATCCCCATGATGCCGCTGGTCACTGGTGGTTTTGTGCTTGTTTTTGGAGGGCTCACCGTCTTCTTGCAGGACGAACAATTCATCAAGATCAAACCAACCATCACAAACATATTGTTTGCGGCGGGCTTGTTGGGTGGACTGGCCTTCGGCAAACCCACAATGAAATATCTCTTCGACGGCGCTTTTAAGCTCGATGAAATGGGATGGCGCAAACTCACCTTTCGCTGGGGAACCTTTTTTATCTTCCTCGCGATTGTGAACGAGATCGTCTGGCGGAATTTCTCAACAGACTTCTGGGTCAGCTTCAAAGTCTTCGGCATCATGCCGATCACAGCCGTCTTCGCCATGTTCCAGGTAAAAGTTGTCTCCGATCATCAATTGGTGAAACCGGAAACCGACACGAAGGAAGTTTAAGCACAAAGCATTTCCAGCTGAAGTTGCAGCACTTCAGCGTCCGGAAATGCGACAAAAATAGAGTAGTTCATCAAACCCGATCTGACCGCGAACCACTTTAGAGCCACTTCACCGATGCACCGTGAGGATGCGCAATCGCGAGGTCCTGTGTCTCGCCACCCGGCCATAAATTAAGACGCAAAGTCGGTGGATCTTTGACATCAATCGGCTCCAGCCTAAGCCAGGCGACCGGGCTTTCCTCTGAGGCCTCCTCGCCAGCTTGACGGATCGTGCTCTCAATCCGGGCCCGCATGTCCTCGGGCATGTATTGCCACATGACCGTGTGAGCAATAACGCTGACGGCATTGGACGCAAGACCGTCGAGAGCCTTTTCCACAAAGACATCCGCGCTTTCAGGGAGCACACGCGTTTCAAGGTCCTTAGCGATAGCAACCGCGCCACGAAGACGCGCAAGACGCTCAGGCTGATCCGGCCAGATATAGGATTCCAACAGACGTTGGTTCTCATGAATGCCCACATCTACCGGCGCGATGTCACAGCATTGACGCTCGGCAATCCGGAGATCCACGTGAAGCGGCGGAAGCCCACCGTGCCAATCGGGCCTAAGCGACACTGGTGAGGCTTTGTCACCCCAAGCCTCTTTTCCAAATCGATAGTAAAAACGGTCGCACCCAAGATTAAGGCCGGCACTCGCGCCAATCTCAAACACATGAAGGGGCAATCCCGTTTGCGCAGCAATCGACAGGTACCCGCCAATCATCACGGCGGAACGCCCGACTTCATTGGTCTGCGGTGGTCCCACAAGATAGGCCTCATAATGGGGCCGGTTATGAGTGATGTCTTCCACCAAGACCGTGCGTAAAACATCATCATTTTGCCCGGCGCTGCCTGCCACTGCATACATTTTTCCCAAAGTACCATTCGGGTCATCCAACGCCCTGCGATGAAGCGCACCAGCTACTCTTAGCGCAAGTGCAGCGGCGACCGGCTCTTCAGCAAAATCGGCAAGCAAGTCACCCACAACACCGCCAGCAGCAATATCTTCAGCCAGAGCGTTAAGAACACGAGCTGTAAATGGTGACCCCAAATTCTCACAAAACCCGGCCTGCAGTTTGAAGGCGTCTGCGGCACCAATCGGGTCTGTCATGAACTCTTGCCATGTCCCGGCATCTGATTGCCGAGTTCCCCTTCAGGGTTGGCGAAAGGAACGATGGTCTCCTCTCCCAGCACAGAGCGGAACTGGGTGAGCGCCCAATACACGCTTGGAAAAGCAAGTTCGTCCCAGGGAATTTCATCCCAGGTGAAAAGACCAACTTCCAGACTCTCAGCGCCTGCTGAAAATTCAGGTGTTGGCAATTCTGCCCGATACATAAGCTGCACCTGCGAGATACGTGGAATGTTGTAGACTGCAAGTAAGTCTTTGATCTCTATCTTCGCATTGGCTTCTTCATACGCTTCTCTACGCGCCCCATCTTCAGTGGTCTCCCCTTCTTCCATAAAACCTGCCGGGAGCGTCCAAAACCCATGTCTTGGTTGAATGGCCCGGCGACACAAAAGAAACGCATCCCCATGGGTCACAACCGATCCGACAACAATCTTTGGGTTTACGTAGTTAATGAAACCACATGTGTCGCAAACGGCTCGGGGAAAATTGTCTCCATCTGGCACGCGATGACTGAAACCACTGGGGGCAGGTAAGCCAAGTCTAGCACCACCGCTTTTCTCGTTTTCATTTCCCATAACGCACTCACCCACCTCATCCGCTTACGGATTGATCAAATTAGGGCGACATTTTGACGCCCTTCGACGAATTCCAACTAATTTAACACAAGAAATTGAACGCCGCCGTCACCATCTGAATAACAGCGCTTGGCGCACCGAACCAAATATGCGATCTACTGCGGCAACAGAATGAACAATGAGTTCCAAAGGAGTTACAATGGCGACTCGTAAGTCGAAAGGCTTCGACCTGGATGGTTCCCTCAGCCACCTGCTTCGTCGAACACAACAATTTGCTTATGACCAATTCGCTCAAGCTGTGAGCGATAGTGGTCTTACCCCCCGTCAATTTGTCGTCCTCGTTGCCGTTGGTGACGCTGAAGGACTAAGCCAAACAGACTTGGTAAACCGTACAGGGATTGACCGGTCTACATTGGCCGACATGGTCGCGCGGATGATTGATCGCGGCCTCCTTACACGCAAACGCACCAAAGAAGACGCACGGGCAAACTCTGTACGTCTGTCAGCAGCAGGGCGCCGTGCGCTCAAAGCAGCAGAACCCGGAGCGCAGGCTGCAGAAACAGCGCTCCTCGCGCTCATTCCAAAGACGGTTCAAAAGGACCTCAAGAAGAACTTAGGCCTGCTTGCAGATGCGGTGACGGAAGCAAAAGAAGCAGCTCCCGCGCCCAAAAAGAAAGTCGTTACACGAAAGAAGACGGCGAAGAAGAAAGCGCCTGTGCGGAAGAAAACGGCACGACGCTAACGACCGTTCAAAGAACAAACAGCAAGACGCTGGTGAAGCAATTCACCGGCGTCTTTTCGTTTCAGCTGGTTGCTTTCGACAATCTAGATGGTGATGTCCAGAACAGATCCTGGCGATCGCGGCGCTTCATTTTCCGTCACAGCCAGCTTCTCGTGCGCAAAGGGCGCTTCACGACGGCCATTATTCACTGAAACATTGTCGACAGGCTGGAAAGCGATCTCGGCAACATCATCCGCATTTTCAGCTATCGGAGTGTCCGCGACCTGCGCTCCACGGCCGCCATCGCGACTGGCCGCATCCAGCGCTTCTGCACTGATTTCAATCTTAAAAGCTTCTGTCTCTTCCGAGATCCGCCGAACCGGCGTCGCGCCTTTGGATGGGGCGGCTTTCGCATCAACAACAAAACCAGACGGAGCGGTGCTGCGGGGCGCAATTGTCTTCTGCGCATACGCCTGAGCGGCTATCTGTGCTGCACTGACCACCGGTTTCATTTACGAAAAAGTAACCCTGAAAATTCGCGATTTGGCCCAAAACCTGGGATATCGCTCATTATCAAACAATTAGGGCTAATAAACGCTTAAAGCGCGCCTCAAGGACCTGGGGAATCTGGGGACAACTTGGGGCCCCGGGCCCGCTCAATAGCGGGCAAAATCTTCTCTGTCAGGCTTGTCGGATCAATCGCGCCCACATGTTTGAGGACGATCTTGCCCTCGCCGTCGACCACAAACGTTTCTGGCACCCCATAAACACCCCAATCGATGGACACCCGTCCATCACGGTCTGCGCCGACGCGCGCAAAAGGATTGCCAAGTGTTGCGAGGAACCTCTGAGCGGCATCACCACTATCTTTGTAGTTCAGCCCAAATATCGGAGCACCACTTTCCCGCGCCAAAGCCTCCAACAGCGGATGCTCCTGACGGCACGGCACACACCAGGACGCCCAGACATTCACCACAGTGACCTCGCCTTGAATGAGGTCATCGGTCGCAAACCCTGGCACGCCGGTATCTGCGACAGCGGGAAGCGTGAAGTCTGGCACCGGCTTGCCCAAAAGGGCTGAGGGAACTTCTGACGGGTCGCCGCCAAAAATCGCGACGTAAAAAAGAGCGGCAAGGCCAAAAAATCCGACAACGGGAAGAAGCGTTGAAAGCTTCATGCCCGCTTGCGCTCCGCACGCGCTTCAAGCTCCGCAACCAGACGCTTTTGTTTCTTAAGGTCCAACCAGCTTTGCAGCGCAAGGCCAAACATCACGATGACAGCAATCAGAAAGGACGACCAGATATAGGGCCCATACCCGCCCATATTGAAGAACTCTGCCCAGCTATCCATGAGACTTACGCCGCTGCCTGTTGCATCTGAAGGGTGCGCACTTTACGTCGCAAAATTTCCGCCCGCATTCGCACCATCAAGACGCCGATAAAGAAAAATGTGAAGCCCAGCGCCACCACAAAGAGCGGCCAGAGCAAGGACGAATGGATGGTAGGTCCATCGAGACGGAAGACACTTGCGGGCTGATGAAGTGTGTTCCACCAGTCAACCGAGAAGCGGATGATCGGAAGGTTGACCGCCCCCACAATCGCAAGCACCGCGGCCACGCGCGCCGCACGGTTTGGGTCCTCAATAGTGGCCCAGAGCGCCATATAGCCGAGATAAATGAACAGCAGCACCAGCGTAGACGTCGTGCGGGCATCCCACACCCAATAGGTTCCCCACATGGGCTTGCCCCACAATCCACCTGCAACAAGCGCGAGGAAGGTAAAGACAGCGCCGATAGGTGCCGCAGACTTCGCAGCTACATCTGCCAGCGGATGACGGAAGATCAGCGCCACAATGCTCGACGCCACCATGATCCCGTAGCCGAACTGAGAGAGCCAGGCAGACGGGACGTGCACAAACATAATCCGCACACTGTCGCCCTGCTGGTAGTCAGGCGGTGCAACAAAGAACGAAAGATAGAGGCCAATTCCAATACCCGCCCCCGCCAGCGCCCAGACGTAAGGAAGCACAATCGCGGAGAAGTTCATAAACCGCGTCGGATTGGCATATGTGTGAATTGACCAGGCCATATCAGTCTGATGTAGCCCGAGGGATGCAAAGCGGCAAGTCACGTTCTGGAGGCATCTCGCCGCAGGGTTTTCTCATTTCACCGCCACCCGGAGTGCCGCTGCGCCACCAACAGGCCCCACAACGAGGGACGCAAGGCTCACGGCTCCGAGCAGAAGCAGCGATTGCCCGCCTAAATCGCCCGGAACAGCCACAAGAGCCGCCCTGCTGGCGCTCACACCAAAGATCAGCACCGGCACATAAAAAGGCAGCACAAGCAGCGAGATCAGCAGACCACCGCGCCGCACCCCAACAGAGAGAGCCGCCCCGACCGCCCCCAAAAGAGACAGGGCAGGTGACCCAATCAGCATGGCACCCATCAGTGGCAACATGCCCTCAAGCGGCAGGTTGAGCATAAGACCCAAGACCGGAGCGGCGATCACCAGAGGCAAACCTGTCGTGAGCCAATGGCTGACCGCTTTTGCCAGCACGGTGAGCTCCAGCGGCTGGGGCGCCAGGACCAGCAGATCGAGCGTCCCGTCTTCCTGGTCTGCTTGAAACAATCGATCAAGTGTCAGTAGGGCCGAGAGCAGGAGCGCCACCCACAACATGCCCGGCGCAATACGGGTGAGCAGATTGAGGTCCGGACCAATCCCGAAAGGGACGATCGACAGGACAATCAGGAAAAAGAACACCGCCATCCCGCCGCCACCACCGACCCGCGTGGCAAGACGCACATCCCGCTGCACCAAAGCAAAGAAAGCGTTCATGTCGGTGCCCCCCCATTGCTGCTCAAGTCCAGGGTGCGCGTGCCCTCAATGCCTAGGTCAACATGAGTTGCCGCAAGAATAGTCCCGCCGGTCTTAAGATGGGCCCGCATAAGGTCGCCAAGCGCAGTGATACTTGCTGTATCAAGGGATACGGTCGGTTCATCGAGAAGCCAGAGAGGTCGGTCAATGAGCGCCAAGCGCGAAAGCCCCAATCGCCGCTTTTGACCGGCCGACAGAACACCGGCAGGCAGGTGTCCAAGATGGTCGAGACTGAAAGCGTCGAGAGCGCGCTCCACTTGGGTAACAGAAACACCATAGAACTCAGCCCAGAAACTCAAATTTTCAAACACGCTAAGCGGTGCTTTCACCGCATCCAGATGTCCCGCATAGAGCGCAACGTCCGCGATAGTTTGGTCCGCCCTCGCCCCCTGCAATGTAATTTCACCACCCGTTACCTCCAGCAAACCGCCAAGCTGGCGCAGAAGACTGGATTTGCCGGACCCGTTCGGCCCCACAAGGGTTAGCATCTCACTTGGTGCGACTTGAAAAGACAGATCACGAAAGACTTCGCGCTCACCGCGCACGCAGGAAAGGTTCGTGACGGTGAGGCCCATCAGCGGCTCAGATGTCGTCAAAATTGCCGCCTCGTCCCTTACCACCCGCAAACCGCGTCGCTCCGGCAACAGTTTCGCCTGATGCAAGCACCGCACGTCCTCGTATGGTTTCACCCGCCATTGCCTGATCATAAGGCAGATCCCACTGCTCATAAGCAGACATCCTGTCGCTGCGCAGACAATTTTGAGGGAACCGCGCCAGTTCTTCTGCGAGCGCCTCTGCTGCAGCGCGCCCCTCTCCCGCAGGGACAACACGGTTGGCAAGCCCGAAACTCAGCGCTTCTTCAGCATCCACGGGCCGCCCCGTCAGGATCAAATCCATAGCGCGCGAATGGCCAATGAGACGGGGAAGCCGAACGGTGCCTCCATCAACCAAAGGCACGCCCCACCGGCGACAAAACACCCCCATCACAGCATCTGCTTCCATGACCCGCATGTCACACCAGAGTGCGAGCTCCATGCCGCCTGCGACCGCATAGCCAGAAATGGCACCGATGACCGGTTTGGAGAGCACCATGCGCGATGGCCCCATGGGGCCGTCAGCAGCAAGGCGGTCAAACTGAAGCCCGGTGCCGGCAGGTGGAACGCTATTCCCGCTACCCCCGCCTTGGGCGACCGCTTTCAGGTCCGCACCTGCACAAAAGGTTCCGTTTGCCCCAACAAAAACGCCAACAGACGCTTCATCATCTCTCTCAAATGCGAGAAATGCTTCTGCGAGCTCTTCTGCCGTCGCCCGATCAACAGCGTTTCGCACATCTACCCGGTCGAGAATGACCGTCGTTACAGCGCCGCTTTTTTCTGTTCTTACTGCCATCTCGCAACCCGTTCTCAACTGCCTCAAAACCATCCCAAAACAAACACGTCTTGAGACACATATTTTTGCTCATTATCCGTCATATTGCCCCCTTCCGGCCATAGCCTTGGCACATGTTTCTGACTATAGTCCGCCCCGTCGATTGGCGCGGGCGCGCCATTTGGCGCAGCACCACATTTTTCGAGGAGAGCGGACCCCATGGCCAAGAAACCGGCAAAGAAAAAGGCCCCTGCCAAAAAGAAAACAACCGCTAAGAAGGCGACTAAAAAGAAGCCTGCAGCAAAAAAGAAAGCAGCCAAAAAAGCTGCAAAGAAGACAGTGAAGAAAAAGGCACCGGCGAAAAAGAAAGTCGCCGCTAAGAAGAAGGCTTCTGCAAAGAAGAAATCTCCTGCCAAGAAGAAAGCTGCAAAGAAAAAAGTAGCTAAGAAGACAGCAAAAAAGGCCTCTAAGAAAAAAGCGCCCGCGCGAAAGAAAGCGGCCAAAAAGGCAGCTAAGAAAAAAGTAGCCAAGAAGACAGCGAAGAAAAAAACCGCAAAGAAAACAGCGGTAAAGCCTAAAAAGAAAGCCGCAAAGAAAAAGGCGGCAAAGAAGGCTTCCAAAAAGAAGGCTCCCGCTAAAAAGAAAACACCGGTGAAAAAGGCCCAAGCGCGCAAAGCAGCTCCCGCCAAGAAAAAACAAGCCAAAAAGGCGCCTGCGAAGAAGGCTCCTGCCAAGAAAGCCGCACCTAAGGCCAAAGCTCCAGCGAAAAAGGCGCCAGCTAAAAAAGCTCCTGCCAAAAGAGCAACACCAAAGGCAGCGCCTAAAACAAATTTGAAGCCGCTTGGCACCAACAGTTTTGATGCTTACTCAAATCTCAAAGTCGGCAACAAGAACTACGTCTATTACGATCTGAAGAAGGCCGAAGAAAACGGCCTGGAAGGCGTCTCCCGCCTCCCCTTCAGCCTGAAAGTGCTTCTGGAAAACCTCCTGCGCTTTGAAGATGGCCGCACGGTCAACAAGGCTGACATCTCAGCGGTCAAAGATTGGCTCAAAACCCGGAAATCCACCCGGGAAATCGCCTACCGTCCAGCCCGTGTGCTGATGCAGGACTTCACCGGCGTTCCTGCCGTTGTTGACCTTGCCGCAATGCGGAACGCTGTTGCCAAGCTCGGTGGCGATCCAAAGCGGATCAACCCACAGGTGCCTGTTGATCTCGTGATTGACCACTCTGTGATGGTGGACAAGTTCGGCACCCAGACAGCGTTTAAGGAAAACGTGGATCTGGAATATGAACGCAACCAGGAACGCTATGAATTCTTGCGTTGGGGCAGCCAGGCATTTGATAATTTCCGCGTTGTGCCTCCTGGAACCGGTATCTGCCACCAGGTGAACCTGGAATATCTGGCTCAGGCTGTTTGGACCCGGACCGAAAAAGACGGTGCGTCCAAGACAGTTGAAATGGCTTACCCGGACACATGCGTCGGCACAGACAGCCACACCACCATGATCAATGGCCTGTCGGTTCTTGGTTGGGGTGTCGGTGGCATTGAGGCAGAAGCTGCGATGCTCGGGCAGCCTGTTACCATGATGATCCCAGAAGTCATCGGCTTCAAACTGACCGGCAAAATGTCGGAAGGTGTGACCGCTACTGACCTGGTGCTCAAGGTTGTTGAAATGCTCCGCGAGCGCGGTGTGGTTGGCAAATTCGTCGAATATTTCGGCAATGGCCTAGATCACCTGTCTCTGGAAGACCAGGCAACCATCGCCAACATGGCCCCAGAATATGGTGCCACCTGCGGCTTCTTCCCGGTTGATGCGGAAACCATCAAATATCTCCGCGCAACAGGTCGGGACAAAGCCCGTGTCGATCTTGTGGAAGCTTATGCCAAAGCACAGGGCATGTTCCGCACCTCAGACACACCAGACCCCGTCTTCACAGACACGCTGGAACTGGATCTGGGCTCTGTTGTTCCTGCTCTTGCAGGACCAAAGCGTCCGCAGGACCGTGTTGACCTGACGGATCTGGCTGAAAGCTTCGCAGGCACACTTGCTGGCGAATACAATAAGGCCTCCGAAGCCGACACGCGCTTTGATGTCGATGAAGAAAACTTCACCATCGGTCATGGCGATGTCACCATTGCCGCGATCACGTCGTGCACCAACACCTCGAATCCAAGCGTGTTGATTGCCGCCGGTCTTGTTGCCAAGAAAGCGCGGGCCCTCGGTCTGGAAGTGAAACCTTGGGTGAAAACGTCCCTGGCGCCTGGATCTCAGGTCGTGACGGAATATCTCGAAAAAGCAGGCCTTCAGAAGGAGCTCGACGGTCTCGGTTTCGATCTTGTGGGCTATGGCTGCACAACCTGCATCGGGAACTCAGGCCCTCTGCCACCGGCAATCTCCAAGTCGATTGCTGACAATGACGTGGTCGTCTCTTCGGTTCTTTCAGGCAACCGGAACTTTGAAGGCCGCGTGAGCCCGGACGTCCGCACCAACTATCTGGCCTCACCGCCACTGGTTGTGGCTTACGCCCTGGCTGGCACGGTGACGAAAAACCTCACCAAAGAGCCCATTGGCAAAGGCAAGAATGGCAAAGACGTCTATCTGAAAGACATCTGGCCAACCAATAAAGAGATTGCCGATACGGTCCGCACAGCTGTGACCCCAGCCATGTTCCGCGAACGCTATGCGGACGTGTTCAAGGGCGACAGCAACTGGCAGGCAATCAAGACAAGCAAAGGCGAAACATACGGCTGGAACGATGACAGTACCTATGTTCAGAACCCGCCTTACTTTGAAGAACTGTCTGACACACCGGCGCCGCTGGAAGATGTGCATGATGCCCGCATCATGGGTCTCTTCGCAGACTCGATCACAACCGACCACATTTCACCGGCCGGTTCGATCAAGGTGGACAGCCCAGCAGGGTCCTACCTCACCCGCAACCAGGTGGGTGTGCAGGACTTCAACTCCTATGGCTCTCGCCGCGGGAACCACCAGGTGATGATGCGCGGCACCTTCGCCAATATCCGCATCAAAAACCAGATGGTCCCAGGGACCGAAGGCGGGGTGACGAAGCTCCAGCCCGAAGGCACCGAGATGCCAATCTATGATGCCTGCATGGAATACAAAGAGCGGGGCACCCCGTTGGTTGTCTTCGCAGGCAAAGAGTACGGCACGGGGTCCAGCCGCGACTGGGCCGCAAAAGGCACCTTCCTCCTCGGCGTCAAAGCCGTGGTGGCAGAAAGCTTTGAGCGGATCCACCGTTCCAACCTGATCGGCATGGGTGTTGCCCCATTGCAGTTCAAAGACGGGGACAGCTGGGAAAAACTGGGCCTCGATGGATCCGAAACCGTTACCATCACAGGGCTCGAAGAGATTGGCCCTCGCGACGAAGTAACGGCTGTGATCACCTTTGCGGACGGCTCGACTAAGTCGGTTGATCTGACCTGCCGGATCGATACCCAGGATGAAGTGGATTACTACGCCAATGGCGGCATTCTCCACTATGTTCTGCGCGGTCTCGCTGCCGACTAAGCACAAGAAAACGACAGAAATTGGGGCGTTCCAGCTATCTGGAGCGCCCTTTTTTGTGCCAAAAATGTTTTGTGGTGTTACTCCCGGAAACGCGACAACAAAGGTAAACGGGCATACTCACATTGGCCTCACCTCAAATTTACTCGCGTGGGGAATAGCAGCTACCTATGTTTGGTCCATGAAAAACCTCCTTGCCAAATCCGTCCTCGCTCTGGGCATCAGCCTTGGTTCGCTGACCTCTCTTGCCCAAGCTGGGGAACGTCCCATTGTTGTTGAACTCTTCACGAGCCAGGGCTGCTCGTCCTGCCCACCAGCGGACGCATTCCTGAACGAACTGGCAAAACGCGATGACGTGCTGGCCCTCTCCCTGCCTGTAAATATCTGGGACTATCTCGGCTGGCGGGACACGCTCGCCAAGCAGGCCTTTACAGACCGTCAGCGGGCTTATGTGGAAAATCTCGGTGGTCGGTCGGTCTATACGCCGCAGATGGTAATCGATGGCGTGGAAGATGCTGTCGGCTCAAGAACCGGTCATGTGAACAGCGCCATCGACCTTCGCCGCGAGATGAAAAAAGAAGACGTCTCTATCGACTTCGTGTCAGACGGCGACACCGTTCAGCTGAATGTGGGCGCCCTTGCAACGGGTCAAGAGGCTACGCTGTGGTTGGTGCGCTACGTGAAAGAAACACCTGTCGTTATTGAACGAGGCGAGAACTCAGGTGAAATCATCACCTATTCCAACGTGGTGCGAGAGATGGTGCCCGTGGGCATGTGGAACGGTGACGCGATCAGCCTCACTATGCCCAAGAGTGATCTCGTGGGCGAAAGCTATGATGGCTGCGCTGCCATCCTTCAGGTCGAAGGCAATGGCCAGATCCTCGGCGCCGCCCGCCTCGACATGAGCACACTCTAAGCGTTAGGGCGCATCCGTCCCATCGACCACCGGGCGGGTAAGCCCACCCATTGTTTGGGTCAGGCGCAGCCCGAGGTTCTGCTCCAGCTTATAAGCCCAATCGCCCATTTGGGTGTTGATCTCGGCGACCTCTGCATCCAGTGCACTCGTGTCCGCATCCTCAGCGATCATGGATCGGTCCACAGATGCAACAATCTTTGCCCACATGCCCGTATTGGCACCCGCCATGGTCAGGGTGAGCTTCAGACCGTCAAACGTCACGATCTCTGCAACAGGGGGATTGTTGAAGATGATAGAATCGACCGGCACAGCATCCAGGAACTCAAAGCTCGCAAAGGCCGTCGCACTTGCATTCACTATCGGTGCGCCGCGCGAGACAGCACCTACAGGCAGGTTTTCTACAACAAAGTTGGGGTGCTCCGGCGACGAACGCGACAGGATCGTGGGCGCTTCAGATATGGACCAAAGCGTCACTTTCTGGATGCGGTCCAGCTCAAGCTTCACAACTGTTGGGTCGAGCCAGTTCGCGACATCCTTGTCGAGAGAGATTGACCCCCGCGCAAGCCATGTCTGGTCCTCACCATCACGGCGCACATAGAGAAATCCCCGCCCCTGCAGATCAGCACTGGATTCAACGATCTCACCTGCCAGCAGGCCGGCAATTTCATTCCCGTCTTTATCTAGGAGTTGCACGCGAACGGCGCGGCCAAGATTTTCCGGCTCTAAGAGACCAAGGTTGCGGTGCCACTCAGGGTTAGATGTGCGCGGTTCAAACGTTTCAAGTTCTGTGAGGCCCAGAATGGTCTTGCGAACCCGGTCAACGCGCGCCGGGTACCCTTCACGCTGAAGAACCCGCCAGATGCCGTCTTCGCCCCGCTCAATTGTAATATTGTCGACGCCTTGCATGCCCTGGCCGGTCGTATACACCAAACGTGTAGCTTGGCCAGCCCTCTCATTCAGGTCGGGAAAAAAGAGCTCCGGTTCGAAACGAACAGATGTTGCTTGTCGTTGGGTTGACAACGCAACGGCAGCGGCCACCACAAAGAAAAGCGTCACGGCCGCCAACAGCACCAGATTGCGGAACGGACCTGGTGCGCGCAGCGTTTCCTGTATCTTAGCCATGAGCGCTCTCCCTAAAGTCCAGCGCGGCGTTTCCGCCGCTGCGCGCGAAGAAGCGCCAACACCAATGCCAGGCCCGCTATTAAGAGCGGGACAAGCGCCACATTTACAAACCGCACCGTGGACCCCAAATCTTCAATACCGCGCCGCAGGTTACGCTGCACATCACGAAGTGCGGTCCGGCTCTCAGCGAGCTCTGCCCGGAACTGGCGAATTTCCAGTGCTTCGTCTTCAGAAAGAAATTCCTCAACATCTGCGCCAGCCGGCGCGCGCGTTTGAAGAGCCGCAAGCCGCTCTTCCGTCTCAGCAATCTTCGCCTGAAGCGCTTCTTCTTCCGCAAGGAAAGTCGCTTCCGCTTCCCGGCGCAGCTCATCCACGACCAAGAAGGGACGTTCGGATTTTTCGCGCGCGCGGAGAGAAATGAGATCGTTCGACCCCATCAGATTGTCGACCGCGTTCAAAATAAAGGTCGCATTGTCCGCCATCGGGATCGCGATCCGTTCACCCAGATAGCTCTGCTCCTGCACCCAGAAACGGTCATCAAAAATTTCGGAGTCTGCGACGATAATGAAGTTCGCATCCCCGTTCGATTCCGCGAGATGACTTTCAGGGTCAGGAGACGCGCCGGGCTGCGCATCCTCGCTCGGCGGTGGTGGGCCATCTGCAAAGGCAGACTTGAGCGGACCAGCAACACGCGCAGCAATCACATATGCCTCGTCAGTCGGTTCAAAAGCACGAAGAAGCGCATCCGGCGTCGGGCCGGTTTTCACAAATTCCAAGTCAAGCAACATGGAGTCTGTCGACGAACTGAGGATTGGAGAAAATGTTGTCGTTGCATCTTCGCGCGGCAGGAGGTGACCCACAGTACCTAGGTTGAGCCGGTCGATATCCGCAGTGACAACATCATCGCTGTTTGCGTCATCCGGTCCAAGCGCCATCCAGACCACATAGTCTGTTTGCTGGCGACGCACATTCCGGCCTGCCTGCACCCTTTGCGCATTACCCCGGTCACCAATGACTTTTGTCGGATCAAGGTCCACGCCCCAACTGGCCATCAGCTGATCAAGGCTCGAGGCTTCCGTATAGCCCTGAACAGGCTGCCCGTTCGGACCCGCAGTCAAGCTCACCTCAGAATGAGGATCAAGGAAGACCAGAGCCCGACCTCCACGCATCATGAATTGGTCGATGGCATAGGTCGTTTGCTCATCCAGCGGTTTGGGATGTGCAATCATCACCACGTCAATGGAGTTTGGGATGCTGTCAAAATCCTGCTCGAGGAATTCAAGAGAAAAACGATCCAGCAACTCATCATAGATGAGGAAAGACTGGCTCTCGCCGCGCATGGCTGCCTGCAATCCACCTGCCCCTGTATCAAGCGGAAGGTTGGTCACAATCCCAAGCACAGGTTTTTCCGGACGCTTCAGATTCTGAATGAGGCGGGCCACATCATATTCCAGATATTCTTCCCGCTCGTCGGTAAAGAAAGGAATGGCCTCAAGCCCATCCACAAGATTGGTGCCCGCCAGCCCAAAATAGATGACTTCACCTTCAGTGGTCGGCGCCCCTTTTAGACCCAATGATTGCGCCCGGTCTTCTTCTTCGGAGAAAGGCTCAGGGTCGATCACTTCAAGCACGAGATTGCCGTCCGCATAGGATCGCATCTCTTCCAGAATATCCCGCACACGGCCGGCATAGGTTCGAATGCGCGGATAGTCTGTCGCTAAAGATTCTGAGAAGAAGAAACGCAACGTAATCGGCTCCTCAATCTCCTGAAGCATGTTCCGTGTGCCATCAGACAACGTGAACAAAGAGCTTTGCGTGAGATCAATCCGGCTTGTGCGAAACGAAATGTTGGAGAAGAGGTTTACTGCAACAAAGAAAACAGCAAGCAGAACGAGCGTCGCAATCGAAATGGCGCGGCGGGAGATTTGCGTATTCATGTCTCTATCCCGCCTTCTTCATATCAACAACGATGCCGCAGGCCACAAGCCAAACGCCTATCAGTGTGACGAAATAGATAATATCGCGAAGATCAATCACGCCTTCCACGATCGCCTCAAAGTGCGTAAGGAAGCTAAACGATGCAATCGTTGTCAGAACCGCTTGCGGCGCCCAGACCGAGACAAAGTCCGTCACAATGGGAAGGCCGGATACCGTGAAGAGGAAACACACAACCACGCTCACGACAAACGCAATGACCTGGTTACGTGTTGTAGCGGAAATGCAGGACCCGATTGCAAGATAGCCACCAGCCATAAAGAAGGAACCCACATAGCCCGCGAGAATGACCCCATGATCAGGATCGCCGAGATAGGCGACCGTCAGCCACATAGGGAACGTGAGCGACAATGAGATGCCGGCAAACACCCAGGCTGCCAGAAACTTGCCGAGCACAGCCGACCAAAGGGGGATTGGGAGCGACAGCAATAGTTCAATTGTGCCGACGCGGCGCTCTTCTGCCCAGAGACGCATCGCAATAGCCGGTATCAAAAAGAGGTAAAGCCAGGGATGGAACTGGAAGAAGCCTTTGAGGTCAGCTTGTCCGGCTTCAAAATGGCCACCGAGATAAAAGGTAAAGCCACCGACGCAGAACAGGAAGATAATCATGAAGACGAAGGCGAGCGGCGTAGCAAAATAGCCAGCCAGTTCCCGCTTAAAGATCGCAACAGTCTCTCTCATGCCGCATTCCCCGTCGCCTGTTCCGTATCCGGGCGCGTTAATGATCGGAACACTTCATCCAGACGCCCAGGCTCTCCGTAAAGCGTCCGCACATTCCAGGACTTATCCCGCGCCAGATTGCCAACACGATCCACAAGGCTCGTATCCGCTTCGTCTGCGCTCGCCGCAAACAAGGTGAAAGAATGGTCCGCGCCGCGGGCATCTTCCTCGATGGACGCGACCCCTTCGATAGCTGCAAGGACAGGGCGCGCAGCATCTGCATCACTCGCATCAAGGGTCAGCGTCACCGCATTGTGGTAGCGCGACCGCGCCGTTAAGGCTGCAGGCGTTCCGTCAGCCACAATACGTCCACGGTCAATGATGAGGGCACGGCTGCAGATCGCATCAACCTCTTCAAGAATATGGGTCGAAATGATGATCGCTTTCGTCGGCGCCATCTCAGCAATAAGTTTGCGCACGGCAAATTTCTGATTGGGGTCGAGACCATCCGTCGGCTCATCCATAATGAGCACCGGTGGATCATGAAGAATGGATTGAGCAAGCCCCACCCGACGACGAAATCCCTTAGAGAGGGTTTCAATCGGTTGCTCCATCACACCGCCAATTTCCGTACGATCCACAGCTCGCGCGATGGCGGCAGTGGCTGCAGAGCCTTTTAGCCCCCGGATATCCCCGATGAAGCGCAAAAACTGGAGCGGGGTCATATCGGCATAGGCAGGCGCGCCTTCGGGCAGATAGCCAATCATACGCTGAGCAGCCAGAGTGTCGGGCCCAACCTTGTGGCCGCAGACACTGATATGACCGGCTGTTGGTGCCAGAAACCCCGTCACCATCTTCATAGTCGTGGACTTACCAGCGCCATTTGGCCCCAGAAATCCCAGAACTTCGCCACGCGCCACAGAAAAGCTGATCCCGTCTACCGCAGTGAACGGACCGAACTTCTTCACAAGCCCATCTATTTCTATCATCGCTGCCGCAGAACCGCCGCTGGTGGATGAACTCTGGTCGTTTGCCGTAATGACTGTATCTCCCGATCAGATGGATCTGGTGCCCATCTTTCCCCCCTTTCTTATGCCATTGCGACAGGCGCGGCGACAAGGGGGCACCACGTGAACAATCGGTCATTTTCGTAAACGTGCCAGAGGGTTAGAGAACCACTGAGGGCGAAACTAGCGGATCGGGTAACGGATTCCCGCCAGGATTTCCGACTGCCGGGCAGCCACCGCCTCCCGGCTGTCTTCATCGTTGGGCATGACAGCGAAAAACTGTCCGTCCCGCAACGCGTCGACGCCCCATTGTCCCACCTGATCCACCGACATCCCAGCGTCGCGCCAATGAGCGCCAGCCTCCTCCGGTGCATGACGGGGACCACCGAACTTCTCTGGCCGCGCCCTGGCACCATCCCAAATACGCGTATTCACAAGGCCTGGACAGAGCACAGTCACGCTGATGCCCTCAGGGGCAAGCTCTGTGCGAAGTCCTTCCGCTATCCCCATCACCGCATATTTGGACGCAGAATAGGACGGCGTTCCAGCATCAGGGTGGGTGAGGCTTGCCATGGACGCGGTGACCCCGATGGCACGGAACCCGCTCTGCTCTTTCAAACTGTCAGAGAAAGCCCGAACCGTGTCGATGACACCATCCACATTCACCTGATACATCCAACGCAAATTCTCGCGCCGGGCCGTGGTGAAACCTTGTCCGATGCCAAGGCCAGCATTGGCCCAGACGATCTGCATCGCTCCTAGCGCTGCAACAGCCGTCGCAGCCATCTCTTTGGTAGCGCCATCATCTGTAACATCACACGCCAGTCCGACGGATTTGACCCCCATAGCAGCTGCTTCCGCTGCCACAGCCTCAGCGGCATCACGCCGAATGTCGGTGACAGCCACATTGGCGCCTGCCTTTGCCAGCTCAAGCGCGAGAGCACGGCCAATCCCATCGCCCCCACCTGTAATCACCGCATTCTTACCCGCAAGGTCCTGCATGCTTTCTCCCGTCATTTCACTAAAGGTGGGGCGCTACACCCGAAGCATCAAGCCACCATCTACGTTGAGCCCATGGCCTGTGACAAAGCCCCCATCGTCTGAGGCCAGGAACAGAGCGCCCCGCGCCAGATCGATCGGTTCCCCCAAACGCTTCAACGGCGACTTCTTAGCCCAGATCTCGGCAATCTTTGGGTCTTTAAAGTTGACCGTCATGCCAGTTCGAATGGCACCTGGAAGAATATAGTTCGCCGTAATGCCATATCGACCAAGCTCAAGTGCCAGATTACGAGTAAGACCAGCTACACCGGCTTTTGCCGCACTATAGGCGGCCAGGCCATAATCAGTACCGTCCGCCATCACCGACGCCACATTGATGATGCGGCCAGCCTTGCTTTCTTTGAGATGCGGGATAGCTGCTTTGGAGAGTTTAAAGTGAGGTGTGAGATTGACCGCGAGGCACTTGTCCCACAGATCATCCGGGAACTCCTCAACCGGTGCTCCCGCGCCGATCCCCGCATTGTTCATGAGAATGTCGAGCTTCCCGAAGCGCTCGACTGCGCCACCAATGATGCGAGCAGTTGCGTTCTCTGAACTCACATCCTGATCAAGCGTTTGGATATTTTCATGGTCCAACGAAAACGGGTTTAGATCGACCGCCAGAACCTTAGCCCCTTCAGCAGCAAACATTTCTGCTGTTGTCCGCCCGATCCCACTCGCTGCTCCCGTAACAATCGCTACCCTGTCTTGCAGACGCATTTTCTTCTCCCCTGTTTTTATGTCGTTTGGGAGGAGTGTATCAGACAAGAAAAATGCGCTTTCAGCAAAAGTCGCAGACTGTTGCGCTCGCGAAAGGGCACAAGAAAAAAAGGGTGAGCCACTTCTGAATGTCAGAGGAAGCACCACCCTTCAGTCTGTTGCCTCACATCTTCCCAAAACAAGCAGGGGAATAATCGAGGAGATCTAAGTGGCCCGACCCCGAATGATCCGGTGGGGCTGGGGGGCTGAAAGAACCGGAGACTTTCGAGACCGGGCCTGTAAGGCAACAATTGAAAGGTAGGAGCGCCATGTGTCCGGTCCGCGGCTGAAAAAAGGCAAGATTGTGATTTCTGCGCAACACATCCTACTCAACGCCGCAGAATTCCTTGTTTTCTGGGGCCACCCGAGCGATCATTTGGCCAATGGATCGATCGCCCACAGGAATAAAACCCGCCAACCACCCCAACAGCCAAGGCTCTAGCCTCGTTATCGTGGGCAATGGGTATCAGGCTGGTCGCAGAGCGCCTCAGGCGGAAGTTTCCTGGCACCGCCGGGAGCTTGACGTCATCCTCAACCTCTACGGGCGCAAAGTAGCCGCCGGGGAATGGCGGGATTACGCCATTGACGGATTAAAGGACAAAGCGATCTTTTCCGTCTTCAGGCGCTCCAGTGAGATCCCGCTCTTTCGGATTGAGAAACACCCAAAACTTGCCCGCAAGCAGGGCGCCTATCAGGTGGTCGCAGCAACTGGCGCCATTCTGAAACGCGGCCATGACCTTGCCCAGGTGATCCGCGTGCTCGACAAAAAGAAGCTCCGCCTGGTCGACTAAAACGACCCGCCGTCAGACCGCGGGTTTCTTAGGCAGAATCCATTGCAACAGAAGCGGCACCATCATGGTTGTGACAACTGCGGTGATGATGAGACCGGAAATAAACGTCTGACCGTTCTGAGCGAACAGACCCGTATCAATCGCAATTGAGATGACGACAAGTTCCACCGCACCACGCGCGCTCATGCCTGTGCCGATCGCAAGGGCCTCTCGCCGTCCAAACCCCATGGATAGAGCTGGCAACCCCGCGCCAAGAAGTTTGCCCGAAAAGGCAATCGCTATCAGACCCAAAACCAGGATCGGTGCCGCCACAAGAACGGAGAAGTCGATATGGAGACCGATTGTTGCAAAGAAGATCGGGCCCAGGAAACCACCCGTAATGCCGACAACAACGATCCGCATCTCGTTATAGGCGCGCACACCAACACGCTCGGGCTCGAAGAAGAGACCGGCCATAAAGGCACCCATGATCCAGTGAAGACCAAGAAGATGAGCAAAGAGACCATAGGCGAGCGCCACAAGCATCAGCGTGGTGAATTCCGCAGCTGCAAGCTGAAGCACCTTAAGCCGCGCCGCCACCCGAGGATAAACATGCACACCAAGAGGGACCGTCACCGCAAAGAAGACACCAACCTGGCCAATCAGCAGCAGGATTTTGTCCGCCCCCACTGTGTCACCATCAGAAATCAGACTGGTGAGAACCGCCAGCAGAAAAAGACCAATCACATCATCAAAGATGGCGGCTGCAACGACCGTCTGCCCAAGGGCGCTGCCGAGCAAGCCCTGCTCTTCAAGGATTTTGACGGTGGCAGGAATAGCCGTGATAGACAGCGCCACGCCGATAAAGAAGCACTGAGCCACTTTCAAGTGGCTGCCAGGTAGAACCCAAAAACCCAGTGCGAACCCAGCTATAAAGGGAACCAGCGCGCCTCCAAGGGCAACAAAAAGAGAGCCTTTGGATTGGCGTCCGATATCGCGCGGCTTCATATCAATACCGGCTTGCAGCACCAGAAAAAAAATGCCCGCTTGAGCAATCAGCTCAAGCTCCTCGGAAAAAGCGAGCCGCCCAAGCCCGGGATAGGTGGTGCCCACCAGGTAAAGGAGAATGGACAGCAGGATGCCTACACTGATCTCGCCGACGGACGCCGGCAGGGAAAGGCGCATTGCCCCCTCCCCCATCACACGGGTCGCGAGAAGCAGAACCAATAGACCAAGTAGAATCTCCATGCCGCTAAAATAGGCGAGGAAACACGTTCAGGCCATGATAGAGCGCAAAAGAAAACCCCGGCACCTCAAAGGTCCGGGGTCTCCAAACTCATATGCTCCGCAGAACTACTCTGAGCGCATAATGCCCAAGAGGTTCAGGATATGAATGAACATCACAATGAAGCTGCCATAGAGCGCGAAAGCGCCAAAGATGGCTTTCTGTTTGGTGACAACACCTGTGTCACCACCGCTATAGATGTCTTTCACCATCTGCGTCTCATAAGCGGTCACCGCTGCAAACAGCAGAACCACAATGGCGGAGATCACAAAGCTGAAGCCAATGCTCTGGAAAATGAAGGCATTTGCCAGCATCGCGACAATCAGGCCAACTGAAGCCATGAAGAAGAAACGGCCAAAGGCTGAAAGATCCCGCTTCGTAGTGTAGCCATAGAGGCTTGTCGCGCCGAACATGACCGATGTGATCAGGAAAGCCTGTGCAATCATGCCAGGGCCGTTCGGGATGTTCATGAACGCGTAGATCATGGGAGAGATCAACAGACCCCACATGCCCGCATAAGCCCAGTAACAAACATGGGCCAGCGTCGTTGACCCAGCGTTTGAGAAAATCAGCTTCGGCGCAAACCAGCCAAGGCCCAGCACACCAGCAAACAGAACCCATTTCATAGGTCCAAGCGCAACCGCAGCCATCAACTCAGGGTTTGCCCCCATGAACAGGGTCACACCTGCTGTGAAGGCGACGCCAAGCGCCATGTAATTGTAGACGCGCAACATATATGTGCGCAGACCCTCGTCCAGGTCCGCAGCGCGGGTAGCAGTACCGGCGCCCATACGTTGTTGGTCAAATTCAGCCATCGTTCCAATGATCCTTTTGATCGAAAACTCTGACAACGAATATGGGGAGTTTGAGCACCAATTTCAAGCAGAACCGGTGTCCTAGAATGTGACCAAACCTTAACAAAAATAAGGGTTTAATCCCCAAATTTGCTCTGGTTACTGAGACCTTAAAACAGGAGCTGCTTTGGCCGACAGTGCATTCCAGGTACCAAGCAAACCAAGGCCAACAGTGATAATGGCAGCGCCCGCAATGGTAACGCCCAGGGTCACCGGCAGGAATGCCCAGGGTGCCTGCATGACCTGGGTGACGACCAGCCAGGCAGCGACCGAGCCGACTGCAGCGGCAACCGTCGCCGTCCCGACACCCAGAAGCGCATATTCCCAGATATAGGCTTTGAGAACTTTGCCGCGTGTTGCACCAAGCACTTTAAGCACCACAGCGTCATAAACCCGTCGCCTGTGACCTGCAGCCATGGCGCCTGCCAGCACCATGATGCCGGACGCGAGCGTCACGATAGAGGTAGCCCGCACCGCCATGGCAAAGTCTTCCAGCAGCTTGTTCACCGCCTCCAACGCCTCTTTCACCCGGACGATTGTTATGTTGGGGAAAGTCCTCGACACCTGTCGCTGCAGCTCGATTTCGCCTGCTTCGTCCATAGCAAGTGTCGCCAGGTGGGTGTGAGGTGCAGCTGCCAGCGCGGACGGCGAGAAGACGAAAATGAAGTTGATGCCCACATTCCCCCAGTCGATCTCGCGTGTATTGGCCACGGTTGCGGTCAGGTTCCGGCCCAGCACATTGACCGTAATTTCATCGCCAATGCCGATCCCGAACCCTTGCGACATTTCCTCAGTGATCGAGATCAGTGGAGGACCGGCATAGTCAGCAGCCCACCAGTCACCCTGCATAAGCTCAGAACCACCAGGCAAGTCTTGTGAATAGGTAATGCCGCGGTCACCCTGAAGCATCCAGGCTACATCCGGGGCCGCCACCACATCTTCTGCGGCCACGCCCTGTACCGACACGATCCGACCGCGAAGCATGGGCACCCGGTTGAGAGCTCGAACCCCCTCGGTGCTGGTCACAATTTCTTCGAATTCTTCAACCTGATCGGGACCAATGTCGACGAAGAAGAAGGACGGCGCGCGCTCCGGCAATTCCCCATTGATCTGATCGGCAATATTTCCATCGATGAGGGAGATAGTCACAAGCAGCGTGAGACCCAGCCCGAGCGACAGAACCACACTTGCGGTCGCCGATCCTGGTCGGTAGAGATTGGAGAGCGCCAGGCGCAGTTCCGGGTTTCGGAATCGTGGCGCGCGACGCGCGAGCGCCATGAGACCGAGCGCCGTAAGACGAAGCCCCACAAAACTCGCCACCGCGCCAACGATGAACCAGGCAGCAAAGTCTGGCCGATCCGCAAGACCAATGGCGAGCCCCGCCAAAGCCACCAGGGCTAGAGCCATCACAACGATATAGGCCGGGCGCGGCCACACACGCGACGGTGCGACAATGTCGCGAAAGAGACCCGTTGCAGGAATTTCCCGTGCTCGCGCCAGCGGCCAGACGGCAAACGCGAGAGCAGCCAGAAGGCCATAGGCACCAGCCAGAATGAGTGGTGACATGTAGAGCGCAAACCGTGCCGGAATGGGCAACATATCTTCAATCGCCCATTGCACAAGGAACGGCGTCACACCACCGACCACCAATCCAATCGCAACACCGACAACAGCCAGCACCATCACCTGGATGAGATACACATTGAAAATAAAACCGCCCGGTGCCCCGATACATTTAAACGTCGCAATCACATCTCGTTTCGTATCGAGATAGGACGTGACGGCGTTCCCAACACCGACACCGCCCACAACAAGCGCCGTCAAACCGACCAAGGTAAGAAACAAAGCCACGCGCTCAACAAAACGGCGCACACCAGGGGCACTATCCGAGCGATCCTGAATGCGCCAACCGACATTGGGGAACTGCTCATTGACCTCAGCGACCCAGGCGGCCACATCAGCGTTGAGCCTCTGATTTTCAGGCAATTTCGCCCGATAGTGATAATTGATGAGCGATCCTAAACGAATGAGGCCTGTCGCCTCCATCGCCTCATCTGACAGGAAAAGCCGCGGCCCAAGAGCAAAGCCACCAGCGACACGGTCCGGCTCACGATCAATGACGGCCCTGATCTCAACAGAGATGTCGCCCACATCAAGCATGTCACCCACTTCGGCGCTCAGACGGTCCAGGAGCGCCATCTCAACCGCTGTACCCCAGACACCGGACCGAGCTTCCAGCGCAGCCGCAAGATCCATCTCCGGCGTCAGTGTCACCCGGCCATATAGCGGATAAAGGTCGTCCACTCCTTTTAGCTCAACCAATGTTCGTTCATCGGTTTTCGGGGCGGCTGCCATAGCGCGCATCTCAGTCGACTTGGAAATCGTTGCGCTCTGGCTGATGAAGGCGAGCTCTTCTGCGCCTGCTTCCCGGTGCACCAGTCTGAAGTCGACGTCACCGCCGAGGATGGTTTGGCCTTCTTCCGAAAGGCCCTCTACCAGCGCAGACGATACAGATCCGACGGCGGCGATCGCCGCCACGCCCAGCGTGAGGCAGGCAAGGAAAACTCGAAAACCCTTAAGACCACCACGCAGTTCACGGCGGGCAAAAGTGAGAGCGAGGGAGAGTGATGGCTTTGAGGAAGATGGCGCCCTGCTCTCAGACCCATTCATTGAGCAGCTACCGGTTGCTTGGCCCGGCGGCCAGGTTCGATGGACTCGATCAACCCATCTTTCAAACGCACCACACGATCGCATGCTTCTGCAAGTTCCGGGTCATGGGTAATGAGCACCAGCGTCGTGCCTCGTTTCTCATGCAGGTCGAACATGAGCTCAATAATCTGCTCGCCGGTCGTGCCGTCGAGATTACCTGTCGGCTCGTCGGCCAGAAGAATTTTGGGGTCGCCGGCAACGGCGCGCGCAAGCGCCACCCGCTGTTGTTCACCACCTGAAAGCTGGCCTGGATAATGAGTGAGACGGTGCGACAGCCCTACATGAGCCAGTTCTTCTTCAGCGCGCTGAAATGCATCCGCACGTCCCGCTAGCTCCATGGGCACTGCCACATTTTCCAGCGCCGTCATGGTCGGAACCAGATGGAAGGACTGAAAGACAATTCCCACATGATCGCGGCGGAAGAGCGCCAGCGCATCTTCATTCATGCCCGCAAAATTCTGACCGGCAACCGTCACGGTCCCGCTGGTTTGCTTTTCAAGCCCTGCCAACACCATCAGAAGCGTACTTTTGCCCGACCCGGAAGGCCCGACCAAACCCACCGCTTCACCTTTTTCTACAGTCAGCGACAGCCCTCGCAAAATGTTCACTTCGCCAGCAGCACTTGGCAGAGTTAGTTTAAGATCATCGAGGCGAATAATAGGGTCGTTTGGCGTATCTGACATGGGGGGCGCGCAGGCGTCCTTCTTGATTTGCGCCCCTTGGCGGGGACGAGAGAGCAGGCGATCAAGCCGATATGGCCTTTTCTTGATGCCCATACAAGCCTATATGGACTTATATGAGACGCATACAGACTACGTTTGGCATTAAAACATGGATCATTGCGGCAGCGATTGGCCTCAGCAGCTGGTCGGTCCAGGCAGCCGAAGCCCCGATTTCCGGGGCGAACGAGGGCGAACCGTTTGAAATCGTCGCCTTGGGTGACAGTCTGTCGGCGGGCTACCTGCTACCGCCGGGTGCAGGTTTCCCCGAACAATTGGGTCGGGCGCTGAAAGCGAAAGGCCATCACGTCAACGTGATGAATGCGGGTGTTTCCGGCGATACGAGTACCGGCGGGCTCGCGCGGCTTGACTGGGCGGTCGGCCCTGAGACAGATGCGCTCATTCTGGAGCTGGGGTCGAACGATGCCCTCCGGGGGATTGAGCCAGAAGTGACCCGAACCAATCTTGACGCCATCATCCAGCAAATGTCTGAGCGTGGTGTGAAAGTCCTCATTGCAGGCATGCTTGCGCCCCCAAATATGGGCGACGACTATGCCGCGGACTTCAACACCATCTTCCCGGACCTTGCTGAGAAATATGACGCCCCCCTCTATCCCTTCTTCCTGGATGGGGTGGCTGCGGAGCGACATCTCAATCTGCCTGACGGCATGCACCCCACCGAAGAAGGGGTCGCAGTCATTGTTGAGCGTATTCTGCCGCTCGTAGAACAGTTAATCGTGAGCCCGAGCGAAGAAACCGCCGCCATCAACTGACAAACCTTTTCAAGCCATCTATAAAACCAGACCGACTTTTGGGGGGATCCAATG
The DNA here is from genome assembly GCA_032881465.1 of Parvibaculaceae bacterium PLY_AMNH_Bact1. Lineage (NCBI taxonomy): Bacteria > Pseudomonadati > Pseudomonadota > Alphaproteobacteria > Hyphomicrobiales > Parvibaculaceae > Parvibaculaceae bacterium PLY_AMNH_Bact1. The sequence continues at coordinate 3,416,228 of CP126168.1, forward strand.
AAGTATCGTGAACTTGGCCGCACAGGCCAGGAAGTAAGTGAGATTTGCCTGGGCACCATGACCTGGGGCGAACAGAACACAGAAGCTGAAGGCCATGAGCAGATGGACTACGCCGTCTCCATGGGAATCAATTTTTTTGACACCGCCGAAATGTATGCCGTGCCGCCAAGGCCAGAGACACAAGGCTCCACGGAACGCATCATCGGCACCTGGTTTAAGAAAAACGGTAACCGGGACAAAGTCATTCTCGCAACAAAGGCTGCGGGCCGAGCACCCTTCACCTGGATGCGTGAAGATGGGTCAGATACCGAGCACACAAAAGAACAATTGAACGAAGCAGTGAATGCGAGCCTGAAGCGCCTGCAGACAGATCACATCGATCTTTACCAGCTGCATTGGCCTGATCGCCCCATTCCGTTGTTCGGTGGCAACCCAGGTGGGGGTTACAGCCATGTGGGCGATGAAATCAACAAAATCGGCGACATCCTGGAAGCGCTCGATGGAATTGTAAAAAGCGGCAAGGTGCGCTGGATTGGCCTCTCAAACGAAAGCGCCTGGGGCACCATGAAATTCTTGCACCATGCCGAAATGAGCGGCCTGCCCCGCGTGCAGTCTATTCAGAACGCCTACAACCTCTTGAACCGCGCATATGAAGTGGGCCTCTCAGAAGTCTCTCACCGCGAGCAAGTGGGCCTCCTTGCCTATTCACCCCTGGCGCAAGGCTACCTGACCGGCAAGTACCAGAAAGGCGCTCTGCCTGAAGGATCGCGCAAAGCGCTCTTCAATCGGCTGCAACGCTATGAAGGCGAAGGCGTGGAAGCCATCATCGACAAATATTTGGCCATAGCAAAAAAGTGGGGCATCGATCCCTCCCAACTTGCCAACCAGTTTGCAACGACCAGACCGTTCGTGACGTCAAACATCATTGGCGCCACCACCATGGAGCAGCTGAAACTCGCCGTAACATCTGTGGATGTTGAATGGTCAGAAGAACTGGAAAAAGAAATTGATGCTGTGCATCACGCGTGCCCCAGCCCTTGCCCATAGGCAGTAGCAGGTTCATGAAAAGGGGCGGTCTATCACGAATGTGAATCTTTCATGGAAGGGATTGCGCTGATCAACAAATCAGCCCAATCTCTTTTGTGTAAGCAATGATCAGGAGGGCCCCAGATGATACGCCTTTTTACCGCCCTCGAGATCCCTGAAAGCGCAGCAGAACGCCTATGCACCCTTCAATCAGGTCTCAAAGGCGCCCGCTGGATCAGCCCGGAAAACTTCCACATCACGCTGCGCTTTATCGGCGATGTGTCAGAAGACATGGCCTTCGACATTGATGAAGCGCTTTCGCAGATACATGGTGAGCCTTTCGAGCTGCAGCTTGATGGGCTCGGCTCCTTTGGCCATTCAAAACCCCATGCCCTTTGGGCAGGTGTCGCTGAAAGCGAACCCCTGCGCGCGCTGCAGGCGAAGCAGGAAACTGCCATGCAGAAGCTCGGGCTCAAACCCGAACCGCGCAAATACACACCACACGTCACAGTCGCCCGCCTCAACAAACGCTCAACAAACCCTTGCGATGTGATGCACTACATTGAGCACCGAAATCTGTTCTCCACATTACCATTTCAGATCAACCGTTTCGTGCTCTTTTCCGCCCGCAGCTCCAAAGGCGGCGGACCCTATGTGGCCGAACGCACATATGATCTGGAACAACAAGTCCACGCGGCATGACCTTGCGAACGAGCGAGTGAACGCATACGTCTGACACCTAAGAAATTGGGGAGACCGTTCGTGACCATCAAAGAACTCGTAAAAACACTGAGCTTCACGCTGCTCGCGGTCTTCATCATGCGCACAGCTGCCTTTGCGACCTACTACATTCCCTCGGAAAGCATGGTCCCGACGCTGGAAGTCGGCGACCGCCTTATGGTCACAAAGTGGGACTATGGCTACTCCCGCCACTCACTACCCCTTGGGCTCGGCCATTATCTTCCCGAAAGCGACACCCGGCTCTTTGGCGCCGTGCCCGAACGCGGAGACATCATCGTCTTCGATCACCCACTTCAACCAGGCACGGATATGATCAAGCGTGTTGTCGGGCTTCCAGGCGAGATAATTGAGCTGCGCCGGGGCCGTTTGTTGATCAATGGCGTCACCGTGCCGCGCACAATGCAGGAAGATTACGCCTATGCAGATCAGCAGGGCCGAGAGATACGCGTGCGCATGTTTAACGAAGCTCTCCCCTCCAAAGACCATGTCATCATTGAGCGAAGTGACAGAGCGAGCGCTGACAACACGCCCATCTATCGCGTGCCTGAGGGCCATCTGTTCATGATGGGGGACAATCGGGACAATTCATCCGACAGCCGCTTTCCAAGCCTCTCCTATGTACCGCTCGAAAACCTGATCGGGAAAGCACGCATCATCCACTTCTCGCTCCACACCTGCCCCGTGGCGGCACCGCATCTGACCTGCGCCCAAAGACGCTTTATGAGCCTTCTCAACTAACCTTTCAGGTGAGCAATTAGCCCGTCGCTTGCTACTTCAATAAGATCAAGAACCTCTTCGAACCCATCATCGCCGCCATAATAGGGATCAGGAACAGCGTTGAGGCCGGTTTCTGGCGCAAACGCCAGGAACAACCGAATGCGCTCATGCCGATCCCTTGGTGCGCGTGATTTAAGCGTGCTGAGATTGTCGTGATCCATGGCGAGCACCAGATCGAACCTCTCATAGTCATCTTCCACAACCTGCCGCGCCCTGATGGGTGTCAGGTCATAGCCACGAGCCAGCCCCGCCGCCTGCGCCCGCTCATCCGGCACGGCACCCAAATGCCACGCACCGGTTCCAGCGGAGTCAATCTCAACATCAAGACCCGCTATAGCAGCCCGCGCTCGAAACACTGCTTCCGCCGTCGGTGAGCGGCAGATGTTTCCGAGACAAACAAAAAGAACCGATGTCATGTCTCAAACCCTGACCAATATTTCCTGATATCGATCAGGACGCCGCGGGTCTTTCACCGGCGTTTCGGTCACAAGCGACAGGCCTGGCATTTGATCCATCACAATATTGAACATGATTTCTGTTTCAGATCGCGCAAGCGCAGATCCCAGACAGAAATGAATGCCATTGCCAAAGGAGAGATGCTTATTGTCCACCCGGTGAATATCGAATCTATCAGGTTCTGGAAAACGCGCCGGGTCCCTGTTTGCAGCCCCGAGCGACACGCGCACACTATCGCCGGCTTTGATGGTCTTCCCTCGCATCTCCACATCCTGCGTCGCACGGCGGTTGGTCGATGTGGATTGATCGGGATGATGGAAGCGCAAAATTTCTTCCAGCGCACCATCCATAAGCGAGCGATCATCCCGCAAGGCGTCAAACTGGTCTGGGTTTGAGAGCAGAATGAAAAGCCCAGAAGAGATCATCCGCTCCGTTGTGGTTCCAGCGGCTGTAAAGATGGTCGCAATCGCCGCCATCATTTCAGGCGCGGTGAGCCGTTCCCCTTCTTCTTCCGCATCAATGAGGTGAGAAATGAGATCGTCTTCAGGGTGCGCGCGACGCGCTTCAACCAAGTCTTTTAGATACTGACCCTGCCACCTGGCCGCAGCCACGCCCCGCTCAAGAATGTCTTTGTTTTTAATCGGCATCATCAAGACACCCGCCTCTTCAAAGGAACGTCGGAACTGTTCCCGGTCTTCGGTCGGAATGCCGATAATTTCTGATGCCACAATGATCGGCAGGTGAAAGCCAAGGTCTTTCACCAGATCGAACGTGCCCTTGGCTTTAGCAACATCCACGAGTTCGCCTGCGACCGCCTCGATGCGTTCGCGCTTGTGGTCAGCCGCGCGCCGTGAAAACGCCTGGTTCACAAGACCACGAAGCCGCGTATGCACAGGCGGGTCAGACAGATTGAAGGAATGGCGGAGCAGATTGCCGACCTTGCCCACATCCCCACCCTGCTTCTTAGCCTTCTCAGCATCCTTGGCCATGGGATTCGAGCAGCCCCAACTGGCGCCCGCACTCGAAAACCGCTCCGCGTCGCGCAACACCATCTGCACATCATCGTACCGGGTCAGAAACCAGAAACCGTGGGACGACTGATGAACCGGATCCTCTTCCCGCAAGCGATGCAGATAGGGTACCGGATCAGATTGAAACTCATAGGAATAGAGATCCAATCCCTCGATCTGCGCTCTGCTCTCTTGCCCCATTTCTCTCTCCCCCTATTTTTCTAGCCATCTTAATATGCTTTCGGACGAGTGCTCCCAGATTTCAGAGAAAAAGCACGCTATAAGAAATTTCAGGCAAAAAAAGGAAAGACGATGACAGACACACGTCCTGCAAAACTCACCGGCACCGCTCGACAAAAAGCGCTGGCTGGCCTCAAGGGCTGGAAAAAAGTCCGTGGCAAGGAAGCCATTGAGAAAAGCTATGTCTTCACAGACTTTGCCGACGCCTTTGGCTGGATGTCCCGGGTGGCCATTGTCGCAGAGAAAATGGACCACCATCCCGAATGGTTCAACGTCTACAAAACTGTGAACGTGACCCTCAACACCCACGATGCGGGCGGCATTACCGAGCTCGATATCAAATTGGCCAAAACCATGGACAAATTTGCGGGCAAGGCGGGCAGATAGACATAAACCCTTTCGCAAGCCTCTTCGTTTACCTTATGAGCCAGAGTATCGAAGGGGCTAAAGTTTATGGACGCATCAAGCATTGCAACAGCGGCTGTCGCACAACAGGCAGCACAAACGCAGACAACGCTTCAAAATGCCGCTCTGAAGCAGGCAGCCAAGGCCGACCAGGAACTGATTGCCGTGATCCAGGAAGTTGTTGCGAGCGCACCCCCACCCGGTACGGGTAATGCCGTAGACATTAGCGCCTAAGCCGCAATTTCATTCAAACTGTCCCTGCCTGAAGAGCTGTTTCGCAAGAGATGGCCCCTTAACCTGTTGGGAACATCCACAACAGTTTGAGAGCCTTGCCTATGAGTTCTATCGCTGGTGCAACCCTGAACAAAGCCCAGACACAGCTTTCGGTTTCCTCAGTCGTCTTGAAAAAGACGTTCGAAGCGGATCAGAAATTTGCCGACACCATTGACGAAGCAGCGAACCGGCCTCCCCCGCCCCCCGGCACCGGGAAAATTGTCGACAAAAGCGTCTGACGGTAAGCTCGCGCAACAAAAAAGCCCCGGTGTTTCCACCGGGGCTTTTCCTTTTTAGCAATCGAAGCCGATCAGCGTGGGGCCATACGGATAGCGCCATCAAGACGGACGTCTTCACCGTTCATGTAGCTGTTCGTGACCATAAGCTTCGCAAGCGCCGCGTACTCATCAGGATCACCAAGACGTGGTGGGTATGGTACCTGCATGCCCAGAGCCTGCTTCACCTGCTCAGGAGCAGCTGCAAGCAGAGGCGTGTTGAAGATACCTGGCAGGATCGTGTTGACCCGAATGCCTTCACGGGAAAGGTCACGAGCGATTGGCAATGTCATGCCAACAACACCACCCTTAGACGCTGAATAAGCAGCCTGGCCAATCTGACCATCTTCTGCCGCAACAGAGGCAGTGTTTACAATCGCGCCACGCTCGCCGCCGTCCAGCGGGTCAAGTGACATCATGCCAGCAGCAGACTTAGCAATGCAGCGGAACGTACCCACCAGATTGATCTGGATGATGAGGTTGAACGCATCAAGCGGGAAGTGCTTGATCTCACCGGTTTCTTTGTTCCGGCTAGCTGTTTTGATCGCATTACCCGTACCTGCACAATTGATCAGGATCCGCTCCTGGCCAACAGCAGCGCGGGCTTTTTCAAAGCCTGCATCGACAGTCGCTTCGTCGGTAACGTTCACATTGCAGAAAACGCCGCCAAGCTCTTTAGCAACCGCTTCGCCTTTTTCTTCGTTCATGTCGAAGATCGCGATTTTCACGCCGTCAGCCGCAAGAGCGCGGGCTGTGGCTTCACCAAGACCAGACGCACCACCGGTGACGACTGCACTAATTCCAGAATCGAGCTTCATGGGCTATCTCCCTGTTTCGCGCCACTTTGCCCCATTCGGGTGCTCTCCCGCCTCAATAGCGGTCATTTGGCGCCGATCATCAAATTCTGCGGCGGATGTAACAGGTTTTTAGCCCCAAAAGCGAGCCCTGAAGCGGAATTTGCCGTGCAAAAAAGCCCTGACGCAGGGTCGGCCTTGCCTTGCATCTGCCAAAATTTCTGCCCATCTTGGGTTCATGACTGAACAACGCGCCCAAAGCACAACGGCTCCCGATTTCGGCTCGAAGGATATTCAGCTTCCCGCCGTCATGGCCCGTAATGAAAAACGGGTCCGCTTCAGCTTCTGGAAGAAGATGCTGAAAGTGGGCGGCCGCATCCCTTTTGCTGAAGAAGCAGCCAGCGCCTATTTCTGTGCAATCGATAGGCGCACCCCAACGCGGGTCCGCGCAACGCTCCTGGCAGCCCTTGCCTATTTCGTTCTGCCTACAGATGTGGTGCCCGATTTTATCGCCGCGGTGGGCTTTACCGATGACGCAACCGTCCTCTTAACAGCGCTCGGCATCGTTCAAACACACATCAAGCCGCAGCACGCAGAGCAAGCGCGACGCGCCCTCGGTATTTCAGAGCCCAACACCAAAGACGGTTAAGCGTCCGGTCCCATCCGCGCCTCTGGCTTTGGGGTATCTGCAGCCGCTCGCTCAACCCTACCCGCTTGCGCTTCACGTCGCACAATGTAGAGCGACGCACCGACAATGGTGAGCGCACCAATGACGGTATAAATGTCGGGAACATCGGCAAAGATGAAGAAGCCCGCCATAGCCGCAAAGATAAGCGACGTGTACTCGAACGGCGCCACAGCTGTTGTCTCTCCAACCGCATAGCCACGAATAAAGCAATTATGGGCTGATGCCCCGATGACACCAACCAGGACAAGAAGAAAATACTCAAACGCCGTTGGCGGCACCCAATTGAGAATGGCGGGCACAACAGCCACAAGCGTTCCAACAAAGCCCGTGTAAAACATGAGCGTTACCGGGCTGTCATAGCGCGAGACGATCTTCACCAGCACAGTTGCAAACGCCACCAGCGCCGCTCCCGCAAGTGCAACCAGCGCCGCAGGCTCGATGTCGCCCGTTGGGCGCAGCATAATGAGAACACCCAGGAACCCAACCGCCATCGCTGCAATGCGGCGGCCTCCAACCACTTCTTTCAAAAACAGAATGGCAAGCGGCACAAGAAAGAGCCCACGCGCGAAATTGAGCGACTGGGCGTCCGCGAGCGGCATGTTGGCGACTGCATAAAAGCCGCAGAACATGGCAAGTGTCCCTACAACACCCCGGAGTAATTGCAGCGGTAAAACTTTCGTCTTGATGCCACCTGCGCCAACACCTGCACGCAACAGAAGCGGCAGAATGGCAAGCAAACCAAAGAAGGCGCGGGCAAGCGAAACCTGAAACGGGTCTAACCTCTGTCCCAAATGTTTTGCAATTGTCTGCATCACAGTGAATAGCGCAGCAGACGCCAAGAGCCAGAGCGCACCCTGCACATTGGGTGCAAGTGCTAAAAAGCGGGCCTGAGTGGCCCGCGCTCTGTTGGGTGCATCTTCTGTCACGAAAAGACTTTCTCATATCCGCAAACCCAAATGGGCATCGCGAAGTACCCTGAATGTAGGGGTCTCATGGCCTTCGCGCAAATTGGTTCCCTGACAACATTGCCGATTAGTCTTGCGAGTGAGCCCGTCAGCGCCAACCTTCAGGTCAAACAACAAAGGAATTTGTGATGCAAGACTCCCTCAAAAATATGCTTCGAGACGGCATAGTTCTTTCGCCCTACGGCAAGCTTCTCGGCATGGAGCCTGTCACCCTCGAAGAAGATCATGTCGTCGTCGCCATGCCGTTTAAAAACGACATCACCACTGTCGGAGACATGGTCCATGGCGGCGCCATCGCGTCACTGGTAGACGTCGCGGCAACAGGCGCATTCTGGGCGCTGAAGGAACCGCCCAAGAATCCCCGGGGCACAACCATTGGTTTCTCGATCAATTATCTAGATGCAGGCCGCGCCCAGACCCTCACCGCTGATGCGCGGGTCATTCGTCGGGGCGGGTCTATCTGCGTCGGCTCAGTAGACGTGACTGATGAAGCGGGCACACCTGTCGCCCACGCCACCGTCACGTACAAACTGTCCAAGGATCGCTAGAGCATTTTCAGCCAAAAGTTGCAGACTTTTGCGGTTCGAAAATGCGGCAAAAAGAAAAAGCCTAGCGCGTCCAGCAGCCGCTCGCATTTGAGCGATAGCCGAGCGACTTATAGGCCGCATCGATCAGAGACTGCCCGCGATCATTGAGGAGAATGCCAACGCCCATCCGGTTCATATTGTAACCAAAGGACATGGCGTTCTCCGGATCAGCAAACCCGATTGAACCGCCCATCCCCACATGACCGAAGGCAGACTCAGACATAAGCGCAGAGGCGTCCGGTGTATTGGGCAAAGCGCGATTGTCCATACTCTTCATAAAGCCAAGCGCAAAACGCGAGGCGATAAGGAGGGTCGCATCTTCATGCGTCCCCATGGAAATACGGCCCATACGCGCCAGCGTATCCGGTCCCATCAGTTTCACACCGTTATGCTCGCCGCCATTGGCGAGCGGCGCATACATGCCTGCAAGCCCACGTCCATTGGTAATGCCATTCGCAGATCCGATCTCGGCCGCATGAGCTTCGCGCGAGTTAAAGTTGAACCCACCTCCATTCAACAGAAAGAGTGACGCAGGCGATGTTGGGTCCGTCATCACGGCCTGGGTAAATTTGCTGAGCGGCGCATCCGCATCCGGCAAGGTTGGGATCATATCTGCAATGCGCGGTTCAATGCTTTCTGGCGTCCCGATCCAGAAGTCGAGACCCAAAGGCCCCGCCACTTCGTCGGCAAAATATTGCCCCAAACGTTTGCCCGCAGCGCGGTGAACAAGCTCACCCACGGTCCAGGCAAAGGTGACGCCATGATACCCGTTGCGAGTGCCAGGTACCCAGAACGCTTCTTCGTTTTGCACCAAGTCGACCATATATTCATAGTCGTTGTAGCCGCCTTCTTTCACCTGGGGGCGCACATGGGGCACACCTGCAGAGTGATCAAGCATCATGGCAACAGTCGTCTCTTCTTTCCCGTTGCAGGCATATTCCGGCCAATAGTCTGCGACCTTTGCATTCAGGTTGAGCTTGCCCTGATCTACAAGCATGTTGGCACAAAGCGCTGTCGCGCCCTTGGTACAGGAGAAGACAATCGAGACTGTGTCTTCTTCCCAGTCGGCGCCGTCGCGTTTTTTCTTGCCCCCCCAAAGATCGACGACCTTTTCGCCTTCAATGGTGATCGCTACATTGGCACCGACTTCATCCCGAGAGGTCAGGTTTTCGACAAAGGCCTCCACCACACCCGCGAATTTTTCATCACACACGCCTCTGACCGTGCCGCCAGGGGTGCTTTCGCTGATTGATGTGAGGCCCATGTCGTTTCTCCCGTTCTATTTTCTAGTTCTTGTTCTTTAGATGTGTGCAATGACCTTAATCTCAACCACTGCACCGGGGATCGCAAGCTCCGTCGTTCCCACCGCTGTCCATGCAGGATAGGGCTCTTTCACATAACGGTCTTTTACACCGATAAATTCCTGAATGTGCGAGCCTAGACCGATATGGAACGTCGTGATTTCAACAATATCGTCGAAAGTCGCCCCTGCTTCCTTAAGCACAAGCCCAACACTTTCAAATGCAAGCGTAAACTGCTCATCAAGGTTTTCAGGTGATTTGCCGTCGGGTCCGATGCCAATCTGACCGGACGCATAGACGCGATTGTCGATCACGGTGGCTGGGGCAAAGTGGAACACATCATAGTTTGTTTTCATGGCCTCAGGGACAACGGTCTTAAAATTGCTCATTGGGTTCCTCCAGCAGATTGGATTGGGGTGAATTAAAGCGTCGCAACAGGAGCGGCTTCAAACGTGATGAGAGCAGGCTGTAACCTTCTGGCGAAAGTGACAGCCCGTCCCAGCGAAAGATCTCATCGCGCATCTCTTCATCTTCCGTGAACATGAGAGATGCGACATCAAGGTAGATCACATCATCGCGCGCCGCCGCAAACGCTTCGATAAGACCATTGGCCCTTTTGGCCCCGAACCATCTGGCCGCCCGCATGGGCGACGGCCGAATAGAAATAAAGATAACAGGGGCCGAAACTTCATGCGCACGGAGCGCAGAAAGAAACACCTTAAAACCCCCAAGCAGTTCCTCAGGAGTGCGACCTTGAACATCTGCCATATCTTCTGCGCCAGCGATGACCACGACGGCGCGCGGTTGATACGGTTTGATGATGCGTGCTGCAAAATAGGTGAGATGATCCAGATAGGCCCCGCCAAAACCCCGGTTCAAAACCGGCAGCGGCGCCATGTCCTCTTCCAGCGTCTCCCAGAGGCGCACATCTCGCCCGCCCACAAAGACGATGCCGCCCTTCGGCGGCGGATTGGACACGTCCTGGCGCTCAAACTCTGAAATTTCGCCAGCCCAATAGTCTGGGCTACTGGATGCCAGCAACACATAAACCAGAAAGGCGAAAAGGAGCACGACAAAAACAGCAGCAGCAATACCGAGACGAATAAGTGTCTCCCGCATTACCCCTGCCTCTCTGTCTTTGTGTTAGAGCATTTCGAGCCAAAAGTTGACGGACTTTTGGCTCGAAAATGCGACCAAATAAAAGCCCTAGCGCTGAACAGTGAGAACAACTTTGCCCTTCACTTTTCGGCCACCCATGTCGGTAAGGGCATCGGCTGCGTTCTCAAGCGGATAGGTTGCTGAGATATGCGGCTTCAGCTGCCCTTTCTTGAACATATCCATTAGTTCCGCGAGATTTTCCTGATGCTCTGCAGGTTCCCGGCCCGTATAGGCGCCCCAGAACACACCGACAATCTGACAGTTCTTAAGCAGCGCCAGATTAAGAGGGATCTTAGGGATCGGGCCAGCTGCAAATCCGATTACCAGAAAACGTCCTTCCCAGGCCGTAGCGCGAAGGGCTGGCTCTGAATAGGAACCGCCAACCGGATCATAGACAACATCGGCACCCTGGCCGCCCGTCAGCTCTTTAATCTTGTCGGAGAACGCTTTTTGTTCGTCGCGGCTCATCTCTCCAGATGGATAAAGAATGGTCTCATCTGCGCCATGGTCACGACAGACCTGAAGCTTATCTTCAGTAGAAGCTGCAGCAATAACGCGCGCACCCATCGCTTTGCCAAGCTCAACAGCGGCAAGACCGACACCGCCCGCAGCACCCATCACGAGCAAGCTCTCGCCTGGCTGGATATTCGCACGGCGACGCAGCGCAAAATGCGATGTGCCATAGGTCATCAGGAACGCTGATCCGGTATTGTAATCCATCTCATCGGGGATTGGGGTGCAGCGAGCTTCGTCGACAACGATCTCTTCAACAAATCCACCCCAGCCACAAGATCCGATCACGCGGTCGCCTTCTTTGACGTTTTTGACGCCTGGGCCAACTTTGGCCACCCGGCCCGCAACTTCGCCACCAGGGGCGAACGGAAGCGGCGGCTTGAACTGGTACTTGTTCTCAATGATCAACACATCTGGAAAATTGACCGACGCAGCATGCACTTCAATAAGAACCTGCCCCTCGCCAGGTTCCGGACTGGGCACATCTTCGATAACCAGGCTCTCTGGTGGACCATATTCTTTGCAAAGGACGGCTTTCATGTGACCGCGGCTCCCTGTTCTTTTGATTGCGTTGCCGACATCTTACCCATCGCCCGCCAAAGTGCCACCGGGCAGATGATCCGTCCTAAAACAAGACAGAGCGTCTCGAAACGAGGAGCCATCCAGCGCTCTATAGACAAAAAATCCGCAGTTTTTTGCCAGTTTTTGGTTGGCACAGTGCTCGCACTCTTAGGGGCAAGACAGGATCAGGCACATTTGAGCGTTCAGCACCCGCTCACACCTACCTGGGAATTGCGCAGGACCGACCGCTGATGATCCTCATAGCCGTTGGTTCTAAGCAGGGGATACGGAGGCTTTCAGCAATGGAAGCCTCCGTTTTTGTTTGGCACCCCACACCTTCTGAAACTTGCACCGCCCCTCTTCATTGACTAAGCCATTGAGGCAATTGCAACAAAGACTAGGTGACCCTGTGCGTGGCTATTTCGGCATTGGAGCGGAAGAAATTTCAAAGCCCATGAACATGGGCAATATCATCCGGTCAGGACATGCTTTCGGGGCGAGCTTCGTCTTTACGGTGAATGCCTTTTACACGGTTAGAGCGGCTAAATCCGACACATCGAAAACACCAAACCACCTGCCCTATTACGAATGGGACAGCGTCGGCGACATGGCGTTCCCAAAAGGATGCCAGCTGGTCGGCATTGAACTGACCGACGACGCCATCGAGCTCCCAAGTTTTCGTCATCCGCTGAACGCAGCCTATGTCCTGGGGCCTGAGCGCGGCAGCCTATCTGGCGAAATGGTGGCCGCTTGCGACCATGTAATCAAAATCCCAACTGCCTTTTGCCTCAATGTGCAAATCGCTGGCGCCATCGTGATGTACGACCGGGTCAAATCTCTGGGGAGTTTCGCGGATCGTGCATTGATGCCGGGCGCACCTCAGGAGGAAAAGAAACCCCACCAGCATGGGGGACGGTTTCTGCGCTCGACCAAACCACGCGACAATAAAAGCGAGAAGACATGAGCAACGTTGTGAAATCCCTGCTGGTCTTCGGCCTGTTGTTGTCAGCGATAGCGATCACAACGCCGAGCAGCGCAAACACCGCTGAACCAGCATGGAAATTCAACCGGGACTTCAATGCTTGGTCCCACTCGCTTGATGCCATCGAAACAGAACTCGCGAAGCCGGAACATGCCGCAGAAAAGGACGAAGGCTTTCGCGAAACCCTGACGCAAATCAGAGCGGATGCTGTGACAGCCCGCGACACAGCGGCAGAATTTGCGACAAACTCAGAAGACCTGTTGGCCGCCTTGGGTACCCGGCCCGCCGAAGGGGAGCCCGAAGAAGCCCGCGATGTGCAGCAAAAGCGGCGCCAATATGAAGCCCAGGTTGCTGACTTCAGAGGACGCGCAGCACAAGCCCAACTCATTATCCGCCGGGTCGATACATTGACAGTACGACTGTCCGGGATCGAGCAGGGCCTGGCTGTCGCCACACTCCTCACACGGACGCCAAGCCCTCTCGGATGGGGACATCTGCAAGCAATTCCAACCGCTGCGTCTGAGTATTTCACCCGTCTTGCCATGGCGCCACTTGATTGGTGGCGGGCACCGACGGTTGAAAATCAGACAACATTTCAACGCCTAACGCCTATCGGCGTCCTCATCATTATTCTGGCCATCGCGCTCTTTGGACGGCGTCTTCTTGTGGATTGGCTAGGCCGTGATGTGCGAATTCCAGAACCGAGCTACACCCGCAGGCTTTTGGGCGCGAGCACAGAAGCACTCGCCAATGGACTGCTCCCAGCCCTTTTTGCGGTTCTGCTCTGGTTGACCTTCAACTTCGCTTTCTCGCTCAATGAAGGTCCTTTCCTCAATCTCGTAAATGGGATTGTAACAGCCCTCCTCATTGCGATTGCGGCATTGTCACTGCCCCGCGCAGCTCTCTCCCCCTCCCTGCCTAGCTGGCGGGTCGTCCCGATCAAACCAAAATATGCGCAACACCTGACTCAGCGCATCGGTGCTCTGGGCATTCTCTTTGGCGCAGACGTATTTGTAAGCTTCACAAGCGATCCAACAGATGCGTCCTTCCTGGCGATCTACAGCGCCGTCACCGCGACCCTTGAAGCGATCCTGATCATAGATCTTCTGCGCCCTGCATTGTGGCGCGCCGACCCTGATTGGAGCGCGGGTCGTACGGACGAAGATCAAGCGTCATCCCAGGCAAAGCCATCTGACCGCCGCCGCACATTGGCCTGGCAGGGCCTTCGCATTGCAATCGGCCTCATCGCCCTTACCGGTGCTGTCGCTGCCTGGGTCGGCTATACCGCTCTATCTGTCTATCTAATTGGCAACCTGATCGGCAGCGCACTAACCGTCGGCGCTCTTTTTCTGGCGCGCGCCCTTTTTGCCGAATGGATCGGCATCCTTATGCAGCGCAAAGAAGCTGCAGACTGGCTCGCCTTGTCCAAAGACGGCACCAGCACGGTCGCCTTCTGGTTGATCAGCTTCATGCAGGTGGCTGTTTACGTCACAGGTGTTGCGCTTGTCGCCGCAGTGTGGGGCATACCGCTCAATGACATCTGGACGATCACCTACAATCTCCTGACCGGCATTACCGTGGGTGGCGTCACTATTTCCTTTGCCGACATTCTGGAAGCTCTGTTTGTATTCATCGCCACACTCATCATCTTCCGGTTAATCAAGAAGCTGCTCCGCGAAACGGTTTTGCCACAAACGCGACTGGACGCCGGCGCGCAATATTCAATTGCCACAGTCTTTGGCTATGTCGGGATCATCACAGCGGTGCTTCTCACCGCCACCACTTTGGGTGTTGAATTTCAAAGCCTGCTGATAATCGCAGGCGCTTTGTCTGTCGGCATTGGCTTTGGCCTGCAGAACATCGCCAACAATTTCATCTCCGGCCTGATTCTACTGTTTGAAAGACCAATCAAGGTCGGCGATCTGATCGAGATTGGCGATACGCTCGGCCACATCACTCACATCAATGTGAGACGGACGGAAGTCGAGACCTTCCAGCGTGCGGAAGTGATGATCCCGAACTCGGAACTGGTGGCGACATCAGTGATCAATTGGACCCACTCAGATCGCAAAGCACGGATTGAGATCAATGTTGGCGTCGCCTATGGCTCAGACACTGAGCTTGTCCGCGAAACTCTGGTGAAAGCGGCTGAGAATGTGGACAAAATCGTCTCCTGGCCGAGCGCCGACGTATTGTTCCTGGATTTTGGCGACTCAAGCCTTAACTTCCAGCTGCGGTGTTTCACGAACGATGTATCCTCTCGAATTACAACCTCATCCAGCCTGCGCTTTGAAATTGATCGCCTGTTCAGAGAAGCCGGGATCGAAATTCCCTTCCCACAACGTGTTGTTCATATGGCGCCGAAGAGCGACGGCGAGGAATAAACTGACAAACTACCCTGCTTAAGCGGCTGGCAATGAGCCGCAGAGCCCGGTATGATTCTCCTCAAGCCTTATGGCTAGGGGGTCTCAAAAGCGTATTGCGCCTTACCAGATTCAACTAGGGGCAAAAAAACGCGCAAGCTTGGCGCGATTTTTAGCTCCGATTAGGCGCAACACGCTCTAGGCAAGACAGATGGAAAAATGATGCGGTTCTCAAAGCTTACAAAACTATTCCTCGCCACAGTGACAGCTGTCTGGTTTGGTGTTTCCGCCGCAGCGGCAGAGGAACCCAAACTTCTGGGCAAATATTCAGATTGGGCAGCCTACAGCTATGGATCCGGGTCCAGTCGAATCTGCTATGTCATGTCTGAGCCAAAAGAAATGCGGCCGCGCGGCGCCAACAGAGGCGATGTCTTCCTGATGATAACGCACCGCCCAGGCCAGAATGTGACCAATGAAGTGTCCATGCGGGCAGGCTATCCGTTTTCTGACCGCTCTCGGCCTTTCGCCCAGATCGGTTCTGACAAATTCCAAATGTTCAGCGGTGTTTCTGAGGGCGGCGAAAACCGCTATTGGGCATGGCTGAAGGACACAAGCGACGAAGACCGGATGGCGACCGCAATGCGCCGCGGCAGCTCCATGACGGTCAAAGGCACGTCCCAGCGGGGAACGCTCACAACCGATCGCTATTCTTTGTCCGGCATTACGGCCGCTCTGAACAAAATCGACGATACCTGCAGGTAAAACGGCTGAAATCTGGGATTCATGAAGCAGGTTAAGGCTGGGCATCACAGAGGATGGCGCCCTGGCCTCAGCCCGTGCTATGACGCGCCTCATCGATATCCCTAAACGCCCCACCTCCACTATGTGTAGGGGCTTGCGAAGAGAGCCTGATGGCAACCGTTCTCAACACCACGGACAGACAGCGACCTCATAGCCGACGCCTAAAAGCTGCGATGGCCGACGGCCCAATGTCACTTGTTGGTCTGACCCGCGAGGAGCTGGGCGACGCCCTGCGTGAGGCTGGAGTTGCCGAGAAACAGATCCGCATGCGTGTTGGCCAATTGTGGAATGCGCTCTATCACCACGGGCACCAGGACTTCGCCCACGTCACAACTCTTTCAAAAGACCTGCGGGCGACTTTCGCCGAGCGCTTCACGCTGACGCGGCCGGAAATTGTCACCGAACAGATTTCAAACGATGGCACCCGCAAATGGTTGATCCGACTGCCCTCGACAGACCCGCGCGCGCCCGCTCCCGAAGTAGAAGCCGTTTACATTCCCGAAGAGACCCGCGGCACACTGTGCATCTCCAGCCAGGTCGGCTGCACCCTTAACTGCACCTTCTGCCATACGGGCACGCAAAAGCTTGTGCGCAACCTGACAGCTGGCGAGATTGTTGCCCAGGTACTGATTGCACGCGATGCTTTGGAAGAATGGCCGAGCCCCCAGGAGGGCCGCAAGATCACAAACGTCGTGCTCATGGGCATGGGCGAGCCGCTCTACAATTTCGATAATGTGAAGCAGGCAATGGAGATCGTCTCCGACGGCGAAGGCCTTTCCATCTCTAAGCGCCGCATCACCCTCTCAACGTCCGGCGTCGTGCCAGAGATTGAACGCGTCGGCAATGAGATGGGCGTCATGCTCGCCATCTCCCTCCATGCGGTGAACAATCCCACCCGCGACGAGCTCGTGCCCATCAACAAAAAATATTCCCTGAACGAGCTGCTGAAAGCCTGTCGGGAATTTCCCGGTGTTTCTAATGCGCGGCGAATTACGTTTGAATATGTGATGCTGAAAGGCGTGAATGACAGCCTCGCAGACGCGAAGGAACTGGTGCGCCTGTTAAAAGGCATTCCTGCCAAGATCAACCTGATCCCTTTCAATGCCTGGCCCGGCGCTCCGTACGAGTGCTCTGACTGGGAACAGATTGAAAAATTTGCCGATATTGTGAACCGGGCGGGCTACGCAAGCCCCATCCGCACACCGCGTGGTCGCGACATCATGGCGGCCTGCGGGCAACTGAAATCCGCCAGCGAAAAAATCAAAGCGAGCCAGATCTCCGCTTAAGGAGTCGCAGCCGGATAAGAACCTGGTCTAAGCTTCATCCCTCTTATCGCATGTAGGGAATGCTCAATGTCCAACACTCAGTTCACCGTGAAAGAAATCTGGCGTTACCCTGTGAAGTCCATGCAGGGCGAACAATTAGCCGAAACGGTTCTAACAACTGGCGGTGTGCCACTTGACCGTGGCTGGGCGGTGCGAGACGAAGCCACTCAAACCATTGTGGGCGCAAAGAAAATCGCTGAGCTGCTTAACTGCAGCGCTCGATATATTGATGGCACCAATGCAGGTGCCGTGCCCCACGTGGAAATCACG
The DNA here is from genome assembly GCA_032881465.1 of Parvibaculaceae bacterium PLY_AMNH_Bact1. Lineage (NCBI taxonomy): Bacteria > Pseudomonadati > Pseudomonadota > Alphaproteobacteria > Hyphomicrobiales > Parvibaculaceae > Parvibaculaceae bacterium PLY_AMNH_Bact1. Next base: position 3,433,739 of record CP126168.1, read on the forward strand.
TTGGCCGACGGCAACACAGTCCGGTCCGATGATGAGCAGGTGCATGCAAAACTTTCTACATCGCTCGGCCAGGACGTGACCCTGTGGCCACTGCAGCCCGCAGACAACAAAGAGCATTACCGAACAAAGAATGCACCAGAGGACATGGAAACGGAGATGCGCGCCGTCTTTGCCCTTGAGCCTGGGGAGCCGTTGCCGGACTTCAGCTCTTTCCCACCAGATATCCTCGGTGAGCTGATGGAATTCGCGACACCCATCGGCACCTATTTTGACGCCTTCCCCCTCGACATTCTGACAGAGGCGTCCCTGCGTCACCTGCAAACACTGACACCCGACTCCAATCTGGATATCCGTCGCTTCCGCCCGAACATTGTGGTTGGCGACAGCGGCAACACAGTCGGGCTGGAGGAAGCGTCCTGGGTCGGCCGCTCAGCCTCTATTGGCAATGCGAGGATTGACGCGGTGATGGAATGTCCCCGCTGCATCATGACGACCCGCGCACAAGGCAATCTGCCTCGCGACGCCTCCATCATGCGGGCCATGGTCGCCCACACCGCCCAAAACCTCTCCATCTATTGCAACATCTCAAAGCCCGGTCGTGTCGCAAAGGGCGACACAATTACGCTAGGCTGAGTTCAGCGGCGCACCGCCCACTCGATCGCGGTTTCCATACGATCATTGCCCCAGAAGAGCTCATCACCCACGGTGAAGCTCGGCGCGCCAAAAATTCCCATATTCCAGGCACGATCCGTTTGCACTTTCAGGCAGTCTTTGTTTTCCGGTGCATAGGCTATCTCTGTTACCGCGACGGGGTCCTGATCGAGCCTCTCCAACAGACCTGCAATGACAGCATCATCTGAGATAATTTGCCCATCCACAAAATTGGCGCGATAAACCGCGCGCACAAAATCTGGCCCCCAGCCTGCCTCCATGCCGAGCAGCGCTACGCGAGCAGCTTTCAATCCGTTTTGCGGAAAAAGCTCTGGCTTGTTGAACTCCAGACCATCTGCCTCACAAATGCGCGCCACGTCCCGCCACATATAGCGGCCTTTCTGCTCAAACACATTGAAGGGAGAATCGGTAAGCCCCTGTTTTCCGAAAACTGGCCCAAGCAAAAAGGGCCGCCAGATCACCTCAATTCCCGCCGCAGACGCCACTTTCTCCACCCGCATGGACGCGGGATAGGAGTAAGTGCTCGCAAACTCAAACCAAAATTCAACAGCACTCATGTGTTATTCACCTGTTTTCTTTCGCGCTCACGCAAACGCTTGTTTCTTATTGCCTGCCACTCTATCAAATGCGGTTCGTGAAGCTAGATCGAGCATTTCCAGCTGAAGGGGTTCCAGTTCAGCGGTTCGGAAATGCGACCAATGAAAGGTTAGAGGGGTTTCTCAGATCAATCTGATGAACCACTCATAGACACCCATGCCGCCTCTCCGCCAATTTGCCGAGCATCCACAGCGTCAAAAGCTGAATGATGAAGTCCACTCGCGTCCACCTGCCGACATTCCAGGCGCGCTCATCTGTTCACATCTGGCATTTGTGACCGGCGAAAATGGGCATGCGGAAGAAAAAGTCTCGCTCAAATCTCTGGCGAGTCTGTTTGGCGCGGCCATCCCCGACAGTTTTGGCAACCACCTGACGCTGGACCTCGGGCCTTTTCAACTCACCTGGGAACGCCATACGGAGTTTTCCACCTATACATTCTTTGAGCATTTACAGAGTAGGGAGCATATCGGCAATCGGTTTGCCCATGCGCCGGTATCGCGTATTCCCGACAGATGGCGCGAACAGATCAAGGGAGAGCTGCTGGTCGCCATCAACCTGATAGTGACACCACAGCCCAAGGCATCAACATCAGATTTGCTTAGCGACGCCTTTGGCGACAACACCCTTGTCGGGGGGTCTCTTGCCGGGGGCGGCGCAGCCGCCTGGACAGATCTGACCCTTGATGCACAAGGCTGTTCCCGTATCCTGGTTGCAAACGAAAGCCTAAAGCCTGGGCGCGCAGGGCGCCTTGTACAACGGCTTTTGGAAATTGAAACCTATCGCATGATGGCACTGATGGCCTTTCCGCTCGCCCGTGCCATCGCACCAGAAATTTCGGAGATGGAACAGGAACTGGCGACGGTTGCCGGTGAAACAACCAGCATCACATCGCTGGCAGACGAACAGCACCAGCTCAGCCAGTTGACAGCTTTGGCCGCGCGCATTGAAACAATGACCGCCCGGACAGACTTTCGCTTCTCCGCATCGCGCGCCTATCATGCATTGGTTGAAGAACGCATCGCTGACTTGGACGAAACGAAACTTGCCGGCATTCAGCAACTCGCAACCTTCATGGATCGCCGCCTGAGTCCGGCCATGCGCACTTGTGCGTCTGTGGCAAGTCGCCTCGACAAACTTTCAGAGCACATATCCCGTGCATCGGGCTTGCTGCATACCCGTGTCGAGATCGCCGTGCAGGAGCAGAACCAGAACCTGCTCGCGTCCATGGAATCGCGCGTGCGCATGCAAACGCGTCTTCAGGAAACAGTAGAAGGCCTTTCTGCTGTTGCCATTTCCTATTACCTGCTGGGCATTGTGAACTACATGCTGAAGGCAGCGGCCAAAGTGGGCAGCCCCGTCGACCCAACGCTTGCCACAGGTATCGCTGCACCGTTTGTAATCGGTGCCGTCTATTACGGCGTGCGGCAGGTAAGAAAACGCCTTACCCGCGCCAAATGAAGTAGGTGACCGCCGTCGCAGCCACCGCCAGGAGGGCGAGAGTTGCAAATGCACTGGTAAAGGCAAAGGCACCCATCAGAAACCCGACCAGTGGATAAAGCACCAACCAAGAACTGTGCGAGAGCGCATATTGCGCTGCAAAGAGTTCGGCTCTATGGGCACTGTCAGCAGCACGTGTAATGACACGGCCCACCGGCGTCATGGAAAGCGCCGTGCCAAATCCAAGCAATGCCCAAATAGAGACAAACCCTTCAAAGGCAGGCGTCGCGCCAGCGATCACTAAAGCAAGCGCAATGGTAAGTCCCCCGAGCAGCATGGCGTTGAGGTCGGTGAGCATGTCGAGCAGTTTGGGAAGCACCAATGCCGCAAGAATAGACCCCGCACCAAAGCCCGCCATCGCATAGGCAACCTGAGCGTCTGCGAGCCCGAGCCCATCTTTCACATAGAGAACCGTCGCTACGATCGCCGTGGCGCTTCCAGTCGCAATCGCAAAGTAGAGCGTGAAGACGCCGGTGAGTTCCCTGCTGGCGAAATAGAGACGCAGGCCGCGGGTGACTTTCTCAAACGGTCTGGGCTCCTCTGTGGCAGCGCCAGACTGAGGCTGCGGGATGCGGCCCAAGAACAACAGCAGCGCAGAGACAAGGAACGCGATCGCATTCAGCTCAAACAGCAGCTCAAACGCCGCAAAGCCCAAGAAGAATGCCGCCAACAAGGGACTGGCAATATTTTCCAGCTCAAACGCGATCCGATTGTAGGAAAGAGCTTTCGTGTACTGCCCTTCGTCGGTCAGAACATCGGGGATTGTCGCCTGAAAGATCGGGTTGAAAGCTCCCTCAGCCACCGCGATGATCGAAACAAGCGCATAGACCTGCCAGGAAGCATCAATCAACGGATAAAGCGCGATGAGCCCCGCACGAAAGAGGTCGATGGAGGCGAGCAGTGCTCTGCGGGAAAACCGGTTGGCATAGGCACCCGCGATGGGCGCCACAATCATCTTCACCACCATTTTAAGGCCAAGCGCCGTCCCCAGCACAAGACCAGCCCGAGCCGGGTCCAGCTCATAAACCAAAAGTGCAAGCGCAACCGTCGTGAGCCCCATACCAATGAGTGCGAGAGACTGAGCAGCGAAAAGCCGCCGAAAAGTGGGATTTCTTAAGGGTGAAGAGCCGGACATTCCCCTTAGATACCTGATCAGGCACCAAGAACCCAGAAAGACCCGAAAAACTCACCATCTGCGGCGGTCACAGCGCTTGCGAGGGTTCTTGAATTGCCTATAGTGCGCGAAAATCACCACCCTTAAAGGCTGGAACCCAAAAGCGGGATTTATCATGAGCGACATCAATAAAGTCGTGCTTGCCTATTCAGGCGGACTCGACACCTCGATCATTCTGAAATGGCTGCAAGAAACCTACGACTGCGAAGTCGTAACCTTCACAGCAGACCTTGGACAAGGCGAAGAGCTGGAGCCTGCCCGTAAAAAAGCTGAAATGCTTGGGATCAAGGAAATCTACATTGAAGATGTCCGTGAAGAGTTCGTCCGGGACTATGTCTTCCCTATGTTCCGGGCCAATGCGCTTTACGAGGGTGTCTACCTGCTTGGCACCTCCATTGCCCGGCCGCTCATCGCCAAGCGTCAAATCGAGATTGCTGCCGAAACAGGCGCCGACGCCGTCTGTCATGGCTCAACAGGTAAGGGCAACGACCAGGTCCGTTTTGAGCTTGGCTACTACGCCCTGAACCCTGAAATCAGGGTTATTTCGCCCTGGCGGGAGTGGGATCTCGATTCCCGGACGAAGTTGATCGACTATGCCGAGAAGCATCAGATTCCGATCGCAAAAGACAAACGCGGCGAAGCACCTTTCTCAGTGGATGCAAACCTTCTACACATTTCCGCTGAAGGCAAAGTGCTGGAAGATCCTGCTGAGGAGGCACCGGAATATATTTACAGCCGCTCCGTCGCGCCTGAAGACGCGCCCGACAAACCGACCTATATCGAAATCGGTTTCGAAAAAGGCGACGCCGTCTCCATCAACGGTGTGGCCATGAGCCCGGCGACACTCCTCACCAAGCTCAATGAGTATGGTGGGGCCAACGGCATTGGTCGCCTTGATCTTGTTGAAAACCGGTTTGTCGGCATGAAGTCCCGCGGTGTTTACGAAACACCCGGCGGCACCATTCTGCTCTCAGCCCATAGAGGCATTGAATCGCTCACCCTCGACCGGGGTGCGGCACATCTGAAAGACGAGCTGATGCCCCGCTACGCAGAGCTCCTCTATAATGGCTTTTGGTGGAGCCCAGAACGCGAGATGCTGCAGGCGTTGATCGACAACAGCCAGGAATGCGTCACCGGCTCTGTCCGCATGAAACTCTACAAAGGATCGGCAACCGTTGTCGGCCGGTCTTCCCCCTATTCCTTGTACTCAGAAGAACATGTCACGTTTGAAGAGGACACGGTCTACGACCAGCGCGATGCGCAAGGCTTTATTAAGCTGAACGCACTACGCCTGCGTCTCCTCCAAGCCCGTAACAACCGGATCAAATAATGCGTATCGACGAAATCCCCATAGGCGCCAATCCCCCATACGACCTCAACGTCATCATTGAGGTTCCTCATGGTGGCCATCCAGTAAAGTATGAACTCGACAAGGCGTCCGGCACGCTCTTCGTTGATCGCTTCATGCATACAGCCATGAACTATCCCTGTAATTATGGTTTCGTGCCGCACACACTGTCAGATGATGGAGACCCGGTTGACGTACTCGTCGTAAGTCGCATTCCTGTTGTGCCCGGCGCCGTCATTCGCTCACGCCCCATCGGCGTTCTTCTTATGGAAGATGAAGCCGGCCAGGATGAAAAAATCCTCGCTGTGCCCGTCGACGCCTTGAACCCTTACTACAAGGAAGTCTCGTCCTATCGGGACATGCCAAAAATTCTGCTCGACCGCATCGCCCACTTCTTTGACCACTACAAGGATCTCGAAGAAGGCAAATGGGTAAAAGTCGACCGCTGGGGTTCTGCAGAGGAAGCCGTCGACCTCATTCGCAAAGGCATTGAAGCCGCAAAGAAGTAAGCGCGCCTTCATGACAAGTAGAAGCCGGCCCTTCGTGGCCGGCTTTTTTGTATCTCTATCGGTTCCGAAAAAATGGAAGGCGTAGGGTCTGGCGTAGATTCAGAGATGCAGCTTTTGGAGAAGAAGAAAGACCGTAGACAACAGAACCCGCTCCGCTCGGCGCTGTGTATGTCCGAAACACGCGGTCGAACAAGGACAGCAGATTGCCGCCACATCTACCAACGGATCTGTGTGATGCACAAATTGCAAAGTCCAAAGCAAAGATGACAAGAAATACACTCCGCCAAACAGATGGCACCGGAAGCATGGCCCAGTTGCCAATAGACGCATAAGCCAGAAATACCATCAGACCAGCATTCAACAAGAAATTGAACCCGATGGTCAGACCCATCAAGGTCAGATTTACGCGGACCCGACGGCTAAAAACTAGCTTGATTTACCTCAAGCCACCGATCCATTTTCAGGAAGTAAAGGGGACCAATTCTTAACCGTCAGCTGACAGTGCCAATACGCGGCTTATTTCCGTGAGCGACCGACCACTCTCATCACGCCAAACATTGAAGGCATCCTGAGTTGCCTTGAGCGCTTTCTTAGAGGTTGGCGCCTTGTCGACCACACCAGCCTGCTTCAAAGCCGCCACGACTGAGGACGACATGACCCAGCTATCAACACCAGAAAACCGCAGGAAATATTGACCCGCACCACCGGAGAGAAAACTACCCCGCTTCTTTAAAACATCGAGAAGATCGACAAAATTTTCAGGCTTGGAGTTTGCGAAAAACGCTCCGGCACTGCCATGTTCCTGCGCCAATTCCGTTACCAGCTGCGCGTTTGTAATCGTCGCTTTGATCTTCGCCCCGTTGCGCACTATCCGCTTGTCCGATACAAGCCGTTCCAAATCTTCATCCGCGTAGAAAGCAACCCGTGGCGGAATAAAGCCCTCAAACGCCTCTTCAAATCCCGGCCACTTAGTGTCAATCACCTTCCAGGAAAAACCCGCCTGGAAAACAGACCGTGTCATGCCCGCAAGCCAGCGGTCGTCAGGTATCTTTTTAAGTGCGGCTTTTGATTTTGGCTTGGACAGTTGCGCGGCAACTTCATCCTCGCCGCCATGGCGTTTGCAGGCCCGTTTGTAAATCGTGTCAAATGACTGCATCCCACACTCCTCCAATTCGGCATCACTCAAGGCAGTGACCAGCCTGGCTCTTCTCCCATGACGTGGCCTGCAATTTCCTGCACCAAAGGCCCCGTCGTCGACGAGTTGGTAAGCACGACAATGCCCCCACGCCGCTCCACATCAATCACCATAAGAGATTGAAATCCGGGGTTTGAGCCCCATTGCCAGCCTGTCAGCCCGTTCCGGCCATCGCGCGTTCCAAATCCCAGACCCCAGCCAACTCCAGAGCCGATCGGAACATTCTGCGCCAACACGCGGTCTCGCAACTCGGACCCGATGACATCGCCTCGAAGCACCCCCTCAACAAAAAGTCCCAGATCATGGGCACTCGCGCGAAGAGACGAAGCGGGGTTGATCGCGTCCCCTGCCGTCGCTGGCACAGGGGTGTTTCGCTCCATGAAAAGAAGACTTAAGGCAAAGACAAGTCCAACGGCAACAGCAACAGCGACCGGATTAGTCTGCTGTCCTCCACGCGACAGGGTGCCATCAGCAGGCCCCAAGAGGCCGAGAAAGGCAAAGGCGGTGATCAATAGCAGCACCCCCAGGAGAAAAAGGGATAGATAGACAAGCACATTGCCGAGAATGAAGAGCAGGCCCCATCCTCCCAGAAGCAGCCAAATAATTCCAAGCGTTCCCACGCTCGAAACGAAGACTGCCGGGGCAAAATCCACGGGCTCCAGCTTCAACCGATTGAGACCAAACCGTACAATCAGAAATGTGAGCAGAGCGGACAAAGCGGAGAAAAGAAAAAGCGGAACAAAGAACGCAAGCAATGCCTGATAGAAGGGAACGAAACCGCGAGCAACAGTTGGCACCAAAGGTTCCGCAAGCCCATAACCCGATGATGCCATACCAAGCGGCCCTAACACACGGGCGCGCATAACGCTTTCAAACGGCTTCTCATCTAACTGAGCCATAACATGACCCATATACATAAAACCTACACCGGAATAGGAGAAGCCCTCTCCGGGTGTCGCCCAACTTTCATCACTGCAACACCGAATGAAATTGGTGAGCCCGGATGTATGGGTAAGTACGTGGCGAAGGGTAATGAGCTCATGGTCGTCACCATCACCAAGCCAAGGCTCGGCGAGTTTGGCACCCAAAGGCGCATCGAGATCGAGTAAGCCCTCCCGGACCATGGACAGCGCGCCAACAGCGGCAACCGGCTTTCCAAGGGAGGCTGCTTCAAACAATGTGTTAGCTGTGACGGGTTCGGACCCAACAATGTCTGCGGCCCCATAGCCCTGCTCAAACACAATTTGCCCGTCAGCAATCACGGCAATAGAGAGGGCACGCACATCCTCTTCTGCCATGCGTCTGGGAAGATAGAGGGACAACGCCCGCGCCATTTCAGCACGTGGCCAGGTCAACATCCCGCCATCTTGCGTGCCAGGAAGAGCAGAGTGCGCAGGAGTACCCCAAGCAACAAAAAGAAGGACAACCGCGAGAAGCAATTTTAGTTGGTGCACGGACACCTCCACTTCGTGCTTGATCATAAGGCTTTCACCCTAGTCCAAGGGCATGCGAGGTATCTGGAAATTCAGGCGAAGCGCATCAATACGCGCGATAATCTCAGGCTCAAGCGGGCCTTTGTTGGCGCCATCGACCAGATCTTTGAGTTCTTGGCGGTTCTTCACACCAAGGATAACCGTATCAACACCCGGCATCGCCAACGCATATCGATGGGCCAAGACGGCCGGATCTTCGCCCAACTCAGCAGCCAAAGCCCGATAGGGTGCGGCTTTATCGTAGTCTGCATGCTCTTCTGATGCCGCCTCTCGGTCCAGCGCCCCAGTTAGAGCGCCCGCCTGGACAGCACGAATACCCAAAACGCCGACACCGTTGTTTGCTGCTGTGCGCGCAATATTGCGTGGTTCTGGGGGCTCTTCATACCGCTTCATACTGCCGGCGCTGTCCATGAAATTGGTCACCACCTGCACCGCCGCAGGGCGCTGATCTGCGCGAAGAGCGTCCATAATCGTCTTCGGCAATCCCGTGCCCGTAAGGCCCCAATCTGCGATGAGGCCTTTCTCTTTCAGCTTCTCAAAAGCCGGAATGAGAGTGTTTTCATAGAGCGACCATTTGGTCGCGAAAAGATGCTGCACATCAGCGTTTTGGGCATAGGCATAGTCGTCGGGACAAATGTTTGAATGCAGGAAGAAAAGATCGACCCGCTCAACCTTCATCGTCTTCAAAGACCGAACAACCGACTTCTCAAGTTTCTCATAAACTTCGTCAGCCGGTGGTGAGCCGACCTGGCATTTTGTTGTGAACCGGGCTCCCTCCGGAGGGGAGCCATCAAAGGCCTCCCCAAAAACCATCTCGGCCTCACCCCGCCCATACATGGGGGCTGCATCAAACAGATTGATTCCCGCATCCGCCGCCGCGCGCACGGTTGCAACGGCCTCCTCCCGAGAGGTTTCCCCCCAGATCTGCCCAAGACCACCGCCGCCGAGAGTGAGGAGACTAACAGGCCAAAGAGAACCAAGAGTGCGGGTTTCCATGAGATTCCTTTTAAAGGTCTGCAGGTGGTGCAATTCCGTTTTGCATGCAGGCAGCCACGACTGTGTTGCGGATAAGACAGGCGACCGTCATGAGACCAACACCGCCCGGCACCGGTGTAATCGCGGATGCACGGGATAACGCGGACTGATAGTCCACATCGCCGACGAGGCGCGTCTTACCCTCACCCTTGTCCGGCGCTGGGACCCGATTGATCCCCACATCAATCACCACGGCCCCTTCTTTGATCCAACTGCCGTCAACCATCTTGGGCCGCCCCACAGCCGCCACCAGAACATCGGCTTGGCCAACAATCTCGGGTAGGTTCTGCGTCCGTGAATGAGCAATCGTAACCGTACAGTTCTCGTTTAGAAGGAGCTGCGCCACCGGTTTGCCAACCAGGTTGGATCTACCGAGAACCACCGCATGTTTACCCGAGAGGCCACCTTCCACACTCGCTTTGGCCATGATGAGACATCCAAGCGGTGTACAGGAAACCAGGCCAGGAAGACCGGACGACAAACGCCCCGCGTTCAGCGGGTGGAGCCCATCCACATCTTTCGCAGGATCAATCGTGTCAATCACTGTCTGCTGGGAAATCTGCTCAGGTACGGGGAATTGAACCAGCACGCCATGGACATCTTCGTCTGCATTAAGCGCGCGGACGCGGTCGAGCACTTCTTCTTGCGTTGCATCAGCCGGCAACCGGTACTCAATGGAGTTCATGCCTGCTTCCCGTGTCGCAATGCCCTTGTTGCGAACATAGACTTCCGACGCCGGGTCATCCCCAACCAGAACCACCGCGAGCCCTGGCGTAATGCCGTGCTCTTTCTGCAGCCAGGCCACGTGGCCTGCCACCTTCTCCCGCAATTGCGAGGAGAAAACCTTACCTTCTATCCGTGTCGCCTCAGTCATCGTCAACAGGTATCCATGCCTATGTCACTATTCAAGCTCACAGAACTGCGTCTCGCTCTGCGCCCTACGCTCCCGTCGGACATCGGAACCGACCTAAAGAAATCAAGTTGTTCAGAGACCTGCCCGAACCGAGCCAAACAGCTCAATGATCAGGTTCTGAAGGAAAATCAGGCCAAGAATGAGCACCACCGGCGAGATATCCACGCCCCCTAAGTCTGGCATAATCCGCCGGATCGGCCGAAGGGCTGGTTCTGTAAGTCGGTAGAGAATATCGACCACTGTATAAACAAAGCGATTTTGCGGATTTATGACATTGAAAGCGACCAACCAGCTGAAGATGGCACTGGCGACGACAACGTAAATATAGAGATTGATGACCTGGTAAATCAGGATGAGTAGTGATTGCATAAGATCCGCCACAAGTTTCGTTGCCTACACCAATATATCCGCATGTGTTTAGCACGGATTTTTAGTCGCGACACCCTGTACCAACGCCTACGGCAGCCCTAAATCACACAAAATATCAGTATTTGACGTCGCGACGTTTGCCAACGAAGGTGGAGCCAAACGAACCAAACAGGAGAGAAGTCATGTCCAATGGACTACAAATGCTGTCGAAGATCAGCAAGACAGGAGAGCTGGAACTCTACCTCACTGAAGTTGATGTCCCCACGCCTGCCAAAGACCAAGTGGTCATCCGTATGGAAGCTGCCCCGATCAACCCGTCAGACATGGGACCCATGTTTGGACCGGCAGCGATCACCGACGGCAAGGAAACCAAGGTCGACGGCAAGCCAGCCTTTGCGGCTCCCGTGCCAGAAAAACGCCTCGGCATGGTTCGCTCGCGGTTAGATATGGCCGTGCCAGTGGGCAATGAAGGAGCAGGAACAGTTATCGCCGCTGGCGACGATGCTGCGGCCCAGGCATTGATGGGGAAAGTGGTCTCCACAACGTCAGGCGCCTCTTATGCGCAATATGTCTGCATGCCGGCAGCCGCTTGTCTCGTCCACAATGAGGGAACAACGGCCAAAGAAGCAGCCTCCAGCTTCGTCAACCCGCTGACCGCGCTTGGCATGGTTGAGACCATGAAGCTTGAGGGCCACAAGGCGCTTGTGCACACAGCCGCCGCCTCAAATCTTGGTCAGATGTTGAACAAGATTTGTCTGGCTGATGGCGTCGAGCTCGTGAACATCGTGCGCAAGCAGGAACAGGCCGACCTTTTGAAATCGCTGGGCGCAAAATATGTCTGTGACTCATCCAAAGACAGCTTCTTCAATGACCTGACGGATGCGCTCGAAGCAACTGGTGCGACGATAGCATTTGATGCAACAGGCGGCGGGAAACTGGCCGACACGATTCTCACTTGCATGGAGCGGGCCGCAAGTCGCGACGCAAGCGGCCTCAACACCTACGGGTCATCGACTATGAAACAGGTCTACCTCTATGGCGGTCTGGATCTTTCCCCAACGGTCCTGAACCGTGGCTATGGCATGTCCTGGAGCGTTGGCGGCTGGTTGCTCCCACTCTTCCTTGGCCGCGTGGGTCCGGCGAAAGCAGCTGAGCTTCAAAAACGTGTCGCTGACGAAATCAAGACAACCTTTGCAAGTGCCTATACCGGCGAGCTGTCACTGGAAGAAGCATTGTCTTCTGGCGCAGTACAGGACTATGTCGCAAAAAGAACCGGCGAGAAGTACATCATCCTGCCCAACAAAGGGCACTAGAGCATTTTACGAACTTCCCGTTGGCATGTGCCCTAGGTCGTGCCGACGGGAGCGTCAACGCCTAAACGCACAGTGAAATCAAGAAGTGCATTGGCACGCGCGGCCTCATCCTGCTCCTTCATATTAAGTGCAATTGCATCCTTGATGGCATGGGGCCAAAGGCGCCGAACTTCGTCTACTGCAGCCTGCACCGGTGAGTGCCCTTCGCAAGTAAAGAAGAGAGCCGTCTCACGACCAAGCAATTGCGCTTTCGCAAAAAAGCTGCGAACCGGCAATGCGGGATAGCTGGTCCAGATCGGCGCCCCAACAAGCACCAGATCGTACGCAGCACAATCGAGCGCAGGCACATCAATGGGTGGCAGCTTTCCGCGCACACTATCAAACCCGGCCCGCAAATATCCGAACGGTCCTGAGTGAAACCGAGGGCTGGTGATCTCAGCAATGTCCGCATCTAAGGTCCGTACCAATTCTTCAGCGATGCTGCGGGTCGCACCTGTACGAGAATAGTAGATCACAAGAGTTTTCATGAGCATCAGCTCTCAGGGTCAACAGCCCGGCGATAGAGATGCCAGGTTGTATGCCCTAGAACCGGCAAAACGACTAAAAGTCCCAGGAAAAAGGGAACGCAGGCGATCAAGACAGTCAGCGTGACGATTACACCCCAAATCAACATCACCCGGGGGCTGACAACAACACCTCTGACGCTGGTGATCATAGCCGTCACAATATCGAGACTGCGGTCCATCAGCAGTGGCATCGAAAAGACTGTGATGGAAAAGAGGATCAGGGCCAGAGCTGCCCCAACTAAATGGCCAACGCCCAAGAAGATCCATCCCTCCTGCGTTGTCAGTATGACAGTCAGGAACTCCTGAAGACCAGCAAACGAGATAAGCCCGAGACAAAGCGCAATCAATAAACGGATCTGATACATCCAAATCCAAAAAACAAAGAGCATGACGAACGCCATCCAGCCAAGCTCTCTGCGTCTCTGTGCCCACATGGCGGAAAACACTGACGCCAGGCTTGGCGTTTCATCGCGTTCCAGCATACGGCTCACCTCATAGATGCCAGCCGCTGCAAACGGGCCAATCAATGGAAACCCAATGGCAAATGGATAGGCCAACCAAGGGGCGTCTGAGGCAAACAAGCTCAGCACGATGACAAGACCAATCGCCGCAAAAACAGCGCCTAGCGCAATGCCAATGAGCGGCGCGCGGGCAAAGTCCGAGAGACCAAGCAGTAAACACTCCCGAATATCCTGCGCCGTAAGGGCATTGACCCCCGGCAGACCAGCGGTTGACTTTTCAGTTGGTGCCTCACTCATATCCACCTCCCCAGTTGATTGAGTGCCGGGCCATCGCCGTCAAACCTTATGGCTTGCAGGCGAACGACCACACGCGATTGTAAGCATCGCAGCAGAGGCTGACAAAGCGCATTGTCGGAGATCAATTTGAGAAAGAAACTCGCTCGGCCGGGCTTTGAAGTCTTTACCCAGCACCGCTTAGGTCACCGCTCCAACTGTCTGAGCTGGGTGCCCTAAAGGGAAGGTATTGGGGCTGCAATTACGCAACCGCCCCAACATTTTTGTGGGACTGTGGACTGATGGCGAACCACCAGCCCGGAGCTATCAGCTCGACTACTCGATCGACACAACGGTAGCTGTACCAGCGGTGCCGGTGTTTGTTGTGTAGGGGCCAGTCTGACCAACAGTTGGGTCAGCAGAAGGGCCTTCGAAAGTCGCGCAGAGTTCTGCACCATCCGGGCCTGCGCCACAGATCGTATTTGACGCTTCATCAAACGTGTATGGAGCAGCATCGCCGGTTGCCAGGTTTGTCGATGTGTTTGCTTCCGTATCAAAAGCAAACGACACGGCTTCGCCATCAGCAGGTTCAAACTTGATCGTGATCACGTTTGCAAATGCGCTTGTCGCAAAGAGAAGAGCAGCGCTAAGCGCTACAATAAATTTGGGCATTAATTTGCCTCCCAGTTCTTGTCAATTTAGTGACCGCACGCAAATGTTGCGGTCGCTACGTAGACCACTTTTATACCGAGTTCATTCGTATAAAGACAGTCACCGCATTGCCTTACTGAGCGGATTTTTTTCCTCTCGTTCAGGCGCAGTTCATGTTGCAATGCGGGATCAACGAACCAGCGAGCCCGCATCAGATCCAGAAGCCCCGCCAATAATTGCCGCAACGCAAAAGCGGCCAAAGCGCGAGCAGGTCAGTATCACCCTGATTCCATTGCGCTGAATGTGGCGAAACAGGCGTGAAATACCTATCTTGGGTCCAACAAACCAACGGGGAGTTCAACAGATGATTGATGTATATTTCTGGCCAACACCAAATGGCCGCAAGATCACCATCATGCTCGAAGAGTGTGAAATGCCCTACACCATCGTGCCGGTGGATATTGGCGGCGGAGATCAGTTCAAACCGGACTTCCTGCGCATCTGCCCAAATAACCGCATGCCTGCGATTACCGATAAAGAGCCGTTGGGTGGAGGTGAGCCCATCGCCATTTTTGAGTCAGGTGCCATCATGGAATATCTGGCAGAGAAGTCTGGGAAGTTCCTGCCTAAAGACCCCACAGGAAAATACGCGGTTCTGCAATGGGTCCACTGGCAGATGGCAAACCTGGGCCCGATGATGGGCAACGCCAACCATTTCAAAAACTACGCCAAAAATATTGTCGACGACGAAGGCAAACTTGAATACGGACAGAGACGGTTCATCGGTGAAGTCGACCGGCTGGCAGGTGTCATGGACACACAACTCTCCATCCATCCCTACCTCGCGGGAAAAGACTATTCCATTGCAGACATGATTACGTGGCCCTGGGCCATGTTCCTCAATCGTCTTGCAGCGCCGGAAGGCAGTGATGGAGGCTGGGATGCCTATCCAAACGTCAAACGATGGGTGGACGACGTTGGCTCGCGTGATGCCGTCAAACGCGGTCAAGCCGCAGGTGGGGATCTTGGCAAACAGGAACTGACAAAAGAACAGGAAGAGGCACGACGCAAACTCCTGTTCAATCAAACCAACGAATCTGTTCGCAAAGCACGTGAGGCCGCCCTTAAAGGATAGCCTCCCAAATGGCCGGCAGAGAGAAACGCCGTGGCCTATGCCGCGGCGTTTTTTTAGAGCCCGCCAAATTTCCTGCCGCAAGGCGCCGATTGAAGGGCTAGAACCACCCCATAAATACATCCGCGTACATACGGTTTTTCATGAAAAAACAATAGGTTAGAACGACCAACATGCTCATTCTGTAAAATAGATTGTTCATTTAACCATTTTTTCAAACGACACATAGACCATAAGGCCTGCACTCAAAGCCAAGAGAACCATGCGGGAAGGCATACTGATGTCAGACCAAGAAAACGCTGCTGACGACACCGGGGCAAAAGGAAGCACGGGCACCCGCGCTCATCAGCCACAGAAGTTTCCGGGACAGACCCTATCCATTGTTTTTGATCAGCAGATCGACAGCGGATCACCAAGCATAGAACGCGCCATCGCATCTGAACTGGCGTCATGGGATTTGGTGCTACCAGTCGGACGAGACAGCTTCTTGGTCCTCTTCGACGCAGATGATGTTGATACAGCGGCGAAAAAAACAAAAATAGTGATACAGAAAATGGAGGCGGCAGACATCGGGCGGTTTGAGTCCCAGCTCGTCGACATTCGTCCGCAGGATGGCAAGCTGACGCGAACTGTCGTGGCCAAGAATACCGCTCCCGCACATGATCAATCGGCTGGAATGGAAATTGAGTCCAGTGCGCAGAAATCCGTTGCCGTGGACGAGAGTACAGACTTCGAAATTGGCTACGCGCCCATGTGGAACATCCGCAACGAGGTGCTTATGGGGTACGCCGTTCTCCCTGTGATACGTGATACTCAGGAAGGTGACCTGTATGGCCGGAACGTGTTGGGTGCATCGGCTCATGCCGAGCAGCTCTATGCGCTTGATACTCAGATGCTCAGGACTCAAATAGACACAGCGGAAGCTCTGTTGCCAAAGAATTTTACGGCTCTATTGGTATCGCAAATTCATTTCGACACATTGTCTTCTTCGACAAGCCGCAAAACCATTCTGGAGATTTCCAAAAAGATCCCTCCCTATATGAAGGGAAACTTGATGGCGTCGATCGTCGACATACCCGCAAGCACCCCATCGTCAACTCTGGCACAGAGGATATCGGGCTTGTCGGAATATTTCCGGGCTGTCTCAATCACCATACCTAACTCGGACTTTCCGATAGCGCCCTGCGCTGCCATGGGGGCCACATCTGTGTCTTACCGAATTTCTCCTGACCTCTCCAACGCTGCCATAGTGGCAGAAGCCAGGAAAATCATCAGCGCTGCCAAGTCAGCAAAGCTTCTGACTGTTTTTGAGGAGGTCAGCGACCTCAATCTTGCGGTCGCGCTCAAGAAGCTTGGCGGCGTCTTCATTACAGGGACCTGCCTTGGTGGCATAGACCAGGCTCCAGGAAACATGAAGCAGCTCACGGTCAAAGATTTGCAAGGTCGCTCAGAGGCTGCTTAGTCACCGGCCCACCGGACTTGCCAGATTGTCCCGCCTTCATCATCTGCAATAAGCAAATGACCTTCCTGCGTTAGGGCCACACCCGCTGGGCGCCCCCAGACACGGGCAGGCGTATCCCCTTCGGTCCAAAATCCGGCGACAAACGTTTCATAGGATCCAACGGGTTCGCCGTTTTCAAAATGCACTCTGACCACTTTGTATCCTGTTGGTTCAGAAGCATTCCAAGACCCGTGAAACGCCACGAATGCATCACCGTGATAGGCATCTGGAAACTGGTCGCCATCATAGAAAACAAGGTCCAGCGCGGCAGAATGCGCCGCCAAAAGAACATCTGGCTCCAGGGTTGCCGCGACTAGGTCTGGTCGAATATCACCAAATTTGGGGTCTGCTTTGGGCCCAAGATAGGCATAAGGCCAGCCGTAAAATCCGCCCTGCGTTACCTCCGTCAGAAAATCCGGAACAAGTCCGTCACCCAGTCCGTCGCGCTCATTCACGACAGTAAAGAGGCGATCCGATCCGGGATAAAAAGCAAGGCCGATCGGATTCCTAAGCCCCGACGCGTACATTGTTTGAGCACCATTCTCCAAGTCAAACTGCTGAATGGTCGCCCGAGGTTTCGGCTCCTCGTTCACATTGCTTTCGCTCCCCACCGATACGAAAAAGCTTTTCCCGTCAGGCGAGAATTTCAGCATGCGAGTCCAGTGCCCGCCGGCATCACCAAGCGCACCTGCCCGTGTGATGGGACGTTTCCCTTCTGCGACCTCACGTCCCTCAACGGTACCAAGCCACCAAACAGCCCGTTCATCTGCAACGTAGAGATCACCTTCATGGATAGCGATGCCGGAAGGTAGACGAAAGTCACGGGCAAAGACTGTCTTCGTGTCGACCAAGCCGTCATCGTCAAGATCAACCAGACGCGTCACCTGTCCCACATTCGCTTCAGTGAGAAATACGACACCCCCAGGAGCCACCACCATTCCTCGCGGATGTTGCAGCCCATCAGCAAAGAGTGAAACCTCAAACCCCTCAGGTACACGCAATTGAGCCCCTGCGGGGCGATCAATAATAACCGGACGATTGCCAACTGACTGCGTCGCATAAGGAGCAGGCAGGTCATCCACACGAATATGGTACTGCGTACCGATCGCCTCATCCGCACCAATCGATGCAGTAGGCCGCTCCTCTATCGCCAGAGAAGGGCACAGGAGCAGAGCGGTTAGCCCTGCAACAACACTAAAGCTCTTAACTCCGAAAAGAATTGCTCTTCCATGTCGATCAAACTGCAATTGCATCACAGACAGAACCACTCCCTTTCTTCAAAAACCACGACAGGCCGTAGCTTGCACACAGATGCTAAAGCGACGCAACACCTGCCATGCCTCGACATATTCACGCAGGAAAAACGAAGGTCGTCAGTCTCAACTTGGCTCTAAGTCGTGTGGGCTATTCGCCCGTAAAGTGCGGTGTACGTTTTTCCAAGAACGCCGCAATTGCTTCGGTCTGGTCTTTGGAGGTTGCAGCCAGGGCAAACTGGTCGCGATCCATATAGGTCGTAGCCTGATTGAGTGCCTTTGCAGCCATATCAATAGACTGTTTTGACATCCGAACAGCAACGGGCGGCAGTGCACCAAAACGTGTGGCGAGATCAATAGCCTCATCCCGCGCCGAGCCGGGCTCAACCATTTTTTCGATGAGGCCCCAGTCAAGCGCATCAGGAGCCGGAAGACTTTCACCCAGGATGGTGAAGAGCTTGGCCTTGGCAGGACCCATGAGGTTGACCAATCGGGGATTGGAGTGCCAGCTCATATTCATGCCCAGAGGAATTTCTGGTAGTCGGAAGGTGGCTGACGAACTTGCGACACGAATATCACACGCAGCCACGAGGGCTGACCCACCGCCAATGCAGAAACCTTCAACAGCGGCAATAGTGACCTGCTCAAGACGTTCCCACGCCGCACACATGTTTGGACCGGTCTTGAGTGCGTGTCGACGATGGAGCAGACCGGTCGGGCGCTCGGCAAGCGCGGGATCTTTAAGGTCAGCACCCGCAGAAAATGACTTGGCAGTGCCGGTAAGAACAATCGCAGAGATCTCCAGATCATCCTCAAAACTGTCTGCCACTGCTGTCAGCTCCTTCATCGCAGCGACAGAAAGCGCGTTAAGGCCATCGCCCCGATCAAATGTAACCACAGCGACACGCCCCTCACGGGCGATAGAGGTGAAATCACCAAACGGTTCTGCTTTGTCCAACATTTTCCAACCCTTGAATTTTTCTTGTTTGAAAGTGTTTACCCGAAAGCGTTAGGCCAACGCACGAAAAAGGGCCCCGGAAAAGTCCGGAGCCCCTATTCGAAAGACACTCAGTGCAGCATTTAGCTGCTGCTGCCACCAGCAGCCAGAGCTCCTTCAGCAGTGTTTGACATGATCTTCACACCAGACTCACCGAAGATAGCGATCTGATCTCCTGAAGCGCCGATAACCGCATTATAGCCCTCACGGTCAGCACGGCTGATGGTGGTGAAGGATTTGCCCAGGTCGTCAGAGTAAGCAACGGCTCCGTTCAAACCTGCAAGCACCACAGTACCGTTCGCAAGCTCAACACTGCCGCCAAAAGACTTGGTCACGCCAGTCTCAACCTTGGTCCAAGTGACACCGTTGTCCTCAGTCCGGAACACATTTCCGCGCATACCGTAAATGAGAACAGATCCATCACTCATGCCCATGCCGCCCCAGAAAGATCCTTCATAGGGCGTCTGCAGGCGTTCAAAGGTCGCGCCCTCGTCACCAGATCGATAAACGGTACCAAATTCTGCAGCGACCCAGAGTGATCCATCCTTCGCACGGAAAGAGTCGTTCAGATGAAAATCATCTTCACCACCTTCAACAATTGGGCGCTGTGCCCAGGACGCTCCGCCATCTTTCGTTTCCAGGACATATCCGAACGCACCCATCGCCAATCCATAGGACGGCGAATTGAAAATCACGTTCATCAGCGGTGTCTCGGCATCAAAATCTTCGTAGATCTGAGCCCAGTTCTCACCGCCATCCTCTGTTTTCAGAATGACTGCGTCATGACCAACCGCGTAGCCAACCTCTTTCGAGGGGAAATAGACCGACGTCAGTGTCACCTGCGTAGCCACACAAGCAGCTTGGGTCCATGTAGCACCATCATCATCTGAATAGACGACGTGCCCAAATTCACCCACAGCCACCATACGACCATTCGCCTTGGCAACATCGAGAAGCAATTTCTTGGCAGCAAGGTCTGACGGTGTCGCCTTGCTCTCCGCAGCTTCACAGGCCGCAGCACCGCCCTCAGCTTGTGCTACCCCCACTGTCCCAACAACCATTGAAAGGCCCAACAGCGTTGCTGACGCGGACCGAAGTGCCCGCGGCCCAATTTGGCGCACGGTTGAAGTGATCTTATTTACGTTCATGACCTGTTACTCGCGTTTCCCCGCTAGAAGCCGGTTTTTCGGACTTTCGGGACTTGTGTCCCTTGTTATGTCAGACCATACCCGTTTTGATCCGGGATAGGACCCTCTATGCCCGAAAATCGGCAAAAAATATGGGCTGGCTCCACGAAGGAGCCAGCCCGAGCATTCTATATGCTATCTCAGCGAACGCCAAGCTGGCGGATTGAGGAGGGCGTATATCGGTTAACGTTGAGTTCATCGGCGAAATAGTTCACCGGGGGTTCCTCATTCTGCATCGCCAGGGCCAAATAGCGGCCAGCTTGGAGGTCGTAAACGATCTCAGCGGCGGATCCACACAGAGGCACATTGTAGCGCTGGAGCGAATGCAACTCCTGATAACGCCAGAGCTCGCCGCGACCATCATACATTTCAGATCCGGCAATCTGCCAATTGTCTTCATTCAGCATTTTGACCCGCCGAGCATACACATGCCGCGTATCCGGGCGGAGGCTGGCCTGAATCTGCCAGACCCGCTGCAGCTCATAGCGGACTTTGTCCTGGTTCAGATGGAGCGGGTTAATGAACTCCGCGTAGGGCGATGCTTCTGCATCGTACGCGTTGTAGGCGATAAATTTCTCCGCCTTGCCCAATACAGCCCAGTCATAACGATCTGGAGCCCCATTATATCCGTCAAAGGAGTCCGAGGTGCTCAAACCATCCGAGTTGGTACCCGGATTGTCGTACGCAATATTGGGCGCACGGCGAACCCGTCGCGTCCCAGGACTGTACTGCCACGCTTTTCGGGGATCGAGTGCGCGATTAAGCGTTTCATGCACCAGAATCACGCTGCCAGCTGCACGCGCCGGAGCCACCGTGTTGGCAATGTAGTAGATTGAAATATTGTCCAGCTCTTCGGCAGATCCTTTGGCGGGGTCCGACCATTGTAGGATCGCTTCGTCCTGCACCGTCTGTAGCGTGTACTCCCCAGAGCGCGTTACCGCAGCGGCCGTAAACTGACGCGTCGCCTTAAATGACCTAAACCGCAATGTATGATTCCAAATGATCTCGATCGCATTGTTCGGGATCGGGAATGGAAACCCCATAATTGCCTGGCTCACACCTGTGCCGGACTCTGCCAATTCGCCAACCTCAGCATTTCGCCGAGTTGCCTGATAAACAGAGTCAGGATAGGCGCAAGACCGACGCGATTGGTACACGTTCATCTTATAGGATGGATAGGATGACAGAAGAGCCTTATAGCCATCAGATAGCTGATCTGCATATTGGCCCATGTTAGCCGGTGTAATCGTAAACTTGATCCCATCGCCGGCAAACGGGTTCTGAAGCTTGTCCCCCGGCGTGTAAGTTACATTGCTTGGCACTGTTGGCAGACCACCTGTCCAGGCGGGGATTTCTCCGCTGCCAGCTTTCTCTGCACCTACTGGTGTCAAGTCGGCCCCCAGCCTATTCACCTGGGAAGCCGGCACACTCGCAAATGCGCTCGTCGCCAATACACTGGCGGCAACAAGCGTCACTATTCCTGTTGTCTTATTCATGGTTCCCTCCACGAGGTTTCAGTCTCGTTATTGCAGGTTCGCACGGAGCCATTCAGAACCAAAAGACACGTCACTCTTTCTGAAAAGCACACGCCTACCCAATGAGAAAAGGATAACCATTGGAAAGCTCATTCGCGATTCAAAGCTCCGCATACAAACAGTTGTGTCAGTAGAAAAACGGCGGAACCCGGGGAGAAATTCGCGTCCAAATTATTAATGTTTGGTAACGTCAAAAAAAAGCGGCCAGTTCCAAAGGAACTGGCCGCCTAACGTACGAGAGTACGGTTTGGTGATTAACGAACGCCGAGCTGGCGGATCGATGCAGGAGTAAAGTGACCTGCGTCAAGCTCATCAGCCGTATAGTTCGTTGGAGGCTCTTCGTTTTCCATGGTCAGTGCCAGGTAACGCCCAGCCTGCAAGTCATAGACAATTTCAGCTGCCTTGTTGCAGAGCGGCACATGATAGCGCTGAACACCGTGCTCTTCCTGCACGCGCCACAGTTCACCACGACCGTCATAGTTTTCAGCAGCCGCAAGCGTCCAGCTGTCTTCGTTCATATGCATCACGCGACGCGCATACACATGCCGATTGCCGGGCTTGAGGTTCGCTTCGATTGTCCAAACACGACGCAGCTCATAGCGAAGCTGATCCTGGTTGAGGTGAAGCGGGTTGATAAACTCAGTGTACGGAACATTGAAGGAATCGTAGGAATTCTCTGCAATGAATTTCGCAGTCTTACCAACAACAGTCCAGTCATAGCGGTCCGGAGCACCATTGTAGCCATCGAATGAATCCGATGTGCTCAAACCATCAGAGTTTGTACCGGGATTGTCATACGAGATGTTTGGCGCACGACGTACACGACGTGTACCTGGGCTGTACTGCCAAGCTTTCCGAGGATCGATTGAACGGTCCAAGGTCTCATGCACCAGGATCACCGAACCAGCAGAACGCGCTGGAGCAACCGTATTTGCGATGAAGTAGATCGAGATATTGTCCAGATCTTCAGCTGCTTGCTTGCTTGGGTCAGACCAACGCAGGATCACATCCTGCTGAGAGATCACATTCGTGTAGTCACCTGACCGCGTAACGGCAGCATTCGCTGTTTGACGCGTAATCTTAAAGTCGCGATAGCGCAGCGTATGGTTCCAGATGATTTCAAGTGCATTGTTAGGGATCGGGAATGGAAAACCATTAATGGCTTTACCGACACCATTACCACCACCAACAAGCTCACCAACTTCTGCATTGTTCCGTGTCGCTGCGTAAACAGCATCTGGATATGCACAAGTACGACGGCCTTGATACACGTTCATTTTGTATGATGGGTAGGTCGACAGAAGCAGCTTGTAGCCTTCCGTCAACTGGTCTGCATACTGACCCATGTTGGCGCCAGTAACGCTGAATTTCACCGAGTCACCCGAGAATGGGTTCGGAAGATGTTCTCCTGCCTGAACGCTCACGCCAGCTGGAATACTCGACAAGCCCCCGGACCATGCCGGAATGTCGCCACTTCCTGCTTTTTCCGACCCCATAGGTGTCAGATCTTGCCCAAGCCGAGCAGCCTGGGATGCTGGAACCGCAGCCATGGCGCTGGTCGCAAAGACGCCAGCGGTCAGGCACGACGCCAACCCTAGTGTTAGGTTTTTCATTAGTTCCCTCCTCAAAATGCCCCCGCATTTTCTTATGACAACAACCGATCCAGTTTGGGGAATGAACCCGCAAGGTGGGGCTTCGGTCTGAGCCAACGCTGAAAAGGTATCATAGTCCGCACGCGAATAGACCATACGGTACGTTCATGTTTGCGCCTCAAATCCGCAGAAATCCTCGGATTCCAGATAGAGATTCATTAATTCTTCGTAACAAAATACCCCAGGGCAGAAAATGCCCTGGGGTTGGTCTTGTGTTCAGATTCGAATATCCAAATGGGATCGCGGTTAGCGTGTACCCATCTGACGAATAGAGGCCGGTGTGTAGCGGTCCTCATTCAGCTCATCCGCAAAATAGTTGATCTGCGGCTCTTCGTTCGTCATTGCCAAAGCAAGGTACCGTCCAGCTTGGAGGTCATAGACAATCTCAGCGGAGGTTCCACAAAGTGGGATCTGATAGCGCTGCAATTGCTGCAGTTCCTGCACCCGCCACAATTCACCACGTGCGTCATACATATCCGACGATGAGATCGCCCAGTTGTCCTCATTGATCGTCTTAACACGACGGCCATAGACATGGCGGTTGCCAGCCTTCAGCGTCGCTTCAATCCGCCACGTACGAGCAAGCTCATAGCGAACGGCATCCTGATTGACATGCAATGGCGCAATGAAGCTGTCGTAAGGCGTTGCTTCTGCGTCATAATTGTTAGACGCAATCGCCTTTACTTCCTTGCCCAATACAGACCAATCGTAACGGTCAGGCGCACCATTATACCCATCGAAGGAGTCAGAGGTGCTCAAGCCGTCTGAGTTGGTACCTGGATTGTCATAAGCAATGTTTGGCGCACGACGAACCCGACGCGTACCTGGGCTGTAGGACCAAGCTTTACGCGGATCGATTGATCGGTCCAAAGTCTCATGCACCAAAATCACACTACCCGCAGACCGCGCCGGAGCGACTGTGTTTGCGATGTAATAGAGGGAGATATTGTTCAATTCCTCAGCAGAGGCCTTGCTTGGGTCAGACCACCGCAGAATAGCCTCATCCTGCACTGTCTGAAGCGTGTAGTCACCCGAGCGGGTTACAGCGGCAGCCGTAAACTGTCGAGTGAGCTTGAAGGAGCGGAACCGAAGCGTGTGATTCCAGATGATTTCAAGCGCACTGTTTGGGATTGCAAATGGGAAACCCATGATTGCCTTGCCAACACCATTGCCGCCGCCGACAAGGATACCAGTGCTCGCATTCGCGCGGGTCGCTGCATAGACATTGTCAGGAAACGCACAAGAACGACGCGTTGGATATACGTCCATCTTGTAGGAAGGGTAGGTGCTCAAAAGTTCACGATACCCATCTGTCAGATATTGATCATACTGAGCCATATTCGCCCCAGTGATCGTGAATTTGACACTATCACTTGCGAAGGGGTTCGGTAGTTTTTCACCTGGTGTGTAGGACACGCTGCTTGGCACAGCTGGAAGTCCACCCGTCCACGCCGGAATATCACCGCTACCGGCTTTCTCAGCGCCCACAGGCGTTAGGTCTGCGCCCAGACGGCTTACTTGCGCATCTGGTACTTTTGCCATTGCACCTGTCGCAATCGCGCTGGCTGCAAAAAGCGTGACCATGGCGGTCGTCTTTTTCATAAAAAGTCCCTCTTTGGTTACTCAAGGCATCGCTCTTTCGGCGCTTACCTTTGCTGACATACTTGTAGAATGTCATGCGACGTGACGCAAAGAAAAGGGCCCGGCAATTGCCTGCCAGGCCCTTAAATTTTCGTAATGTCCTGAGCGCAAGCGCTCAGCCTAAACCCTTAGAACGAGTAGCTCACGTTGAAAGAAACAAAGTCTTTGTCTCCATCATTCGAGAACTTCTCATTGCCGAAGAAGTTGGTGTATGAGATGCCACCACGCCACGAGTTCTGATACGTGCCGTTCAGAGCAAGGCTCACGCGCTTGCGACCTTCACGATAGTTGGACAGCGGAGCTGGGGCATTACCCTTCACATCATGCTGCCAAACAATCTGCGGTGACAGAGAGATTGGTGTTCCAAAGGCATTGTTGTACTGCAGTGAACCAAGCAGAACATAGCCATAGGAGAACTCAGTTGGACGACAGCCAGCTGTGAGCTGCCCGTTGGTCGCATTCGTTCCGTCAAGGTCGAGGAACGCGCCAAGCGGCAGGTCTGTACCCTGTGCCACACAAACATTCGCCCATTGCTGACGGCTAAAGTCACCATTGTCAGGTGCATCTGGAACGTACATCGCACCCAGTTCCGTTACCAGAACACCCAGATCTGCACCCAGGAGACCGATCAGTGGATTGGAGTTCGTGTAGGTTGCTGTTGTCCCGATCTGAGCCGTTACAACTTCTTCCCGAACAAACCCTCTGAACTCACGCGTCGTACCGTCCGGTGTGTTGCCACATGTAGCAGCCGCACGTCCAAAGGTCTGTGCTCCGTCAAGCGCAGGTACCGTCGTGGCACCTGCCACTGTTGGTGTGCTGAACAGATCCGGTGTCAGGATTGAGTCCAGAATACATGTCGCCCCAAGAGACGCCAGCGTGATCTGGTCAGTGTCCAACTGCAATGGCTGGTTAGGACGGAAGGAAACTTCACCCTGTACACCCCAGTCACCAAGCGTGGTGTTGAAGCTCATACCATACAGTTTGATGTCTTCTGGATATTCCAGAACCAACCCAATACCTGGGCGGTTGACCGGGCCTGCTACGACGATTTCCGTGCCATCTGGAATGGTCCCCGCGCCGACAGCCACAGCCTGTGCGCCGAGGGCAAGACAGGACACGATGATGCCTTCCAATGCACTATTGTCATTGACCGTAATACCGGCACCACCCAAGAGTGCAGCGATACCAGATGCCTTACCGTCACCAACGACGCCTTCAGCAGCGGCGAGAATGCCAAATGTGTCCGGAACAATACGATTGTTCAGGAAGTTCAGCTTGTCCCGAGCAGCCTGTGTGCTCGTATCCAAACCACCCGCACAACCAAGCAGTGCCCGACCGCGTGCGCTAGCAGAGGCGTTTTCGCCAGCAAGCAGATAGGACTTGAAGGCAGTGTTGTTCACATCACCCGTCACACGCTGAGACGCGAATGGCAGACGGCTGTGGTAGTTCATGAAGTAGAAGCCAAATTCTGTCGAATTGAGCTCTTCTGAATACCAGCGTGCTGCGACACCGTACTGACCGCTGTCTGAAGGATCCTGGTGACCAAGATGACCAATGTCAGCAAAG
Source organism: Parvibaculaceae bacterium PLY_AMNH_Bact1 (assembly GCA_032881465.1). Lineage (NCBI taxonomy): Bacteria > Pseudomonadati > Pseudomonadota > Alphaproteobacteria > Hyphomicrobiales > Parvibaculaceae > Parvibaculaceae bacterium PLY_AMNH_Bact1. The sequence continues at coordinate 3,460,269 of CP126168.1, forward strand.
CCGGTTCCTGGCGTGCCATTCCCGGAGTTGGCGATGCGGTAAGCCTCACCCCCTACGGATGCTGGAACGGTGTTAGTGTAATCGACCAGCGAGTTCGTACCGCCCGCACCTGGACAGACCAGGTTCAGGAAGGTTGTTCCTGTTGAATAGGCTGCATCAAATGCTGCTGAGATGGTGGTTGGCGATGAACAGTTACGTCCGGTAAAGCCACCAGGACGATTGCCGCTGGTCACAAACGCACCACCATTTGCAATACCACCCTGGAGAAGAGCGTCTGACGTCGCGAATGGCGTGCCAGGACGGTCAAACTCATAGGCGGACCATTCGAGCTGATAGAAAGCTTCCAGGGAGATGTCGTAAGGCAGACCAATGGACCCATAAAGTGCCCAGACCGGCAGCAGACCTTCTTTGATCTCCACACCAGGACGGCGGAACGCCCCAACATCAATCGGTGCGATCGTGTTGATACCATTGAGAATGAAGGTCCCTTCACCCCAGTTGATCACCTGCTTACCAACGCGCAGGTTCAAGGGAAGGCCACCGACCTCATAGTCAGCTGAGACATAGAAGTCCAACAGGTCAATGTCGCGAGCAGCGTCTGTCTTGCCGCCTTCGTTCAACGCAAACCGTTCATAAGAACCGTCATCGTCGAGCACTGCGTCATAGAAAGAGCTGACCCGGGCAAAGAACTTGTAGTTCTCATAGTTGGCTTGGATGTCGTTGGTCATTTTGATGACACCCGACGTCAAATCGCCTTGGTCAAAGTTCAACCGACCGTCATCACCGTTGATGGAGCCAGCGAACTTGTCTGCGCCAACTTCAGTGTCCAGTGTAACAGTCTGAGTGGGCGCACCAAGCGAAGCGACAGACGCAAGGCCAGTGATTGTCGTCACGTCGCCGGTATCTTCAACCGGGCCACCATTTGCTGTGGAAACAAACTTGTTGTTTCTTTCAGCCACTCTCATGGACACACCAGCTGTCACTGTCGTGTCAAAAAATACTTGAACACCGCCGAAATTATACTCCAGCGCGTTCGCAGTAGTCGATGCAGCTATAAGGCCAACGCCAACGGCGCTACCCAATAGTGCAGAGCGCACTCTGCTAGTTATCATGGAACGATCCTCCTCGATCCTCGATGCGTTTACACATTGCAGCTGGATCGGGAGGCGGTGTTTGTCCCCTCATAGGCAAACTAGTCCCCCCTGGCCAGTCAGCATCCCTCCCCTACATCCCGCAGCGAAAGGCCAAGTGAGTCAAGGCATTTGGATAAAATTGTCGCAAGCTAAGTAACGGTTGAGTGACGGGTATGGCAATTTTGCCACGCAATTGAGCAACAAAGGGTCTTTTGAGAAGGACTAGCATCTTGCCGATGTCAATTTGACGCCATCGCAAGGGCCGACAGAATCACCGTTAACATATTGTTAACATGAGGTGATTTCTATGGACCCAGAACAGGCTTTATCATCATAGAATGTCTGGACCGGCCTCAAAATCCACGAAAATGAGGTCAAAACTACTGCTGAAATCGGCGGCGAAACTCGGCCACCTCAGGAGCAAGATAATCCACCAGAACAGCTCCACAACCCGACAGCAGACGGCACCAAATGGCTGCCGATCACGGCATCCCACAACACTCGCAAAGAAGGTTAATCCGGACCCGTAATGATCAATGCGTCCGATCAGGCGGCCTTGGATAACTTCTTAAGGGCCATAATTGCCTCTGCAGGCTCCGCCCGGGTCCGGTAATCACGCGCAACAGAAGCGAACGCGATCACACCATCCAGCCCAACGACATACGTAGCAGGAATGGGCAAGCGCCACCCTGCCTCACCGTGCGCTTCCGGCAAGTTGTTACCGAACGTCTCATAAAGGCCGGCAAGCGCCGGTGGCAATGTGAAGACAATGCCCAAAGCCTCAGCGAGGCGGTTTTGTGGGTCTGTCAGCACAGGATAGGTCACTGCATTCTTCTCAGCAGTACTCATGGCCCGATCCGGTGTTTCCGGCGAAATCGCGACCAGTTCCGCCCCAAGAGACCGAACAGTCTCCAATTGGTCCTGATAGGCTTTGAGTTCCAAATTGCAGTAGGGACACCAGCCCCCCCGGTAGAAATTGATCAGCACCGGCCCGTTTGCAAGCAGCGATGAAAGCACAAAGTCGGTGCCATCAGAGGCCTGAAGAACAACTTCAGGAAAACGATCACCAACCGACAGCGCGTTGTCTCCAATGCCCTGGGCGTCCAGTTCCTCCGCCGCCTTACGCATCACCGAGAGCGCGTCCTCCGGGATCCGCTTGACAGATCCCGCGCTCATTGCCGCAAGTTGTTCAGTCAGTGAAATGAGTATCTCCCCGTCCGCCATTTTGATGTCTGTTGGACCCTTTCTAGGAGGACCCAGAGCAAACACCAATCACAAAACAGTGACGGCTGGCCCTCAAGCATCATCGCCTATTGTCAGCAATCTCTGCACAAGTTGGTCAGCAAGCCCCTCGTCCACATGATCGCAATACCGCACATCACCCAGCACACCACCACGGGTGCCTGCAAGTCCGCCAACCATAAGTGCCTGCGGTCCCGGCAGTGGACCATAAGCACGCCGGTCAGACCCGATGCGAATCCCAGTCCGCCGACAATCAAAGGCATCCGGGTGACCGAGATAGGCAGCTGCCACGAGGTCAAATGGATAGAACCCATCAATACCGACCATTTCCCTCCAGAAGGACAGCCACTCCTTTGATCGCGAAGCGAGCTCCCCGACGACACCGCCCTTCTGAGCCAATGCCCGCACATCTCCCACCGTAAGCGTTACCTGGCGCGCCGCTTCATACGGCACAAGTGTTACAGGCAAGGGTGACGCCATCACTGCTCTTGCTGCATCCGGGTCTTGCACGAAATTGAAATCTGTGAAGATTGGCCCATGGCCAAAGAAAGCAGCCGTGACAGATCCTTCCGATGGGTGAAAGAGATGACCTTCACGTTTACCCATCACGGCAATAAGTCCGTCAACCCTTCTCGCGAGTGTTGGACGAGCAGCGAATACGGCACGGAGGTTCGTTAAAGGACCAAGAGCAAGAATGGTGAGCGGCCCATCTTCTAAGGCTTGGACCAGCGCGTCTCCTGCAGGCGTTTGCGAAAGGTCTCCTGCCTCCGCCGCGCCGCGATAGACCGGCACAGCGTCCCGGACAATCTCGCGCGCAATCCTGTCGGTCTCTACCAACGGCGCATTCCCATAAACCGTCGAAACACCGACAATCTCAATCTCAGAGCAGGACATCAGGTAGACCAACGCAAAACAATCATCAGGGTCTACACGTCCAGGCACGCCACAGGCAGCATCGACATCAACCCATATCCGCTTAAGAGCCTTCTGCTGCGATGTTTGGGAGAGGACAGGTTGAATGGCCATTCCCAAAAGCACCGGCATGATAAGAAATCGCAAACCTCGCATTTACTACAGCTCTCCCACACCTTCGCTCTGCCCGACAACAAGTAGACGTCGGGATTGTAACCGCAATATTTCAGTGGAAGGCGGAGCCAACCGGACCCTTTGACCCGAACAACCAAGTTGCGCAAAACACACCACCATTGTAGCAGGGGGCATGTTCGCGCCACTCCTGTCCTATCTGCGTTTCATATGTGGTCACAAATCCCTGCTGACCTTTGGTCTGCTCATGACCTTCGGATCGAGTTTCGGTCAGTCCTTCTTTGTCGGCCTCTATCAGATGCCGCTGCGGGAGATGTTTGACCTGTCTGCGTCCGCCTTTGGCGGCGCCTTTTCATTCGTCACGCTCTTGAGCGCAGCCGCACTGCCCTGGACAGGCCGGGTGATCGACCAAGTACGGCTTCGAACCTTTTCGACAAGTGTCATACTTATCTTAAGCTGCGCCGCACTCGCGATTGCGTTCGTCCCTTCGTTTTGGATGTTTGTTGTCGCTCTCTTCTTCCTGCGCCACTTCGGGCAAGGGCTCATGTCTCACACCTCATCCACGGCCATGGGTCGGTACTTTTCCGTCAATCGCGGTAAAGCCGTCACCATTTCTGCAGCAGGTTATAGTTTTGGCGAAGCCATCTTTCCTGCCATCGCTGTGGCCCTGATCGCACTCGTCGGCTGGCGTGAGAGCTGGGTGATCTATGCCGCCGTCCTCTTGCTGGTTCTACTGCCGCTCACCTATGGGTTGGTGCGCGCGGACCCAACACCAGAGGTTGTGACCAATACAGACAATGACACTGGCCCCGTGGACCGCACCGCGAAGCGTGACTGGACCCGTGCAGAAGTCATGCGTGATCCCCGCTTTTACATTCTGATACCTGCCATGATGGCCCCTGCGTTTATCCTCACGGGCTTCTTTGTGCATCAGGGCTATCTCGCCCAGTCGAAAGGCTGGCCGATTGAGCTTGTCGCAGCAGGCTTCTCTGTCTTTGCAATTGTAAAACTTGTGGCGTCACTTCTGGCGGGCCCTTTTGCTGATCGCTTCGGCTTCCGCCCGCTCATCGCGCTCTACATGGTGCCGCTTGCTTTTTCCATGATTGCTCTGGGCACAGTGGACGCGACCTACGGCATCTTTCTCTACTTCACACTCGCAGGCATTTCGACCGGCGGTGCCATGGCGGTCGGCGGCCTGCTTTGGCCCGAGCTCTATGGCACCAAACATCTCGGCGCGATCCGCTCACTGAGCGTATCGCTCATGGTTTTCGCAACGGCACTTGCGCCAGTGACCTTTGGCTGGCTGATAGATGCCGGTCTTGGCGCCAACATGATTGCCCATATTTCACTGGGCTATAGCGTGGTGGCTGTCACACTCGTCATTTTCTTCCTGATGCGAGAAAAATCTCAGAACCAGACAACCGACCGACCAGGCTCTTGATATAGGCACGCGCCGCGCTAAGTCGGTCTGCATGGCCATAGAAAAAGAGACAACAGAGACAAACCCCGACATCGCCCAAACTGCCCGAACATTGGTCGTCCAGTATGGCGAGGATGCCGCAGTGATTGCCACACTCCGGGCCGCAGAGCTTGCAGCGACCGGCAATCTGGATGGCCTCTTCTTTTGGGATTCCGTCATCGAGCTGATCGAGGACATGGCAGAAGGCAAGGTCCCCCAGGACGCTTAAGCGTCGAAAGGTCCTCCAGCAAAACTAACTATCCAACAAATAGGACCAAGCGGTGCCAGCGAGAGATTGCGAGTCCCCAAATCCATGCCCATATGGAAGGGCAACTGCTCTATGCCGGGAAGGGTCTCATGAAAATTGAACATACAATTCAGATAAGCGCACCCGCTGAAACTGTTTGGGATGTGACCGCCGACATTAACAATTGGCCGGATTGGACACCGACCGTGGAGAAAGCGGCACGCCAGGACGACGGACCCTTTCGCCTCGGCAGCCATGCACGCATGCAACAGCCGGGTATGCCGGAAGCCATCTGGACGGTCATTGAAATGGAAGAAGGGCGAAGCTTCGCTTGGGAAACGCACATGCGCGGGATCCACTTCACAGCAACCCACCACACTGTGCCAACAGACACCGGCTGCGCCAACACGCTTGGCCTGGAGCTGAAAAGCGTGCTTGCCTTCCTGCTTTGGCCCATCGCCAAACGCCAGGCCCTCAAAACCTTGGAAACAGAAAACAAGGGCCTGAAAGAATTCTGCGAGGCAAAGACCTCAAGCTAGTGCAGCCAACCTACTCCGCACACTCAGGCGTCAGAGCAGCATCGGCGAGGAACGCAAGCAGCGCCTTTCGCTCATCTGCATCCTTGACGCCCGCATAGCCCATGAAAGTACCAGGAACCGTACCGCGCGGGTCCTCAATGAAAGAGAGAAGCCTCTCTTCATCCCATGCAAACCCGCTCTCAAGCATTGCACCGGAATAGCGGAAGCCGGGCACAGTCCCCGCAGCTCTACCCACCACACCACAAAGACGCGGGCCCGTCCGATTACGGGTGAGCGAGTGGCACGCCTGACAACGGCTGAAAACATCCCAGCCCTCAGCAATAAGCTCTGTCGGCACGGCCGCCATTGCGGGCATTCCGCCGGCAACAAGCAGCCCTGCCAAGCCCACACTCAACAAAAACCTCTTCATTATTCGACAAAGGCCACGGGAACAGGGTCTTCACCAAGGGCACCGCGAAGCACAGCCCAATGCATGGCTTCATCGCCCAAAATGGACGCAGCAACTTTCGCAAGACCGCGATCATCAAGAATAGGCACCGCGCCCAGATAAGCACTCACAGCCCCTTTCTCAAGCCCGGCAGCAAGACGCAGTACAGCCGCTTCATCCGTCAACTTGTCCAATGGAAAGCCATAGTCAGTGAGAGGTTCATCCGGCGTGCCGCCAAGCTGCTGCACCGTGGCGATGAGTGCATCCACATGTTCTCTGTGATGATCGCGAAAACTGATGCCAAGTTTTAAGGCGTCGGCAGACAGCAACCCGCTTGCCGCACCCAGTTCATAGGCTGCAATCGCCTCATACTCCGTGGAGACAGCAGCGTTTAAAATGGTGACGTCATTTTCACTGGCTTGCGCTTCGCCAATCAATGTACGCCCGCCAGCTCCGGCCATCATTGCCAAAGCAGCACCCGATAACATCATCGTGCTGCCCTTGGTAAGAAAGCTCCGCCGCCCCTCTATCATTGTGATTGCTGAATTGTTCTTCTCAGACATTGCCGTCTCCCGGTCAGGTGGTCATGCGGCCGATGTGGCCCTACCCCCTTAACCCGAGAACACCGCAAATGGATGCATCAATAGAACGAGGATCATCTAAAGAAACTGGAAAACAATCAGTACAGAGATAATTAATGCAACCAACAAACCATGCCACCGCTCAAAACGCGCGCGGGGGGAAGCCCTCGTTTCGCGAGATATCCCCTCCCAAACAGCATCACGGGGTCGCACCGGCGCCAGCAGGGTAAGGAGTGCGGCAAAATCATCTGCCCATCTGTCGGCGGCAGCACAATATTTGGCATCCGCGTCTCGCCGCCGCTGGAAGGCGGGGGTGGCAGTCGGCGGCAACACGCCCAACTCATGCTCCGCAGCCAAAAGGTCGTGAACCGCTTCGCCACGCATCCCATCTCCTCCGCCAAGACACCGCCCCATCTGGTGCAGACCCCGCCGCACCCAGCTCTTTGCGGTGCCAAGCGGCACATCCAATCGACCGGCAAGCTCCTGATGGGTGAGCCCTTCGAAATAGACCAGCAGAAGCGCGCGCTTCTTGTCCCCGTCAACGCCCGACAGGCACGCGCGAACCCGACGCACCCGCTCAGCCGACAGGACTTTGTCAAATCCCGACACCGCATGCGCGTCGGGGGCATCTGCCATGTCGTAGCCATCATCGACAATAGCGGCCTGTCTATATGTTTTTACCGCAAGAGTGCGCGCCCGATTGCGTACCACTGTGGTGATCCAGGCAAGTGCCGAGCCGCGCGCAGGGTCAAACTGTGAGGCTGACTTCCAGATCCGGATATAGCCCTCCTGCAGAGCTTCTTCGGCAAGGTCTGCTCGCCCCGTTGTGCGCAGACACAGCGCGTAGAGCCTCGGACTTGTCAGCTCATAGAGCTCAGAAAACGCCCGACTGTCAGACCGCACGACACCAAACAACAAATCGCGCAGCGGATCCTTCACCGGTACGCCTGGCGAGGCCTCCAGTTTAATCTGAGCGCTCGACACCATGAGTAGACCTCCTATTGGAGCCGCAACCAGAAACGACACGACCCCTTACCCCGCAAATATGGGAGCGGATGCATAAAACCGAGATCACCTTGGTGTGAAAGCACACCAAAAGGGTGCCCCACCAGCGTTCTCATTGACTTACGCGTCAGAACGCCTATATGTGGGCTTACTGATTACATTCGATGTGCGCTACGTGACCGACCGGCTTGCCGATCAGCTTATTTATCCCCTGAAAATGTGACCAATTGCGACCCACACGAGCACGAGGCCCGTGTGGACTTAATCACTTATGTCAGAGGAAAAATCCATGACAACCGGAACAGTTAAATTCTTCAACGCCTCCAAAGGCTTCGGCTTCATTGAGCCAGAAGACGGCGGCAAAGATGCATTCGTGCACATTTCTGCAGTTGAACGCGCAGGTCTCTCCACGCTGAACGAAGGCCAGAAGGTCTCTTACGAGCTTGAGCCAGGCCGCGACGGCAAGTCTTCTGCTGAGAACATCTCAGTCGTCGACTAACAGTCAATGCATTCAGTCGGCAACGATTGGTGAAGAAGCCGCCTCCAGCCTTTGTTGGGGGCGGTTTTTTTGTGCACACACACAAAGAGGGTGAAACAGAAATTCCTCTTTGATTGACTTGTGGCTCAAAATCGGCGTAAATCTTTGAATACGTTCTACATTCGATGCGCGCTAAATGAATTTCCGGTTCGCCGGCGAGCTTATCTATCCCCTGACAATGTGATCGTTGAAGACCCGTTCTCTCGCGCGGTGCGTGGGGACGGACCCAATATCCTGTTAGAGGAAATATCGATATGCCTACAGGCACAGTTAAATTTTTCAACGCAACCAAAGGCTACGGCTTCATTGAGCCAGAAGACGGCAGCAAAGATGCATTCGTGCACATTTCTGCTGTTGAGCGTGCGGGCCTCTCCACGCTGAACGAAGGCCAGAAGGTTTCTTTCGAGCTGGAAACCGGCCGCAATGGCAAAGAGTCTGCTGAGAACCTCTCGGTTGTTGAATAAGCTCTAGTCACACAGAGTTTTGAGCCGCCCTTGGGTGATCCTGAGGGCGGCTTTTTTGTGCGCCAATGCACGAACGCCCTCAACTTTCCAGGTTGAGCCCAAGTTCTTTTTGTTTCTTTTTGGAAAGCCCTAGCGACACGATCCGATGGGACTCTTTGATATAGGCCTTGAGGTCTTTGTCGGAGAGGCCGGGCTTCTCATAGTTCTGGATCCAGCTCATGCCCCGCGAGGCAAGATAGGGCGCGGGACGTAAGCCCGGTTCTTCTTTCAACATTTCAAAGGCTATCTTTGAAACCTTGAACGTCACGGCTGCCCTGGGTTTTCCTGACTTGGCGTCATCCCAGCCGCCAATGGCAAACACTTTACCGCCCACTTTCCACACATGAGAGCCGCCCCACTGCACTACGTGAGTGGTCGCAGGTAGGCTTTTGCAGAACTTGTTATATTGCTCATAAGTCATGAAAGAGCCTCAGACGTCTGCACGATCCCGCGCGATCATCGCGCGCTCCGCATCCACGATAAAGTTCCGGTTAAGCGGCACTGCATCGCGCTCGGGCGAGAGCAAAAGCTGGAACACCATGTTGGAGCCATGCAGAAAGCCAAGCTCCGCAGCGCCCAGATAAAACTCCCACATGCGGCAGAAACGTTCGTCATAAAGCTCGGCCGCTTTCGCACGGTTTGCCGTAAAGCGCGTCCGCCAGTCCCGAAGCGTGTAGTAATAGTGGAGCCGCAACACTTCCATATCATCAACCCAGAGGCCCTGCCGCTCCAGCGCTTCAAACGTCTCTGACAGAGCAGGCACATAGCCACCGGGGAAAATATACTTCCGGAAGAACGGCCCCGTCGTGCCGGGCTGGGTGCTGCGCCCAATCGAATGGATAAAGGCATAGCCGTCGGGTTTCAGGAGATCCCGCACCGTGCCGAAATAATCATCAAAGTGCCCGATGCCCACATGCTCCATCATACCGACGGACACCACCCGGTCGAACTGCCCTTCATATTCCCGGTAGTCCGCCTGCACAAAATCAACAAGATCACTGACACCGGCTTCTTCAGCCTTCTGCTTGGCAATGGCGATCTGCTCTGGTGAGACATTGAGCGAGGTGACATGTGCGCCCTCTTTTGCCATGCGAATGGCAAAGGCGCCCCAACCGCCGCCAATTTCGAGCACAGTCATGCCGGGCTTGAGGCCGAGCTTCGCTGTGGCGCGGGTAAGCTTGGCGGCTTGTGCATCTTCTAAAGACGTTTCCGGCGTCTCGTAAAAGGCGCAGGTATAGTTCAGCTCCTCATCCAGGAAGAGCTGATACATCTCCGTTGACAGGTCGTAGTGGGAACGTGCTTGGCTTTTCGCCTTGTCCACGTCATTCGCCTGCTGGCGACGGCGCATGGAGCGCCAGAACCGGCGAAGCCCGCCCTGCACCTTGTGGCTCGCCAGCGGCCCGCGATTGATGGAAAAGAGGAAGAGGAGATCGTAACAGCCGGACCCGTTCTCAAACGTGAGACCCCCATCCATATAGGCCTCAGCTGCGATCAATTCCGGATTGAGGAAGAGCTTCCATTTAAGCGCCTTGTCATGCAGGCGCATGGTCACATGCACGGCTTCCTCACCCGCGCCGGCGGTACCAAATTCGTGGCAAGAGCCGTCCACGTCATAAACGGTCAGCCGCCCCTTCTGAACAAACGTGTTCAGCAGATTATTTAGTGGCCACAGACTCATAACGCTCCCCTCGCTTTTGACTGCTTGGCAAGAGCATAGAACATTCAGCCAGCCGACAAGACATCAATTTTGGGAGACCGGCGGCGCATCCAAGCTGAAGCCGTCACCCCCTACACTCCGCCGTCACCCCCGGGCTTGTCCCGGGGGTCCAGGGTAAGGGACGATGGCTTCACACCAGACAGAAACTCAGAAAGAGACCGTGGCCTCTCTACCTGCCGCCCTGGTTCGAGACGCGGTCTGCGACCGCTCCTCACCATGAGGCATATATAGAGACCTCACCTTGAGGAGCATTGCGCAGCAATGCGTTTCGAAGGGTCGGATAAACCACGACACCGTCACAAGCGCCCACCAAACACCCGGCGGAAGCGCGCCACCTGCTCCCCCTCGTCATTTGCCGGACGTCCCGTCGGCGGCGCGGTGATCCGCGCCAAAGCCAGCCAATAGCGCAACACCAGTGCCACCACACCGAGCCAGAAGACAGACCACGTCACCAACCACACAGCCTTCACCCAATCCGCCGTGGATCGAACCGTGTCCAACAGATCCGCCCAGAAATTATAGTCCTCCATGACAAGCTCCTGTTTCAGCCTGAAAGCATAATATCCCAAAATGGGATAATCCGAAAACAGGATTATTCCAGTGCTTCAAGATTCTTTGGAGCAGGCGGTGAAGAGTTTTCACACTCAGGAATATGCGGACCTTATTCAGGGGCTGATTGAGGCGCGCAAAAACGCTGGCCTCACGCAGCAGGAAGTTGCCGACGCGCTCGGAAAACCGCAATCCTATGTCGCGAAAATAGAGGGTTGTGAGCGACGTTTAGACATCGCCGAGTTTGTGGAATATGTGCGCTATCTGGGGAGTGATCCGGCGGACTTATTGCGGGAGATGCTTAAGGATGCCAATTGATAACTCCGCCAGTAAGACGCACTCGACAAGATCATTGGATTCAAATTGGATAAAGCGATGGCAACGTCTTTAAGGTTTAGTCATCTTCGCCATCTCTCCTCTCAATTGCCTTCCGCGCGCCTTCAGGCAGCAAATCGTAAACCTCATCAACATGTTTAGGCTCTGAGATCATCTTTTCACCGATCAGATTTAACAGCCTGAACAAGCTCTCTGCCGTCGCACGGTCATCACGGAGATCTATCTGGCCAGGATGGACTGCACTGTTCCCAATAACTCTTACCGCATCAAGTGCTTTCTGGACACGTACATCAAGACCATCTGCAACCAGCGCTTTGATATCAGCGTTAATATTATTTCCGGGCTGGCCCAGATGTTTGCATAGCTTCTGGATCGCAAGCCGGATTAGCGCTGCTGCCCCTCTTGGAGAAATATCCAGAATCGAGCCAGCTTCTTCGTAGTCAAGAGCAATGTCGCTCGGCAGATCGGGGTTCGCAGGTGGAGCTTCGCCGCACTGTGGGTAGAACATTTTATCGCAAATCCAGATCGCGGCTTCGTCGCAGTTGAAGCAACGACTGAACCAGACGTTACCTACGTCAATATCGCGATATTTACGTTCTCGATCAAAAAAGGGGCGACCTGTAACTTTTCGTTCCGCCCACTTCATTAGTTGGACACGCTCATCCTCGTCTTCAATATGATCAAGATTAATTTTGTCGAATTTCTCTGCGTCGATAACGAGCGGAAGCTCTTCCTTTTTCATCAGATCAGCATGAGCCGTGTACCAAAACTGCTTTGCCAGCGCTCCGCAATACGGGCAGTTAAAAGCAGTTTTGGTGACAGAAGGTGAAACATATCTCATGGTCAGCAACAACCTTCACAATCAGCACTTCTGGACCATTCGTCGCCAGCGCGGACACATCGCCTAGAAGCTAGTCCAATTATATCATAGAATCCCGTGTTTTCTTATGATAGAAACATTGTAAAACATCCCAAAATCACTCAAATGATTTGAGTACTGATGAAATGCCGACCATTACCCAGGTTGAAATAGAAAGGTCATATTCACTCGCAAAAGATGTGCGCGCCGGACTCACCACTCTTCCTGATGCGCGAGACTTACTCGTAGAAGACTATGGGATGAACGTAAGCTCTGCTTATGGCTATGTCAGGTCAATCAACACACTTTTCCACGGTGGATTGATAACGCGGACGCTCAACACATCAATGGTCGCGCATCTACTGAACAATGTTTCTGATGACCTTGGGTTTGAAATTGCTGCAAACGTAATCCAAGGGCTTTGGCTCCATGTTGAATATTACGAAAAGAAGAGCGGCGCACATCACAAGAGCCTGAGGGCGCTATTGTCGAGTTTATCCTACGACCAACAGAAAGAGGCCACTAGTTCCGTCTTTGCATTCAATGAGAAAGTATCTGAGTCTTCTGAACTCGATTCAGCGTCTAGAATGGCAAAAATTGAGCGGTCCAGAAAAAGGCCAAAACAAATTATAATACAATCCGTCGGCTTTGCGAGGTGTCCACATATAGTTGCAGAACGATTGGAGAGAGCAGGCGGTATATGCGACCACTGCGAAGAGGCTGCTCCGTTCAAAAAACAAAAAGATAACGAGCCGTTTCTTGAGGTGCATCACGTTTTACCGCTTGCTGCAGGCGGCGAGGATGTCCTGGAAAACACAATAGCACTATGCCCCAACTGCCACCGTGAATCTCACCTAGGTGTGGAGTGGAAAAAATTCCGAAAATTATGACGCGCCCCCGCCTCAAAAACCACCACCCTAAACCCGCACCTCATCCCCACGCCCAGACCGCACCTTCCAAACCCGATACGCTTCCAGCGCCGCCAATGGAACGAAGTGCGCAAGCGCGCCGCCAAACGTATTGTGGATGGTGATCCAGTGGAGAGCCGTCATAACAGCCGCGAGATAGACGAGCCGCTGCATGGTCTGCCAGCCGGGGCCCATCGCCCGGACTGAGACCGCGTTTGAGGTGAGCGCCAGCGGCACAAAGATCAGAAACGCGATCCAGCCCGTCCAAATGCCAAGCTTCACCACATCCGCCATCACCGCATCAAGCGTGCCGAGATCAATCACATAATAAAGCGTATGCAGCGCCGCATAGCCGAACGCCGCGACGCCCAAATAGCGCCGCCGAGCCATCAACCAGCGAATAGGACGCGCACTCGGAAACATCATGCGCAAGGGCGTCAACATCATCGCGATGATCATGAAGCGCGCCGCAAATTCTCCCGTCGGATGAAGCAGGCGTTCAAGGTCGCGCCCACTCAACGCACCATTGATCATGGCCACAGACGGCAGGGCGATCAACGCCCAGAAGAAGTATGGAGAATTGAGGAAGGACTTTAGCGAATTCATATTCAAACACCTCGTCTACATGCCGACCTGCACAGCCCCGAGCAAGAGGCCGCGGAGCAACCTCACCCGACAAGGCATAGCTTCGCCGCCGCCTTACATCCAGAAAAAGAGTGTTACAAATTGTAATCGGAGAGCGTTAGTCGGCCTGAAGAACACCGCAGGCAACCCGCGCGCCCGCACCGCCAATCGGTTGCGTCACGTGGTCATCCGCATTTTCATGAATAATGAAAGTAGACCCGTCTTCATCCAGCAGATTATTCGGCCCCTCGGTGAGCGACACAAGAGAGGTAAAGGCCTCCATCTCACCCACGCCATCTGCGCCGACAAAGAGGTTCGGCAGATCGCCGGGCTCCGGACCTTCCGGGTTCAGGAGACCATGCCCGCCGGGAACAAGCCCTACATGGCCTTTCGCCGTCTTAAAGCCTTCATGGGGGTCACACACGCCGTGGGCGTGGAGATGCAGCCCATGCTTGCCGGGCGCAAGCCCCGAAACTTTCAGGTGAATAAGCACGCCGGTCGGTCCCTGGGTAAGCGTCGCCTGCCCCACATCATGCCCAGCCGTATTGATGAGCGTCGCCGCCGCCGTTGCAGGCACCGCTCGTTCCTCGACTTCTTCAGCCGCCCCGTCCGCCGCCATGGCCAACTGGGCCCCACCCCCGACAAGGCTGAGGGAGAGTAGAACAGTGGAGAACGGAAATTTGGGCATGGAAGACTCGCCTATGAAGGAGGTGACGTAAGACTGACGAGTGAGACTAAGCACCTGTGACAGCCCGCGCAATGAGCTCGGCCTCACAAAACCGTGGCTGCGCCTCTCAGGCGTCATGATGAAAATGAGAGAGAAGGTGGTGCGCCTTGAGAGAGAAACTTCGAACACCGCGCACCAAGGCACCCAAGTGGGTGCCCGGGCGAGAGCCCGCCCGGTTGGAGGCGTTGAGCAATGCGAAACTGCCGCGAAACAAAAAATGGTGCCGCTTGGGTGATTTGAACACCCGACCCCATCATTACGAATGATGTGCTCTACCAACTGAGCTAAAGCGGCCCATGGTCCCAACAGCGAAATCGCCTCAGGACAACCAAGCGTTTTCAGGATAAGTGCCAAGTCAGACTTGGGGGTTATCCGTCCGAAAACGCGTCAAAACAAGTCGGCAATTCCTTAAACCGATCCGCCGCTTATGTCTAGCGCCCAAAGCCTGACAAATATTGAACGGGGGGCTAGCCCCCGCAATTGAAGGGCTCGGGGATCACCGCCCCTTCCGCAATCGGCGCAACCTCGCCGCACAAGACCATTGGCGGCATCATCACCTGAGGCACCGCTGTCACCTCGGCCATAAAGGCGCGAACCTCGGCAGCGCTTTCCTCCGGCACTTCTTCCATGGCGATGTGACCCACATTTTCGTAAATCACGAGCTTCGCCTGAGGCAGCGCCTCTTTCATCTTATGCGCACTCGAAACGGGAATGAGCGGGTCATTTTCGCCCCAGATTATAAGCGCCGGCAATTCAATTGACGGAACACTCTCTGCAAGCGCTGCATCCGCAACGCCCCGATCCGCATAGCCCTGGAACCGCGCGCGCGTCGCCGCACGATTGCCGTCATGGAGCGTCATGTCGAAATAGCGATCCACCATCGCCTCAGTGACCAGGCCATCATCCTCAATGGAATGCTTCAGCCCATCTTCCACAATGGAGCGCGGCGTGATGACGAGCATCAGCTGATTAATCACAGGTGTGGCCGCGAGCCGAAACGCGAGCGGTGGCGACGCGTTCTCCACATCCCGCGGCATGCCGGAAGACGACACGGGGATAATGCCAAGCAGGTCCTCCCCATGGGTCACCGCATATTGCAGCGTCACGCCGCCGCCCATGGAATTTCCACCCATGACAAATTTGTCGAGCTCAAGCGCTGTGACGAGTTCTTTCACAAAGGCGACCTGGCCCGCACGGCTATAGTCATCACTCTCATGTGTTCCCGTCAGACCATGACCCGGCAGGTCCAACGTAACAATGCGATATGTATTTCCGAGCAGGGCGACCCAAGATTCCCACGTATGAAGTGAGGCGTTGGACCCGTGTACGAGCAGAAGCACGGGGCCGTCTTTGTTGCCTTCGTCGCGATAATGAACGGTCGCACCAGAGGGAAGCGTCAAAAACGTTGAAGCCTCGCTCGCATATTTTGGCAGCAATTCTTCTGTCGATTTATCAAGCGCCCCCCATAGAGCAAAAAGCGCAACGAACGCCACCAGCACCAGTGCGATGAGTCCGCCAAAAAAACGACCTACCATTTTGCTGCCTCCCCTTTGGCGCCATTTTCTTCAAGTCCGGAACCATCCGGTCCCGGATCATCTGGCGCTACTACCAAGTGTTCTGGCACGATATGTTCTGGAAGCGTATCACGGGGCTCCGCAGAGTCCACGGCAGGGTCCTTTTCCGCCGTCTCAGCGGGAGTTTCTTCTTCACTACTATCCTGAGCAGGCACGATGTGTTGCCGCTCTTCCTCCGCGTGCGGTTCCGACGCCGCAGGCGCTGGCGGAATGAGTGCCGCCCGCTCCCCATCCCGCGAGGCAGGTACCTGCCAGTTAAGCGCGTCAAAGGCGCCGGTCTCCGGTACAACCGGAACCCAGATATGAGACTGATAGCCGTCCCCAACCCAGCACGCATCAAGAGGGGCATGGATCGCGCGGGTGAGCCAAACCTGCGCTGCTGCAGCATGGTCTTCCGCCCCCTCCAACGCGCCCATCAATTCGCAGACTCTTTGAGTAGGGTCCCCAACCAGAAGTGGTTCCAGTGCGTCCCGCGCTGTTTCAAAATCCCGCGCGGCAAGAGCCGCACGTGCCAACACCATCTGACTTTCTCCCGCTTGCGGGTTCCGCGCCGCCAGCCCCTTAACCCGACGTAGCCGGTCAAAGGGTTTCTCGTCCGCCACCAATGTCAGATAAACGTCCGCCAGATCCGGGTGCGGATGCGTCGCCCAGGCCCGTTCGATCAGACGTCCGGCTTTGCGCACCTGGCCGACCTCCCCCATCAGACGCGCGGCAAGCGCAACCGGTGGTGCAAAGGTCGGCTCCATCTCTACCGCCTCGCTTGCAAGCTGAAGTGCTTTGTCGCTCATCTTGTGATCTGCAAGGTTCATCGCATCCGCAGCTAACAAGACAGCACGACGGCGCCTTGCCACATCCCGCGTCAAAAGCTTGACCTGCAACATTTTGTCAAGCGTCGCGGCGGCAAGCTCAAAGTCGCCTGCGGCGGCCTGAGCAGTAAACGCCGCCTCTGCCGCCCAAGGCGTCTGAGGACGAAGTGCGAAGGCTTTTTCTGCGTAAGCGCGTTCCGCCACCTTGTTGCCAACGCGACCCGCCTGAACGTAAAGACCGCGCAGCCCCAAAAATTCTGTTTCTGAGTGCCCCCGCATTTCTTCAAAGAAACGGGTCGCCCCCGCACTGTCCCCTTTCATCTGCGCAGCTTGGGCCGCAAGCAGCAGGGTCATAGCAGGCTCATCCAACAGCTTGTGCGCTTGGCCTGCATAGTGATCAGCTTCTTGGCTGTCACCGGCCGCAATCGCAACCATGCCTTTGGACAATGCGTCATATCCCTTCTTGCGTTTTCGTGTCGCAAGGAAGGAAGTGAAGCCCGCAGGGCTTTTCATAAACGTCGCAAACAAGCGATAGCCAAGCACGCCGAGGATCGTCGACAGAGAAATGACAAGCAAACCCATCACGAAACTGGTGCGGATCTCATATCCCTGCCAAGTGACCGTTACCACTCCGGGATGATCTGCCAACCAGACCGCAGCGGCACACAAGACAGCAATGATCGAAAAAGGGACGAGGACACGCCACATGAGAGCCTACTCCTCGCCTGCGGCGACATGCGCCAATACGCGGGCAGACAGATCTCGCACAAGGAGATCAGTGCGCTGCCGAGTTTCAACATCACCAATCCATTCCGCAGCAACCTCTGCTGCTGGTCCGGTAAGAAGTTTCGCTTCAGTTAGAGCACCAGACAGATCCTCTTGCGCCAGCCGGGCCTCAATGCGGGCAACAATCGCCTCGACCGTGTCGCCTTCCACATCTCCAACGCGGCGCACGGTGACGATTGAGAGCGCACTGCCAACAATCCGCTCATAAAACGTTTCTCGGCCAGCCCGGCGTTCCGCCGTCAGAAGCGGATCAATCAGTTCGGAGAACTCTTGGGTAAGAGCGGCGAACGACCGAACACCTTTTGGCGCGACTTCTGCGAGCACCCCAACCGCTGGGTCTTCAGGAGCAAGCGCTGCAATCGCGCCAAGCTCTGCATCAAATGAAGTTCCTGCATCAATCGCACGCGTGAGATTAGCAAGGGCAATTCCCAAGGCGGCTTCCGCCGTCGGGTCGGGACGCGACACCTCTTCCTCCAAGGCCGCGACCTGAAGCGTCAGTGCATTGATCTGCTCGGCGGCAGCGTTCACCCCTTGAGCAATCTGACCGACCCGCTCTGGAATGTCAGCGGGCAGTTGTGCCTCTTTCAAAGCACGCACATCATCGGAGACAGTCCGCAATGTATCGGCCAGCAGGGCAAGCTCAGATGTCAGCCGCTCAGCATCCACCGCCTCAAGCTGGTCCTCAAACTTGGCTGCATCATCCTGCATCTGCGCCGCCAGGCTTTCCAGCGCCTGCAAACGCTCGGCAATGGGGGCCGCACCGATCTGTGTTGAGTGTTGAGCCGCAAGGTCCTCGACGGTTGAGAGGCGGGTGAAGAGCCCATCAGTGCGTGTCTGGAACAACTCGCCCAGTTCACTCACCCGTGTATCCAAGGCCGCAATTTGGCCGTCATCGGCTCCGCCTGTTTGGGGTATCACATAAAGGATCCCAAAGCCGACAACCGCAGCCCCGATCAACCCGCCAGCAAGCGCCGCCCCCAGCGCAACGGATCGGTTCTTCCCCGTCACATCTACGGCCGTGGCATCAATGGTCTTAGGCGTATCTGTGGATTTCTCGCCAGCGCTCCCGTCCCCCTGCGATGCCGTGCGCGTCGATTTAGCACTGCCCGTTGCGCCAGAAGAGGAACCGTCTTTATCTGTCATTACCCAACTGCCTTGTTACTTCCCAAATGCCTTGTTACATCGCTGGCGAGAGAGCCCCAGAGGGCCAATTGCCCATCTCTATACTCCTTCGATAGATCAAGCGAGTATACGCGAAATCTAGAAGGGGGAGCGAAACTCGGCCTTTGTTTTTGCCTAGGTCCCAGACCCTCATACCGGGTCAATCAAGGTCAACAGATCTGCTTCATTTGGTGCGGAGGCAACATGGATCCCCTGCAACCCAAGATTCTGCAATGGCAGCGCCGCGTTGGCCGACAAACAATAGGCATTCAACCCGGACAAATTGCCCGTGAGGCCAGCCGATCGACATAGATCGACAAAAGTCTCCGCAGATCGTTTTGAGTAGAGTAGCACCCCCTCAATGGCACTCGAACGAAGCCCCTCAACCGCCTTTTTTGAAAGACTGGCAGCAGTCTTTGCCTCATAGAGGACCGCTCGCTCGACCCAGAAACCGTCCGCCTCAAGCGCACCCTTCAGATCGCCAGCAACAACGGTACCGGCTATGTGTAGTAGAGGTCCGCCATCAGGTTCCAGCTTCTGTTGCACCAGCTTAACGAGCGACACCACATCGCCTTCAGCTTCAAAAACGCTGGCAAAACCAGCCTCCCGGGCGAGAGCTGCCGTCGTCGGCCCCACAGCAACAATCGGCAGTTTGAGCCACTCTGAAAAATCGGCACGCGCCATCATTGCCCGAAGGCCATTCGCACTTGTGATCAACAGCGCCTGAACGCCCGTTCGGGTAAGCGGCGTCTCCGGGTGAAATACAATCGACATAAGGGGATCAACGGTAACGTCATGGCCATGTGCCAGAAGCACCTGCGCCAGATCCTCAGCATCCTTTTGAGGGCGGGTCACCAGCAGGTGCATGAAAACAACCTCTCGGAGTTACCAGGTCGCGAAAAACGCCGGCCCACCTTTGGCCTTAAGCTCGCTCGCCGCGTCCGCGCCAAGGGCTGCTGACAATGCAGGTGACCCATCGCGCTCAGCTGTGTGAACAATCGTACCATCTGGTGTCAGAATTTGCCCGCGAAAGCGGATGCGGCCTTTTTCATAGACCGCATGAGCCGCAAGCGGGGTACGACAAGAGCCATCAAGGGCTGCCAGAAACGTGCGCTCGGCGGCCATTACTATCGCTGTCTCTACATGATGGATCGGCGCGAGAATATGAGCAATCTCCTCATCTTCCACCCGGCGCTCAATGCCGACAACGCCCTGGGCGACAGCAGGGATCATAGTATCAATCGGAACAGGGGCGGTCGCGACCTCCGGCATGCCGAGACGGTTGAGGCCCGCCATGGCAAGCAGCGTCGCCGAGGCAACGCCGTCTTCCAGCTTTTTCAGCCGCGTGCCTACATTCCCCCGAAACTGCACAATTTCCAGATCGGGCCGCTGAGCCAATATTTGAGCGGCGCGCCGGAGCGACGATGTACCGAATTTCGTGCCCTGTGGCAGGGCTTCAATTGAACGGGCCTCCGGGCTTATGAACGCATCGCGCGGATCCTCACGCTCTAACACACAATCAATGATGAGACCTGGCGGCAACTCCGTCGGCATATCCTTCATGGAATGCACGGCCATATCGATGCGTTTGTCGTAGAGCGCTTCTTCGATTTCTTTGGTAAAGAGCCCTTTGCCACCCACTTCAGACAGGCGTTGCTCCTGAAGAAGGTCCCCAGATGTCTTGATAGGGACAATTTCGAGAGCCCCCTCTTCAAAGCGGTGGGCCTCAGTGAGCAGCGACGCAACGGTGTTCGCCTGCGCGAGTGCAAGGTCAGAGCCCCTTGTGCCGATACGAATGGGTCGTTGCATGGAAATGGAACCAGATGGTAAGCGTGCGTGGCCTTCTTATACCGGGTTTCGGGAAACACGCGAGCCCTGTTTGTGAGCACCTGTGCCGAATGGCCGCAACTCGGCCGCCGAAATGTAACCGATAGGACCCTGAAATCGTGAGCTCATTAACCGTCATGGGGATCGAGACCAGTTGCGACGAGACAGCCGTCGCAATCGTGCGCCGATCCGAAAGCGGAAGTCCCGAGCTCCTCGCCAATGAAGTCCTCAGCCAGATTGAAGACCATGCACCTTATGGCGGTGTTGTACCGGAAATAGCTGCACGCTCTCACCTGGTGCACCTTGATGGCCTCGTGACCCGTGCCCTTAAAACAGCAGATCTGACCTTTGACGACTTAGACGGTGTGGCAGCGACCGCTGGACCGGGGCTGATCGGTGGCGTGATCGTGGGCCTCATGACGGCCAAAGCCATCGCCCTTGTGCACAAGCTACCATTTGTGGGCGTGAACCACCTGGAAGGGCATGCGCTCACCACCAGACTCACCAATGAAACACCGTTTCCCTATCTGCTGCTGCTTGTTTCAGGCGGGCATTGCCAACTGCTGCACGTGAAGGACCTTGGAGACTATGTGCGCCTCGGCTCCACAATCGACGATGCAGTCGGGGAGGCGTATGACAAAACCGCCAAAATGATGGGGCTCCCCTATCCCGGTGGCCCAGCGCTGGAAATCATCGCCCGAAAAGGCGATCCAACTCGCTTTGACCTGCCACGTCCTCTCCTGAACCGAAAGGATTGCGACTTTTCATTTTCAGGCCTCAAGACCGCCGTACGAAAATACGTGCTGGAGTTGGCGGACAAGAACGAGCTTGGGGATCAGGCTCGCGCCGACATTGCTGCTTCATTTCAGGCCGCTGTCGCAGATGTGCTCGACAATCGGGTGACCCGAGCCATGGCAGCGACCAAGGCGCAACTTGGAGAGACGCCACGTCTGGTTGTTGCGGGCGGCGTCGCCGCCAATCAAGCCCTCCGATCCAGACTGACCGAGACCTGCGAGACGAATGGCTTCACTCTGGAAGTCCCGCCTGTCGGGCTTTGTACCGACAATGGCGCGATGATCGCCTGGGCAGGCCTGGAACATCTGGCGGCAGGCCATACCTCGCCGATGAACCTCGAACCGCGTGCCCGCTGGCCACTCGACAAGTCGACCACGCGCTAGAGCAGCTTCGCTTCCTCACAAAAAAAGAGACGCCGGAGGGGGGTCCGGCGTCTCAGTATGCCTTTAGCGGGGGGACGCTTGGGGCAATTGTCCAGGCCCCTAGGGAGGGGAAAGGGAACCTGGACGAAGGATCGTTAGATCAGGTTGCTTGCCTGCGCGAACAGCACAACGCCGTAACCTGTAAGAACAACTGTCACAGCAGTTGTGCTGAAACGGTCGAGGAAATTTGAAAGTCCATTGCGGAACATGAGGGCACCTATTGCTTTAGTGAGGGAACAAGGTGAGGGATCAGAAGGAATATTGACCAGCGACCTGGATGACGAGCCCAACGCTGTACAACGCCAGTGCGAGGGTGCTGACGCCAAGAGGACCCAACACTGGAGGAAGGGGGGTCTGTCTTTGTGCAGCGGTATTCATGGGCTCGTTCCAGTTCACTTAAGTCTCGCGCCCCTAGCTCTGGGCCGGTTGAGGGTTCCGTTCCAAGAAGCGCGTCCATGCAAGCGATATAAGAAGCCCTATATGAAAAACAATGAATGATTTCAAAAATATTCATTATTCACAAAATGGTCACAATTCGACGCTTTTCGCAATCTCCCTGGCGCCCAGCGAAATCAAGCACTTCTTAAGACTCGCGGTCAGCAAAAATTTAGAAGATTCAGGGACTTAGGGGAATTGATAGTGGATCAGGCAGCCTTTACAGGAGCCAGCCCCCGCACGATCAGCTGATAAACCCCGTCCAATTCCTTCTCGAGTTTTTCGAGACTGAGGCGGGAGAAAAGCTGCGGATAAGAGAATTTGAGGGTCGCCGCCTGGATCATCTCAGCGGTGAAGTCAGGATCAGCGACCTCGAATTCACCTGCCTCACGGCCCATTGTCAGAATACCCGCCAGGACATCCCGCTCCCGCTTCAACCCCTCATTGTGGAATTCAGGCCTTTCAGCGGTAATCAACTGCGCCATTTCCACAATGCGGTGGTTCTTCTCCAAGGCATGAAACGTGGTTCGGAGGTCCTGGAACAAGAATTCCTTCAACCGTTCAGCAGCGCTCATACCCGGACTATCCAGAATGGCGGTTAAGGCATCTGCCGTTTGAATAGAGGCCCGTCGGCAGATCTCTTCAGCAATATCGAGCTTGCTAGGGAAAAATCGGTAGAGATTCCCAGAAGACATGTCGCAGTCTCGTGCCAGCTCTGCCATTGTCGTCTTCCCATAGCCATAGTGGGTAAAACGCTCTTCAGCAGCTTCTATGATTTTTTCGCAGACCTCTTCACTCATGGGGAGTAAGTGTAGGGCGATCGGCTGAACAATCAACAAATCGTTCAATATTTCGCAAATGCGAAGAGAGCACCCCTTAGCAATATCTGCGGCTGTGGCGCTATCAACTGATGACCGGGACCAGCAGATGGGAGTCGTAGTCCCCCCCGATATGTACAACGTGTCGCCCCACATTGTCGTTGATCACCTTATGAAAGACAGGGGAGACGACTTCCTCCTTTGAGGAAACGATCAACCTCAGGCCTTCGCCGGCGGCAAAAAACGTGCTGCTGGCGCACAAAGGGATCTCGACGGGCACGATGTCGCCCTGAGCAAGTTTCTGTACGCTGTCACCTTTAAACACCGGCAACCATTCGGTCGACTTTTCTGCATCGAGTTCGCGGCGCGAGGCGCGAATAATGCCTCGTGTCACCGTATCGTTTGTGATTCCAACGGAACCATTGAAGCGCACCGCACGGCCGTTTCTGTCACGTTTGTCGACATAGACGCAGAGGATGATGTCATCCGGACAAATCCCACCCTGCTTCTCGGGCCGAACTTCAACCCAAAGGCGCAACTTCATAAACCCGCTCAGCTCGGTATTCTGATCGAAAGTCATATCAAAACTCGCAGAGCCCCCGTCTGCATGATAGCTGAGCTCACCGGTTTTCTTTTGTGGTTCAGAAGCCAGCCGCTTTTTGGTCAAAAACAGAGGGCGGTACTCCGTGTGAGGCAGCGGCCATTCACTTTCCCAGCGAACGTCCTTGATGGTCTCCCGATCCGAGCGGACCTCCAGACGCAGCGGTTTAAGATCATCAAAGCGATTGCTCTTGCCCTTAAGATGGTGGTCCATGAAGTCAAGCAGCAAGGCTTTGACCTCATCAGAATAGTAGCTCACCCACTTGCCCTCCCTGTGGGTGTAGATCCATTTTCGAGGGGAGGCCGCTTCCTGATAGGCGCGGCAAGAGCCTGGGGTGTGAAGTTCATGGTCTGAAAAAGATGCACAAACCAACATCGGCGTGCGGACTTTGCTGAAGTCCGCCGTCTTGCCTGCCCAGTAGTCATCATATAGCGGATGTACGCTGACCAGATCCTTCGGAAGTGCACCCTCGCGGGCAATGAACTCGTGCCGAGGATTGTTGAGTGTCGTTTTTATTTCCGTGTTCCACCAGCCATCGAAAAAACCCCCATCTGCAACGCCGCCCCGGCAAGCTATATCTCGATAAATATCGGAAATACCCTCCCAGGGCGAAATGCATTTAAGGGGGGAGTTCTCCCCGTCAGGTTCCGCTGCCATTGCTGCAAAATACTGGCTGATGGCAAGGTAGCTGACACCGGTCAGACCAATATTTCCGTCGCACCAGCTTTGCTCCGCGATCCATTTGATCGCCGCGTAAAATTCCTCACCCTGCTGACGCGACAACAAGGTCGCCGTCCCCCCGCTATTGGCAAAGCCTGCCAAGTTGAGATTGACGAGCGTGTATCCGGCCGGCACCCAAAAGTTTGGGTCCGGCGCCTCCCAACTCGTCAACGTTGAGAATTCGGGACGCCCGCCTGCCTGTGGGACCACCCGATATTGATGCGGCGGACCGCCGAAAGGCGTCTTGCCAAGAGCAGGGCTGAGATGATTGTCATATGGATGGGCACACATAACAACCGGGTCTATCTCACCCGCCTCACTCCGCTTATGGGATCGAAAGACATTGGCTGTCAAAACAACATCATCACCAATCGGTACAGCCACATCATAATCGCAGCGAATATCTGGATCAGGGTCCACTAAGGTGCATTGGGGGCTGAACAATTGACCCCGAAGAACAGCCCGAGACAGCATGGGCCAGACAGCTCTGAGTGTATCAATTGTATCAAGCATGATCATCGGTCCTGAGCAAATATCAGAAAAGCCCATGAGGGCATCGATGTCATGTTAGCGATCGGCGGGGCTTCGCCGATGAACCTGGGTTAACTCGCGTCAGATTTTTGTTGGCGCAAAAATCGATTGAGGCCCTGCGGCGTCACACCCAGAAAACGCGCAATGTCTTTTTGAGAGACGCTATCGAGAAGGTCAGGCTGAAATCTCTCAAGGAACTGATACCGCATCGAAATGCGCGAAGAATTCTTTGCGCATATGAGCTCCTTCGCAAACAAGTGGCCTTCCATAAGCTTCAGTCGGATGTAGCGACCGAACTCGCCGCCTTGTAAATATTCATGCCGGATTATTTCATCCGGGACCGACATGCCCGCAACGTCCGTGATGGCGACCAGATCATCGGACGCAATTTCCCGCGTCCAAGCGCTTGTCAGATTTGTGCAGAAATCCCCTTGCTCAAAGAAACGGGCGATGGAGCTCGTCCCATCGTCCCAGGTCTGTTCGGTGGCAGTGACCCCCTTAGATAGAAATATCCACCGATCCGCGACTCGCGATTGATTCAGCATGAACTCACCTGAGGCGAAGCTTACCTCGCTGAGGTGTTGGCAAATGCTGGGCCATTCGTCAAAATCGAGTGAAATACCGTATGACTCGATATCCCGCTCCAGACCTTGGATTGGCGTAAGCCTTTGTTCTTTTGGCAAACCTGACACGCTTTCATCACCCAATATCTAGGCTTGTGCGTTTTCACGACGCTAATGACATGTCTGAGTCACGCACCAGTTATGTCATGGTACACATCCCTATGGATCCATTGACCGGAGTGTAAGGTAGGTAGTGAACTTTCGACAAGACGACGCAAATCCGCAAGCTTAAGAACCAATCCCTGCACCACCAATAAAAAGACCTGAGCCACGATGACAACAATCAGAACTCTCGCAGTAGTGGGCGGTGGCGCCTGGGGAACAGCTCTGGCAACAGCGGCAGCCCGCGCCGGTCGCGATGTCCAGCTGTGGGTGCATGAGACGGAAGTTGCTGAGGAGATCAACGAGACCAACGAGAACAAGACCTATCTCCCAGGCATTCCCCTCGATCCCGCCATTAAGGCCACAAGTGACATGGGAAATCTTATCGGGACCGACGCATATCTCCTGGTCCCGCCCGCCCAGCATTTGCGGGCAGTGACAACCAAGCTCCATGAAACTTTACAACGGGGGTCTCTGGTTGCGGTCTGCGCAAAGGGCATCGAACAAAATTCCGGGAAACTCATGAGCGAAATTCTGAAAGAGACATTGCCAGATGCTGTGCCTGCCATCCTTTCAGGTCCAAGCTTCGCCGCCGACGTTGCCAGAGGCCTGCCAACCGCGGTTACTCTTGCCTGCGCTGAAGAAGAAGCTGCCATTGCCTTGGTCGAGGCCATTGGCTCCCCCACATTCCGCCCCTATTGGACATCCGATGTGATTGGCACCCAGATTGGCGGCGCCATCAAAAACGTCCTCGCAATTGCCTGCGGCATTGTTGATGGGAAAAAGCTTGGGGAAAGCGCTCGTGCCGCACTGACTGCCCGCGGATTTGCGGAAATGGTCCGTCTCGGAAAACGTTTGGGTGCACGCTCGGAAACAATGTCCGGCCTGTCCGGCCTCGGCGATCTCATCCTTACCTGTTCAAGCAGGCAAAGCCGCAATATGTCGTTGGGCGTGGCCCTTGGTGAAGGAAAAACGCTGAAAGAAATCATGGGCGACCGCAACTCCGTCGCAGAAGGCGTGCACACTGCCGCAGCAGTGAAAGCGATGGGCGAGAAGCGTCACCTGGAAATGCCCATCTGTGACGCGGTGGCAGATATCGTATCAGGCGCAAAGACAGTGGATGAAGCAATTGCCTTTCTTCTCGCCCGCCCCTTCACCGCGGAGATTTGAGCCTGTTCAAGAGCCGCGCCGCCTCTTAAGCTCTCCCGAAAACATAGACAGCCAACAGGAAACCACATGCTCTTTTGTATCATCGGCATTGATAAACCAGATTCACTCGACCTGCGCATGGCAAACCGGGAAAACCATTTAAAACACTGGGCGGACACAGGCGCGGTGAAACTCGGCGGGCCCTTCACATCTGATGATGGGGAACGTCTGGAGGGTTCCATGCTGGTAATCGATGTTACTGATCGGGCAACCGCACAAAAGCTTGCGGACGAAGATCCGTACGTCAAAGCAGACCTCTTTGGCACCCGCGAACTGCGCGCCTGGAAGTGGCTCCTCAAGGACTAAAACAGACGGGAGGCGAGAGATGGCTTATTGGCTTTTTAAGTCTGAACCGAACACCTGGGGCTGGAACGATCAGGTGAAACGCGGTGCCAAAGGTGAACATTGGGATGGCGTGCGGAATTATCAGGCTAACAATAATATGAAGGCCATGAAGATCGGCGACCTGGGTTTCTTCTATCACTCAGTAGATGAGAAATCTGTCGTCGGAATTGTGCGTGTTATCAAGGAGCATTATCCAGATCACACGGACCCGAAAGAGCGTTTCGGCATGGTCGACATTGAAGCCGTGGAAGCATTGCCAACACCCGTTACCTTGCAGGACGTGAAAGAGACGCCGGAACTCAAAGACATGGTGCTGGTCAATAATTCCCGCCTGTCAGTCCAACCTGTGACCACTGACGAATGGAAACGGGTCTGCAAAATGGGTGGCCTTAAAAAAGTGCCGACGGCAAAAAAATAGGGCAGCATCCTGTGCACATCCTTGGTCTTTCTGGAAGTCTGCGCGCAGCGTCGCTCAATACGCGGCTCCTCCGAGCAACAAAGCTTCTTACACCAAAGCACATGACCTTTGAAGTATTTCACGGGCTGGGTTCACTCCCAATTTTCAATCCGGATCTGGAAAACCAGACGCCCGAAGCAGTCCGGCTTTTTCAAGCAACCCTGTCAAAGGCTGATGCCGTCCTTATCGCCAGCCCGGAGTATGCCCACGGCGTGACAGGTGTCATCAAGAACGCACTCGATTGGGTTGTCGCAAGCGCTGAATTTTCCGGAAAACCAACGGCAGTCTTGAACACCGCGTCACGCTCCCATCACGCCTGGGAAGCATTAAAAGAGACCCTCAACACCATGGACGCAAACCTTATCGAGCAAGCCTGCCTTACGGTTTCGTTGACCGGAATCGAAATGAACGAAGACGCAATGAGCAGGGACCCCGGCATCAAAACATCAATGGCTTGCTGCCTCAAAACTCTGCACAAAGCGGCAACAGCATTGAACACCAGATGAGTTATGCCGACGAACAACGGCGCGAAAAATGGTTAGCCAAAGCGCCGCCCGCTGGTACACGCCTCTGCGCACTTGCGGAAATTGAAGTACCCGGTGCAAAAGGCTTCACTTTCGGCGACGGACGCGAACGGTTCGACATGTTTGTCGTGCGAACATCCGAACAATGCCTGGCCTATGTAAATGCCTGCCCCCACGCCTTCACACCTCTTGAGACATTCACTGACAGGTTCCTAACCCGCAAAAAGGATCAGATCCTCTGTACAACCCATGGGGCGCTCTTCAATCTCCACGATGGCTTTTGTACCAGCGGACCCTGCGCGGGAAAGAGCCTGGTTCCAATCCCCATTGACATCAAAGCAGACATGATTGTCATCGCTGAAGCCGAGAGCGTAGACTCATAATAAATTCGGTTACCTAAACTTTGTGCGTCGAGGTGCTCGTCATGTTTTTCTGGTTGATGTGTATTGCTGGATTGATGGCCGCCTATCTCTTTGGATCAATCCCCACCGCTTTTCTTACTGGGAGAATGCTCAAGGGCATTGATATCCGGGAGCATGGGTCCAAGTCCGTTGGCGCAACAAACGCATTGCGAACACTGGGCAAAGGGCCTGGGCTTTTTGTGCTTCTCGTCGATATATTGAAAGGCACGACGGCAATAGCCTTTGTTCGCTGGCTGTTTTCGTTGCCCTACACCACATCATTTGAAATTTCGTCGACTGATCTAGACACAAGGTTACCGTGGGTCCTGAGCGTCGCAGGTGTCGCTGCATTACTGGGTCACAGTCGCTCTGTTTGGCTGAAATTTGCAGGAGGAAAATCCGCTGCAACAGGCTTAGGCGTCCTAATAGCCATCTCATGGCCGGTGGCTTTAGGAGCCGCAGTCGCCTTTGGTATTTTCCTTGCCCTTTTTCGAATTGCTTCCCTGAGTTCAATGCTCGCTGCATTGACTGCAACCGCTCTCGTCATTGGGCTCAATCATCCACTGCCCTATCAGCTGCTGGTTATTGCAGGAAGCATCTACGTAATTGCACGGCATCGCGCAAATATTCGCCGGCTTCTGTCAGGGACGGAGCCTCGTCTTGGGCAAAGCAAGCCTGACTAACTTGCAACAAACGCGGCAAAGTCTTCAATCAACCCTTTGGACGAAAGCTCGACGAGCTTTTTGCCATCACTCGGATTGGCAAGCGAAGGGTCCGACCCAATCCGGCCATCCGGGAACTTCTTCCGATAGTCTTCTGCATCCGTGTAGCGCGCGGAGGGTGCAATCTTCGGCGTCATCTCCGCCGTCTTGATCGCATCCGGATAAGCATATTGCGTGACCGCCACCTCGGACGGCGTCGCATGAGCCCCGTGTGATTTACCATAGGTGTCCATGCAATACTTGTAGACAGGCTTGTAGTCCCACCAGTTAGCAAGCTTGCATTTTACTGGCCCACGATTGCTGCCATCTCGCGCAAGGGAGCGGTCTGCATAAATCTCTGCGAACGCAGCCTGAATGGTCGACACATTGCCGCCATGACCATTGAAGAAATAGATCCGGTCAAACCCATGCCGCCCAAGCGATAAGACCCAGTCATAGATCACCGCAATCATGGTTGAGGGTCGCAAGGTCATGGACCCCGGAAAAGCCATGTGATGCTGCGCACAGCCCACATTGAAGGTCGGCGCCACCAGCATGTCGGCTTGGCCACCAGCGTGGGCCGCAATCACCTCCGGACAAATCGCATCCGTCCCTATGAGCCCATTGGGGCCGTGCTGTTCCGTCGACCCAATGGGAATGACAATGCCTTTTGAGCGCGTGAGATAATCTTCAACTTCTGGCCAGCTGGACGTGTGCAATTGCATGAAACTTCCTTTCGAGAGGCCAGTGTCGCGGACAGCGCGTCACAAAGCCAGTCGGAATTCTATTTCGTGATCAATTGGCACCCCATCAAGACCATGAGTTGGGATTTCCGGCTTATGTCGCCGCGAGTGCGCAAGGGCGCCGTGGTGGAGCGCCACCATGTCCCAGCCGCGACGTTGGTAGAAACGGATTGCGGGAATATTGTCGTTCGTGGTGATCAACCAAAGGTGAGCCTTACCCTGGTCACGAGCGACCTCTGCAACAGCCTGAAGCAGCGCAGTCCCCACACCTTCTCTTTCTGTAAAACTATCAAGTGTCACAACTTCCGTGGCATCAACCTCATGTCGATAGGTGACCAGGCCCACAAGGTCGCCCGCAGACTCTGCCACAAACCCCGGCAGATCGAGCGGGTTCCATAGTTTGCCACGCGACACAACCCTTACAGAACCCCATGCTTTTTTGAGCGCACCTTCAATCAGCGGCCTATCTTCTGTCTCAATTGCCCGAATGCGAAAGCTCATGACTTTTCTCCTCCGCTCTAGTATCGAACAGGGTGTTGAGAGGAGTCCAGATGAGCAAAGTCGACATAGATCGCGCACGAAGCGCCGATGGTGCAGGCATCGCAGCGGTCTATCTGACCGCAACAGCAAAGCTCGGCTTCCTGCCACGACGCCACGATGGTGCAGACATGTGGCATCATTTTTCTACCATGCCGACAAAGCAGGAAACCTGGATTGCACGGCACGGCGGACGCATCGCTGGCTTTCTGGCCGTGTCGCCAGGCTGGCCGAACTGGGTTGACCATCTCTATGTTCACGCCGGGGCACAGAACCAGGGGCTTGGCACAGCACTCCTCGACCAGGCCAAACGGTCCGCGCCCAATGGGTTGCAACTCTGGACGTTTCGCCAAAACAGAGGCGCTCAGAGATTCTATGAACGCCACGGATTGATGATCGCTGAACAGACCGACGGCAGGCGCAATGAAGAGCATCTCGCCGATTTGAGATATGTATGGCGACCCACCAAGGGTCTTTGAAGGAAAACACAGTGAGCACCAAAAATAGCGCCACGCCCAAAGGAGCCCTGGACGGCATCCGCGTCATCGACCTCACAAGTGTTGTACTTGGGGCCTATGCCACAGCCATGCTCGGCGACATGGGCGCAGACGTAATCAAAGTGGAAAGCCCGAGCCCTAAGAACGGGCAAGGGGGAGACATTATGCGGTGGGCGGGCGACACCCCGTCGGGTGAAGCATCCGGCCTCGGCCCCATGTTTCTGTCCATCAACCGCAACAAACGTTCCGTCCTGCTCGATCTCAAAAAGGAAGAAGCACGTGACGCCCTTCTGAAGCTCATCGCAACCGCAGATGTGTTCGCCGCCAACGTTCGCTATGACGGATTAAAACGTCTCGGCCTTTCCTATGAAGACGTCAAGGCTGTGAAACCTGACATCGTCTATGTAATCGGCACAGGGTACGGCGAAGAAGGTCCTTATGGCGGACGCCCTGCCTATGACGACATGATCCAGGCCGCCTCTGGTATAGCCTCGATGATGTCAGAAGTAGACGGCGATCCACGCCCCCGTTTTTTCCCAACACTTATTGCCGACAAAACCACCGGGCTCTTTATGACGAACGCCATCGTCTCAGCCCTTTTCCACCGAGAGCGCACCGGCGAAGGCCAATATGTAGAAGTCCCCATGATGGAGAGCATGGTGTCCTTTCTGCTGGCAGAGCATCTCTATGGCGAGGTCTATGACCCACCGACAGGTCCTCTTGGCTATGTCCGCGTAACAGCACCGGATCGGAAGCCCTACAAAACTGCCGATGGCTACATCGCCATTCTCCCCTACTCCGATCAGCAATGGCGGGACTTCTTTGCGCTGGGTGGGAAGCCGGATCTCTTCGATACAGATGAGCGGTTCGCGACTTACGAAAACCGCACCAGGAACATTCGCGCGCTCTACGCCATAGTAGAAGACGTCTCAGTCCAAAAGACAACGGCGGAATGGGAGAAGCTTCTTTTCGCAAATGACATCCCCCATGCCCGTGTGAATAGACTGGGCGACCTGCGCACAGATCCTCATCTTGAGGCTGTCGGACTCTTCGAACAAAGAAATCATCCGCACGAAGGCCCTTATTGGAGCCTGAGACATCCGGTGAAATATGAAGGAAGCCCCGCAAGCGTACGTCGCGATGCACCGCTCCTCGGCGAACATACAAAAGAGGTTTTAAGAGAAGCGGGCCTGTCCGACGCCGAGAGCACAAAGTTGAGCGGCTAGGCTTTTTTGGCCGCTGCCGCCACGCGCTCTGCTTTATCGCGCATGAGGTCTTCAAACTCAGGCCGTTCAATTGGTCTAGAAAGAAGGAAGCCCTGCAGCTCATCGCAGCCGATAGCAGTCATAAAGTCCGCCTGAGCGTCTGTCTCGACACCTTCCGCCACGATTTTGAGATCGAGCGATTTTCCGATGGAGACAATCTGCCGTGCAAGAATAGCGCTGGTGGCCTCCGCCACATTGGAGACGAAGCTCCGGTCAATCTTCAGTTCATGCGCCGTAAAACGATGAAGATAGGAAAGGGATGAATAGCCCGTACCAAAATCGTCAATCAGAATGTGAATGCCGGCATCTGCAAGAGTTTTGATCTGAGAGCTCGCCGACTCTTCATCCGTAATCATGGTGGACTCTGTTACTTCTATCTGCAGACACTTCGCCGGCACATTGTATTTTTTGAGCGCCCCAAAAACATCCTCAAGCACACAGCCAGCGGCCAAATGGACCGGCGAAATATTGACCGACATTGGACCAACATCAAGGCCAAGTTCCCGCCACCGCGCAATGTCGGAGACAACCTGATCGAGCACCACACGACCAAGACCAATGACGAGACCCGTCTCCTCGGCAATGGGAATGAAGACACCTGGAGAGACGAGACCCTTCTCCGGGTGCCGCCAGCGGGCGAGTGCTTCTCCGGCGACCGGTTCCCGCGTCTCCGCGTCAAACCGTGGCTGGTACATGACAAACAGCTGGTCTGCTTCAATGGCGACCCGTAGATCACGCTCCAAATCCATGCGTTCATGTACGGCGCGAGAAAGCTCTTCATCAAACAGATGGAAGCACCCGCGCCCTTCATCCTTTGCCCGGTAAAGAGCAAGATCCGCATGCTGCATCAGGAGTTCCGGGTCACCCTTGTCCCATGGGTAGTGAGCAATCCCGATTGAACACCCGACATTGGCGACCACACCGTCAATATCGAAAGGAACAGCGAGGGAGTCGATGATCTTTTGGGCGAGAACTGTCACGCCTCGGGTCTCATCAAGATGACGCGCGATGATAGCAAACTCATCGCCCCCAATGCGCGCAACCGTATCTGTTGTGCGAAGAAGGGAGTTCAGGCGGTTCGACGTTTCTACAAGAAGTTTGTCACCGACACTGTGGCCGCGCGTGTCGTTGACCATCTTAAAATTGTCGAGGTCGAGCAACAGAAGTGCAAATCCTTCATCTGTACGATTAGAGACGGAAATCTCAAACTCCAATTGAGACAGGAGCTCGGTGCGATTGGCAACACCGGTCAAAGGATCAGACGTTGCCTGCGTGCGAAGCTGTTGCTCCAGCTCCCGGCGTTCGGTCACATCCAGCAGGATCAGATACGCGCAGGGTTCACCTTCATAGTCAATAATCAGACCCTTGATTAGGAGCCATAGTGGCGTGCCATCTGAGCGCTTTAGCGCAAGTTCAAAATTGTCAGTGGTACCCTTTGCAAGGAGTTGCTCACGAAGTTTTTCATATGTGTCCCTGTCAGACATAAGATCCGGCACGCTCAGCGTATCAGCAGGCTTTCCTAGTTCCTCCAACAGGTCGACAGCGCGCTGGTTTACATAACGCAGCGTCTTATCACTAGGCCGCGTGATCACAACCGGGAAAGGCGCGCTATCAATCAGAGAGCGAAACCGCATCTCCGAGCGTTGTAGTTCGTTCAGAGTCTCAACCTGATAGGTTGTGTCTTCAATGGAGCCCGCAAACATAACGGGCTCACCCGCAGCGTCAGTCGAAACATGACCGCGTGCGCGGATCCAGCGCACCTCACCATCTGGACGCCGGATGCGGCAAGCAAGATCATAATTCTCGCGCGAGTCCAGATGTTGACGAACCTTGGTCGTGACCTCTTCACGGTCATCTTCGTGAATGGCCGCCATGATGCTGTTGAATTCTGTAATGCCCTCTTCCACACCAAGCACAGCACAGGCATTGGGTGTCATATAGAAGCTGTCTGTTGGCAGGTTCCAGAACCAC
Source organism: Parvibaculaceae bacterium PLY_AMNH_Bact1 (assembly GCA_032881465.1). Classification (NCBI taxonomy): domain Bacteria; kingdom Pseudomonadati; phylum Pseudomonadota; class Alphaproteobacteria; order Hyphomicrobiales; family Parvibaculaceae; species Parvibaculaceae bacterium PLY_AMNH_Bact1. Next base: position 3,494,558 of record CP126168.1, read on the forward strand.
GCGCCATATCCAGCCTGGCGTTCCGCAAGCTCGAGGCCGGCTTTTGCAAAAGCAACATCCTCAAAAACGCCTTCATCAACCGTTTGGTCAGCCGTCACCACCTTCGCGCGTGCACGGCGCGTAGCAGCGTTCGTCAGCTTTTTTCGGCGCGGCAAGCGGCGTCCCATAGAAAATCCCTCACAATTGCTGAGAGAATGCGCACCGAACCCGTAAAAAAGCTTGAATCAGGAAAGCGTTGCGAACCGCTTCGACTTGTAGGGTTAATATGAGGTTATTGTGCCTTGAGGGAAAAAGGTGCATGCGAGCAAGTGGCGGCAGAAAAAGGCACAAACAAGCCAATTTCCACCTATAGTGGCGAAAACGAGAGCGCGGCAGAAATCAAAAGCCGCCGCATGGGAGGCCATAATGACAGACACCGCAATTTTCCCCGTGAGCGCAGAATGGGCCGGTCGGGCCCATCTAGACGCCGCCGGCTACCAGAAGATGTACGATGCCAGCCTCGCCGACCCGGAAGGGTTTTGGCGCGAACAGGGCCAGAGGATCGACTGGATCAAACCCTATACAAAAATCAAGGACGTCTCCTACGACAAAGACAACCTCCACGTGAAATGGTTTGAAGACGGAACCCTGAATGCCAGCGTGAACTGTATCGACAGGCACCTGGCGACGAAAGCCGATCAGACCGCCATCATCTGGGAAGGCGACGAACCAACTGACGACAAGAAGATCACCTACCGTGAATTACACGAAGAGGTCTGCAGGTTCGCCAATGTCCTGAAAGCCCAAGGCATAAACAAGGGGGACCGCGTCACCATCTACATGCCGATGATTGTAGAGGCCGCCTATGCCATGTTGGCCTGCACGCGCATTGGTGCCGTCCACTCAGTCGTCTTTGGCGGCTTTTCGCCGGACGCCCTTGCAGGCCGTATCATCGATTGCGACTCCAACTGCGTAATTACCGCTGATGAAGGTGTGCGTGGCGGTCGGAAGATTCCCCTCAAAGCAAACACCGATGAGGCCGTCGCCCAATGCCCTGGCGTTAAGTCTGTAATCGTCGTAGAGCGCACAGCGTCTGGCGTACCGATGAAGGGCGGCAGAGATATCTGGTATCATGAGGCCGCCGCATCCGTCAGCGCCGACTGCCCGCCTGAAGAGATGAACGCGGAAGACCCGCTCTTCATTCTCTATACGTCAGGCTCAACGGGGAAACCCAAAGGTGTCATGCACACGACTGGTGGCTATATGGTCTACGCCTCCATCACCCACCAGTATGTGTTCGACTATCATGATGGAGACATCTATTGGTGCACCGCCGACGTTGGGTGGGTGACCGGCCACAGCTACATCCTCTATGGACCACTCGCCAATGGCGCAACCACGCTCATGTTTGAGGGCGTGCCCAACTATCCAGATGCCTCTCGCTTCTGGCAGGTCTGTGACAAGCATCAGGTCAACATCTTCTACACAGCCCCCACCGCCATTCGAGCCTTAATGGCAGAAGGCGAAGGACCGGTGAAAGCGACCAGCCGATCCTCTCTGAGGCTCTTAGGCTCCGTGGGCGAACCGATCAATCCCGAAGCCTGGCTCTGGTACCATGACACTGTGGGCGACGGTCGCTCTCCTATTGTCGATACATGGTGGCAGACAGAGACCGGCGGCATTCTGATCACGCCTCTGCCTGGTGCCATCGATCAGAAACCTGGCTCCGCCACCAAACCTTTCTTCGGCGTGCGTCCCGTCATTGTTGATAATGAGGGCAATGAACTCGACGGAGCCACTGAGGGCAATCTCTGCATCGCAGACAGTTGGCCAGGCCAGATGCGAACTGTTTATGGAGACCATGAACGCTTTGCCAGCACATACTTTGTTCAGTTCCCGGGCATGTATTTTACCGGCGACGGCTGCCGGCGCGACGAGGACGGCTATTATTGGATCACTGGCCGCGTCGATGATGTGCTGAACGTCTCCGGTCACCGGATGGGGACGGCGGAGGTCGAAAGCGCCCTCGTGTCCCACGCACACGTGGCAGAGGCCGCCGTCGTTGGCTACCCTCACGACATTAAGGGCCAAGGCATCTATGCCTATGTCACTTTGAACGCGGGCGAAATACCGACTGACGAGCTTCGGAAAGAACTTGTCCAGTGGGTACGCAAAGAAATCGGACCAATCGCAAGCCCCGATCTCATCCAGTGGGCGCCAGGTCTTCCTAAAACACGTTCGGGCAAAATCATGCGGCGCATTCTGCGCAAGATTGCCGAGAACGAATTCTCGAATCTGGGCGACACGTCCACCCTGGCAGACCCGAGCGTGGTTGAAGATCTGATTGAGAATCGGCAAAACCGCTGAAATTCAACCATGACCAATGACGGTACAAGTTCAGGATGGCCGCCGCATTTAGCATTGCTGCGAAAGACTGACGCTGCCGACGGCTCGCGACGAATACATGCGAGAAAGCTATAGTTTGCCCCAAAAATGGGGCAATATAGCCGTTCTGTTTTACTAATACTTTGATTTTGGCGCTCGCCTCCGCCCGGTTTGGCAGCTGCCGCCCACATCCCTGTATAGAAGGATAATTTTACTTTATTCACAGCCCAACACAGAGTTTTTACTGTTTTGAACCTAGGTTTCTGTCATCTTCGCCTCCGGGCGAAATCGGCATTCCTGCGGGGACCAGGTATGGATTTAAAAACAGAGGGCGCACGGAAACTCCTGGCCTACTGGGACGGCCAGAAGGGTGATGGCCGTTTGCCCGCAACGGCTGACCTGGATCTGGTCGACCTCGCGCCGATCCTGTCGAAAATGGTGATCTACGAACACGACGGAAATGACTTCACCGTGCGTTTCTTCGGAACCGAGATGGTGCGCCGCCTCGGCGTCGATCTAACCGGGACAAAAACCTCTATCTTCATCGACCAGCCCTTTGGCAAACTGATCATCGACCATCTCACCCAGGTCATCGACGGCCCGGCAATGCAGACCTTGGAATACCATTCCCAGACAAACGAAGGCCCGGTGTTGGAGATCGAACATATCATGTTGCCCTGGGCCAACGAGAAGGGGGAAGCTCAATGTGTGCTGTCACATGTCACCCGCACGTCAGGTGAAGATGCAACGCTCACCCTGAAGCTGGAAGAAAGCTTCATCGGCCTCATCAATCTGCAGACCGTCAGCCTCTAACAGCGAGTTCAGAACACCAGCTGCCCCGGTGCCCTCCCAGATAGGGCCGTGCCAACCCCGCCTTCACAAGTGATGCACCGAGGGCGCCCATCTCGACGTGATACACCTCAGCCTGAACGCGCCCACCAAACTTATCGCTTCGAACATTCCTAAGCGAGATCTCGGTCCCTTCAAGAGGCACCAGATGAGCAGCGGCGGCTTCAGCTTGAAAACGTTCCTCAGGACACCTGCTTCTGAGTTCCGGCGCGTCGATCCCTGTCAGCCGCACAGCAACCTCAATATCCTGACCAAGCCAAATCCGCGCGCGAACGACAACAGTGTCTCCATCGATCACACGCGTCAGCTTTGCAGGGATCGGCCCAGCTAGAACCTCAGCTCCCATCGCCGCCGGGGTCGCTGCCAACAATCCTGTAGCACCCCACACGCATAGGGAGAATATTTTTAATGAAACCCTCATAACGTGCATATTACTACTTCGATACACGCATACCGGGCAAGAACTTTTCGGAGCTAAAAGTCGCTGATCAGGCCTTTATGCTCCCAATCCCCATACCGGGTCGGCTCAGGGCCTTCTCGCCCTAGCAATTCGCGCGGCCGATGTGCCTCAGGCTTTGCTTTCGCCCGGCGGGCGGCGGCTTCAGCAAGGGCGCGCTTTGCTGTCTCGCTTAAGGTCTTCTGAATTTTTTCATCTGACATTGGCTTACACCTCAAAACACCCGCCACTGCAGGCAACTGCCAGCATTGAAGGCACCTTATTCACACTACATATATGACCGAAGCGCTCAACGCCAATAAACCGCAAAAGGACCCTGACGAATGAACATGACAAAAACCGCGATCCTTCTCGCTGCAATGACGGCGCTCTTTATGGGGATCGGGTTCATGATCGGGGGAGAGGCGGGCGCTGCCATCGCATTTCTGATCGCCGCAGGCATGAATGTGTTCGCCTATTGGAACTCAGACAAAATGGTGTTGCGCATGCATGGTGCGCGCGAAGTAACCGAAAGGGAAGCGCCAAACTATGTCCGCCTGGTCCAGCGGCTCGCCGAAAACGCCAACCTTCCCATGCCGCGTACTTACATTATTGAAACAGCTCAACCAAACGCTTTTGCAACCGGCCGCAATCCAGAAAATGCCGCCGTCGCCGCAACAACCGGATTGCTCAACATGCTGACCCCTGAAGAGCTTGCAGGTGTCATGGCTCACGAACTGGCGCATATCAAAAACCGCGACACCCTCACCATGACGGTCACCGCCACACTTGCAGGTGCCATTTCCATGTTGGCAAACTTCGCCCTCTTCTTTGGGAACAATCGGAACAATGTCGGCGGGCTCATCGGCACGCTCGCGATCATGATTTTGGCCCCCATGGCTGCCGCCCTCGTACAGATGGCCATCAGTCGCACGCGCGAATACAGCGCTGATCAGCTCGGCGCCGAGATATGCGGCCGCCCCATGTGGCTTGCCTCAGCTTTACAACGCATAGAGAACGGCGCCAGCCGCATCGACAATGACGCGGCTGAGAGGAATCCGGCGACCGCACACATGTTCATCATCAACCCGCTCCATGCCCATAAACGCGACAGCCTGTTTTCCACACACCCTGCCACGACCAACCGGGTTAAAAAACTGAAAGCAATGGCGGGCATGTCCTCTCAAGAGGGACCCTGGAGCTAACCACGAGCGACAGCAGTAACAGTGTCTGGCGCCCACATCTCTACGCGCGCGCGCCCATTGCTCTTTGCCTGATACATAGCCGCATCCGCATGCTCAAGCAGAGCACCTGCAACGACATCAGTCTCAATCGCCGCGATCCCCGCACTAAAGCTTACGGAGACAGCACGGCCATCATCGAGGTCAAAGCGGTCTGTCGCGACCCGCTGAAGCGCCCGCTCAATGACGACAACCGCTGATGTTGGGTCACAGGCAGGCATCAGAACACCAAACTCTTCACCTCCAAGGCGCGCGCACATATCTTCCTTTCGGACAATCTTCTTCAGATGCGCCGCAAGCTGCTGAAGCACTCTGTCGCCAGCCGCATGCCCGTAGGTATCGTTGACCTGCTTAAAATAGTCGATATCAATCACCGCAAGCGCTGCAGCACTATGATGTCGAGAGACCAGCGCACATTGGCGATCGAGCGCATCGTCAAAGGCACGGCGATTCCATAGCTCCGTTAACGGATCAATGAGAGCAAGGCGCTTGAGCTGCGCCATCGTATGCAGCTGTTCCTGTTCAAGAAGAACCTGCGTGCGTAAATCGACCATGGTGGCGCCAAACATGCGCTTGTCGTCTGCACCGCCAAGTCGAAATGCCTTCAGTTGAATTGGGATGAGCGATCCGTCCCGCGCCAGAATTTCAAACCGGCGCGGCTGACCCAACACCCCTTGCGTCTCACCATGTTCGTTATAATGCGCCACATATCCATCATGGTAATTCGCAACCTTTGGCGGCAACAGGAGAGACAAAGGCTTGCCCATCAGCTCCTCCACCCCATAGCCCGTGAGTGAGGCCGCAGCCGCGTTTGCATGCTCAATATGCATGTCAGCGCTCAATATCCACTGCGCGTCAAACGAGTGGTTGAACAAATCGCGAAATAGAGAGTCGTTATGACCAGACATGGACGGCACCTGATGCTCTTGTTTATGACCATCAGTTTACCGAATATGTTTTAACTACACCTTTAATCCAGGACCGATTGTTCCATGATGAAAGTTCGGGTTCTGGCAACTTTTGTCCAACCAGCGCTAACCATGGCGGCATTTGGCCGCTCCATAGACAGCAAACCTCACGAGAGAAGGCGCTGGTCTCCCAGCCACGTCTATGCTCTAAGCACGGGCAGAAAACGGGACCCCGCATGACATCCAAAGCTCCAACGAGATCAAAGCAGAACAACTCACCAAAATCCGATGGAACGGGCGCACGACGTGCGGCAGCTGCTGTGCTTCAATCCGTGCTGGACAAGGGTGAAACGCTGGAAACAGCCCTCAATCGGGAGCTTAGCGCCAAAGATCTAGCCCACCACCCAAGTGATCGGGCATTTGCCCGGGCAATTTCCACCACAGCGCTCAGACGCCTTGGGCAGATCGATGCTGTCCTTGATGCCATGCTCGATAAATCCCTCCCAGAGAAAGCCGCCTTTGCCATGGCGCTCTTACGCGGAGGCACTGCAGAACTGCTCTTTCTAGGGTCTGCCGCCCACGCAGCGGTGAACTGCGCGGTTGAACTCACCAACTCTAACAAACACACCCGGCCCTATCGCGGATTGATGAACGCCATCCTGCGCCGCGTGACCCGGGAGGGCGCGGACATCATTAAAGCTCAGGAAGCCGGCCAAGAAACTGGCCATGGCGCTGGAATGACCAACACGCCCTATTGGGCATGGCGCAGCTGGGAGCTTGCCTATGGTCCCGAAACCGCAGGCGCCATCGCCGATGCTCATCTGGCAGAACCTCCGCTCGATCTTTCAGTGAAATCTGATCCAGAAGGCTGGGCAAAAACGCTGAGCGGGACACGCCTCCCAACAGGAAGCATCCGCCTTTCCCACCCCGGCCGAATTGAAGAATTGCCTGGGTATGCGGACGGAGACTGGTGGGTACAGGACGCCGCCACAGCCCTTCCCCACAGGCTTCTGGGTGATGTTGCCGGTGAAGACGTACTTGATCTCTGTGCCGCACCCGGCGGCAAAACATTGGCCCTTGCCGCCGCCGGCGCCATAGTCACAGCAGTTGATCGCGCAGGAGGCCGATTGGAGCGTCTAAAGGAAAATCTTACCCGCACAAAACTCAGCGCCGATGTCGTGAAAGCCGATCTGACGGATTGGGCACCAAGCCGAAAGTGGAAAAAAATCCTCCTGGATGCCCCCTGTTCCGCAACCGGCACCGCAAGACGTCATCCAGACGTTCTGCGCTCAAAGAAGGGAGAGGACATAACAAGCCTTGCCCCTGTCCAGGCGACACTGCTTGCTAAATCAGCAGAGTGGTTGGAGCCGGGCGGGACGCTGATCTATTGCACCTGCTCCCTTGAACCGCTTGAGGGTCCGGCTCAGGCCGCCCTCTTCCTCAAGAACAACCCTGCTTTCAAGCGAGTCCCGATCACACCTGACGAGATCGGCGGCCTGTCTGAATGCATCACGCCGGAGGGCGACCTGCGCACCCTTCCATGCCATCTGGGTGACCAGGGGGGCATGGACGGATTTTATGCGGTTCGCCTTACTTTTGTCGGGTAGACAATCTACGCTCGTCGAACGCGCTCCCATCGTTGCACCACCCAAACTGACCTGATAAGCATCCTTCTATGGCAAATTCTGTAAAAATTTCCCCGTCAGTTCTGGCAGCGGATTTCGCGCGTCTCGGCGAAGAGGTGAGCGCCATCTCAACGGCAGGCGCTGACTACATTCATATCGACGTGATGGACGGTCACTTCGTGCCCAACATCACCATCGGGCCCGATGTGGTGAAGGCACTGAAGCCGCATTCCGACAAACCGTTTGATGTGCATCTGATGATCGCGCCGGTTGATCCTTATGTCGATGCTTTCGCAGATGCGGGTGCTGACATCATCACGTTCCACCCGGAAGCCGGCGCTCACGTTCACCGGACCGTGCAGATGATCAAGGCACGAGGCCTCAAAGCCGGACTGTCTCTTAATCCCGCAACACCCGTCGCTGTGCTGGACGAAATTCTGGAGGATCTCGATCTGGTTCTGGTGATGAGTGTAAACCCCGGGTTCGGTGGCCAATCCTTCATCGAAAGTCAGCTTCGGAAGATTGAAACCATCCGTAAGCGGATCGAAGAGACCGGCAAGAAAATCGAGCTGGAAGTTGATGGCGGTGTAAATTTTGACACCGCCCCCAAGGTCATTTCAGCCGGAGCTGACGTTCTCGTCGCTGGCACTGCAACTTTCAAGGGTGGTCCTTCCGCCTATGCTGAGAACATTGCGACGCTTCGCAAGCGGCCCTAAGCGGCCCGCCCCTCCAGAGCAACGGGACAGCGTCCCGACACAAGGCACGCGCTCATGACAGAGCCCATGAGCGAGAAATCCCAAGCTTCTCATCCCGTCCCTCGCAGACAGGAACGGCACATTCTCAATCCGGGCAACCGATTGAGTGATCTCACTCTGGCAGCGCTGCGCCGCACAGCTGACCTCAGCCTGACGGCAATTTACAGCACGTGGCCCTATCGCCAGACACTGCGCGGGCCTATGCCCGATACAATCATCTACTACCCCAAGGACCTGCGGCCAGGGCGCGTCGACAAAGCCGACGCCCTTTTCCAAGGGCGATATGACCTGCCAGGCGGACAGGTGAGAACAAACGGCCTCTCCCCCTTCGACGTCGAAGCGCCAAGCGAAACCTGGACAGAGGAACTCCATGGGTTTTCCTGGGTGCGCCATTTCTCTGCTGCCGGTGGCAACGCTGCCCGCGCGCACGCACGAGGGCTTGTCCAAAGCTGGATCGCAACATCTGGACAATGGCACGACATTGGCTGGCGTCCCCATGTTATCGGCAGACGCCTAACTTCCTGGGCAGCAAACGGCGGATTGCTCATGGAAGAGTCCGACCTCATCTACCGCTCAACCCTGTTACGCAATATGGCCAAACAGGCGCGTCATCTGGCACGGACCGTCATGTGGGCCCCCGCCGGGGAGCAACGTCTGACGGCCGCCATTGGTCTTGCCTTCTCAGGTCTCTGTCTGTCAGAAGGCGGCAAGCGCTTGCGTAAAGGCCTCGACTTGGTAGGTCACGAACTCACTCAACAAATATTACCCGACGGCGGACATATCAGCCGGAACCCTGCAGCACAGCTGTCCATCCTGCTGGACCTGGTCTCACTCCGCGACGCGCTCGTCGCCCAAGGGCATGGGGTTCCCCAGCCCATCCGCAATGCCGTTGACCGCATGATGCCCATGCTGCGCTTCTTCAAGCACGGCGATGGAAAATTGGCACTCTTCAATGGTGCAGACGAAGGCCCGGACGGCGCAGTGGAAGCAGCACTTGCGGAAGATGACGCAAAAGGCAAGCCCTTCGGCTTTGCGCCCCATTCCGGCTATCAGCGCATGTCCGCTGGCCCTACCTATGTAACCGTGGATACAGGCCCCCCACCCCCCGGGGCCTATTCCCACTCCGCCCATGCAGGGTGCCTCTCATTTGAGATGAGCGTCGGACGCTGCAGGCTCGTCACCAACTGTGGCGCGACCCGCATCCTTGGCGCGGACTGGCATGCGGCAAGCCGCGCAACCGCCGCCCACTCAACTCTAGTCCTAAACGACACCTCATCTGCCCGGTTCACGCAAGGCGCCCTCTCACGCATCCTTCTTGGATCACGCCTTATGGAGGGACCGGCCCGGGTTGAGAGCAGACGGAATGAGAGCGAGGATGGGATTTGGCTCGATGCCGCCCATGATGGCTATCGGAAACTCTTCGGCTTTGTTCATCGCCGGCGGCTGTTTCTGAGCGAAAGCGGAGAAGACCTTCGTGGGGAAGATAGCCTGACCCGCGCACCAGAAGAGCCGTCAAAACTCATGGTGCCGTTCAAACAGGCCTCAGATGGGGGTGATCCCGCCTCTTTTGCAATCCGCTTCCATCTGCATCCCGAAGCCCGTGCCTCGCTTGCCCATGACAAGTCAAATGTGCTCGTCCTGCTTCCAAACGGAGACGGCTGGCAGTTCCGGGCGAGAGTCGAGAATGGAAAAAGCAGCATTACCCTCGAAGAGAGTGTCTATCTAGGCGCTGCGGACAGAACCAGGCGCAGCGAACAGATTGTCGTCACCGGGGAGGCCTTCCGGGAGGAAGCAACCGTCCATTGGGCCTGGCGCCGCCTGTCGACCACTGGAAAGGCAAGCAAAACCGAGGCTGAAGAACCAGAGCTTCCTGCCCTACCAGCCGAGGTGCCGGGCATCCCAGAAGAGACTGTCCAGGTTCCAACTGACAGCAAAAAGGGGACACCTGAGCAATCTGGGCAACAGGACTCGGAATAAGAACCATATCCCCCTCAGCTCCCTTTCAGAGGCTGGAGTTTCGTGCTATCCGGCGCGGACATTTCCATTATCCATAGATAACCATCTCAGGATCCTCCGATGCCCGCCGATATTCAGCCCGTCCGCCGCGCTCTTCTTTCTGTTTCCGATAAAACAGGCCTTATTGACTTCGCCCGTGCACTGCACGAGGCCGGTGTGGATCTTGTCTCTACCGGTGGCACATCAAAGGCCATCGCTGAGGCGGGCATTCCGGTGAAAGATGTCTCGGACATCACGAACTTCCCTGAAATGATGGATGGCCGGGTAAAAACTCTCCATCCGATGGTGCATGGCGGTCTTCTCGCAGTCCGTGACGACGAAGGCCACGTAGCCTCCATGGAGGAGCATGGTATCGGGCCCATCGATCTGCTGGCGGTCAATCTCTACCCGTTTGAAGAAACCGTCGCCAAAGGCGCCGACTATGATACCTGCGTGGAGAATATCGATATTGGCGGCCCTGCGATGATCCGGGCAGCCTCCAAAAACCACGCCTATGTAAATGTGATCGTCGACGTCGCCGACTATGACCGGGTGATCTCGGAAATTCAGGAGAAAAAGGGCACGAGCCTCAAAACGCGAAAAGCACTCGCACAAAAAGCCTATGCCCGCACCGCTGCTTATGACGCTGCCATCTCTAACTGGTTTGCAAACGAGATTGAAGAGGCTGCCCCGGCCTATCGTGCACTTGGCGGCACACTGAAGCAGACCCTGCGCTATGGCGAGAACCCGCATCAGGCCGCAAGCTTTTATGTGACCGGCGAAAACCGCCCAGGTGTTGCGACAGCCACCCAGCTACAGGGCAAAGAGCTTTCCTACAACAATATCAACGACACAGACGCGGCCTTTGAACTGGTCGGTGAGTTTGATCCAAAGATTGCACCTGCAGTTGCCATCATCAAACATGCCAACCCCTGTGGCGTGGCAACCTCCGGCAGCCTGGCAGAAGCCTACCGCAAGGCGCTTGCCTGTGACCCGGTCTCAGCCTTTGGCGGCATCATTGCCTTGAACCAGACCCTTGATGGGGAAACAGCGGAAGAAATCGCAAAAATCTTCACCGAAGTCATCATCGCACCGGACGCCGATGAGAACGCCCGCAAGATCATCGGTGGTAAGAAGAACTTACGCCTTCTAACAACTGGCGGTTTGCCGGACGCCCGCACACCAGGCCTCTTTGTGAAGACGGTTGCCGGCGGCTTCCTCGCACAGACCCGCGACAATGGCGTCATTGACGATCTGGAACTCAAAGTCGTTACAAAGCGCGCACCAAGTGACCAAGAGCTCGCTGATCTGAAGTTCGCCTTCCGCGTCTGCAAACATGTGAAGTCAAACGCCATCATCTATGTAAAAGACGGCGCGACCGTCGGCATCGGCGCAGGGCAAATGAGCCGCGTGGACAGTGCCCGCATCGCAGCGCGCAAAGCGGAAGACGCGGCAGAAGCAGCCGGTCTCGCAGAACCACTCACCAAGGGGTCCGCCGTTGCTTCCGACGCCTTCTTCCCCTTCGCTGACGGACTTCTCTCCGCCGCGGAAGCAGGCGCCACCTGCGTCATCCAACCAGGTGGGTCCATGCGTGATGATGAAGTAATTGCCGCCGCAGACGAAAAAGGTCTCGCCATGGTCATGACCGGCATGCGTCACTTCCGTCACTAAACAAGCAAGCGGTCAGCAATATGGACAATGTCGGGCTCACCCATCGGATCGTCGTGAAGGCACAAATCTGGCGGGACGGCCGACTACTCATCATAAAGAGGTCACCCGATTCTGACCCCTATCCCGGTCTCTGGGATGTTCCTGGTGGAAGCCTGCATAAAGGCGAAACCATCGACCAGGGTCTAAGACGAGAGACTTCTGAGGAAGTTGATCTGGCCTTGTCGCACATTCGTCCTCTGACAACCTGGTCGACCGGTCAGCAGGAAGACCTGGTGATTGGTCTCTCCTTTCTGGCCACATCCGAAACAGACACGGTTACGCTATCAGAAGAACACACAGACTTTGCTTGGATCGAGCCGATCAGCGTCAACGACTACGACTTCCCACCCAATCTTGCCAAAGAGATCAACTGGGTCATCGCCAAAGGCTGGCATCTTTTCTGAAGGGCCTAATCTCGTCGGTCCTCGGCTGCAAGTTCCGCCCGCTCTTCTTTGACAAAGAGCATCAGCACCATGCCGCCCACCAATAGAATGAGCACCGCGCCAAAGCCAACCCGCTGGCTTTCCGAGAGTGCGGTGGCGACCCCCACTAGCAGCGGGCCCAGAAATGCCGTCGCTGTTCCAGACAAAGCATAGAGCCCAAAAAACTCCGACATCTTTTCCGGCGGCGCAATTCGCGCCAGCATGGTGCGGCTGTTCGCATACGCGGCGGTGATGAAGATTGCGATCAAGATCACCACGCTCACATAGGCCATCTCAGGCACCGTGGTGAAGAACGGCAGGGACCAGATCGGCGCCGCCCCCGCCGCATCATAGGGCACAAAGAAAATTTCGTTGGGCGTCATGGAAACAGCCAACAGGAGACCGAGCGATGTCCCCCCAATGGAAATAAGGATCGCATTGCGTGAGCCAAACGTATTGTCGAGCCAACCTCCCAGGAAGCCCCCCGCGACCGCAAAGATCGAGAGAACCACACCGTAAATAGTGAGCGTCAGCGGCCCCCACTGGAAAACACCGGCTGCATAAACACCGCCAAAGATCAGGACAGCCGTCTTGCCGTCATTGTAAAACATACGAGCAAAAAGATAGAGCGCCACATTCTGGTAGTGCTTCAAGCCTTTGACCGTGCGCACAACCGACCGCAGCCCGTTGCGCACAGCATCTTTTGCGTTCGCACCGCTTGCTGCCGAGTCCGGCGTAAAAAGTATGAGTGGCAACGAAAACAGGACCATCCAGAGGGCGGCAATCGGCCCCGAGATCCGGCTGTTCTCATATGCCGCAACATCCAGACCAAACATGGCAACCTCAGGTACGAAACTCCAGTCCACAACGCCTGGCAACATGAAGGCAATCAACATGAATATGAGGATGAGGAGCGAGCTCAAGTTTCCTAGCGCCAAGCCGAGACCTGACAGACCAGCTACTTTGTTATGGGGCGCAACGTAAGGCAGCATTGAGTTATGAAAGACGGCTGAAAACTCAAACGCAACATTCGCAATGATGACGAGCAGCGCCGCCCCCAAAATGCCAATGCCCCCGTCCATCGGTAGCGCGAACCACATCGAAAAGGTGGCAAACCCCATGATCACAACAAAGGAGATGATCCAGGGTTTCCGGCGCCCGCCACTGTCGGCAATCGCGCCAAGCAAAGGTCCAAGCAACGCGATGACAAAACCGCCAATGGCATTGATATTGCCCCAAATCGCCTGGCCGCGAACAGGATCGCCCACCACATGGGTCGAAAAATAGGGGGCAAAAATATAGATTGTGATGAGGATCACATAGGGGTTACGCGCCCATTCAAATGTCGCCCAGGAGATTTGGCCTCTAGTGTCAGCCGGCTCGCCGCCAACTGCCGAAAGAAGTTGCGCACTCGCTTCCCCCGGCACCTGAACTCGCACCGGTTCGTCCTGTCTGTCACTCAATAGCCGCTCCCCCGTTGATGGATGGAAGCATGGGCGAGGAAGGCCTGAGATGCAAACTAAGGTTTAGGCTGACATGCGTTCTTCCCGCACGGGCAGAAGCAAAACAAAGCCCACCAGCAGAAAAGCTACAACAACAAAAAGACCGGCGCGCTGACTGTTCGCCGCCGCCGTTGCTAATGCGATCACAAAAGGCGCAACAAAACTCGTGGCCTTTCCCGAGAGTGCATAGAGCCCAAAAAACTCCGTCATCATGTCACTCGGCGCAAGCCGTGCCATGAATGTCCGGCTGGCCGCCTGGGCCGGGCCACCACTGATCCCGATCAGAACCCCTGCAGCCATATAGACCTGTTCCCCCACACTCATGAAAGGGCCAGCACCTGGCACGGGGGGCGGCACAGAGAAGAAGAAAAAGATCGTGTCAGCGGTGATAGATACGGACGCCAGTGTTCCCAGCACAAGTCCCGCAACAGAAACAAGGATGGTTCGCTTTGATCCAAAACGGTCATCCATCCATCCACCGAGGAAGGCACCGAGCGCCGCAAAGATTGAAAGCACAATGCCAAAAATACCAAGCGTCTGAATCTCCCAGCCGAAGGTCCCCGCTGCGTAGATCCCGCCAAAAGCAAAGATGGCGGACAAGCCGTCATAGTAGGTCATCCGTGCCACAAGAAAGAGGCCAATATTTTTATACGAACGAAGTTTTAGAAAGGTCGCTTTGAGTTGCGCCAGTCCCGCTCTAACCGCCGCACTCGCCTTAACCGGTGTCCGCGGACTATCCGGTGTGAGCAAAAACATCGGCAGAGAAAAGAGCGTGTACCAGAGCGCCGCAAGCGGTCCGGTAAATCGTTCAGCTTCCCGCATCACAGGATCAAGTCCGAAGAGTGGTTCTATGCCAATCATGGTGACACCACTCTGCGCATCAGCCACAAGGAACATGAGCACGAAGAACAAGGCGCCAAGGCCACCGACATATCCAACGCCCCAACCAAATCCGGAAAGCGCACCCATCCGCCTTGCAGGGACCAGTGTTGGCAGCATTGCATTATAGAAGACGAGCGCGAATTCCATGCCGAGCGCCGCACACACAACCGCCGCCATCACAAAGGCAGGGCCATCCGGGGCACCCGGAAGCGCTGCCCACAAAAGGACAGAACCAATAACAAAGATGATAGAAAAGAAACCAAGCCAGGGTTTGCGCGAACCCGTTTGATCAGCAACCGCCCCAAGGAGTGGAGACCCGATGGCAATGGCCAAACCCGCAATAGATTGTGTGTAGCCCCAAAGCACCTGACCCAGGACAGGGTCGCCCACAAACCCTGCGGCAAAATAGGGGGCGAAAATGAACGTCGTGATCAGCGTAAAATAGGGCTGGTTCGCCCAATCAAAAAAGGCCCAGCTGAACTGCCCAGCCCGCGATGCTACCGGCCCGCCCACAGCGCTCCGCTCTCCGACCACTTCTGTCCCCAAAACTATCACCGCCCCTCACACATATTTGTTGCGGGAGACTTTACTTAAGACACGGGACTAACGATATGCTTATGCAAACAAAAACGAACAAATTGGGGCGGGCATGGAGATTCTACTATCAGCAGACGGCGCAGAGGCACTGGGAACAAGGTTTTCATCAATTGAAGGCATCACACCCATCCTCTTTCAGCGCGATGGGTCGCTTACCCGCAATGGCGTGGCAGTCACGCGGGACGAGGTCAGCCCAAAAGGTGCCTGGCTGAGCCTTGATGTTCTCATCACCAAGCGGGTCTTCGATTATGTTGATCATCTCCTGAACCTGCCGTCCCTTGAATGGATTCAGTCCACAGCCGCAGGCTTTGACAACCCTCTCTTTGTCGAATTGGCAAAGAAAGGCATCCGCCTCACCAACTCAGATGCACAATCCATCGCGATCGCAGAGTTTGTTTTGGGCTCAGTTCTAGTCGAGTTTCAAAACCCCACGGCCCGTCTTCACAATCAATCAGCGAAACAATGGAAAGGGGTCGACTTTCGCGAAATCGCCGGAACCACCTGGATGATTGTCGGCATTGGCAATATCGGCAACGAAACCGCAAAACGCGCCCGCGCGTTTGACGCCCATATCATCGGCGTCAAACGCACCGGTGAAAGCCCAGAAGCCCACGAAACCATCCGCCCCGCTGAAATGAAAGCACGGCTACCCGAATGTGATGTCGTGGTCTTCACAAGTCCGTTGAACAACGAAACCCACCATATGGGGAATGTAGATTTCTTTTCCTCCATGAAAGGAGGCGCAACGTTCATCAACATCGGCCGCGGCGGACTGGTAAATGAGGCAGAACTGCTTGCGGCACTCGATAAGGGAACGCCAGGCGTTGCTATTCTGGATGTTTTTGAAACGGAGCCCCTGCCAGAGACAAGCCCTCTTTGGGAACATCCAAATGTTCGTGTGACACCGCACTCCTCGCCGAAGTCAAACGGCACGCCGCTGAGAGCTCAAGAGCTCTTCCTGGAAAACCTTCGCGCCTTCCTAAAAGCAGCGCCCCTTCGCAACGAAGTAGCGGCCACAACGATTATTGGATCGGCGGCTTAAGCGTCCCATCAAGTCGTGTCTTAAGGTAACCCCTGCGCTCTATGACAAATTGACGAAACGCACTCACCCTTGCTGTCGCACGCAGGTCTCTGTGCGACAGCAACCACACGTCCAAGCGCGGTGAAGGATCTGTGAGACGGACAAACTCCGGCACCGCGTCCCCGGCAAAACAGGGCATGAGACCAATGCCAAAGCCCGCCTTCACGGCTTCAACCTGCATGGGCACATGATCGAACCGTCCGACTGTCGGCAGATGGGGGAACGCACTCGAAGCCACCCAACGTTCGCGGTGTGCTGCTTCACCATAGCCAACCCAGCGAGCCGTTTGACTTGTCTCGAGCGGCCCGTGCTCTCTCAGATAGGCCTCGGTCCCATAGGCAGCTTCGTGAAAGATGCCAAGCTGTCGACCAATAAGATGTTCCGGCGGATTGTTCGTGAACCGAATGGCAACATCGGCTTCCCGTTTGGAAAGATCAAAAACGCTCCAGCTCTCATTCACTTCCAGATCGATCGACGGATAAGCCTCCATAAACTCAAACAGGATCGGGCCCATCAAGTACATGGCGAACATGTCCGGCAGCGTGACCATAAGAGTCCCCGCTAGCTCCTTATCGGCACCTCTCACCTGGCGCTCAACACCAAGGAGATTGTTTTCCATCGATTGCGCCACAGGCAGAAGTGCCACGCCCGCCGGTGTCAGTTCAAACCCGTCACTGCGGCGCTCAAACAGGCGCGTTTCAAAATCAGATTCCAGAGACTCAATCCGGCGCGAGATCGTTGTGTGGCTCACTCGAAGAACCTTCGCCGCAGCACGCATGGATCCGGCATCTGCCGCCGCCAGGAATAGTCGTAAATCATCCCAGTTCATATGACCTGTTTCTCTACCCTGGCCGCATACAATGTCCGCGGCTAATACTCACGCTTCTGGACATAGGCACCGTCGCAAACCATGCAAGAGGCTTGCAAATAAAAAGACACTCGCCAGGCTGTTAATCTTTGGCGATGCCAAAAACGGCTGAATTGGCTCAAAACAAAGGGCCAATATGGTCCTGTGCGCCGGTCAAATAGAGATCCAAGCTCAGAATATTTCCGACGCTCTGTCACAAGAGCCCTCCCCGCCTCGTCACAAAAGCAAGGCGGCTGAACCCGCTGCAATAAGGAGCTTAAAAATGGCCAAGATCGTCCTCGGCGTTATCGCTGCCATCTACGGGGTGAATGCCCTCATCATGTGGTTCGCACCTATATACTGGTACGAAACGACCCCCGGTGTGGCAATGATGGGTCCGTTCAATCTGCATTTTGTCCGCGACATCGCTCTGATCTATTTGGTAGCCGCGGGTGCCTTCGCCTGGTCAGTCAAAAACAACACACCGCAGATTGCCATCACCGGTGCTGTATGGCCCTGCCTTCACGGCCTCTTTCACATTCAGATTTGGATGGCCCGTGGTGTACCGCTGGACGAAATCGCTTTCGTCAATCTTGTTGGCATTCAGATCCCTGCTTGGGCGGGCCTTTATTTTGCCACCCAGCTTTCATCCACAAAGGAGTAGTCCATGATCCGCTGGCTTCTGCATCTCGGCACAAGGTCTATGGAACGCAAGACCAACTATGACGCGAGCTATATGCACGACGTGATAGATACTTCGACATCCGCAGGCGTGAAGCTTGCCCTCCTCCCGTTGCTCTCCCAACACCGCGAAGATGCGCCAAAGCCTCTTTGGTTCGGCGCGGGCCTCGCCTCTGTTCTGGAAGGGGATTGTGGGCCTTGCGTCCAACTGATGGTCGACCAAGGTATTTCAGAGGGCGTGGACCCAGGCCTGTTACGCGCGATACTCGCCCGCGACTTCGACGCAATGGGCGAAGAAGCCGCTCTGGGGTTCCGCTTTGCAGAAGCTGTGATCGCTGGAAACATGCACAGCGAAACCTATCGGATTGAGGTCGAACATCGCTACGGCAAACGCGCAATGATCGCCCTTGCTTACGCCACAGCCTTTTGCCGTACCTACCCTGTGCTAAAATGGGGCCTCGGGCATGGGTTGGCCTGCCAGAAGATCAAAGTCGGCGATCAACTGGAGACCGTGATAAGAAAGGCTGCATGAACGACACAGCAACTGCCACCTTTGAACAGGAACGCGGTCGACTGACTTCCTTGGCATACCGGATGCTGGGGGAGCGGGCGGCCGCCGAAGACGTTGTGCAAAACGCCTGGCTGCGCTGGGCGGGTACTGACGAAACTGAAATCAAAACACCCGCGGCCTGGTTGACGACTGTCACCACAAGACTTGCCATCGACGCGCTGAAAAGCGCCCGGCACAAACGAGAAGTCTATGCCGGCATCTGGTTACCCGAACCCATCCTGTCAGAAACAGAAAATCCGCAAGCCACTCCGGAAGATACTCTCGCACAAGCACAAGACGTGCAGCTCGCGCTTTTGTGGGCCATGGAACGGTTGGCACCAGAAGAAAGAGCCGCCTTCATTCTGCGGGAAGCCTTTGACAGTGACTATGCCGACATCGCCACCACACTCAACAAAACAGAAGCCGCCTGCAGGCAGCTGGTGGCTCGAGCAAAAAAGCGGGTGAGCGAAGAAAGTCCGCGCTTTGACGCATCGGTTGCAGAAGTCGGCGACCTTCTATCCCGTTTCATGGCGGCTGCACAGACACACAATATGCAGGAGATCCTATCTCTCCTGTCACCCGACGCCTTGGCTCTTTCAGATGGCGGCGGCAAAGTACGTGCTGCTTATCGTCCCCTTGTTGGCCCCGAAGACATTGCGCTGGTTTTCACAAGTTTGCTCCAGAAAAATGCGGACAAGGTCAAACCACAATTGGTCTACGCGAACGGCCGCCCGGCCATCGTGTCGCTGCAACAGGATGAGAAGTCAGACATTGTCATCAGCCTGGTGCCGGACGAAGAAGGCCTGGTGCGCTGGATTTACGTCATGCGCAATCCCGACAAGCTCACACGGCCGGCAGAGGATCTGAAACCTATCGCCTGACAAGCACATTCGTACGCGCTTCCGCCATGAAGATGAAGTTGGCATGCAGGAAGAGGGTGAGGCCCAACATTTCCATGGCTTCCTCAACACTTGTTGCGATCACCTGAAAGAGATGTCCGTCTCCATAGGCATGCTCAAAGAAGGCATCCAACGGTTCCATTCCCAAGGCGCCGCCGACATAGATTGCGCCTGAGATCACAAACAGAGTTGCAATATGTCTGGGCAGCTCAAACAGGAAGGGGACGAGAAGCGCAGCGAACCCCGCGACAAAGGCTGCCCCAAAAAACACCCACGGGTTATAGAAAACACCCGTCAACTCAAAATGATCGCGGAGCGGGACATCGACCGTCTCATGAAAGCCCACGGTCTCATCAATGGAGAGAAGAAAGAACACAACCGAGATAAAGACCCAACTGTAGGATACAAGCCCATCGCGGACACGGTCTTTGTGCCAGTTCACCATAGCGCAAGCCGCTATAAGAACCATCAAAGCACTAGAATACCAGGCACCCAGATTACGTTCTGCATCAAGCGCGAAATGCCGGAGGTCCTGAAGGACCGTGTCAGTGCCCATCTGAAAGATAAACACTTCCCGCAAAAGGCCTAAAACGACAATCGCGGCAGTCGCCACATAAACATAGCGAACCATATCGCTGGGGATCACGACTGAAACCCCGCGCCACCGCGAATACCCCTGTACTAAACTCATACCCATACTCCCCGTGGACCAGCTCGCAGAGAGCAGGTCGCATCGAACAAAATTTCCCCTTGAGCCATACCTGCATCCACTATGCCAACAAATGCTCACTCGAAATCCTGAATTCACAATTTTTGGAAATCGGTTATCCCAAAATGGGACAGTCCACTGCAATAAACAGGTTCATTGCGGGATTAACGCGGCCTTGACCTCCACTCTCTAAGAAGGAGGTGCGGCACAAAATTTGCGGAAACCATGGAAATTTTGCCGAAGACTATGTGCTGATCAGGGAAGCGCTGCCATGACACAAAAGATCATTGAAAATCTAAGCCCGGAAATCGCAAAAACCTGGGGCGAAGAGACAGCGCGCCTACGCCACACGCTCGGGCAGAACAACCTATTCTCTGATGATGTCCTCGCAAGCCTCATTGAGCGCATGCCTCAAACGATCAGCCCGATCAACACGATGGCCGGGTCCGGCCATGATGCTGACAGCTGGGCCTATTGCGACCGCAGTGGCCTGTCTGGTCATGAGGTTCTAGACGCCATCAAACGCGGTCGTCTTTGGATTAACCTGCAAAAGCTTGAGGAGCATGACCGCCGCTTCGAAGAATTGTTGGATGAGATCTATATTGAGCTGCAGGCATCCGTCCCTGGGTTCAAGCCGCACCGGAAATCTCTCGGGATTTTGATCTCTTCGCCTGGCGCGCAGGTTTTCTATCATGCAGATGTCCCAGGTCAGTCACTCTGGCAGGTGCGTGGCGAAAAACAGATTCACATCTACCCGCCAAAAGAGCCGTTCCTCCCTCCAGCTGACCTCGAGAACGTCATTCGCGGCATTACCGAGGAGGAGATTGGCTACGACCCTTCTTATGACGCCCACGCGGAAATCTACGACCTGAAAGCCGGCGACATGTTGCATTGGGCTCTCAACGGGCCACACCGCGTCACAAACGGAAACTGTCTCAACGTATCTGTCACAACCGAACACTGGACAGCGCCCATCCGCCGATCCTACGCCATGAACTATGGCAATGGTGTATTACGCAGTGAACTTGGCTGGACACCCCGATCGCGCGCAATCAGCGGACCCGCCTTTTGGGCGAAAGTCGCGCTCACGGCGTTCTGGCGCAAGTCAGGCATGCAGAAGAAACAATCCTTCAAACGCATCATGCGCTACCGGGTAAATCCAAATGCCCCGGAAGGGATCAGTCCCCTACCTATGGGTGCAGCGGAGTAGAGCTCAAAATGAGCGAAGCAGTTGAGACAAACGAAGTGCCTGGAAGGTCGCAGAGTTTTGCCTGGCTGCGCAGTGCTCTTCGCGCGCGCATCGGGTCAGACGAAGAGTCACAACAATCCGCGTTCGCTGCCTTAAAGGTTTTGATCATTCGCTGTGTCGGAGCTGCTTTGGCTTATGCAAGCCAGGTTCTCCTTGCCCGTGTTCTAGGGCAGACTGACTACGGCATCTTTGCACTGGTCTGGGTCTGGATACTTGTCCTTGGACATCTATCGCCACTTGGCTTCGCGCAGGCTGTTTGTCGCTTTGCGCCACATTACGAAGCTCGCGATGAAAAGGATCTCCTAAGAGGCTTCCTCCAGACCGGTGCGGTGTTTGTCGCTGGTGCGTCTTTGGCGATCGCCATTTTTGGCGCCGCCATCCTGTGGTTTGCCGGCACCTTCATCCAAACAGTCTACGTCTTGCCATTTGCAATTGCTCTTATTGTATTCCCGCTGTTCGCGCTTCAGGACTATGTAGAGAACATCGCCCGTGCCTTTAACTGGACAGTTGTAGCGATCACACCCCCTTTCATTATTCGTCACGGCCTGATTGGGAGCGGTGTTCTAGGCGCCTATCTACTGGGAATGCCTGTGTCTGCCAGTTTTGCGATAGGGGTCGTCCTCATCGCGACGCTCGTCAGCCTGCTCGTCCAAACCGCGTTCGTTTGGATACGGTTGCGAAAAATCGTTTCTGCGGGCCCGCGCAAACAACGCCTGGGCGAGTGGTTCAAAACGTCCATACCACTGGTTTTTGTGGACGGCACACTCATCCTCTTTTCAAACGCAGATATCCTGATCCTTAGCCTGTTTGTCGAACCTGCGACCATCGCCATCTATTTCGCAGCGTCTCGTATTTTGCAACTCGTCGCCTTTGTTCAATATGCCGCCACCGCAGCAACTGCCCAGCGTTTCACCGCGCTGAACGCACTTGGTGATGCAAATTCACTAAGTCTGCTGGCGCGTACCACAACCCGACTGACATTGATCGCATCTGTTGGAGCCGCCCTGGTCATCTACCTTGCAGCCCCGTTCCTACTTGATCTGTTTGGCGAAGGGTTTGACGGAGCAATGCCAGTTATCGCTATCTTGATGGCAGGCCTCATCGCGCAAGCCTTCGCAGGCCCCGGAGAAGATTTGCTGAACATGTTAGGAGAAGAACGGGCCTGTGCCACAACCTGCGTAGCCGCTCTCATTTTCAATATTGTACTGAACTTCGCACTCATTCCGACACTCGGTATCGCCGGCGCCGCGATTGCAACAGCGGCTTCCGTAGCAGCCCGTAGTCTTATTCTAACCTATCTGGTGAAGCGACGGCTGGGCCTTGATATTGTTTTTTGGCTGCCCACCCGCAAACCTGTCCTTGAGGGCACATCATGAATATGGCGCTGGCACCCAAAGCATTTTCGCAAGGTGAAGTTTCGGCTGAAAGCCTTACAACACGCATCCTGGACGCGAGCCAACTTTTGACCCTCGGCCCCGAGTGGGAGGAGCTGGTTGAGCATACTCTTGAAGAAAACGCCTACTATGTCAGGGGCTATTGCACCGCCCTTCTCAATCACATTGAGAAGCGGTCCCTCAAGGTGGTCACTGTCTGGAAAGACGAAAAGCTTATTGCCTTGTTGCCTTTCATAAGCAACCGGCTGCACTGGGGCGGACTCAAGTCGCTCAACACGGCCTGGACGACAGACTACACCACCACATCTATCCCGCTCATTGATAGGCGATGGGTGGATGAGGCTGCTCGTGCCCTTCTCGATAGCATGGCGGCGGCTGATACCGGCAGCGACCTGTGGCTTTTGCCCAACATAAGCCTGGATGGTGCAGTCAACACAGCACTGAAAGCCGAAATGTCAAAACGCGGCCTGCCTGCACAGGTGTTTGATCCGTTTGAGCGTGCAGTCCTCACCAAACGAGGCACCTTCGAAGATCACATGAAGGAACATGTGTCGAAAAAGCGTCAAAAGGATCTACGACGAAACCGCAAGCGTCTGGATGACATGGGAGATGTTACCTGGACCGCCCATGACAGTGGACCAGAACTCGACACCGCCATCGACGCCTTTCTGAAGATCGAAGCATCCGGTTGGAAGGGCAAAAGAGGCACAGCGCTTGATTGCACCGACGCAACGCGCGCATTCGCAAAAGAGGCTTTTGGAGACGCAGGCGGCAAGAGCATCACACGCGCAGATATATTGCGGCTTGATGGAAAACCGGTCGCGATAAATCTCACTCTGATTGCAGGCGACACCGGCTTCACGATCAAATGCGCCTATGATGCGGCTTACAAGGGGCAGAGTGTTGGCCTGTTGCTGGAAGAAGAAATGATCCGCAGCGTGCTGGAAGACAATTGGATCGGGCGCCTCGATTCTTCCGCCGTGTCCGGCCACCTCATTACCTCATTCTGGAACGACACTATTGAGATCGGGGACATCCTGATAGATGCCAAGCCGGGCGCTGCGTCTATCCGGTTCAGCGCTTTTTCCGGGCTCGAAAAACTACGCCGGGCCGCGCGCGGGACAGCAAAAGATCTTACCAATCGCCTGCGGAGCTAGAGCCAGCGACCTCTCGTGAACTCCGGAAAGCCAACGCCTCTTCTTCCAACCAGGTGAGAAACTGCACGACCGCAGGATCATCTGCTTCTGAAGACCGCACCGCCCAACAATAGGGTACTGCTGACAGTTTGGGTTCCGAAAGCGGCGCAACCAATCGGCCTTGTGCCAGGTCTTCCTCAATAAGCGGCAGGGGCCCGAGGGCCAGACCGAGACCATCTATGGCTGCCTGGAGCGCCAAATAGAAATGATCGAAACGTCGAAGTGCTGCTTCACTGCTCACACCGCTTTCTCCTGCCGCTGCAAACCAACGATCCCAGGAACCCGCCCGCGTATCTGCAACCAGAAGCGGAAGAGACTTGATGTCAGCCGGATCACCTATCGGGTTTGCAGTCGCAAAGGCCGGGCTACACACCGGCAGCTCATCTTCTGTGAAAACAATCCCAGTCCGAAACTCTCTGGCAGGGAGCGTACTTTTCCGACGCACCGCCACATCGAATTGACCAGGTGCGGTGCGGTCCAACGGTTGATCGGATGTAACGAGCCGCAACTCAATCTGGGGATGGGCAAACTGGAATTTTGAAAGCCGCGGCAGCAACCATCGCATTGCAAATGTCGGCAAAACGTTGAGTGTCAGCACACGAACGGCACTTTGTTCCGCCCGTAAGGTCCGTACAGCAGTGGCAATATCGCCGAAGGCGCTACTCACCTTATCAGCAAAGCGACGCCCAGCGCTTGTGAGCACCACCCTCTTCCCCACCCGGTCAAAGAGAGCAATGCCCGCCCAGTCTTCCAGAACTTTCACCTGCCGACTCACAGCACCATGGGTCACGCATAGCTCATCAGCGGCGCGAGAAAACGAGCCATGACGAGAAGCCGCTTCGAAACTACGAAGAGCTGTGAGAGGGGGAAGAGTTTGGTGGATTGCGTCAGACATATGTGAGTTTAACTCACAATGGAAAGACAGAAAAGTCGTTATGAACCGAGAATAAAAGCGCCCATAAAGAGACGGTGACACCTGTTATGTTTCAAGAAGCTCACAAGGAGACACCATGATCAGCGGTGCATTGACAGCCCTTATCGCCATCACAGTCATTGCAACAGCCACTTTGTCCGGCATTTTTGGGATGGCCGGCGGCATCGTGTTGATGGGCATGTTCTTGGTCGTATTGCCGGTGGGCTCCGCAATGATGCTGCATGGGACCACCCAGGCCGTCTCCAATGGGTATCGCGCATTTCTCACCCGCGATCACATTGTGTGGCCGGTTTTCAACTTCTACGTCGGCGGTGCGGTTATTTCACTCGCTGCCTTAAGCGCGATCTCCTTCGTACCTGACAAGGCGCTCGTCTTCATCTGCGTGGGCGCGGTACCCTTCGCCGCCGCGGCTCTGCCAGCCCGCTTTGCGCTTGACATCACGCGGCCAGGCATGCCCATCGTATGCGGTTTTATCATTACACTGATTAATCTCATCGCAGGCGTTGCCGGACCCCTGCTCGATGCCTTCTTTGTAAAGTCAGACCTTACCCGGCATCAGATTGTCGCCACCAAAGCGATCACGCAGACCCTCAGCCATCTGTTGAAACTGGTTTACTTCGGCGTTTTGGTCCGGCAAGTCGCGATCGAAGCGAATGGAGACCTCTCAACCCTTCCATGGTGGCTCTATATGATGGTCATTCCCTGCGCCATGCTGGGAACAACACTCGGCACCAAAGTCCTGGATAAGATCTCTGACACCAATTTCCGCAGGTGGAGCCAATGGATCATTTTGACCCTCGGCGCCATCTGCATCACCCGCGGCGTAAGCCTATGGGTGTCATAAACGACGCCGGTGGCCACCCAATATTTCAGCAATGAGCTTCAACACTTGCTCAGAAAACCCAAAACCAAAATGGGTCGTGTCGACCTCAATATTCTCAACATCCAGGCTCCAGTGATCGACTGAGGCCTGCCAGGACACGACCCCGTCACCCTTGGAATAAATGGAAGTCACCGGGACACTGAGTGGTATGCGATAGCGGTCAGCAATGCGCGCTTCGATGGCATCATGATCAAGTCCGCGACGCCCAAAGAACCGAGCAGTTGCTGTATACTTGGGACCGCCAACAAGCGGGCTGCCGAGGGTAATGACCTGGGACACTTCTGTCGGATTGTCCCGCGCGGCCTCCCGCGCAAAATAGCCACCAAGACTCCATCCAATGAGAATAATGGGCCCGCCTGCCTCTCGGGAAAGTGTGCGAACCATCTCATTTACTCGGGGGAGTTTGTCCATCACCCGACCATCATTCCGTCCCAAACCCCAATCTTGTGGGTCATATCCCAGCACCCGCAAATATTCCCGAATGACCGCCATCGACCGCTCACCGCCACCGAGCCCCGGCAACAACAAAACTGTCTGCCCCTTACCGCGCAGATGAAACGGTAGACGCCACCAAAACAGAAGCAGGTTTGCAAACTCCAGGGGGGTAAGAAATTCACGCAAGACATTGCTGACAGGTGGGCCGCTGACCTCATCCATCGGCTGCGGGATGTTCTGCTGCTTGGTGGTTACCATATCGACCATCTCCGCTATTGCGCCTCCGACAAACCTGCTAAGGAGGAACCATGACCGTAGACCCAGAAACACCCGACCCGCAATCACCGAATGAGACGGAGCCAACGCCAGCTGGAACACAAATTTCCTGTTCCAGAAACCTGCCAGGCTGGTTAGCGAACAACGGCGCGGGGGTCGTGTTCACGTCCTATCAGTCAGGCATTGTCTATTTCGTCGGTGTTCAGCCAAATGGCGGCCTCTCTATACATCAGACCGGATTCCCAAGGGCAATGGGGCTCTGCGCCCAAAGGCAGCGCATCTATCTCGCATCCCACGCACAAATCTGGCGCTTGGAGAACATGCTGCGCGAAGGCGAGTTCGCAAACAATCAATATGATGTTTGCTACGTACCGCGAAACGCGCAGACGACCGGCGATGTCGACGCACACGAAATTGCAGTCGAGCCCTCGGGTCGTATCATCTTCGTAAACACGTCCTATTCCTGCCTGGCAACGCTCGACCCCGTCCACGGGTTTAAGCCCCTGTGGCAACCACCCTTCATCACAAAACTCGCACCTGAAGATCGCTGCCATCTAAATGGTCTCGCCATGGAAAAGGGAGAGGCCAGATACGTAACTGCCGTTTCCCGAAGCGATGTCGTAACTGGCTGGCGCGATCGTCGCGGGGAAGGCGGCATTCTGATCGACATCCAACAAGACCGTGTACTGACGGATAAGCTCTCCATGCCACACTCACCACGGCTCCATAACAATCAGCTCTACGCACTCAACTCCGGCCGCGGACATCTTGTGCGCATTGACCGCCAAACAGGCGCTGCAGAAGAGATTGCATTTCTTCCGGGCTTCGTACGCGGACTGGCCTTCCACAATAATCACGCCATCGTCACCTTGTCTTTGCCACGCGACCAGTCTTTTGCAGGACTTGAACTTGAGGAAGAGTTACAAAAACGAGATGCGGACCCCTGGTGCGGTGTACAGGTCATCGACCTTGCCACTGGCAACGTCGTCGAATGGCTGCGCCTGGATGGCGATATTCGGGAGCTTTTTGATGTGGCTGTTCTGCCAGACGTACGCTGTCCCCTGGCGGTCAGTCCGCTTGCACCGGAATTTGCAACAACCGTCACAATGGCGGATCCTGACTAGCCTTTAGATCTGTTTGTTAACCATCCAAACCTATAGAAACAGCGAGAGAGTAAGGCTGTGTGGAGTTAATTTGACTCCGCACTGAGCTCCCCTATTAACTGCTCCCTAACCATAAAGTGTCGTCCGCAAGACACTGTTGGTGCGTGGGTTTCTGGGGGCGTTTCTGTGAGTACAACCAACCATAGTGTTTCAGGTCATCGCCTCGCGTTGATGCTAACGACCTCTGTCTTGTCGATGGGAGCCTATGGACATCTTCGCTCCGCAAAAGCAGCAAACGAATGTGGTGTGATTGCAGGTGGCGGCACCGCGACCTGTACACCCGCAGGCAATAACTTCGCCACTGGCATTGACTATGATGTCAACGATGCAACCGTCATTGTTCAAGATGGCGTTGTCGTCAGCACAGTAGGAAACAACACATCAGCCCTCGCCAATGGCGCAATCGGTGCAAACCTTGGATCGCCGACCACGACCACACAGGGCACCGTCAACCTGACAACAACCGGCAACGGGTCGCACGGCATCTATTCCGGTTCGCTAAATGGTGCGGTCACAGTTACTACCAGCGCCAACACGACCATCTCCACGTCAGGCAACGGATCGACGGGCATTGCAGCATCAAGCGGCGGAGGCAATGCGCTGACCATTACCGCACCTGGTGCAATCACAACAACAGGGACTGGTTCAAACGGCATCAACACACAGAACACTGGCGGCGCGACGACAATCAACGTCGGAACAGTCACGGCGAGCGGTGGTGGCGGCTTGTATGGCATCTACGCTGTAAGCGCCAACGGAACGATCAATGTTACAACGTCGGGTGTGAGCGCTGCTAACGGAAATGGCATCCGCGCTCTAGCAGGCGGTGCAGGTTCCGGAGCTGTCAACGTCACAACAACCGGAGCGGTTTCTTCGCAGGCTTACGGCATCTTTGCCGGATCACAGGCCGGCAACGCAACAATTAGTGCGGGCGGCACGGTGACTGTAACCGGGGCAGGGGCGGCCGGAATCTATGCGTCTGGTACAACCGGCGATCTGAGCGTTACATCAGTCGGCGTGTCAGCCGGGGCTGGTTCCTCTGGTATTGTCGCCAGAAATACCACCGGCAACATCACGATCACCGACACTGGCACCCTCACTGCGGGCGGCACAGCGGCCTACGCTTACTCATTGGGCGGCACCACCTCGGTTACCGTAAACAATGTCTCGTCCTCAAACTATGGCGTCTATGCTTACGGTGGCGCAGGCAGCACCGTGACAACAAACGGTGATGTCACAGCGGCAAACACTGCCATCGGAGCTTATGCGGGCGGCGGTATTATCAACGTCACGACAAATGGCGCCATAACCTCAACCGGAAATGCAAGTGATGCGATCTATGCGAGAGGCCCGGCATCCATCAGCATTACCGCCAACGGAACGGTGACCACAACAGGGGCGGGTGACTCTGACGGTATCCAAGCGTACGCCACCGCAGGCAGCTCAGCAATCACCGCGACCGACATCACTGCGATGGACGATGGCATCAACACGTACGGCCAGACTGGTGTGGCGATCAACATTACGGGGAGCGTCATTGCCGGTGACGAGGGTTTGGAAGTGTACGCCGGTGCCGGAGGCAACGTTTCGATCACCGTCAACAATGTGACCGCCACCGGGTCTAATAATGACGCCATCCGTGTAACCGCCGGAGGAGCAACATCGATCAACGTCAATGGAGCGGTACTGGGGGGTGCAACATCCATCAATGGTGCTGGTATTGATGTGAGGGCAGGCTCTGTTGCGACCATCAATGTGAATACGGGCGGTTCTGTTGGGTCTCTGTCAGATTTTGCCATCGACAATCGGGGCGCAGGGGCGACCACCATCAACAATCGTGGCACCATCACCGGCTCCATCGTACTTTCTGGCAACAACGACGTTCTAAACAACCTGTCTTCCAACAGCATCAATCTGCGCCGCTTTACCGACAGCAATGCCGATGGTGTACGCGATACCGAAGCTGTTGCCATTCTGGATTTTGGCGCTGGCACAGATACATTCGACAACACCGCGACAGGCACACTGAGACTATCAACCGTCACCGGGGCCACAGCCTTCAACACCTTCGGCGAGACGTTTGCCGCTGGGTCTGCAGGCTTGTCGCTCACCAACGCAGGTGTAGAGCAGGGGCACATTCTAAACCTGGAGACCTTCATCAACTCCGGCACCATTACCCTCGCAGATGCAGAAACAGGTGGAACCGGTCCGGTTGCAGGTGATGTTCTCGCAATCACCAGTCTTGGTATCCCCGGAGGAGTTGGAACATCTAACTTCATCTCAAATGGGGGCGAACTTCATCTCGATACGATCCTCGATACAGGGGTGGTCGACACCACCGATGTTCTTATTCTGGATACCGTCACAATAGGTGCAGGCGGCGCAACCGGCATTACCATCACAGACGCAGGTGGCGCGGGTGGCATTACCGGCACGGGCGCAACAGACGGTATTCGGATTGTTGAAGTGCGCGGTGTCGGTTCTGCCGGCGATGCCTTTACCCTGTCGCGCGCGGTTGTCGGTGGTATCTACGAATATGAACTGAACCAGGCCGACGGGCAGAACTGGTATCTGCAGTCCGATGGTACCTTCGCAAAACAGATTCCTGCCTATCAGGCTCTCCCGCTGGCGCTTTCGGGGTTCGCCCGCGATCAGATGCCCTGGGCACAAAAACGGTGGGGTCATGTCGCAGGTCGTCAGGACGCCAAGACCGGTGCCTGGCTGCGCGGTGGGTATGTCCGCAGTACAGAAGATTTCGCGGGCTCAGAACAATATGAGAGCCGGAACAGGTTTGCTCAGGCTGGATACGACTTGGTTCTAGACATGGACCTGCCAGGCCATCTAAGCGTTGGCGGGCTGCTGCAACACACGTCCACCGATACATCCCTCACCAATGGAAATGGGTCCACCTTTGCAGCAAGCGGTTATGGCGCAGGCGTCAGTGCTTACTGGACAGCAGGCGGTGGATTGTTTGCCGAAGCCCTCGCAACACTCACGCGCTACGAGGTTGATATTGAGCGACCCAACCTCGCCGATGTGGCCAACACAGAGGCTTACACCTATTCAGCAGGTGTCCAGGTCGGCCATCAGTTCCACGTCGCGGGAGAGACCGACAAATGGACGGTCACACCCCGTGCGTCGCTCACCTATATTGACAGCGACATTGATAACTTTGTTGATGAGTCCGGCATCACCATGAACTTTGCAGAAAACGACAGCATGCTGTTGGAAGCTGGCATGATCAGCGGTCTCGACCTCGACCTGAAGGGCAATCGCGTTCTCAATCTTTCCGCAGAAATCGGCATTGAGCATGACCTGTTCGGGGACCAAAGCATCACCGCCAACAATGTAAACTTCGCAGCCGATAGAGATGACACGCGGGCAACCTTTGGCGCCGGAGCGACGGCGCATCTTGGCGATGGCTTTTCCATCTTTGCTCGTGCAGAAGGAAGCGCGTCCATTTCTGGTGGCGGACACTCTGAGCAAGCAACGGCAGGTGTGCGGATTACCTTTTAGCCGGTATCCAGTTACCTAGAAGAGCGATGCCCGCAACGATAAACCCTAAGCTGAAAAGAATGCCCCCAAGAAAGTATCCCCAACCGTAAGGAGAAGGATCGATCACGCCAAGGCCGAGACTGACAAAGGGAACAGCTAGCCATAGCCCCGGCACCCAGGCGGGATAAGCGCCAACACGCAGCATGTCGGCACCCATGAGAAATAGTCCGACGATAATAGTTTGCGCGCCAACATAGTAGACATCAACGCCAAAGGGCGCATGGTCTGGGCCAATGATCGCCGCTTGACCGATGGCAGCGACAAGAAACCCGACCAGACCGAGCCACCCAAATCGCTCAGCACACGCCAGGTAGATGGCGAACAGACCGAACAGAAGCGCGACATCAATGACGAAATAGAAACTCTCCAGAGGGGCGGAGCCCTCAACCCACGGGATGAAACTGGAGATCAATCGGAGCACGCCGCCAAGCAGCGCTGCAAAAGCGCCCAGCCGCAGGAGCACAGGATAGGTCATCGTCACACGCTTCTCCTAGATATCGCGCAGTGGAATTTGCGGAAGCATGGCCCGCGCATGAGCCGGAACCATGAGGAACCTTTCATCACCTGTCACCTCGTAGAACCGAAGGCAGGCCTCGGAAAGCTTGATCACATGATCATCACCATGACGTGACGCACGGGCCGCAATCTCTTCGGGAGTTTCAGGCGGCAGTGCTCCTGGACCAGGTGCTGGAAATTCTGAATAGGCGGCATGCAACCCGGCGGCTGTCTGCCAGCCATAGGACACAAGCTTGCGGGCTGTTGTATCTTTCACATGAGGCGCAATGTTGAGAATGGCTGCAACTGCCGTGATCGCATGGGTGAAAACGATGGCCGTAAGGGGGGTGTGCACCCGGTAAAGGAACACTTGCGCAAACTCGACGGCAATCTCGTGGGCGAGGGCTGGCAGATCACCCTGCACATCAATCATGGAAATGACCTCGGCAAACCCCTGCGCATGAGGAAGCTGCTCAAGGGCTGTCGTGATTGCGCCCTCATTGCGCCGCTGCGCGTGCGGTACCAACGGCACCCGCGTCAGCGCCTCTTTTGGGGACAATGTCGGGCGGCCTTCAACCTGATGGGTAACCAGTGGCTGATAGGAGCCTGCCCAAAGAGCAAGACCTTCGGCAAGCTCGCGGCGGCGAAGCGGCGTATCTTCAACACGAAGCGCCCGCACCCCGTGCCCCACCCGAATGAGCCCGTGGGCTGCTGCCGCAAAGAGGCCTGGCGCCAGGCGGTCCGCCCATTGATCCAACACCAGGTCCCAAGGACCCTCGGCGAGACGGTGACGGAAAAAGGAGCGCCAGGCATCTTGGTAACGTGGGTCACCAATGGTGCCCTCTAACTCGGTGGGGTCAAGAGGCGCAACGCTGTCATTGGCTGGAAGGATATTGTCGAGATTTGCCTGCACCCAGCCTTTAGCCTGGTCGCCCTGCCCCATGGCAACGAGTGCCTCAGCTGCCATGGGCGCATGATTGACGAACCCATTTTTGAGGAGCGGCCCCAGGGTGCGCAGCGGATCAAAGGCAGGATCAAGCAAGTCGTATTGAGGCTCAGGCATCGGCCATTCCTTTAAAAAAGTATTTTCTTTATTTATTGCAATTCCCTTAATAATTCAAGTTTTTTCTTTCATTAATAAATTGGCCAATTGGCGCTTTCCTAAAGCGCGCGACCTAAGGCACTCTACGTCCAACAAAAATCACAGGAAGACACGGGAACATGACCGTCTACGCAATGGCATTTGTTGAGATCCAGGACCGAGAGCATTACGCAAAATACGAGGCGGGATTCATGGAAGCCCTCGCCCCATTTGACGCGGAGATCCTCGCCGTTGATGAAGAGCCAAATGTGCTGGAGGGCGAGGCACCAAAGGGACGGATTGTCCTTATTCGCTTTCCATCAGCTGAAAAACTCGACGCCTGGTACAATTCAGACGCCTATCAGACCATCCTGCCATTCCGCAAAGCGGCATCCAATGGCCATGTGATCAGCGTCAAAGGATTTGCGATGCCCTAGAGCGTTGCCAGGTTAAGTGGAAACGCGTCACCTTCCGCCAACTCACTGAGTAGAAATGGGCGACGAAACAAGACACTTAGAGCCCTGTTTTGATCCGATCAAAACTGAAAAGTCTCTAGGCAGCATCCAGCATCACGACACTGAAAAGCTTCTCGTCATCCATCCACGACCGGGACAGGGTCCAGCCTTGCGCTTCAGCAAGTTGCACCAACTCATCGAGGGCAAACTTACGAGAGTTTTCCGTGTGAATGGTCTCACCTTCTGCGAACCCAATCATGGCGCCACCCACACTCACCGTCTGGTCCATCTGGCTAACGAGATGCATCTCAACCCGGGAAGCATCTTCGTTCCAGCGGGCTTCATGCGCAAACTGGTCGAGGGCAAAGGTGCCCGCAAGCTCACGATTGATGCGTTTTAGAATATTGAGATTGAAGGCTGCGGTCACACCAGCTGCATCATCATAGGCAGGGATAAGCCGTCCCACATCCTTCTTCAGATCCGCGCCAAGGACGAACGAGGCACCGCCCCCTAAGTCCTGTCGGGCGCGTCTGAAGAAGTCAGAAATTTCAGTGTTCGATAAATTGCCAATCGTTGAACCCGGAAAGAACCCGACCGTGCGGCCGTTCCCACGCGCATCCATCGGAACGGCAATCGGCGACAGGAAATCACCGACGACCGATTTGATTGATAAAGAAGGATAGTCGCGGCGCAACTGATCTGCCGTGTCTTCAAGGAAGGTCGCGGACACATCGATCGGGACATAACAGTGCAGCGCCTCAAATGTATCGAGCAACAACCGTGTTTTGACCGACGCACCTGATCCATATTCTACAAGCGTTGCCCCCCGTCCCGCTGCCGCTGCAATCTCGCCCCGACAAGCTTCCAAGATCTTGGTCTCCGTCCGGGTCGGATAATATTCCGGCAGGTCCGTAATCTCTTCAAACAATTGAGACCCGCGCTCGTCATAGAGCCATCGGCAAGGCAACATCTTTTGCGGCAGGCCAAGCCCCTCAAGGACATCTGCTGCAAATTCTTCATTCGTTACAGTGAGCATATCCAACATCAAGAAGCATCCCTTGCGAGTCGAAGACCGGAAAACTGCCACCGCTTGTCTGGATGAAAAAAGTTGCGATAGGTCGCACGCATGTGGCCACCGGGCGTTGCACAGGACCCACCGCGAAGCACCATCTGTCCACTCATGAACTTGCCGTTATATTCACCGACCGCGCCCGGCGCAGGCTTGAACCCCGGATAAGATGTGAATGGGCTCGCGGTCCACTCCCACACATCGCCAAAAAGACCCGCAAGCTTGCCCGCAGGCGCATCCTGTGGTCGCGGACGCAGCATGTCAGACGATGCAAAATTTCCCTCAACTTTAACGTCGCGCGCTGCATGCTCCCATTCAGCTTCACTTGGCAAGCGGGCGTCCGCCCAGGTCGCATAGGCATCTGCTTCATAGAAACTTACATGCGTCACCGGCGCGTCCAGATGCACAGGCTGCGGGCCTCGCAGCGTGAGAGACCACCAAGCATCATCCTGTTGGTACCAGTAAAGCGGCGCATCCCAGCCACGTTCCGTGGAAATCGCAAACCCGTCCGACAGCCAGCACTGCGGATCACCATAGCCGCCAGCCTCCATGAACGCGATCCACTCCCGATTGGTGACGGCCCGCGTCGCCAACTCGAATGGTTGTACCAACACCTCATGGCGCGGTCCCTCGCAATCAAACTTGAAACTTTCGCCATCAGCGCCAAGCGGTAACTGCCCGCCTTCAAACGAAACCCAATCCGCCCTATCCGTTCCCTGGTTGGTCATCTCAAGGGGAACAGCAGGCGCAAAGCCCGGGCGGAGCGGGTTCTGCGCAAACAAATGTAGAATGTCGGTGAGCAGAAGTTCCTGATGTTGCTGCTCATGATGAAGCCCAAGCTCGATCAGCTTCGCAAGCTCAGAGGAAACTTTGCCCGCGAGCAGAGCATCCATCGCCTCATCGACATGCGCACGATAGTCACGGATCTCATCAAGGGATGGACGCGCCAGCATGCCACGGCGTGGGCGAGGATGACGCTCACCCACAGCATCATAGTAGGAGTTGAACAGATAGCAGTATTTGTCATCAAAGAGCGTGTAGCCCGGCACATTCGGTTGAAGCACAAAGGTTTCAAAAAACCAGGTTGTATGCGCCAGGTGCCATTTTGCAGGGCTAGCATCTTCCATGGACTGAATTGTCGCTTCCGCATCACTTAAGTGATCGGTGAGCGCCAAAGACTGGGATCGCACAAGCGCATAATCGCCTAGCGCAATCGACACGCTCCCTTTGAGCGGGGTCGATGAAGGAGATGTCATGTCAGGATTCTCTGTTGAACTCGAGATTATCGGGGTAGAAGGCGAGATAGTCTTTTAGGACAGCTGCTTGAGGAATGGGGTCTTCATAAGACCAAGCGACCGCTGCGCCATTAGAACCCGCAAACTCAAAATAGGACGCGTCCCCTTTACGAGGACAATGCGTTGTTTGTTCCATGGGCGTCGCAAGACCCATCGCCACATCACCCCGCGGGAAATACAGCATCGGCTTATGACCCTTTTCATGAACGATGATCACATCGGCGCTGTCAGCGATTGCTGCACCGTCGAGAAGAACGGTTATCTTTTGGCCAGCGGCAACAAATGCGAGCGGTTTTTGAAAGCTGGTCTCCGTGCGAGACCCCTCAGGCAATATGCCAGCAGCCTGGGCATCCGTTGCAGTCTCTTGATCTGCCACTCTTCTCTCCTCCCCACCATTCTCCCTTTCAGAGGGTTAGGTAGATATGGGAATTGGACGGCACCGAACGAGATCGCAATATCGCACCCGGCTGGTTCAGAAACAGACCGTAACGCACTCAGAGTGAAACGCCAGAGCCAATTGCCAGGCTCCTGACAAAAACTGGCAGTTATGCGCGGAGATAAAAACTTTGTGACAAATTGTCGAGGGTCAGATGGCAGCCGGTCACTCGTCCAGTTCCGCACATAACCCTCGGACAAGCGGGTTAATGGATTGCAACAGATAGGTCTCAGCGGCTTTTACACCGCGCACCCGGATACGCCGCAACCGCACGAGGTCGCAATAGCCATGTAACTGTGTCATCAGGGAAACAGACAAATGTCGCGCACGCGCCTTTGAGATTGAATGTGGCTTAAACAGAATGTCGACAGCAAAGAAGGTCCCCTCAATCGCCTCTTCCAACTCTGGATGACGCCCATCCTCATTGAGCCGCGGGCCGAACATGATCTGATAGGCGCTTTCGTTGGCGAGCGACCAGCGCACGTAAGCCCGCGCGACTGACTTGATGGCACCCTCAACATCGCCACCACTTGAAGCCGCCATGCGGAGCGTCTGCGCAAAATCTTTATGACCGGCGAGCGCCAGCGCAACAAGCAATTCGCGCTTGTCTGCAAAATGCCGATAGACAGCACCATGGGTCACACCCAAGTCACGAGCAAGGCCACGCAACGTAAACTTATCAAGCCCCTGCTCTGCAATGCACGCGGGCGCCTCCCGCAGGAGTGCATCCCTTAGGCCTCCATGATGATAGGTGGTTTTGGCTTTTCCCGACAAACCAGTCTCCGGCACAAATCCTCAGTTACAGCACTTGATCTTATACAGCATCGCCCTTATGTAACCACTGGTTACTTTGTGTATGACCGAACCGTTGCCGACCAGCTTGCTTAGGAAACACCCATGACACTTAAAGGCATTGCTCACATCAATTTCACAGTCAGTAATTTCGAGAGATCATTCCCTTTCTACAAGCAGCTCTTCGCACATCTGGGCCTGAAGGAAATGATCAACGCAGACGGCTACTATTATTGCGTCGGGAAACGGACCGCCATCGGTATCCAGGCCTGTAGCGAGGAAAACACTGACCTGCCATTTGATCAGGGGCGCGCTGGGTTGCATCACTATTGCCTGTCGTTGGAAAGCCGGGATGATATAGATGCCCTCGCCAGTTTTGTGAAAAACATCGGCGCCCGCATCGTGCGCAAACCCGCTGCACAGGATGACTGGTTTCCAGGCATGTATTCATTTCTCTTCGAAGACCCTGACGGCATTCGCATTGAAGCGAACCATATTCCAAAACGAAGTTGAACCATGTGGCTAAGCCTCACGGGGCGTGTCGCGGTCTGCCGACAGAGCGAAGGACGGCAACCAATGAAACGCAGGCCCAAACACCTTCCAGGATCACAAATGGCATATAGGCAATGAGCCACGAAGCATAGGTCGCCAGCGACGCGCCCACAAAGTTCGCACTCGGATAGGCGAGGCTCTCTTTTTCAACCATGCCCAGAAGATTGGCAGCAAAGGCGCCGAGCAAAAGTGCGACGCCTGCTGCCCCAATAAGGTCAGCCCCAAACATTACGCTTCCGTCTTTGTGAGTTCACGGAGCCACCATTGGTTGAGCTGCCAGATGGACCGCTCCAGGGGTGACAAGCGACCTTGCGATGTGAGCGGCGCCTTAAGACCCTCCCAGACCATATCGTTCGCCTCAATGTCTTCATGATGGATCACGGAAAGAAGAGCACCGACCCCCTCCGCGATTTCCTCAATGTTCGGCAGCTCAGCAGATGACTTCGGCACCATGAAATGAATCTTGAGATGAAGCCGGTCAACACTCACCGGTGTAATCTGATACCAGGTCGCTGATGTTCCCTGAAAAGCGAGCAGGAAATAGGGGAACAAAACCGTCGCCAGCAGATCGTCACGCTGCCAATCTTCAAGACCATCGATCAGCGGCAGGCCATCGGGTTCATCAACATGTGGGTCCTTCGCGGGCATGTGAAGAATGGAGTAAGGACCATCTGCATCTGGAATCCTGGAGTCCTTCGCCGGATAGACAGGCTCGAAGGTGGTCTTGTGGATCGCGATGTGATGATACGCCTCCATAAAATTCTCAACGAGCACTTTCCAGTTCCAAGGACTGTCAAACTCAAGCGTCTTAATGATGACCATGTCATCGAGCTTGTAGTTCGCAAACGTCTTCTGGTAGGTCGCCACTTGCCGTGCGAAGGGCTCAGCGTCATCATCAAAATTGACCATGACAAAGCCTTCCCAAATCTCAGTGCGCAGTTCGGGAAGCTTGCAGGTTTTTTCATCAAACCCTTCCGCCCCTTCCATGAGGGGCGCCCGGACAAGCTGTCCGTCCGTCGCATAACTCCACGCATGGTAAGGACAGGAAAAGAGTTGGCGATTTCCCTTCCCTTCCGCAATGGGGGCAGCGCGGTGCAGACAGACCCGCGACATCACACGGACGTCGCCATCCGTTCCGCGAACCAGCATCAAGGGCTGATCGTAAAGAGTAAAGCAGATATAGTCGCCAGGGTTTGGCACCTGATCCGCCCGTCCAACAGGCAACCAGCTTTTCCGCATGATGTGCTCAACCTCCAGCCCATAAAGGTCAGGGTCGGTATAGGCCGCAGTTGGTAGTGTCCAGGCGTCTTCGAGGGGTGCAGAGACACGAGCGAGCTCGTCCGCTGACAGACCCGGAAGTGCGAGAGAATGTGTATTCATAATCTGTCTCCTTAGGCAGCAGGTTTAAGCCAATCAGCAAGGCCCAACTCTTCCATGACATAGCCGCGCCACTCTTCATCAGTGGCGGCGGCACGTGCAGCTTTCAGTTCCGGTGCGGCGAGACCTGGCTCCCACCGCAGCTTAGGAGTGGAGGTTGTCGCAGCTTCCAGGATGGTCTCTGCGACGAGCTGCGGATCCTCACCGGCGACCTCCCCTTCAGACGTCGAGGCGACGACACGCTCATTGAACGCGTCATAGTCAGTTCCCGTGGCATAGAAGCTTGAGGCATCCGTATTGTGCATGCTCATGCCCGTATTGAAAAAGGCCGGTCGGATCGTGCTCACCTGAACGCCAAACCGTTCAACCTCAAAGGCAAGCGACTCCGCGAGCCCTTCCAACGCAAATTTGCTGGCGCAATAAACAGACTCACCAGGAATGCCTGTAACACCTGCCATTGAAGTAACGAACAGAACCCGTCCGCTGCCCTGCTTCCGCATCTCCGGCAAGACAGCGCGCGTCAGATCCACGGCGCTGAAAAAGTTCGTTTCCATCGTTTCCCGGATATGTGCGTCGTGCAGCGTTTCCAAGGCGCCGAAACTGCTCATCCCAACATTATTCACCAGCACATCAAGACGACCTGACCGCTTTATGATCTCGGCAACCACAGCGCGATTTGAGGCGGGATCATTGACGTCCTGTTCCAACACATGCACATCGCCCCCCTCCTGCTGAGCCCAGTCCAGCAGACTCTGACCGCGCTCAGCGCCGCGCATGGTTGCAAAGACTGTATGTCCGGCAGAGGCAAATGCCTTTGCGGTGAGTTGTCCAAAGCCCGTGGGCCTGGAACATCCGGTAATCAAAACTGTCGACATGAGAGACCTCCCCTTCGATAGCGGCTGATCCGCCAATGAAATCGGACGCACCATAAATCTGCGTCGGACGAAGAGTCAATTATTTTTTATCAAGTGAAATAAATTAGACATTGGCAGTTTTCTGCGATAAATTGGGACATGGCTGAGACAAGAGAAAAGCGCCCTGCACAGAAAACCAAACGTCCGGTGGGTCGTCCAAGAGCCGATGGCAAACCCCAGCTCACCAAAGAAGCCGTGTTCCTGGTCGCCGCCAAACACATTGCGCGAGATGGATATGCTGGTGCCAGCATTCGCAAAATCGCCGCTGAACTGAAAGCCGCACCGGCCTCCGTCTTCAACCTCTTTCCAACGAAAGATGCGTTGCTAAATGAACTGCTGATCTTCGCCGCAGCGCCGTCCATGGCCTTTTATGCGGAGTTGGAGAAGCTCACCCTGTCGCCGGAAGTCGCCCTGTTCAAATCCATCATGGAAGAGGTGATCGCGGTTGCCTCCGCCGACAGGGATTTTCCCGCGATCTTCTATCTCCCCGAACTGGCCAAGCCAGGTTTTGAACCCGCCCAGGAGACCAGAGCGACCATGGTCGCACATTACCGCTCATTGATAGAGGCAGGGCAGAACGTGGGTGTGTTGCTGTGCGACATACCCGCCCTCTCAGCCGAACAGGTCTTTCAGCTGACCGAAACAAGCATCATCGCCCAGGAAGTTGCCGCAGTAACGCCACCAGAAAAAGCGGCCCGCGCAACTGCCCGCTTCTGCCTTCGGGGCTTGTTGGTCAACCCGACTGATCTTGATGCAATTGAGCAGGCCGCTGACCAGGTGTCACTTGCTTTTGTTCTGCCTGAAAAGGTCTGACTCGATCGACAGGCCTCGACCCGATTGGATCAGTTACACGGCAGCACATTGTCGGTCAGCGCTGTACCCCCAAAATCAATCGTACCTGTGAACGAAGCCGCCCCATTGGTCTGACAGACAGTCGGAGCATTTGTCAGGGTGTTCAGATTGCTGGAGCCGTCAACAATATTTGATGCACCCGCGCCACCGTTGAAGAGGAAGACCGAACCACCCCCAGTCGCGGACGTACCCTGATGATTATTGCCGGTATAGGTCAGCGTTGAATTGGGCCGCACTTCAATTGTCGTCCGGGTAATGTTTCGCCACGTATTGTTGGTGATCACCGCGTTTGCGCCCGATCCCATTTCAACGGCGCTGAAGACACCCTGGTCACTCAGACTATTGTTCGTGAATGTAAACTGGACGTTGTTTCCAATCTCCAGACCGCGCCCACCAAGATTTTGCAGAGAGGTATTGTCGATATAGACGTTCGTCGTCGCATTTGGAATATTGATGCCATCAGTTGCTTGTAAGCCATTGCTGCTAATTGTGAGACCCGTCACGTGGCTATTATTTGCGACCCGAACAGCATCGGCTTCTGCCAGGACGTGTACCGTTGCAGCTGCGCCAGGCGCAACATAGGTATCCTGCACACCAGACGCGCGGCCCTCAACAAGAATACCCTGTGCGCCCCCAACGATGGATTGGTCCGCCTGCAAAATGGTTTGACCAAATGTCCCATTACCGCCTTGGAGCACGATAAGACTGTTGCCGCCCGCTGCGGTCACCTGCACTTGAGCGGTGCCTGGCGTGTCCAAAAAGACAACCTGGTCTAGATCCACATTGGTGTTTGGATCTTTCACGGGCTCAAGCGTCGTTGGCAAGTCCACGGATGTCACACTGGTAACGGTCGAACCGGCACGGCTGCGTGTCACAATGTCTGTGTCCCGCTCCAGCGCTTCCATCATCCTTGCCGACTGCGCTGCGAGCGCCTTGTGTGAGCGGTTAGGAGAACCCAGCGGAATGCGGAGTCTCACACCAAATTCAATCTGCTCTTTGCGCACATCATCATGTTGCGCTTCCACTTCAAAGGTGAGCCGTGAACCAGGCAGACTGTCGAACACATCATTGAGCCGCCACTCACCACGTAGGCGGGGGCCCCAGATCGCTTCTGGGAAGAGTGAGTTATCAAAATAGAAGCCGCCAAGAAATATCCGGGCTTCGTGATCGAATAGATCAACGCCTTCTTCAACCGGCTGGACCCAATCAAACCACTCTTCCAGTGGCGCCCGACGACCCGCTTCACCATCAACACCCCAGGCAGCAAGATCAAACCCGGCACTCGTGGTCGTTACTGTTGTGGTCGTGGCACCACCGCGTGCAAAGAACAATTGCGAGCCAACGAGACTCAACGCCGGACCAGTTGATACGATTGACGATGTCGAGGTGGTGGACGACGTACCAATGCTCTTCTGATCCTCAAGCGGGTAATACCCGTTCAGGCGAACATCCCAGTCCTTGGAGAGAGCTTCGACACCGCCAGCAATTTGATGAAACGTGTTGCCATTTTCAGATGTCCGGATGTCGTACCCGCCCCAGACACCGAGGTTCCAACCGTTCGGGCGCATCTCCCGATAGCCCAGCGCGAAATTGCCTTCTTCCGAGCCACCCTCAAAAAGCTTGCCGCGGGCTTCGACAAAGAGGAGCTGATCGTCATCCTGCACGATAGGCACCCATCCAACGGCTTCTACCCGATCATTCCGATTGGAAAGCGTGCCGCCAGCCTCAACCCAGGGCTCCCAGTTTGGCTCAGCGCCAGCACCTAGACCCGCGTCGGCAAATGCCGGCCCGGTGAGCACCCCAAAACAAACTGCGAATATGGCCCATAACGCCACATGGCGGGCCAACCCCGTTAACACTATCCAGAACCCCGCGAATGCACGGAATTCTCCCAAACATCAAGAATTCCGCCATTTTCAGGGGTAAATCCTATCCGACGGGAGGGGGGCTGACGATGAAAAGTACATATTATGGTTAATTTTGATAGCAGTCTTTGGTATTATGCCAATCGGTCTTTTATTCGATCTGCAAAGCCAATACCCACAGGTCCAGCAATGTGAGACGTTGGCTTGCACGCCGCTTGATGGTGAAGACAACCACCAAATTCAGAGGCGAAACTGTCCCGTGAATAGCGCTCGAGGATGGCAGAGAGGTCTGTCTTCGGCACATCTTCAAGGCGCGAACCCAGTAGATCAAGGCCTGCGCCGAAATGAACAAAGGCAAGTTCCGGCGCACATTTGTGGACCACGCCAACCGAGGAATGAAACGCAATGGCATCATGCACAAGGTCGGCTTTGTTTTCTGGCACCCCGTTATTGAGACAGAATGTTCTAGCAAGGCCTGCACCTACCCATTCAAACGACCCTGGATCGTCCTGATGAGCGTCACTGAGACCAAGATCATGAAGAATGCACCCTAGATAGAAGAGCTCTTTATCCAGTTTCAGACCATCCCGCGCCGCCAGCAGAGCTCCAAAACAATAGGTCCGCTCTGAATGAGCAACCAGCATCGGCGAACAAAGCACTTCTGCATACCCGCGCGCCTGACGGGCCAAAGCACTATCTGGAGCCTGCCAATCCTCAGGGACAGCATCGTGGAGGCGCTTTAGGCCCAGACGCAGGGCAAGCCTGTGGCGAGCGCCACGCAGTTCTGACATCAAAATGCGTCTGATGATTGTGGGTTTGGCCAGCCGTCCGGGATCCTGAGCAAGCGTCA
The DNA here is from genome assembly GCA_032881465.1 of Parvibaculaceae bacterium PLY_AMNH_Bact1. Classification (NCBI taxonomy): domain Bacteria; kingdom Pseudomonadati; phylum Pseudomonadota; class Alphaproteobacteria; order Hyphomicrobiales; family Parvibaculaceae; species Parvibaculaceae bacterium PLY_AMNH_Bact1. Next base: position 3,537,729 of record CP126168.1, read on the forward strand.
TCGGTCCGCTCCTTCATACTTGTTGCTTGAGCTTGAGAGATAGAGCCCGATGTTGAGCGCATCTAAAGCGGGACAAATGCCCATTGTGAGTGTCACGAAGGCGAGCCAGGCGCTATATAGATCGACCGCCCCCCGGTCCATGAGCACCTGAACGAGATAAGGGAAAAGCGGCAGCCAGACCACATGCACCAGGCTCGAGAGCCGGGTGAACGGCACCCGCTTATGGATCTGCGCCGCAACGGCGACCGACCCAACACAGCTGACCAGAATAAGAACGGCTTCGAAACGATTGATAAAAACCACGCCTCCAAGCACCATCGGTGCATTGAGCAAAGGCCCCCAGACACGCATAAACGGGGACACCCGCTGCAGATCCTCAATCATGTTCTTTATGTCTCTGATCCACCCCATCAGCTCGGCTCCCAATTGAGGTTTATTTTTGTACTGAACCGCTTAATAATGCGCACAGCAGATCAATGGTCAAGAATTATATGCGAAACGGTATGTAAATATGAAGTCAGGGTCCAAAAGCCCCACGAGAGGCCGTCCCCGGAAGTTCGACAAAGACGCGGCCCTCCAGCTCATTGTGAAAGTGTTCTGGGCGAAGGGATATTCAGGAACCTCCCTGGATGACCTCGCCACAGCCACGTCGCTGAGCCGCCCAAGCCTCTATGCCGCCTATGGCAACAAGCTCTCCATGTACTTGGCAGCGCTGGAAGTATTTGGACAACGCATGGCGACAGAGGCCGTTGGCGCGCTGGCAACCGGGCACGACCTCCATCAGGGCCTGCTAAACTTCTATGAAGCGGCCCTGGACATCTACCTCGGCAAGCAAGAGGAAATGGCACGCGGCTGTCTGGTTTTCACCACAGCGGTGACAGAAGCCACAAATGAACCCGAAATCAGAGCAATGGTGCAGGCACAGCTGACAGGCATGGATCAGGCAGTGAAAGCTCATATTGCCAAGCGCGCGCCAAATGCCGATGGCCCCGCCATAACTTCCGCCGCAGATCTGGCAACTGGCACATTGCTCAATCTCGCAACCCGCGCCCGTGCCGGAACGCCACGCTCCGTTCTGTCAGAGATCGCACGGACAACAGCAACGACCATCGAGAAGCTCATAAAGTGAGCTTGTCAGAACCAGTACCGGACATTTGGGCTTGGCGGGTTGCTGTCGTGTGCTGACGGGCCCGTGTCGTGGTTAAATCAAGCGGAGTTTGGCTTTCTCGGCTTCAGCGGAAAGGTATTCCCCATGAGCTTGCAAACATGAGCATTCAAAAAAGGCGCCTCGACAAGGGATGGACGCAGGAACAGCTTGCAGAGCATGCGGGCCTGAGCGTGCGAACCATCCAGCGTATTGAAAGTGGAAATCCAGCGACCTTGGAGTCGCTGAAATGCCTCGCTGCTGTTTTCGAAACAAGCGTGACACGCTTAACGCAGGAGCCAAAACCCATGAGCAATCTCACCCCTGACCCGTCACAGAAAGAGGCCCACGAGCGTGACGCCATTCAATATGTGCAAAACCTCAAAGGTTTTCACATGCACTGGCTGTCTTACGTTTTGATAATGCCTGGTCTCTATGTGCTGAACATCATCATGAACCCGAACAGGTTCTGGGTCATCACCGTGGCGCTCGGTTGGAGCTGCGGCGTTCTGCTCCATGGGCTCACCATCTTTGGCTTCTTCAAATTCTTCGGCGGCGACTGGGAGCAGCGCCAATTCAAAAAACGCATGGACGAACTGAACCGGCGTTAAGTTCAATCAGGACAAATAGGAATCGATCAGTTCGTCCTCGATCCAGGTATCGACCTCGACCCATAAGGGTAAGTGGTCAGACAGTTGGTAGGTGAAAGCCTTTTCTGACATCTCAGGAAAGAGTTCTTTGTGAGAGTTTTTGAAGAACCGGATAATGCCGCCCCGGTCAGTGAAACGATCTTCCAGCGTCGGACTGTGAACGATCTGATCATAGACATTCTTTTCAGACAGATTGGTGCCCTTGACCTTCAACAACCCGCCCGGCATCTGCAGGCTGTGTTTCGTCAGCGCCTTAAAAGCGGAGCTTCCACGGCTGGGAATGTTGAAGTCTCCAACGACGATAAAGTCAGTATCAACGGCCGCCCGCTCGTTACGACGTATTTCAACCCAGTCTGCAAGATGGCCAATGGCTTCCGCTCTTTTTGAAACACCGCCGCTCCAGCGGATGTGCGCGGTCATCATCACAAAGTCAAAATTGCCAGCGGTAAAGGAGGCCATATAGGGCGAACGCCACCAGTCCGGATACGCACTCTCATAAACCCCATTCTTTTTGACTTTCGGTGGATCCGCCTCTGCCGCCAGACCTGTAAACCGGACCATGCGGCTGTCATAGACATAAGCGACCCGCTCCCGGTTGCCGGCATGGTCAACATTGTAGTCTGACAAGACAACCCGCCAATACGACCCCAGCACATCCAGCACGCGCTTGAGGTCTTGGAGATTGTCTCTGACTTCAACAAGGGAGATCACATCATATTGGTTGATGATCTCGGCGATGAGATGGATCGCAGCCTTACTGCGTTTCTTTTTCCCAAACTCGCGGATGTTCCAGGTGCCCAGGATCAGGTTCTCATCCACACGAGAACTGGGGACCTTCGCTTCGCCGATGATTTTGCGCAGTGCCTTAATCTGAGCTGCGACATCTGCTGAGATTTTTCCGTGATGCATGGCGTCCTCATGAGCTTTCCACCATGAAAAACCCATTTTCCCAAATGATCAAGGCACACCACACCGTGCATGCAGCCCTAAGCGGGACCATGAAGACGCCGGTCACACATCGAATGAGAAAAATTGGAGCGGGCGATGAGATTCGAACTCACGACCCCAACCTTGGCAAGGTTGTGCTCTACCCCTGAGCTACGCCCGCGCTCCAGACGGAGTATATCCCCGCCGAGGGGGGTATATCGCGCATTGGTGCCGCCTTTGCAAGCCCTTATTACGCCTAACTTTTCCAGTCGCAATTGCACGCCTCAGGACAGCTTCAGGTCTTGGCAAGCAGCGCCCTTGGTGGCATGAGAAGACGATGAAGACCGACGACCAAACAGAAAATCGAGCGCCATCTGGAAGCCCTGCCAGCAAGGAAAGCCTGCTGACCTTGCTGAAAGATCTGGGCATCGCGGCCACTACCATCGACCACCCGCCCCTCCATGCGGTCGATGATGCCCAAGCCTGGCGAGCAGCCAACTTGGGCGTCCAGACAGGTGGTTTCTGCAAAAACCTGTTCCTCAAGGACAAAAAGGGCGTTCTTTGGCTCGTTGTTACGCTAGAGGAACGAAATATTCGCTTAAACAGCCTGCCAAAAAACCTTGGATCTGCCCGCCTCTCCTTCGCCAAACCGGAGCTTCTGTGGGAAACCTTGGGTGTCCGGCCGGGGTCCGTCACCCCGTTTGCGCTGATCAATGATGTGAACAGACACGTCCGCCTGATCCTGGATGCCCCTATGATGGAACATGACTGGCTCAACTATCATCCGTTGACCAATGAGGCGACGACCACCATTTCAAAAGGCGATTTTCTAAAATTCATCCGCCATTGCGGCCATGAACCCACTATTATCGATCTGGAAGCAGCGGCAGGCCTTTAAACGGCGCCTTTCGCTCTATCTTTTTTACAGACAGAAGAATGAAGGAACCTCATGTCAGATCTGGCAGGCACCCCTGATACGGCCCCCACACCTTCCGGCACGGGCGCGTACATCAAGGACACAACAACAGAAACCTTCATGACCGATGTTGTGGAAACCTCCAAGCAGGTTCCCGTGATTGTCGACTTCTGGGCGCCCTGGTGTGGGCCCTGCAAACAGCTCACCCCTGTATTGGAAAAAGTTGTGAATGCCGCGCAGGGTGCTGTTCACCTTGTGAAGATGAACATTGATGATCATCCAGAAGTTGCCCAACAGCTGCGCGTGCAATCGATCCCCGCTGTATTTGCCTTCAAGGACGGCCAACCGGTGGACGCCTTTCAAGGCGCGCTGCCCGAAAGCCAGATCAAACAATTCATTGAAAAGCTGGCCGGTGAAATCGGCCCATCGCCTGCAGATCAATTGACCGAAATGGGTCGTGAGACGTTCGCCCAAGGTCAGTTGCAGGAAGCAGCACAAATGTTCGCGCAAGCACTACAACAGGAAGCGGGACATATAGGCGCCATTGCAGGCCTTGCCCTTTGCTACCTGCAAAGCGGTGATGCAGACCGCGCAAGCCAGACTCTGGAACTCGCACCGCCAGACAAAGTCAATGATCCTGAACTCGCAAGCGTTCGCGCAGCAATCGCTCTGGACGCAAAGTCAGGCGATGTCGGCGAGACAGCAGAGTTGCGTGCAAAACTTGACGCCAACCCTAAGGATCATCAGGCACGATTTGATCTGGCGCTGGCGCTGAACGGTGCAGGTGATCGCGAAGGCGCAGTGAACGAACTCCTGGATATCATCGCCATGGATCGGGCCTGGAATGAAGAGGCGGCTCGCAAGCAGCTGCTTGAATTTTTTGACGCGTATGGCCCAACAGATGATGTAACGAAAGACGGCCGCAAGCGCCTGTCGTCCATTCTGTTTAGTTAGGCATCGCCCCCAGAACCCCATGGCAGCGACGCCATCAACAAGGTGAAAAGTAAATCGTGAGTGGAAAGTATCTCAAAGCAAGCGATCTCCCATCGCGCATTCCTGTGTTTCCACTCACCGGCGCGCTGCTTCTGCCGCGCACCCAAGTTCCCTTGAACATCTTTGAACCACGCTATCTACAAATGGTCGAAGACGCTCTGGGTGCCGAACGCCTGATCGGCATGGTCCAACCCTTAGGTGCTGCGCCCACAAGTAATGCAGGCATCATTGACGAAAAGGTGTCGCTCCATTCTGTCGGCACTATCGGTCGTATCACGTCTTTCATGGAAACCGACGATGGTCGGTTCCTGATTACGCTCACCGGTGTCTGCCGTTTCCGCATCCGTGAAGAACTCGACACGGTCACCCCATACCGACAGTGCTTTGTTGAAACGGAAGAGTATGAGCGAGACCTCAAAGCCGGGCTGGGTGAAGATGAAGTCTCCCGCGAGCGGCTTCTAGAGATATTGAAACAATATTTGGAGACCAATGGATTGTCCGCAGATTGGGATGCCATTAAAAATGCCTCCAACGAAAGCCTGGTCAATTCCTTGTCCGTCATTTCGCCCTACGGACCGGACGAGAAGCAGGCTTTGCTTGAAGCAAAATCACTGGAAGACCGAAATCAAATGTTGATTGCGCTGACCGAAATTGCTCTAGCGCGCGACAACACTGACGGCAGCTCGACCGTTCAATAGGTTTTATCTACCTTCTATTTCCAAAAAAGAGTTCCGATGACTGATACACAATCAACACCCCCCGCCAATATTTCCCCAGCAGTTGATCCAAAACTGCTGGAGATACTGGTTTGTCCCGTCACAAAGGCAACGCTGCATTATGACCGCGACGCCCAGGAGCTGGTCTCTGAAGCCGCCGGTCTCGCCTATCCCATTCGTGACGGCATCCCCATTATGCTGCCGGACGAAGCCCGGCAGCTGGGATGAACCGCGACGCTGATACCCCGGATCAGGATCGGCCCTGGCCGACGGAACTGCGCCTGTCTGATAAGGGCCGCTTACTGCTCGTCTCCTTCAATGACGGACAGACTTTCGAGCTGCGCGCAGAATATCTGCGGGTCGAGAGCCCGAGCGCCGAAGTCCAGGGCCACGGCGCGGGGCAAAAGAAAATCGTGCCCCAAAAACAAGACGTTTCAATCACCAACATTGAACCTGTCGGCAACTATGCTGCCCGCCTCCTGTTTAACGATGGGCATGACAGCGGGCTGTTTACCTGGGATTACCTTCATGAGCTCGGGCGCGAATATGAGGGAAAATGGGCAGACTATCTGGCCAAACTCACCGAGGCCGGCCTAGCGCGCTGACCTTGACCGCGCGCCTTGCGCCTGCCGACGATAATTATCTTCGACACTGCGACAGTCTGCCACAGCGCATTTATTTACCATCTTCGTCTAGAAAACGCCGTTCATTACGCACGCGGAGACGGCGGATGAACCAATCAAAAGAGGGTTGAGGAGGCAGTGGCACTGAGTATGTGTCATGGAGGATGTCATGCGCTGAATGGCGCAAGACAAGAGTAGACATGTGCGCCAACTCACCGGTTTGCGGGTATGTTTCGGATCAATCTTTCGGGGGGACACGAAAGTGAAATATGCAGGACGCACTAGACAACGACCACGCACTCACGTCCCGGAAGGCTCAAGAATTGACCGCCTACTGGCACAAATTGGCAGAGGCAGCAGGCGGCATTCCGCCTAGGACAGCGTTTGATCCGATTGCCATCCCGTCCACGCTGCCTTCAGTCTTTCTCATTGAACGGCTTGATGCAGACACATATCGTTTCCGCTTGTTGGGGACAGATTTTGCAGAACGTGGTGTCAGCGATTTGACTGGCACTCTCTTAAAGCGCTCTGAAGTAGCACCCGACCGAAGCCCGATTTTTTCTGTTCTCGATCGTGTTCTGGACACGCCCTGTGGTCTCCATATTTTGGGCGTTGAACAAAGTGAACAAGGACGGCAATCGCTTGTCGAATATGTTGCGTTCCCACTGACTGATGAAGAAGGCTCGTCGCGATTTGTTGTAGGGAGTGGGTCGCCGCTCGCGACTCTTGGCTATGACGATGAAGAGACCCGATATGGGCCATTGATTGAAGTAAGAGACTTGCGGGAGATTCCGCTCTCTATCCCTGATCTGGATGCAACCTAGAGAGGCTCGCCTTTCATCAGACGCGGCAAATCGCCAACACCGCCGCCTGCCAGGCGCATAAAAAATCGGCGTGCTGGCCCAACCCTATTGACCAGCCCAAGGCCCATATCACGCAGCAAGCGCAACGGCGTCACATCGTTCGAGAACAGGCGGTTAAGGCCATCACAGGCCAGCGCCAGAGAGACATTGTCGAACCGCCGCCACCGCTCATACCGGTGAAGCGTGACCAACGCCCCTATGTCCAGACCCACACGCTGCGCATCGACCAGCACATCAACAAGAGCTGCCACGTCCCGAAGACCCAGATTGAGCCCCTGTCCCGCCAAGGGGTGAATGCCATGAGCCGCATCCGCTACAAGAGCAACCCGAGGGCGCACATAGTCTCGTGCCAGCTGCAAGGAAAGCGGATAAGACCAGCGAGGACCGACCGGTTTCATCTCACCGAGATAGGGTCCAAACCGTTTTGCGCACTCAGCAGCAAAACCCTCATCATCAAGGCCGAGCAGCGCCTCAGCAAGCTCGGTCTCCTCTGTCCACACAAGTGATGAGCGATTGCCAACCATCGGCAGCACCGCGAAAGGGCCGCTTGGCAGGAAATATTCCTGCGCAACACCATCGTGAGGCAGTGCATGCTCTACCGTGGTGACAATCCCCGACTGACCGTAAGACCATCCGACCGTCTGGATGTCGGCTTGCTCTCGGATCTGCGACGCACGGCCATCAGCGCCAACCAACAAAGCACTCTCAAGAACATCACCAGATCCCAACGTCACCGACACATGCGAGGGAGTGACGTCAAACGAGTCAATTTTGTCTGGCGCCATAAGCGTGACGCCGTCAGAGCTTGCCAGGGCTTTACGAAGAGCGACACGGATATGCCGGTTTTCTACCATGGCCCCAAGGGGCGCATCGCCAATCTCAGAGTGATCGAAGTGTAAAAACAAAGGCGCGGCAGGTTCGCCCGGCCGGCCATCCGTCACAACGATGTCGTTGATCGGCTGCATCTGCTCTTGCATGTGTTGCGCAACACCCAGCTTTTCCAGCATTCGCAGCGACGCATCCGCAATCGACGACACACGGCCATCAAAAGCCGGGTCCACATCGACCGCCGGATCGAGCAAATCGACAACAGCCACCTGAAACCCACTTTGTGCGAGCGCCAAGGCCAGGGGCAGGCCTGCCAGGCCACCACCGGCAATGATCACATCATACTTTTTTGCGTCCTTACTCATAAACGCAAGGTCCATCGGATTACCTCAAAAGTCCAGTTGCTCCAGTGACGCAGGAGCCAAACCTATTCGAGCTTGCAAGCCGAGCAGACGACCGCTAGGCTTTCATGACATTTTGTCAGTTTTGCAATCAAGAGGAGGAGCTTGTGGCGGAACAGCATCAAGAAGAGGCATCCCTGCCCAACGGCATTGCACTCACCGCGCTCGATGAGACCTACCGCGAGGATCTTCACAAAGTACTCGACAGGTTGAGGACCGAAGCCCCTGTCCACGAAGACACAGAGCTCGGACGGATCATTCTCACCCGCCATGATGATGTGAGGGGCCTTTTGCGCAATCGCGAATGGGGTGTCGACCCACGAAAATCCAGCGCAGATTCTTATGTACGCCTCATCACAGGGACCAACACACCGGAAGGCATAGAGAATTATCAGCCTTCTATGTTGTTTCTGGATGATCCCGATCACAAGCGCCTGCGCGCGCTGGTCAGCCAGGCCTTCAACCCGCGCGCCATTGAAAACATGCGCGCACGCACTCACGAGATTACGTCAGCGCTGCTTGATGAGATGGCCGGGCGAGACGAAATTGACTTCATCGCAGAATTTGCCGGTCCCCTGCCCACGCTTGTCATCGCAGATATGCTGGGCGTTGCCCTGGAAGATCGCAACGACTTCAAACGCTGGTCAGACGATCTCATTTTTGGCTTTGATCCCATCCGTGACGATGAAACCAACAAACGCATTGAAGCCTCAGGCGAAGCGATGCGTGCCTATTTCGACAAAACCATCGCCGCCCGGCGCGCCAATCCCAAAGACGATCTCATTTCCGATCTGGTCCGCGCCCAGGAGGCAGAAGACAGCCTGAACGATGAAGAAATCATGTCCATGTGCACGCTGCTGCTCATTGCCGGCAATGTGACAACCACCGATTTGATCGGAAATGGACTCTATGCACTTCTCACCCATCCAGATCAGATGGAGAAACTAAAAGCTGATCCGTCTCTGATTGAAAATGCCATTGAGGAAATACTGCGCTTTGACAGCCCTGTAACCGACAGCGCCCGCCTGCCGTTTTCAGATGAAGTCATTGATGGTTGCCCAATCAAGAAGGGGTACACCACTTACACCTCGCTTGCGGCAGCGAACCATGATCCCAGCGTCTATCCCGAACCGCACAAGTTCGACATTGAGCGGGAAGACACACACCATCAATCCTTTGGCGGTGGCATTCATATGTGTCTTGGTGCACCACTTGCGCGCCTGGAAGCTCAGATCGGCATGAACGCGTTCCTGGCCCGCTTCCCTAACGTGCACCTGAGCGATACCCCTGGCAAACGACGGCACTTGCCTTCTTTCCGCGGCTTTGAAACATTGCCAATCAGGCTTTGACAGACCCGTGTTTCCAGGAAAAGTGCCAAGTCAGACCTGGGGTTTTCCGTCCGGAAACGCGGCAACAAATGAACTGGCGGACATTTGAATGAGTGACGAGTGGGCGCACCAGCCTGCATTGGCGTTGGGCGCAGCAATTGAAAACGGGCGTGCGGACCCGCGCGAGATCACCGAATATTTTCTGAGCCGTATCGAGACGGAAGACAAAGATCACACCGTCTACGTTCGGGTGACGCAAGAGCGTGCCAAACGTGAAGCCTCCGAGGCAGCCGCGCGCGCAAAGGCCGGTCTGCGGCGCTCCCCCATTGACGGCGTGCCCCTGTCCTGGAAAGAGCTGTTTGATGTCGCAGGCGAACCCTCCACCGCCTGTTCGAACCTTCTGAAAAACAATGTCGCAAAAGCCGACGCCATCTCAATCGAGCGCCTCACGCGCGCAGGCGCCGTCCTTCTTGGCAAAACGACAATGACGGAGTTCGCCTTTTCCGGCTTGGGGCTCAATCCCATCTTTGGCACACCGGCAAATCCCCATGACCCCGAAACAGCCCGCGCGCCTGGGGGCTCTTCTTCGGGTGCCGGCGTCTCTGTCGCCAGAGGCCTTACAGCTGCAGCACTGGGCACCGACACCGGCGGGTCCGTTCGAATTCCAGCCGCGTGGAACAGTCTCGTCGGCCTCAAAACAAGTTGGGGACGCGTACCTCTAGACGGGACCGTACCGCTGTCACCCTCCCTCGACACCATTGGCCCGCTCGCACACACAGTTGCCGACGCCGCCACACTCTTCTCACTCTTAAGTGGTGCGACTGCCGACATTCACAATGTGTCGCTCAAAGATCACGCGGTTCTCGTGCCAGACAATTTGGTCTTCGACGGACTGGATGCAGGGATCGCAAAGACGATTGAGCAGGCCATACATGCCCTCGGTGCCAAAGGGTTGCGCATTGTCCACAAACCCCTGCCCGCTCTTGATGAGATCCAGACCCTTGCCTGGGAAGGCGCCAGTATCCTGATCGCAGAAGCCTACGGGCTTTGGGGTATGGAAGTGGAACGACGGCAACACGACATGTTCACCTCAGTTGCTTCCCGCTTCATGATGGGGAAGCGTGGCTCTGCTCCCGATCTCGCAAGAGGCCTCCTGCTTCGCGACGCAATACAAAAACGCTATGCGAAAGAGACGCAAGGCTATGACGCGGTCTTGATGCCCGCCGTTGCCATCTCGCCGCCGGAGATTGCCCCATTGCTGTCCGATGATGCGGCATACGGTCAAGCCAACAGCATGGCCCTGCGCAATACGACGCTGGGAAATCAGCTGGGGCTTTGCGCGCTGACCCTGCCCGTCGGCTCAGACGCACTGGGCCTGCCCGTTGGCTTGATGATGCAGGCGGCACCGGGCAAAGACGAACTGCTGCTCCGCCTTGGCCGGGCCATTGAGATGGCGCTCGCGAATTAGGGAACAGCTAGGCCGGCAGCAAACGGCGAACGGGTGACGTCTCCCCCCCATACATGTTTTTTTCTTCCGGCTTCTCACTTAGATACTCAACGAAATCAAATTCGAAACCCGCTGGGTCCAGGAAATAGAGGTTCTTACGGAACGGGTGGTCCCCGCCGATGATCTCTATCGGGTAACCTGCATCCCGGAGCCGCAACGCAAGGCCCTCCAAATCCTCAACGCAAAAACCAAGATGTGCGAGCCCTGGGCTATCACCAGTCAGGTCCCGATTGTCGCCCCGCGCGCCGTCATTGAGCGTGATATAGGTGTCCTCCGTTCCGACATGGACCCAATTCCGGTCCCGTCCGTACCAGCTATTCTTTCCGCTTCCCCGCACTTTCCAGTCGGGAAAAGCGGTGAGAAGAAAGTTCAGGGTCGGCTCAATCTCCGCCACACACAAGTTCACATGTTCCAATCTCACCATCGTCATCTCCTACCGCTACAAGGTGACGGAGAACATAGATAGTTTCTTCTGAAGATATAATGCTTTACTTTGGAAACTCATTGTTCTCCAAAAGAAGACAATCAGCACATGTTGGATCTGAACGCTGTCCCAATTTTCCTCGCAGTTGTTGAACAGAACAGCTTTTCCGGTGCCGCCAAAGGGCTGGGCCTGAGCAAATCCGCCGTAAGCAAACGCGTGAGTGCATTAGAAGCAACGCTCGGCGTGAAACTCCTCCATCGCTCAACCCGCAAGCTCCGCCTTACCGAAGCAGGTGAGAGATATGTTGTCGCCGCAGAAGCCGCGATGCAAAGCCTTCAGGAGGCGGAAGCCGCCGCAGGTGAGCTTCAAAGCACACCTCAGGGACACCTGCGGGTCCACGCGCCCATGTCATTCGGCAGACTTCATGTAACACCACTTCTCCCGGACTTTCTGACAAAGCACCCTGCAATGCAGGTGCATTTGGAAATGAATGACACATGGGCGGACATGATTGAAGGGAACTTTGATGTTGCGATCCGCGCAGGCGCCCTGCCCGACACAACACTGATCAGCAGGAAACTATGTGACTTAAAGAGCGTCGTCTGCGCCTCACCCGACTATCTGAAGCAAAACGATGTACCGGTCGTTCCTCAAGATCTGAGCAATCACAATTGCCTCACCTCGACCCATCACATCTTGGAACGTGAATGGCATTTCAAGAAGTCAGGAAAGACACAGACCGTGAGGATCTCCGGACAGCTTTCACTCAACAATAGTGATGCACTTCGAGAGGCGCTTGTCCGCGGCTTCGGGATCGGGCGGCTACCGACCTTTATCGCAGGCAAAGATATTAGTGAAGGTCGGCTAATACCGGTCTTGTCCGACTACGAAATGCCGACCAAGCCTCTCTACGCGCTTTACCCCGACAAACATCTGCTGCCAGTAAAAGCGCGGGTCTTTCTAGACTACATCACCGAGGCCTATCGCGGCGACCGACCTTATTGGGACAAATGGTGATTGTTCAAAATGCATGGTAACAAAAAACCCTGGCACTTGCTAAAGCGCCAGGGTTCAAAATCATCTGTAAACAGATTTACTCTGTCGGCAACTGAAGCGCTCTGTCCTCAGTTGCTCGTGTGATGATGTAGGAATAGATATCCTTTACATCCTGCTCATTGAGCAAATCACCAAAGTTCGGCATGCCGTTTGCCTCGAGCATACCTTCCCTCACGATCGCGTCGAAATGCTCACGCGTTGTTGGGTCCATGCGGCGAAGATCAGGCAGCACACCACCGCTAACCGCCAGTGCGCCATGACACAGACCACAGACGGACATGAACTGAACTTCACCATTGCGAAGCTGCTCAGGCGTCGCTGTTACGTCCGGTTGCTCAGGGATCGTCTGATCAAGCAGTGCAAGTTCAGGAAGCTCTTCCGTCCCATTCACTTTGAACACCAGAAGCCGCCCATCATTACCATACTTGGCCGCTGCTGATGTGCGCGCATCGCCCGACGGAAGGGCGGTGCCACCCCAGCCAGCCATCACGGCCACATATTGCACACCGTCAATCTCATAGGTCATTGGCGCAGCAACAATACCCGTCTGTACATTGGCGCGCCAAAGCTCTGTGCCTGTATCTGCACGATATGCAACGAAGCGCCCATCAGCTGTCCCTTGCAACACAAGGTTTCCGGCAGTCGTCAACACACCGCCATTCAGAATAGACGGCATCTCAATCGCCCAGCGCGTTTCCCCTGTCAGCGGGTCAAAGGCTTTGAGGTACCCATGATCAATCGGCAGCTCTCCGTTCTCAGCAATCAGGCCTTTAACCACATCGAGATAGTCGGCCCAATCCAGACCCGTATTCCACCAGTTCTCACGAACCTTGAATTCTTTGTCCTCTTTCCATTGGTTGGCGAGTGTGTAGATGCCGCCAATCTCCTGGGTAGGGATGTAGACAAGACCCGTATCCGGATTGAACGCCATCGGGTGCCAGTTGTGACCGCCATTGGCAGATGGAAACACAAACTGCGGATCGATATTGTAACCCACTGCTGGGTTTTCGACCGGACGCCCGGTCTCCATATCAACATGACTCGCCCAGGTAACGGTAATGTACGGATCAGCAGAGAGAAGCTCTCCGGACTCACGGTCGATCACGTAGAAGAAGCCGTTCTTCGGTGCCTGCATCAGCACCTTGCGCTCTTTCCCGTCGATCTCAAGCTCAGCTAGGACGATATGCTGTGTCGCCGTGTAGTCCCAATTGTCGCTCGGTGTCGTCTGATAATGCCACTTCAACCGACCCGTGTTCGGATCAAGGGCAAGAATGGTAGAGAGGTAAAGATTATCCCCACCGCCAGGCGACCGGATTTCCCGCGTCCACGGTGAGCCATTGCCAACGCCGACATAAAGCGTGTCGAGCTCAGCGTCATAAGCCATGGAATCCCAAGCGGTGCCGCCACCACCAATTTCCCACCAGCGACCACCTTTCCAGGTCTCGACAGCGACTTCCATTTCTGGATGTTCAAATCCATCAGCCGGGTTGCCGGGCACAGTGTAGAAACGCCAGGCCTGTTCGCCGGTCTCCGCGTCATAAGCAGTGATGTACCCACGCACGCCAAGCTCAGCACCACCGTTCCCGATGATAACTTTTCCATTCACAATGCGTGGCGCACCCGTGATTGTGTAGGGCGGGCCCGGGATCGTATTCACTTCCCAATGCACCGAGCCATCTTCAGCGTTTAGAGAGAACAAGCGTCCATCAAAGCTTGCGACATAGACGCGACCCTTCCAGACCGCAACGCCGCGATTGACAATGTCACAGCAACCATAGCGCGCCCATTCGCCGGGAACTTCGGGATCAAATTCCCAAAGCTCCTCGCCAGTCTTCGCATCTAGTGCATGCACCACGCCCCAATTGCCTGTGGTGAACAGCATGCCATCAACAACGATAGGCGTTGCTTCCAGACCGCGCACAGTGCCTGTATTGAAAGACCAGGCAAGACCAAGGTCGGCGGCGTTTTGGTCGTTGATCTGACTAAGAGGTGAGTAGCGCTGCTCTGAATAGGTCCGCCCGTGGCTCATCCAATTGCCGGGCTCACTATCTGCATTAACAATCCGCGCGCCATCAACATCTACGACCGCACGCGCATCTTGTGTCGCTGGCGTTTCTTCAGCCGGTGCTTCAGCAACCTCGCCACCCGACACGGGCACCGCATCTGGCAGGCTTGTTGTATCGACGTCATCGCCGCCGCCCGCAAACTGCATCACCACAACAGCGGCAAGTACCACCCCAGCGCCCGCGTTCACTAGAACCGGCCACTTCTCCCGCAAAAAGTCCGACATGCGGTCTCCATCCCTATTTGTTTGATGAGAGCTGTGAACCAGCTCTTCCTCCTCCGAAATTGGCGGAAAGTGTACCTCAAACCGCCCAAACAGGAAATGCGGAGTAGCACTCAGCATTCTGAAAACCACGCCGAACGATGAAGATGCCTAAATTTTAGTCGCAAATTGTGTAGTGACTATTTTTTGTGCAAAAAGAGGCAAAATTCTGCACGACAACGAGTCAGTGATCCCCAAAAACCGCTCTAAATCAACAGGTTAAGAGTTCACGGCCAAACCGGCACGCTTCTTGGAAACAAAAGCCCAAGGACCAGTCCGCACCCGCCAATAGATGGGGGGCCTGGACCTCATTTGCCCCACAGCATGAAGAGGGGGCTGGGAACCGGAGCCACGTGAAAGCGGGCCCAAACAAACGAAGGGGAAGAACCTGATGAAACTCGTAATGGCAATCATCAAGCCGTTTCGCCTCGACGCTGTGCGCGAAGCGCTGACAGCTGAAGGCGTTGAAGGTTTGACGGTCAGCGAGGTGAAGGGTTTCGGTCGCCAAAAAGGCCAGACGGAAATCTATCGCGGTGCTGAATACGCCGTCAGCTTCGTACCGAAGCTGAAGATCGAAGTCGTGGTCAAGTCTGAGCAAACAGACAAGGTCGTCGAAACCATCGTCTCTGCCGCCAAAACCGGACAAATCGGAGACGGCAAAATTTTTGTGACACCCGTTGATCAAGTCACGCGGATCCGCACCGGTGAGACCGATGCGGACGCTCTATAGGAGAGAGCTGATGACAGCCAAATTTTTCAAATTAGGGTCAGCTGCCCTTCTTGGTCTTGCGGCCATGAGTGCGCCAGCCTTTGCCGAGGAAACCATGACGTCTGGTGAATCGGCTTACATCTTTAATACCCTGCTCTTCTTGATGGCAGGTTTCATGGTCATGTTCATGGCTGCAGGCTTTGCCATGCTGGAAGCTGGCATGGTGCGCTCCAAGAACGTTGCCATCCAATGCACAAAGAACATCTCGCTCTTCTCCATCGCCGGCATCATGTATTACCTGGTCGGCTATAACCTGATGTATGACGGCGTTGACGCGGGCTTCATCGGATCTCTGTCACTCTGGAGCCCAGACGATACAGGTGCTCTTGCAGACGTTCCTGCCTTCGGCGAAGGCGAAGGCTATGCAGCAGCATCCGACTGGTACTTCCAGATGGTGTTTGTTGCGACAGCAGCGTCCATCGTTTCAGGCACACTCGCTGAGCGCATTAAGCTCTGGCCTTTCCTGATCTTCACAGTTGTCCTCACCGGCTTCATCTACCCTATCCAGGGTGCATGGCAGTGGGGCGGCGGCTGGCTCTCAGAAATGGGCTTCTCCGACTTTGCCGGGTCCACAATCGTGCACTCAACAGGCGGTTGGGCAGCTCTTGTCGGTGCCATCATTCTTGGTAGCCGGTATGGCAAGTTCGGCGCAAACGGCGAAATCAATGTGATGCCTGGTTCATCCATGCCACTGGCAACACTGGGTACATTTATCCTGTGGCTTGGCTGGTTCGGCTTCA
The DNA here is from genome assembly GCA_032881465.1 of Parvibaculaceae bacterium PLY_AMNH_Bact1. NCBI lineage: Bacteria > Pseudomonadati > Pseudomonadota > Alphaproteobacteria > Hyphomicrobiales > Parvibaculaceae > Parvibaculaceae bacterium PLY_AMNH_Bact1. Next base: position 3,553,940 of record CP126168.1, read on the forward strand.
ATGGTGGCTCACAGCTCGCACTGGGCTCTGCCTCCAACGCCATTGATGTGTCACAGATTTTCATCAACACAAACATGGCAGCAGCAGCTGGCGTGGTTACGGCGATGGTTCTGACACAGCTTCTCTATACCAAGGTTGATCTGACGATGGCCCTGAACGGCGCGCTTGCCGGTCTCGTTTCCATCACAGCTGAGCCGCTGACACCAACACTGGGGTCAGCTGCAATGATCGGCGCTGTCGGCGGAGCCATCGTGGTTGTCGCTGTACCGCTTCTCGACAAGCTGAAGATCGACGATGTGGTTGGTGCCATCCCGGTTCACCTGTTCGCAGGCATCTGGGGCACCATGGCTGTGCCACTCACCAACTCCGACACAAGCTTCTACGTGCAGGGCGTTGGCGTGGTCTCCATCGGCGCGTTTGTGGTGCTCGCAAGCCTTGCCTTCTGGTTGGCGCTTAAGTTCACCATCGGACTGCGCGCAAGTCAGGAAGAAGAAGTTCTGGGTCTCGACAAAGCCGAGATTGGCCTCGAAGCCTACCCAGAGTTCGGTTCCGGATCGCAGCGCATCTAACGCGCTGGGTCTGATCCAAACTGCCCAAAACTGCAAAGAGTAAATGCAGTCAGTTGGGGCCACTTGAGTATCGGTGGCCCTGACATTCCTCCCCAACTGATACGACGGGGAGCGTTTTCAGCAAAAGTGTCTCGGTTTTGCGGTTCGAAAACGCGACAAGCAAACGCTCCAAACCAAAGGCGTCATCGCTGCAGCCACCAACTCCCGCAGCTTTGAGGTCTCACTGGGACCCAGGTCACCCCCGACTTGGGTCCCTCTTTTTTTGGGTGGCCGGTGGTCCGCTCACGCAGGCTTGTGAAACTCGATCACATTCCCGTCTGGATCACGAATGAAGAAGAACACGGCACCGCTGGGCAGCGTAACAGTCTCGGTGATCTTCATATTCAACTCACCAAGTCGCGCCTCGACCGCTTCCTTATCCGTAACCTCCAACGCAATATGGGTGAAACCTGTGTGCTTCTCGGGTACGTCCATCAACATGTTGGGCGTGGACGAGGGTTCGGACGCATTCAGGATGAAGTTGATATTGACCCCAGAGGGATGTTCCATGATCGCGACGGGTTCAGGACCAACAGGACCTTCAAGAAATTCAAATCCCAACTTCTCGTAAAATGCCCGCGTAACGCCAAGGTCGCGAACACGCAGTCCAACATGGTTGATGCGGGTAATTTCTTTCATCACTTCTCCAATCTTTGACCATTCCCCAACCAGACAAGAAGACAAAATCAGTTGAATGGGGATACGGCATATAGAGATGGGCCAGCCCTACCGCTAGGGAACATTTGCATCTTTGTCGCATTGCTCGAACAGCACGCCATGACTATCCCTATCAGGAAGTCCTGCACTAGAGCACCTTGAAAACCGGGAGCACCTCAATGCCGATTTTTCTAAAATACGCGCTGACCGGTGTTTGGATCCTGGCACTCGTGACCGTCGCAAGCATCTGCGTCCGCTTCGCGGCCGAACAGGGCGTCTTGATTTGGGCTGCCCCACTTGTCGCAATCATCCCGATCGCGGGCCTCGCTTTCCTGCAGCCCAAAGCAGAGCTTGTGGGCTGGGCCGTCTTCACTGTCTGGCTGGGCTCGACCTATGCCGCCCTTGGCTCAATCGAGCTGGTCGTCTTCGGCGTCATTGCAGCTCTCGCCCTCTTTGGTCTTTTCGCCTCACCCTGGCTCCTAGTGCTCGCCTGGTTTGGGCACATCGCCTGGGACTTTGCACCGCGGGAGCTGCCGCCTCTTCTCACCGACCTGCCCCATGCCTGTATCATTTTCGATGGCCTGATCGGTGCTTTTATCGCCTGGCGCATCCTCAAAGGCCGCTGGAAAGCTGCCTAATTATCAGGCGTTCCAAACAATCAATTCGCCTATAAAATGAGCAAAAAACTGCCTGCTTAGAAAGCGGGCAACTGCTGTCTTTTGGGCCAAGTTGCTGATTTAGAAGGCATTTCCTGATTCACCGCAAGATGGCACAGGCTTTGAGTAGCTAACCCATGAGTTAACGCGTGAGGGGGTCTTGCGCGGGCACTTTCATGTCTGCGCGATGCCGCAAAAACGGGCACCGCAGACTTCCCCGTTCTGGGGGACATGAGGCTCACACCGAGCCGCATGGGTGGCAACGGAGGCAATCTGATGGAAACCGCTTCAGCTGGTGGTGACGTATTTTTCTTGTTGATGGGGGCAATCCTCGTCTTCGCAATGCATGCAGGGTTTGCATTTCTTGAGGTCGGCACCGTCCGCCACAAGAGCCAGGTAAACGCGATGGTGAAAATCATCGTCGACTTTGCCGTTTCAACCATCGCCTATTTCTTTATCGGCTACTCAGTTGCCTACGGCGTCGACTTCCTGGTAAGTGCGGCCGTGCTTCAGGGGGACGCAACAGCGGAAGGATATGAGTTCGGACCGCAGGGCATCAGCCTGGTGAAGTTCTTCTTCCTGCTCACCTTCGCCGCAGCGATCCCGGCCATTATTTCAGGTGGTATCGCCGAGCGCGCAAAATTCTGGCCACAAGCCTTTGCGACAGCCGCGATCGTCGGCCTCGTCTATCCCTTCTTTGAAGGCATTATCTGGAACGGCAACTTCGGCGTTCAGGACTGGATTGAAGCTACTTTCGGCGCACCCCTTCATGACTTCGCCGGATCTATTGTCGTGCACGCCGTTGGCGGCTGGGTCGCCCTTGGTGCGGTTCTAATGCTTGGTCATCGCAAAGGCCGCTACACCACAGACGGTCGGCTTGTTGGTTTCCCGCCTTCATCCATTCCCTGGTTGTCACTGGGTTCCTGGCTCCTTTGCATCGGCTGGTTTGGCTTCAACGTCATGTCCGCTCAGTCGTTGGAAAGCATTTCAGGCCTTGTCGCCATGAACTCTCTGCTCGCCATGGCAGGCGGCATTCTGGCCTCGCTGATCGTTGGCAAAAACGACCCGGGCTTCATTCACAACGGCGCGCTGGCCGGTCTTGTCGCAGTGTGTGCGGGATCAGACATCATGCACCCGCTGGGCTCTCTTGCGGTTGGTGCAGGCGCCGGTGCGATCTTCGTTGTCCTCTTCGACATGTGTCAGAACAAGTGGAAGATCGATGACGTTCTGGGTGTTTGGCCACTCCATGGGCTCTGTGGTGTTTGGGGCGCAGTTGCAGCGGGCATCTTCGGCACGGAAGCCCTTGGCGGCCTTGGTGGGGTCACCTTCATGGGTCAGCTCGCAGGATCCGTCATCGGTGCAAGCTATGCTTTCATCATGGGGCTTGTTGTCTACGGCATCCTCAAAGCCATCATGGGCATCAAACTCTCTGAAGAAGAGGAAGCGCTTGGCGCCGACCTGTCGATCCATAAGATCGGCGCCAACCCGGAATCAGACGTAACACCACGCTGATCCCCAACAGAGCGCTTCTAGGAAGAAACGCACCCCACCACAGGGGAGGAGATGAGGGGAGTGGGCACCTGATGACGATCAGGTGCCCATTTTTTTGGGAATTCCTGGACAAACCGGCAAGGGTCTCCACAGATGCCCTGGAGCGGAAACGCTGCAAAGAACGCACCCAGCACGACCAACATGGTTAACAAGCGGTTAACAAAAGCCTTCCGAAACCTGCCCTAACCATCTGCTTTTTAACAGGTTTTCGGACTTCCGACTCTAGACGGCACGCGGGCCTCATGGTTAAGATCAACTCATGAGTGACCGATTTGCCAATATGCCCGACGGGCCCTTCGCCCAGCTGAATACTCTTTTGGAGGGGGTCCAGCCCGGCCAGGACCCGATCATGATGAGCATTGGGGAACCGCAACATGCGTTCCCGGAGTTTGTCTCTGATGTGCTGCGCGCTCATGAAAAGGACTATGGCAAATATCCGCCGATCATTGGGACGACGCCCTTTCGCGACGCCGCCGCTGGATGGCTCGCACGCCGGTACAATTTACCGCCAGAGGTTCTGGAGCCCGATGCCCGCATCCTGCCTGTGAACGGAACGCGCGAAGCCCTGTTCAATCTGGCGCTTGTTGCCTGCCCGACAGAGAAAGCAGGCACACAACCCGCGATCTTAATGCCGAACCCCTTCTATCAGTGCTACGCCTCTGCAGCGATCGCGGCAGGCGCAGAACCGCATTATATCGCGGCGACAGCTGAAAACGGCTTCCTGCCGGATTTTGAATCACTGGACAGCGACCTGCTCGCCCGTACAGCGATGATTTATTTCTGCTCGCCCGCAAATCCACAAGGCACCGTCGCACCGCTGGACTATCTAAAGCGCCTCATCACGCTCGCCCGCGAACACGACATCACCCTGGTGATCGATGAATGCTATGCCGACATTTATGACCGTGACGAACCGCCAGGCGGCTTGCAGGCCGCTCTGGGTCTTGCGGTACCAAAATCAGGCGATGTCTTCGAAAACATCATCGTCTTTCATTCCCTCTCCAAACGCTCAAACCTGCCGGGTCTGCGCACAGGTTTTTGTGCAGGCGACAAAGCGCTCATCAATCGCTTCCGCGCCTTCCGCAACATCGCAGCGCCACAAACACCGCTGCCAGTTCTCGCCGCCGCAACCGCCTGCTGGAACGACGACGCCCACTCCGCAGAGAACCGTGCCCGCTACCAGATGAAGAATGATATTGCCGAGCGCATCATCGGGAACCGCTATGGCTTCTACCGTCCCGCTGGTGGTTTCTTCCTATGGTTGGATGTAGGTGACGGGGTCGCCGTCACGAAACAATTGTGGGCTGACGCCGGCTTGAAGGTTTTGCCTGGCGGTTATTTGGCCCGTGACGATGCCTCCCTTCCAGATGGAAACCCAGGCGCCCGCTTCATCCGTCTGGCGCTTGTACAAGATGAAAAGACCGTTGAAGAAGCGCTCACCCGCCTCACCAATGTTTTGAGCTAGGGGAAAAACCATGGCCCTCGTGCGATCCATTCCAAACCCCGTCAATTACCTGCCCATGGGCGTGCGGGTATTTTTCCGCCACCGCTTGGCAGAAGCGATTGGGCTTGTCCTGTTAGCACTTGGGGCCTTTCTAGCGCTCGCATTTGCAAGCTGGTCCGCCACCGACCCCAATTGGAACCAGGCGACCGGCGCCTCCCTTCAAAACTGGATGGGCGCAAGCGGCGCCATCACCGCGGACTTGACCTATCAATTGTTAGGCCTTGCGGGCCTTCTTATCGTTCCCCTTGCAGGCATCTGGGGGTGGCGACTGCTCACCCATACACCGGTCGATCAGCTGCGCCGACGGACACTCGTCGGGCTTCTCGCGCTCAGTGTTGTCGCTTTGTTGGCGAGCGTGCTGCCTACTACCGACAACTGGCCGCTCGCTGTTGGCTTTGGCGGTGTGATCGGCGATGCCCTTGCCTCCCTCACCGCAGGCAATCTGGGTATTCTCATTGGCGATGCGCCGGCACATGCACTCATCGGCGTGATGGCGCTCGGCCTTGCTCTCTTTCTTCTCAGCTATGCAAGCGACATTAGCATTGATCAAGTGTCTGAACTGAGGTGGCAGATGGTCGATGCCTATTACGATTGGGCAGACTCACGAGCGGAACAACGGGCGATCAATGCCGATGCCGAACCAAGCCGCCTGCGCATCTTCTGGTATGCCGCAAGTGATCGCGCGACGGGCTTGGTTGAGCGGTTCCGGAAAGAACCCGCCTGGGAAGACGACGAAGAAGAACTGGATGACGAACCGAAGGTCGCACCCCGCCGTCGCCTCGCCGTTGAGCGCGAAATGCTGGACGAACCGGAAGAGCCGCGACGACGCCAGCGCCGCGTGCCAGTCAAACGCTCGTCGAAGAAAGCAAAACCCAGCAAACGGGCCAAGGCTGAGCGGGAACCCATGCTGGACCTGCTACCCGCGGAAGATTTCGATCTTCCGGCCCTCTCCATCCTGAATGCGGTTGAACGCCAGGCCGCAGACGAAAGCCTGTCCGATGAAGCCCTGCAACAAAACGCAAGGCTGCTCGAAGGCGTGCTCGACGACTTTGGCATCCGCGGCGAAATCATCAATGTGCGCCCCGGCCCGGTGGTGACGCTCTACGAACTGGAGCCAGCACCAGGCATCAAGTCTTCCCGCGTAATCGCGCTCGCTGATGATATTGCCCGCTCCATGAGTGCCGTCTCCGCCCGTGTCGCCGTTGTGCCGGGCCGCAACGCCATCGGCATTGAGCTGCCGAACGTGCGGCGTGAAATGGTGGGGCTGAAAGAAATTCTATCCTCGTCTGAATATGATGCGTCCAACTCTTCACTCCCATTGGCACTTGGTAAGAACATTGGTGGCGAACCCATCATTGCTGACCTTGCCCGCATGCCTCACTTGCTGATTGCGGGGACCACCGGGTCTGGTAAGTCCGTCGGCATCAACACCATGATCTTGTCGCTCCTTTATCGGATGCGACCCGATCAGTGCAAAATGATCATGGTCGATCCGAAGATGCTGGAGCTTTCCATCTATGACGGCATCCCGCATCTACTGGCGCCCGTCGTCACCGATCCGAAGAAAGCCGTCGTGGCCTTGAAATGGGTCGTCAAGGAGATGGAAGACCGCTATCGCAAAATGTCGAAAGTCGGTGTACGGAATATTGACGGATTTAACACCCGTATTGCCGAGGCCATCGAAAACGAAGAACAGATTATTCGTACCGTACAGACCGGTTATGACCGCGATACAGGTGAGGCCATCTATGAAGATGAAGAGCTGAGCCTTGAGCGCATGCCATACATTGTCGTCATCGTGGACGAGATGGCCGACCTCATGATGGTGGCGGGCAAGGAAATTGAGGCTGCCATCCAGCGTCTGGCGCAAATGGCACGTGCCGCAGGCATTCACATGATCACGGCGACCCAACGCCCATCGGTTGACGTCATCACAGGCACCATTAAGGCGAACTTCCCAACCCGGATTTCCTTCCAGGTCACCTCCAAAATCGACAGCCGCACCATTCTGGGGGAGCAGGGCGCGGAACAATTGCTGGGGCAGGGCGACATGCTCTACATGGCAGGTGGTGGCCGCGTTTCCCGTGTGCACGGACCGTTTGTGTCTGACAGCGAAGTCGAGAAGGTCGTGACCTTCCTCAAAAAACAAGGCACACCAGAATATCTCGATGCCGTCACGGAAGAATCTGAGAACGACGACGTGAATGAAATCTTGGGATTGGGCCCCGCGCAATCTTCCGGTGACGATCTTTATGACCAGGCCGTGGCCATTGTCGGTCGCGACAAGCGAGCGTCCACGTCTTACATCCAGCGCAAACTGCAAATCGGCTATAACCGCGCGGCGCGCATTGTGGAACAGATGGAAGAAGAGGGCGTCATTTCCAAGCCCAACCATGCCGGCAAACGCGAGGTCTTGATCGGCGATCCGGGCGAGGGTGTGCGGTATTAGCCCCAAATCTGGGTCATATTCCGTTCATCTCCGGGGCGTTTTGGCGCCCCTTTCATTCCTTCATTCCGCCACAAAGGCAGCCTATGTTTCTCACCATGAGCGATTTTGGACGAAATAGCCGCAAGGCAGCACATGCGAGAACCCGCACTCTGGTGCTGGCAGCCATTGCAGGCGTGGCGATTTTGGCGCTAGCCCTGCTGACGCCGCTCGCAGGCGCACAGGCCGCAGCGCAAAGCGGACCGCTAAGCCCTCAGGAGCGGGCGGATATTGACCGCGTCACGGGCTATCTCAATTCCATTGAACATTTGCAGGGCGGCTTTCTGCAGGTGGGACCAGACGGTTCCATTACAGAAGGCATGTTCTATCTCCGCCGCCCCGGCCGCCTGCGTTTTGAATATGCACCGCCGACAGAACTGGTCGTGGTGGCAGACGGCACCTGGGTGATCGTGAAGGAAGAGGACTACACAGCCCAGCGCTATCCCATTGGCGCCACACCCCTCAATCTCTTGCTCGCCTCCGACGTGGATCTTGCCCAATCATCGGACGTGCGCGAAGTAAAGCGCGAGCCAGGATTGCTCCGGGTGACCCTGGCGGACCCCAGTGGAGAAGCGCCGGGGGATCTCACCCTCGTCTTTGATGAGCCGCACCTACAGCTCCGCCAATGGATCGTGCGCGACGCGCAGGGTCTTCAGACCACTATCGCACTCCGCAATATTGAAGGCGGTATCAAGGCCGACAACGCCCTCTTCGTTGTGCGCGACGAACAACGCCCCGGGGGCAGACGATAGATTACCTAAGGCCACGACCGTGGCCCGGCGCTCCTGCGCCGCTCCCGCGAAGCAGGTCACCTTTGGTGACCATGCGTGAGCGCAAAAGAGGCCGTTCGAGTTTTTAAACACTCGAGGCGTGCCAAATCCCTCCGCTCTTGACCAACCCCCAGGGGCCCGTGATAGCCAAGATACATGGCTAAAACGCGCAAACGTCCTATCGTTGGTATTCCCTGTGACATCAAAATGATGGGGGAGCACCCCTTCCACGCGGTGGGGGAGAAATACATCAAAGCCATCGCGGAAGGGGCAGACTGCATACCGTTCCTGATCCCAGTGCTGCCGGACCCGCTGGACCTGGAAGAGATCTTCGACGCGGTCGACGGCATCTTCCTGACAGGCTCCTGGTCAAATGTGCACCCAAGCGAATATGGCGGCGAGCCGTCGAGGGAAGGAACCTTGCACGACCCCCAGCGCGACGCGCTGACCCTGGAGCTCATCCGCCAGACGGTCGAGCGCGCCGTGCCGCTCTTTGCCGTCTGCCGCGGCTTTCAGGAAATGAATGTGGCCTATGGCGGCACGCTGCACCCCCACATTCACGAAATTCCATCTGATGAGGGCTTTGAACCCCGCTTTGACCACCGCGAAGGCAAGGATGACCCGCTGGAGGTTCAATATGGGCCGGCCCATAAAGTAACGCTGACGCCGGACGGCAAATTCGCCGAGCTTCTGGGCACTGAGAGCATAGAAGTTAACTCTCTCCACGGGCAGGGCATTGCAAAGCCCGGCGATCTGCTGACAATTGAAGGACGTGCCTTGGACGGCACGGCGGAAGCCCTGTCTCATAAGACGGCCAAGAACTTCGCCCTTGCTGTCCAGTGGCATCCAGAGTGGAAGTTCTGGGAAAACCCGGTCTCAGAAAAACTGTTCCGGGCCTTTGGAGATGCGGTGCGAAAAACCGTGTCTGATAACAACAACTGATCAGGTGATCCATGCCAGCGGCAAAAAAATCCGCAGCGAAGAAGTCAAACACCAAGAAAGCTCCGGCAAAATCTGCTGAGCCGGAACTCAACACAAAAGCACAGATAGCGAAGTGGCTGCGCGACCGCCGCGTCACGGAAGTCGAATGCATGGTGCCGGACATGTCGGGCATCGCACGCGGCAAAATTCTGCCCACGGAGAAGTTTCTGGCCGCAGTCGACAGCGACAGCCTGCGCATTCCAGAAAGTGTGTTCGGGCAGACAGTGACCGGCGACTATATTGACGAGAGCGACTACATCCAGTGGACAGAGCCTGATTGCATTCTCTCACCCGACGGAAGCACGCTGCGTATGGTGCCTTGGTATGAAGAACCCACCGCGCAAGTGATCTGCGACGCAGAAACACGTGAAGGCAAGCCCGTTCCGATTTCGCCCCGCGCTGTCCTAAAGAATGTGCTCGCCCTTTATGAGGCGAAAGGCTGGAAGCCCATCGTGGCGCCTGAGCTCGAATTCTATCTCGCCGCCAAGAACATCGATCCCGATAATCCGCTGGAACCCCCCATTGGGGCAAGCGGCCGTCAGGAAACCGGACGCCAGTCCTATGGCATTGATGCGGTCAATGAATTCGATCCCATCTTTGAAGACATGTACGACTATTGCGAAGCGCAAGACCTGGATATCGACACGCTCATCCATGAAGCCGGACCCGCCCAGGTGGAAATCAATTTCAACCATGGTGACCCGCTCTTACTTGCCGACCAGGCCTTCCTCTTCAAACGCACCGTGCGCCAGGCAGCCATCCGTCATGGCATCTACGCCACCTTCATGGCAAAGCCCTATGGCGGCCAGCCCGGTTCCTCCATGCATCTGCACCAATCCATTGTGGACACGAAAACCGGAAAGAACCTGTTTGCCAACAAGAAGGGCGAAGACACCGAGCTCTTCCATGCCCACATTGCAGGCCTGCAGAAACATTTGATTTCCGCCATGGCACTCATTGCGCCGAACGTGAATTCCTATCGCCGTTTCGTAATCTGGAACGCAGCCCCCATCAACACCCACTGGGCGGTGGAAAACCGCACCGTGGGTCTGCGTGTACCGATCTCGGAAGGCAATGCGCGCCGTATTGAAAACCGTGTCGCCGGTGCCGACGCCAATCCTTACATCGCCATCGCAGCCTCGCTCGCCTGCGGCTATCTCGGCATGGTGAACAAGCTCACCCCGTCAAAGCCCAAAGAGGGCAATGCGTATGAAAGCAAAACCCACGCGCTCCCAAAACACCTGCTTGATGCGCTCACAAAACTCAGCGCCAATAAGGAGCTTCGGGAAGTGATGGGCGATGAGTTCATCACCGTTTTCAATGAAGTGAAAATGGTGGAGCACGACGCCTACCAGCAGGTCATCTCCGCCTGGGAACGCGAACATCTGCTGTTGAATGTGTGAGGCCCAGCCCTCCTTCACGCAGGCGCGCATCCAAACAAATACGTCATGCCCGGACTTGTTCCGGGCATCCAGGGTGAGAAGACTCAACCAATCGGCAGACGCAGACAGCAGAAGAATTCACACGCCCGTCGTCTATCAAGCTGTCACTTCAACAAACATTCGCCTCCTGCATTTGTCGCTCCTGGATTACCGGGACAAGCCCGGTAATGACGCTTCTATTTTGATCTACTGCAGCAGACACACGCATCTAACCTCACCCCACAATCCGCTCATAAACCTCAAGCCAATAGCGAGCACGGGGCCGATGCATCAACCGCTCCGATGAAAGCGCCCGCAAAAGCGCCTCCTGTCCCGCATGAACGCCATGCAAACGACGAAGAAAATCAACGGCACGGTCAGGGTTCACATAAGTAAGCGCATTCTCCAACCGTAAGTTGGGATCGTCATAATGCATGCGCGTATGCGGCGGCAGAAAAGCGAGCTTCTCAAACTCATCCTCGTCTCCGCCATGGGGGTCATCGCCACCGTTCTTTTTAGGATCATCATCTTGGGTCATGTCCAGCCCTCATGTCTCGTTAGAGAAGGGGCGGGTTGACTGCATCAAATGCAGCCGGATGTTGAGAAACCCCCTCGAGACGAGGAGCACGATCACCTTTAGGCGTGAACCCTGGACATACGTAACCGTCATCCGGCCACGTATGTCTCATTAGGTAAAACCTAAAGGCGCGTAACCGTATGTCTCGATGGTTTGGGGTTCTCATGCCCCACGGCAGGAATTTGCCTGCCGCAAAATCACCTTACCAGAATCGGGCGTTTAAGGGGAGGGGCTTTAGTCACTGTCACCCCCCAAATAGAAGCTGTCATTGCCGGATTTGTTCCACCGCTGTCCGGCTTAGATCAGAAGCCCCCTATCCAATTAAAAGCTGTCACCACCCGACTTGTTCGGGTGGTCCAGGGTGAGGGCGCTCAAACAATCGGCAGACGCAGGCGCCAGGAGAAGTCACACACCCGCCTTCTCTCAAGCAGCATCTGCGACAATAATTTGATATCGGCATTTGTCGCCCCTGGATTGCCCGAATAAATCGGGCAATGACAGATGGTGTTTTGCCTTCCCACCAAAACAACCATCTCGCTATAGTGAATGGATGGAATGGTTCGACACAGCAAAAACTTGGCTTACGGACAACGCTGTTTGGCTCAGCCCATTGGCGGTCCTGCTCGGCTTAATCGCAGAGTACATCTGGAAACCCATCAGAACACTGTGGGACAAGCTATTTGGCAAAAACGAACCAACATCCGACCACCCGGTGAGTGTTGCCATCGAAGCCAATCCGCAAAACACCGTCACCAATGCGCCGACTATCACCGTAAACCCTGAGATAACAGTTCACGGTAACTCAGGTGATACGGCGGCACTCGCTGACCGACTGATAAATCTCTCTGCGGAAAATGCGAATTTGAAACGAGACAATGAGAATCTAGGACAAGAAAAGGAATCTCTTGAACGCACCATAACTGACCTCAAGAGCCGTCAAGGACCAGGTGCTGCAGAAGCACTTGAACATCTAAGGAAAGGAGACACTGAACAAGCCAAGAAGCTCTATCGTGAGATCGGCAAATCTAAAGAAAGCGAAAGTACAACCGCGAACAAAGAAGCCGCAGAGGCCTACGTCAACCTAGGCGCCATTGCCTTCCTCAACGATACAGAAGAAGCCTTCACCGCCTACGCCAAGGCAACCGAACTCGACCCCGGTAATGCAACCGCCTGGAACCAGCTAGGGCATCTACAACGGAGAAAGGGCCTGCTCGACGCTGCAGAGAAGAGCTACAGCCGCGTGCTCTCGCTCGGCAACCAAACCCACAACAAAGAGTTGGAAGCCGTAGCCCTCGGCAATTTGGGGAACATCGCAGTGACACGCGGTGACCTGGACAAAGCCGAAGACTTCCAGACCCGTGCCCTCGCCCTCAACGAAGAACTGGGTCGCAAGGAAGGCATGGCCATCACCCTCGGGAATTTGGGCATCATCACCCAGACACGCGGGGACCTGGACAAGGCGGAAGGCTTGTACACCCGGTCTCTCGCCCTAGAAGAAGAGCTGGGCCGCAAGGAAGGCATGGCCAGCGACCTCGGGAATTTGGGGACCATCGCCCAGACACGCGGGGACCTGGACAAGGCGGAAGGCTTGTACACCCGGTCTCTCGCCCTAGAAGAAGAGCTGGGCCGCAAGGAAGGCATGGCCAGCGACCTCACCAATTTGGGAAACATCGCCCAGACACGCGGGGACCTGAACAAGGCGGAAGGCTTGTACAACCGCTCCTTCGCCCTCGAGGAAGCGCTGGGCCGCAAGGAAGGCATGGCGAGCGACCTCGGCAATTTGGGAAACATCGCCCTAGCCCGAGGCGAGCTGGAAAAGGCGGAAGGCTTGTACAACCGCTCCTTCGCCCTCGAGGAAGCGCTAGGGCGCAAAGAGGGCATGGCCACCGCGTATAGCAATCTGGGTATTATAGCTGAGAAACTCGGTGAGCCAAATAAGGCATACAAACTTTGGAACAGAGCACGCTCACTCTTTGAACAAACTGGGATGCCGCATATGGTCCAAAAACTCCAGGGCTGGATCGACGGTCTTGATGATAAGAACGGTGATTAACCTCTTAAAACTGAAATGTCATTACCCGGCCCACGGGTCTGGCTTCGCCAGCCCGACAATAGACATGTCCGAGGGTCCATGCAGCCTTTCGAAATACAAAGGCGTCATCCCCGGACTTGTTCCGGGGATCCAGGGTAAGGAAACGCAGACATCCGACACCACAATCTGCGGCAAAACCCACACAGCCCATAGCAACTCAACACCAACGCCTGCCGCCCCTGGATTGCCCGAATAAATCGGGCAATGACAGATGGTGTTTGCCGTTTCTCAAAACACCCCCATTGAGCCTCATTAGATCCCGCGCTAACATTCAGATATGAGACAGGATCACAGCCATATTCCGAGCAAAACCAAGGGCGAGCTCCTGGTCCTGTGCGCGCGCATTGGATTCAATCCGTAAGCAAATCTCCCACGGCCCAACGCCGCCACCAATGTCAGTTTCATTTCATTGATTGAGGGACAGAACAGTCCCGGGAGAAAACAAAATGTCTCAAGCAGCCACACTTTCAAACCAGACCAAACGCTGGCAGGAAATGGATGCCGCCCATCACCTGCATCCCTACACCACCCATCATGAGCTCGCCGCCAAGGGCGCGCGGGTCATCACCCACGCAGAAGGGGTTTATCTTTATGACTCCGAAGGCCAACGCCTGATTGATGGCATGGCGGGCCTCTGGTGCGTGAACGCGGGCTATGGTCGCAAGGAACTTGCCGAAGCGGGAGCGAAAGCGCTCACCGAACTGCCCTACTATAATAACTTCTTCCAGACGACGAACCCCTATGTGGCAGAGCTCTCTGAAAAGCTCAGCACACTGACGCCTGGGAACCTCAACCAGTTTTTCTTTGCCAATTCCGGATCAGAAGCCAATGACAGCGCGGTCAAGATGATCCGCTTCTTCTGGAACCTTAAAGGAAAGAAAACGAAGAAAACCATCATCGCCCGCAAACAGGCCTATCACGGGGTCACTATGACGGCGGCCTCGCTCTCCGGCATTCCGTCCATGCATCCGCAGGCCGACCTGCCGCTGCCGGGCTTCACCCATATCGACTATCCCTACTGGTATGGCGAAGGCGGCAACAGCGACCCCGCCGAGTTTGGCTTGAAGGTCGCGCAAGCGCTCGAAACCAAAATCCTGGAGCTGGGCGCCGACAATGTCGCCGCCTTCTTTGCTGAGCCGGTCCAGGGCGCGGGCGGTCTTGTTATCCCGCCAGACACCTACTGGCCGGAAATCCAGCGCATCTGCAAGAAGCATGACGTGCTGCTCCATGTCGACGAAGTCATTTGCGGCTTTGGCCGCACCGGCAAATGGTTTGGTTCCGAGACCTTCAACATTGAGCCCGACAGCATGTCCATGGCCAAAGGCATGACGTCTGGCTATCAGCCGCTTTCTGCTGTCGCCGTCGGCCCGCGTATGGGCGAGACGCTCTTTAATGCAGACGAAGAATGGTCTCACGGCTTTACCTATTCCGGCCACCCGGTCGCCTGCGCCGTGGCTCTCGCCAACATTGACGTCATGGAACGCGATCACCTGGTGGAAAAAACCGGCGGGGAGATTGGCGACTATTTCCAAGGCAAGCTCAGCGAGTTGAGCAATCATCCCATCATCGGCGAGACGCGGGGCATAGGACTCTTGGGCGCCATGGAGATTGTGAAGAACAAAGAAACCCGTGAACGCTTCGGCGATGCCGGGGGTATCTGCCGGGATCATTGTTTCGAGAACGGCCTCATCATGCGCGCCATTGGCGACACGATGGTCTTGTCACCACCGCTTTCCATCACAAAGCCGGAGATTGATGAACTCTTCGGCTTGGCAGTGAAGGCTCTTGACCTCACAGCAGAGAGCCTCGGCGTTTCCTAAACCCGGCACCCGATCTGACCTTGCTTGGTGATTGTCTGTCATGGTCTGCTGACCGGCAGGCAATCACCAGCACAAGAATCGGGCATCACCCATGAACCTCAAAAATGTGGACCTCGGTAATTTCTCTCTGAGTCTCGCGGTCAAAGATCTCACCACCTCCCGCGCCTTTTACGAGAAGCTGGGCTTCGCGGCGATCGGCGGCGACGCAGACCAGGGCTGGCTCATCCTACAAAACCCCAGCTGCACAATCGGCCTTTTTCAGGGAATGTTTGAAAAGAACAGTCTCACCTTCAATCCCGGCTGGAACGCGAAGGGTGAGGTCCTGGAGAGCTTCACCGATGTGCGCGATCTGCAGAAGCAACTGAAAGCAGACGGCATTGCCATCGCCAGCGAGGCGGACGAGAGCACCAAGGGCCCTGCCAGTTGCATCCTCATCGACCCGGACGGCAACCCCATCCTGATCGATCAGCACGTTTGAGCCCAGATTTAATTCTTAAGGTCTATATTCTTGGCAGGGTTAAGACCGCGCAACAGATCTTGCAAAAACTGGCGGTGATCCAGTGAAAACGTCGGAAACATGAAGAAAATCATAGAGTTAACGGCACGTCATCCATTTATAAACTGTTAGTGATTTTCACCAGATTGCATTGAACGCGGACGCCCTCAGTCCTATCTATAGTCTCAGACAGGCGGAAAACTTGAGGACCTCGTCCCCCCGAAACTCCTCGCTGTGAGTTTTCCGCCCGCCCCCGGCACCGATCTATCCCCTCTCGGTGCCAGCGCAGAGTAAGCGCATGAACGCCCCGCCAGCCCCCCCTTAGGCGGGGCGTTTTCATATCCCCCGCCTAGTCTTTCTGTTTTTGGGAGGCGGGACGTTTTCATGTCCACCTTCCAAGCCTCCCCTTTAGAAGATCAGCCGCCCGGGATATAAGGGGCCCATGAGCATGGACTATTCAGGGGCCGAACCCCTTTCTGACGCAGAACTGGAAGAGCTGGCGCTTGAAATGCCGGCGCTGGCATTGCTGCGCGACTTTGGTCGCCAGGTCGCCGACATTCCCTGGTTTACAGAATTGGGCACCCCGCTGCGCGGCGACACCAAAACCGTGAGCCAGGCCTATCTCGACGCACTTGGCTTCCCCGATGTGCGCCCCGCCCGCATTTCCAATTGGGACGATGCGATCATTGCCGCCGAAAGCGGCGACTGGAACGGCGGAGCCTGGGAAGCAGAAGAAGGCCTGCGCGCCTCCCTCTCAACGGACCTGCTTGATGTCTTAAGCGAAGAAGCCTTTGAGATCGGCTTCACTTATGCAGCCTCTGAAGCAGAACCTGCGGTGCGCATGGCGGCAGAGACCGCCGCCAACATCTGGGGCGTGGAAGACATGGAAATCGCCATCGCCGCGGCAGGCGCCGCCATGCAGGCTGTCCACGGCGCAGCGCTCGCCACCGCCATTGGCGCAGAGGAAGATCACCCCTTCCTCTTGCGGCTTAAACTTTTCGAACAAGGCCGCTGGCCCATCGGCGTCGCAGGCCTTACCTTCAACATCTTCTGATCACCGGTCTCTTCATTCCCAGCTTAGACTTACGATCTGTCGCACGTCATTTTCGCGAGGCTCCACCCTGTGCCAAAACTAAAAACACTCAAAGTCGCCACCTGGAACATCAACTCGGTGCGCCTGCGCATTGAGAGTGTCGAAAAATTCCTGAAAGAGCAGAAGCCCGACATACTCTGCCTACAGGAGATCAAGTGCCACAATGATGTGTTTCCCGAGAAAGCTTTTAAGAAGGCAGGCTATGGACACATCGCGCTCAACGGCCAGAAGGCCTATCACGGCGTTGCAACGGTCAGCCGCGTGCCGCTCACCAACATCGAAGCCCGCGAGTTCTGCAACAAGGGCGACGCGCGCCATGTCGCCGCCACCGTGCCTGACGCAGGCGATGTCCGCATCCACAATTACTATGTACCCGCAGGTGGCGACGAGCCTGACGTGGAAAAGAACGATAAGTTCGCCCACAAGCTCGACTTCCTGAATGAGATGGAAGCCTGGTACAAAAACCATAAGAACAAAAAGACATCAAAGATGGTGCTCGTGGGCGACCTCAACATCGCACCGTTCGAACATGATGTCTGGTCTCACAAACAACTTCTAAAAGTAGTGAGCCACACACCGATCGAAGTGGAACATCTTGAGCGTGTCCAGAAGTCTCATTCCTGGATCGATGTCATGCGGGAATTCGTGCCTCACGAAGAGAAACTGTATTCGTGGTGGAGCTACCGCGCGAAAGACTGGAAAGCTGCCAATAAGGGCCGCCGCCTGGATCATATCTGGGTGACCCCTGCCATGGAGGGCGCGGCGAAATCAATGGAAGTCCTGACCGATGCTCGCGGCTGGGAAAAACCGTCCGACCACGCGCCGGTCATTGCCACCTTCAAAGTCTAAGCCCCCAAACTAAGGCCAAGACCAAACCGCATCGCACGAGACACATATGACGTTTGACACATCGCTGACACTTTCCGGACCCCTTCGCCAGCCCCGCCAAATGCTGGCGGAACAGGAATATGGCGGCCACACGTCGATCCATGATGACGAGATGGCGGAGAAGCTCGGCTTCCAGGCAGGCCCCATTGAGGGTCCTACCCACTTCTCTCAGTTTGACCCACTGCTCGTTCAGATCTGGGGTCCTGAATGGTTCGAGCGCGGCTGCATCTCTTCTCACTTCAAAAACATGGTGGTGGAAGGCGAAGAAGTCCGTGCCTTTGTTGAAACGCCAAAGGGCAGCGAAACATGCATCCGAGCCTGGGCAGAAAAGGCCGACGGCACACCGGTGCTTGAAGCCACCGCGAGCTTAGGCCCCGATCACGGGGAAACACTTCTGGAGGCGCGCCGCGCCAAACTCACCCCACCCGGCAAGCTCGTCATTCTGGAAGACTTGGCTGTTGGCATGAAAGGCGCAAAAGACGAAAACGTGCGTATGGACGCCGATCAGCATATGGGCGCGCTCTACCCTTTCTCACTAAACCAGAAGCTCGCTGCCATCACGGAGAATTCTCCCTGGTATGCAGAAGCCTCCGCATCCCCCTGGGGTCGGGCCATCATTCCAACAGAGATGGTGAGCGTACTTGCAGAATATTCAAACCGCGAAGCAGCCTTCCCGACCAAAGGGCCGGCCGTCGGGCTTTTTGCCGATCTTGAAATCCGCATGCTCAACGGGCCACTCTTTGTCGGCGAGGACTATCTGCTCCGCCGCGAAGTCGCAGCCATCGCCGAAAGCAAACGCACCGAGTCCTACTGGGTCCGCACCCGTATCTTTGACAAGACCGGCGAGACACAAATCGCTGAGGTCATGCTGAACCACGCCGTCGTTAAAAACTCATACGAGAACTACGACGAGTTGCGCGCCGCCCGCGAAGCCTAAACGCCGCATGGCGGCACCCGAGCTAGTCCTTCTTTTTCAAAGTGACAAAAGTCGCTGTGGAAGACCCCGTCGCCAGTAAATTCCCATCGGCGTCCTTCAGTTCGCTTTCAATAAAGCCGACAGACTTTCCGCGTTTAATCACTGTCCCGCTTGCGTAAATTCTGCCCGGCCGAGCAGGCGCCAGCATGGAGACTTTGATTTCAAGCGTCGGCGAAATCTGACCCCAGTCCAGATCAAGCCCCACCGCGAAACTCATGACATCATCCAGCATGGCAGCCACCATGCCCCCTTGAATGCCACCCCACATGTTGCAGAGCTCTTCTGAGGCACTAAATGCAACCTCAACGGTGAGTGTCTCCATATCCACATCAAGAATCTCAAGCCCCAGATACCGGCTGGCCGGCGACATGCGTTTGAAGGCCGCTTGAATATTGGGCGGCCAGCCTTTTTCTTTCGCCTGATCTAACGTGGTAACTGTCGCACTCTCACTCATTAATTTTGCTCACTTAGGTAATGGGTCTTGTGGTGTGGTTTTTGTCGATGGCCGTTTGCGGGCATCACGGGCAATCTTCATGGCCAGCCGCGTGTCTCGCGCCTTTGCCAATCGTCTGTCAAGATCCCGCAGGTCATTGGCAAGTGCGCTCACCTGTGCATTTGCGCTGCGCAGACACCCCGCCGCAATTTCCGGAAACTCATCGACCAGGCGCAAAAAGACCTCACGCTCCAGCTTCAGCACTTCGACAGGCTGAGCCGCCCGGATGGTCGCAGACCACCTGACGGGCTGAGTTAAGGCCTGCTCACCCACCAAACCGCCCCGATCAAGACGCGCAGCGCTCCCCTGCCCGTCCGCGCCAGTCGCGAGCATAATCGCTTCACCTGACAGCATCAGAAAAGCGCCATCCGCATCCGCACCCTCTTCGAAAAGGGTTTCCCCAGCGTCAAACGCCAAATGCGTGCCGGTAAAAGCCAGGACCTCCAGGCGCACCGGGTCCACACCCTCAAACAGGGGGGTTGCGGCCAAAAGGGAAACTGCATCGCGTAAACTCATGGACAAGAAAATAGGGACTTCCACCGCTCCCGTCGAGACCCGCTGTCGACCCGACCCCTACCAGGCCCTTGGCAGGGTCGGCCAAACCCCCTAAAGAGACTGATTGTAGAATACCAAGGTCATGAGGACAGGTTATGACAGAGAGCAAATTGCCAGCCGATACCTGGGATTACCCAAACCCCTTCATTGTAACGGTCACTGTCAAACCCGACTATATCGACGACTTTCAGCATACGAATAATGTGGTCTATCTCACCTGGATGGCCAAGGTCGCCTGGGAACACTCAAAAGCGCTCGGACTTGATTTCGAGGCCTATGCGAAAATTGGTAAAGGCATGGTCGTCCGCGCCCACGAGATGGAATATCTGGGGCCATCCCACGAAGGGGAGAAAATCGACATCGCGACCTGGATTACTGGCAATGATGGTAAACTCCGCCTGCGCCGCCGCTTTCAGATGGTCAATGCCGAGACAGGAAAAATACTGCTCAGGGGTCGCTCGGACTTTGTCTGTATCGACATTAAATCCGGCAAACCCAAGCGCATGCCCCAGAGCTTTGTTGACGCCTATGCGCTCACAGCAAATGTGCCCTCTGACCAAACGAAGTGAGCGCACCCCATGACCGAGCAGGCCGCCAAAAATGACGCGCGTCGGTTTGCCACGTTGAGAGCAGGCAACGAAAAAGCAATATCTCTCCCGCAAACTCGTGCGCCATACTAAAGCGCTCACAGCGTGTCCAATGAGGAGAAATCATGTCGGCCGATCCCGTAACCACCCCTGACCCCGATCGGGAAAAGGGGTTCCGCGCCCTCGCTTTTTTGGCAGTAGTTGTGCTGCTCTTGGTTCTTGGAACCTATTTCTTCGGCCTTGGCGCCCTGCTCATGATCGCAATCGTCGGATCATTCATCATGCTGGGCGTCCTGATCTACCTGTCAGCCCCGACACACCGGGTCTGACAGGTCTACATTTGGCGCTTTACGGAACGAGCTTGTAACCGCCGGCTTCCGTTACCAAAAGCTCGGCGTTGGATGGATCGCGCTCAATCTTTTGGCGCAACCGGTAGATATGAGTTTCCAGCGTGTGGGTCGTCACGCCGGAATTATAGCCCCAGACCTCGTGTAACAGCACATCACGGCCCACAGTCTTGACGCCGGTACGATAAAGAAACTTGAGAATCGCTGTTTCTTTTTCTGTGAGGCGCACTTTCTTGTCCCCATCATCAACCAGCATTTTCGCAGATGGTTTGAACGTATACGGACCAATTTTGAACACAGCATCTTCACTCTGTTCATGTTGGCGAAGGTGCGCGCGGATACGAGCCAGCAGCACCCCAAAGCGGAATGGCTTAGTGACATAGTCATTGGCGCCCGCTTCAAGACCAAGGATCGTGTCGCTGTCACTATCAGCGCCTGTTAGCATGATCACCGGCGCTTTAAGGCCGCCCTTGCGCATCAAACGGCATGCTTCGCGCCCATCCATGTCGGGAAGTCCTACATCAAGCAGAACAATATCAACGTGATTGCCACGTACATGCTCAATACCTTCGGCAGCGCAGGTCGTCGCACTACAGGTGAATTCTTCATGCAATGCCAATTGCTCCACGAGGGAGTCACGCAGCGCATCATCATCATCAACAATCAGAATTTTTTTGATCGTGCTCATCTTCGGGTCAGCTCCCAGTCCTACCATCTTATCACTCGGGACAAGCGTACCCCGCCCCCTTCGTTGCTGGTCATGTAGCTGTCGTACCCCCGCTTGCCAACCACCTCACGGAACCCCTCACGTCCATTTGAGCGTTCCGTGATCAGGTTAATCATACCCGAATTCACGGACAAACGGTTCCAATCGGGGCAGAATTCCGTCTAAATGCGTCTCATAGCGACGCCAACGATCCGCTGCCCGGTCATAAAGAGGCTGAGTGACCTGGCCGTAGGACGGTGTGCGGATGGACCCTCGGGCTTCTGCATGAGCCACATGATCGCTTTGACCCTCTTCCCAGTCGAGCTCTAACAAAGACATCGCATCACTTAGCGCTGCGTTCGGTTCCGCGATAAGGTTTTCGTATCGAACCTCAGCGACATTTAGAGACAGTAAGTCTCTGTATTGGCCCCATAGCGACATGACAGCGTCATAGAGTGCCGCACTGTCTTTGAGGGTGAGGAAGTGCGCCATCGACGCATTCAGCTGGAAGTCCTGCATGAAACAAGAGAGCACCGCGTCCGCCGGATGGCGTAGGGCCAGGATGAATTTTGCCTCCGGAAACACCCGCGCAATCAGACCAGCATGGATGATGTTCAGCGGCAATTTATTGATTACAGTTTTTGCCGAAGCATCGAAACCAGCTTGCTCAAGCTCGGACATGTAGAGACGACGAAGCTCATTGATCCTGACTAAAGAGAGATCAGCCAGCCCCTGAGGGTACCCACCCGAGGCTTGTATGGCGTCTCGCAAGGGCAGAAGAACGGGCAGCTCTTCAACAACATCAATCTTGCTATGGGCATCAAGAAACTGATCAAGAAGTGTCGTGCCAGATCGCGGAAAGCCGACCAGAAAAACCGGCGCAGGAACAGGGTCGAGATCACCTGGCTCAATCTGTGTCCAGGACCTCACCCAATCTGAGGTGAACGTCTCTTTGAGGTCGCTCACCTGCTTCATGTAGGAAGATTTGTCGATCCCACTTTCGCTCAACTGCTGAGCTGCCGCATCATTCTGCGCGACGAAATGATCGAAGGCGTCCGCTGCTTCATTCAGGCGATCATAAACCTGCGCCAGCTCCCCATGAATGAGGCGGCGCCCACCCGCAGGCAGTTTTGCAACCGACACCCGTTCGAGCCGATCCCGAGCCTCTTGCGCAGAGCCTTGGCGACGCTTGACGCTCGACCAGATCCGCAACGCGCCGGGCAGGTCCGGCATTTGGGAAAGAACGTTATCTGCCGCTGCAAATGCACCGTCCAGATCCCCAAGACGCTCCAATGAATTTGCCAATCCGAGCAGCAACATGGGACCACCAGGGCGTTTCTTGAGACCAGCCAGATAGGTATCCCGCGCTACCGCAAAAGCTCCCTGCGCCAAGTGAAATTGGCCCAGGTTGAGATATCCCTGTGGATCATCTGGCAGCAGCCGAATAACCGCCTCAAAATCCTCAATGGCGGCTTCCGCATCACCCTCCTCAGCATTAAGTGTGCCTCTGTTGAGGTATGTCCCTGCAAAGTCCGGATCGAGGCCCTCAGCTTTGTCATAGGCCGCCCGAGCTTCCTTGGATTTTCCTTGCTGCCGCAAGGCGTTTGCCAGGTTTACCCGCAAGAAAGCCTTGTCAGGCAGAACAGAAACCGCGAGCCCAATCAGCTTTTCTGCATCTTGAGGGTTGCCCGTTCTGAGACAGATTAGGCCCATTAGATGCAAAACATCGGGATGGTTAGGAGCCTGCTTTCGCAAAGCCTCAGCAAGCTTCGCGGCATCTTGAATCTTGCCTTGATCGAAGAGCTGGAAAGCCTGGCGCAACATGTCCTGGGGTGTCGCGGCGGCGGTCTGTTGTGTCATGAGGTCCTGAAACGTGAGGGGGTTTTGCCGCATGGTGCCGGCAGAGCAAATATTTGTCGCAGTTTGCCACAAGCAGCCTCAAAATCCCAACCGGCGGATACTGCCCTTCCTGCACCCTCAATCTCGGTAATTTCTGCCCACCTCGATAAGCGCCAGCGCCCTAACCAACTGAAAATAATGAACATTTTCTCGGTCTGAGACTTGCACAGGAAGACGCAAGATCAATCGGAGTGCGCACAATCATGGACGCCATCGCTGCTGAGCTACCGCTCTACCTCCAAATGAGCCGCTACACCAAAGGGTCGAAGGCCGTGATGGAGATGCGGACAGAGCGCTATCTGACAGATCACGCGTCAGCCTCAGCACAATCAGGTTCGAATGACGATAATCTGATTACCGGATCACTCCAGACCGAGGGGAGCGGAAACGAGCCCCAAG